>CAZYBH010000034.1:0-1065 GCA_964645315.1 uncultured Candidatus Saccharibacteria bacterium | reverse complement strand
GCCACCATCACCTGGACCACATCAGTAGAGGGTAGTAGCCAAATAGAATTCGGCCCATCAACTAGCTATGGCTCAAGTACAGTAGAAACAGATACAGGAACAAGAGTACTCAATCACTCGGTAACACTATCTAATCTCCCAAGCTGTACAACATTCCGATATCGTATCAAGTCAGCTAATGATTCTAATGTATACACAACCTCTCCTAACTATTCCTTCACTACAGAAGGCTGTACCGGTATGGCAGAAGTCATAGAGACAACAGAAGTCAAAGCTTCTTCTACTGCTATCTCTAGAGTATCTCTTCAAACAATAACTTTAGCTATCCCTCCAGAAATAGCAGCAAGTAGTACTAATGAAATAGTCTTCCAGGCAGCTAAGCTAGAACCAACAGCATTCTTCGAAGAAGCTAAGACTCCAGAAGGTAAGGTAGCCATCGGAACATCTGTATTCAACTTAGCCGCAATAGACACAGTTACTACAAGCAAAGTCTCCACCTTCCAAGCCCCAATAGCTGTCTCTATCTCATACTCTCCAGAAGATCTAAACGGTATAGATCCTAATACTCTAACTATATACCGCTACGATGGCTCAACATGGTACCCACTATCTAACTGTTCAACAGACACTAACACTAATACAGTTACCTGCTATACCACAAACTTCTCAGACTTCGCTCTATTTGCAGTACCAAAACCAGCTGGTGGTGCAGCCTACTACTATCAAAGAGGTGACATAGACTCACCAGCTACTATTCAAAGAGTAGAAGCTCTAAGAGCTTCTACCTCTAACACAGTAGCTATTAACACTAATCCAGTATCTGCAGCTATAAACTCTCTAAACAAAACCTCTCTCCTTATCACAAGCACCCTATATTACGGACTATTCTCAAATGAAGTCTCCTTACTACAATCCTATCTAGCAACCCTCCCTGGTATATACCCAGAAGCCCTAGTAACAGGCTATTACGGTAAACTAACCCAGAAAGCAGTACAACGCTATCAATGCAAATACAACATTGTGTGCGAAGGTAGTCCGAAAGGGACGGGGTGGGGGGTGGTGGGG
>CAZYBH010000033.1:0-1110 GCA_964645315.1 uncultured Candidatus Saccharibacteria bacterium | reverse complement strand
TGGATCAAGCTGCCACGGCAGCTTTTTCTTTGGTTGTTGGCGATCGCTTGATTTAGCTCAAGAATTTCACCATCCGGTTTGTCGCCCCCTTGGCTTGTGGTTATGCTTCACAAAACCACAATATGTAGTGATTAAAGGGGCGTTAAATGGACAATGTCGTAGTATTGCCGAGTGAGGTGGTCAAACGTGACGGACAGGTGGCGCGGTTTGATCTGAGCAAAATTCGTTGTGCCATCGCCAGGGCCGGCGTGGCGACGGGTGAATTTGGCCAGGGCGAGACGGAGCGGCTGTCGGCGCAGGTGGTGAAGGTGCTGATCCACCGTTTTGGCGCCAGCACGCCGAGCATCGAGGCGATCCAGGATATCGTCGAACAGACGCTGATCGCTGCCGATTATTTCCAGACCGCGCGCGCCTTCATCGTCTACCGCGAGCAACACGCCAAGCTGCGCCGTGATCGCAAGACGGTGGTGGATGTCGCCAGTTCGATCAACGAATATCTCGATCAGCTCGATTGGCGCGTCAACGCCAATGCCAATCAGGGCTACAGCCTCGGCGGGCTGATCCTCAATACTTCCGGTAAGGTAATCGCCAACTACTGGCTGTCGCATGTTTACCCGCCGGCGATCGGCGAGGCGCATCGCAATGCCGATATCCATATCCACGATCTGGACATGCTGTCCGGCTACTGTGCCGGCTGGAGCCTGCGCACTTTGTTGCACGAAGGGCTGAACGGCGTGCCGGGCAAGGTCGAAGCCAAGCCGCCGAAACACATGTCGAGCGCCATCGGCCAGATCGTCAATTTCCTCGGCACGCTGCAGAACGAATGGGCCGGCGCGCAGGCGTTCAGCTCGTTCGATACCTATATGGCGCCGTACGTGCGCAACGATGGCCTCAGCTACGATCAGGTCAAGCAATACATGCAGGAGCTGATCTACAACCTGAATGTGCCAAGCCGCTGGGGTACACAGACGCCGTTTACCAACCTGACCTTTGACTGGGTGTGCCCGGAAGATCTGCGCGAGCAGATTCCGTATATTGGCGGGGAAGAAATGCCGTTCTGCTACGGCGAGCTGCAGCGCGAAATGGACATGATCAACCGCGCCTACATCG
>CAZYBH010000032.1:0-1116 GCA_964645315.1 uncultured Candidatus Saccharibacteria bacterium | reverse complement strand
ATCAAAATTTCAAACTAGAAAAACCAATTGAAAAAGCAAAGAAAAAGGAAAAAAAAGAAAAAGACAAAGGCATGAGTTGGTGGAACATCCTCATGCATACGCATAGCCTTGGCGTTATAATGCATGGTGATCTCTGGAAGGCACCATTTAAAGCATGGGAAGAACAACACCACAAAGATCATGCATTCGCCGGTAAAATCACAGCAGCTCTCGCCATGGAAAAGCTTGATTCTGGAGGTGGTATATTCGGCTGGGCAATGAATAAGATGGAGTGGCCATCACTGATGATTGCCGATGGTAACGGAAGTTTTCAGTCCTACCTCGACGAACTCGTAAATAAAGTCGATGGGATGGGTAGCTATCATCGAGGTCGATTAATCAAAAAATGGTCAACAAAGGAACATTTCCCAAGTGTAAAATTCATGGCTGCCATGATGTCGACAATGAAGATTTTTTGACAACTATACCCATGAGATGGAGGAAAAAATGATTATAAGAATAGTGACGGAAGTCATGAATGGTTTTGGTATAACAGTATTTGTCATGCTCTCGATCCAAATCACAATAATCCTGAGAAATATCCTCATATGCCACCACACGGAAATCATCCATGGCCAAAAAAGTGGACAAAAGATGGCTATAAGATGACCGAAACTGATGCAATTTTTGATCTCCTCAATGAATTCAAACATCCTTTGTTAAAAAACCTAGGTCGAAGATTCCAAAAATATATGATGGCTGGAAATAAAGATTTGGCCGATGGTGGCGTCTGAAATCTGAACCAGAGAACAACAAGAGCAGAAAAACTCGACTGGATGATGAATACAGCTATATGAGGGAAGCTTCCTGAGATGTTTTGATGAGCTACAGATATGTGGTTAGCGGAATGATACTCTACAGCAGACAGCACGATGCCTTATGGTGCCGTCCTATTTTGATGCAGAGAGGAACAGATGATGTCATTTACAAGAGAAGGAATAAAAACACAGTTTCAGAATGGTTATCATATACCACAGTTTGTCTTTATGCAGAATAAAGATTTTGGCGATATTTTCCGAGAAACTGGTATAGCATTTGCTTATACAATCAGCGATTCCTGTGGTAAAGAGTTAGAAA
>CAZYBH010000031.1:0-1347 GCA_964645315.1 uncultured Candidatus Saccharibacteria bacterium | reverse complement strand
TGAATCGCCCTGGGTTCGTTGGAGGCTCCTGACCTTGGAAACGAGGATGGAGTCATGCCGAAGGACAAGACACCGGGGAAGCCGACCACGCGTCGGTACACCTCTGAGGAGAAGGCCCAGGCGGTGCGGTTGGTGCGCCAGTTGCGTGCTGAGCTGGGCACTGACCACGGGACGATCAAGCGGGTCGCGGACCAGCTCGGGTACGGGGTCGAGACGGTGCGCAAGTGGGTGCGCCAGGCCGACATCGATGAGGGCCTGAAGGCTGGTCGCACAGCGGAGGACGAGGCGTTGATCCGCGAGCTGACCCAGCGCAACCGCGAGCTGGAGCGGGCGAACAAGATCTTGCGCAAGGCGTCGGCGTATTTCGCCCAGGCGGAGCTCGACCGCCCATGAAGGTGCTCGTCGAGTTCATCGACGAGCACCGTGGCGAGTTCGGAGTCGAGCCCATCTGCGACACGTTGCAGGTGGCTCCGAGCAGCTACTACGCCGCCAAGAACCGCGAGACCGCACCGTCGGCTCGGGCCATCCGTGACGGCGTGTTGATGCCGATCCTGTTGGCGTTGTGGGTGGTGAACCGCAAGGTCTACGGGGCCGACAAGTTGTGGCGGGCCGCTCGCCGCGCTGGCCATGACATCGGCCGGGACCAGGTGGCCCGGCTGATGCGTGAGCTGGGCATCTGCGGGGTGAGCCGTCGACGAAAGAAGGTGTTCACCACTAAGTCCGACCCCGACGCGGTGCGGGCCCCTGACCTGGTGAACCGGGACTTCACCGCGGCGGCCCCCGACCAGTTGTGGGTGACCGATCTCACCTACGTGCCGACGCGATCGGGGATGGCGTATGTGTGCTTCATCGTCGACGCGTTCTCGCGGCGGATCGTGGGCTGGCGCGTCGCGTCGAACATGCGCACCGACATGGTCCTCGACGCGCTCGAGATGGCTCGCCGATCCCGAGGCGCTCGCCGTCTGATCGGACTCGTCACCCATTCCGACGCCGGCAGCCAGTTCACCGCAGTGCGGTTCACCGAACGCCTCGACGAGATCGGCGCACGACCCTCGATCGGGACAGTCGCCGATTCGTTCGACAACGCCCTGGCGGAGACCACCAACGGGCTCTACAAGACCGAGTGCGTCTACGGGCCCGACGCCCCCAGGCCCTGGGACGACGTCGACGAGCTCGAGCTCGCCACCCTCGCCTGGGTCCACTGGTTCAACCATGAGCGGCTGCACCGCTACTGCGGCCACATCCCCCCAGCCGAGTTCGAAGCAGCGTTCTACGCTGCCCAACAAGCCGACCCCGCCGGGGTTGGAAACCAATAGCCCGAGCCTCCATCAAACCCAGGGCGATTCA
>CAZYBH010000030.1:0-1746 GCA_964645315.1 uncultured Candidatus Saccharibacteria bacterium | reverse complement strand
GTCCAGGACACTTTAGTTTCAATACCAAACAAGGACGATGTGATGCCTGTGAAGGCGATGGTGTCAGACGTATTCAGATGCACTTCCTACCCGATGTTCACGTGACGTGTGAATCATGCGGAGGCACTCGCTACAATCATTTGGTTCGCGAGGTTCATTTCCATGAGAAATCTATTTCTGATGTACTGGCCATGACGGTCGAAGATGCCGTTGTTTTCTTTGATAAATTCCCAAAAATTAAACATAAGCTTCAAACCATACTCGAAGTGGGTCTCGGTTACATCACCCTGGGTCAGTCTGCTTTGACACTCTCGGGAGGTGAATCGCAGCGAGTGAAATTGGCCACCGAATTGGCTCGTAAATCAACAGGGAAGACCCTCTATATCATGGATGAACCAACAACTGGCCTCCACTTCTCTGATATCCAGAAACTCATGTCGATAGTGTCTACTTTGGTCGAGAAAAATAATACCGTCGTCATCATAGAACATCATCTGGATGTGATTGCTAATGCTCACTACATTATAGACATGGGGCCAGAAGGTGGCGAACGAGGCGGGAAACTCCTCTATCAGGGTCCTCGAGACTGACTTCTCTCGGTCAAGTGATCATTTACGGCAGAATGTCTCAGACAATTTATGGACCATAAAAAATCTCTTAAAACCAAAAAGAAATAATATGGAACAACATGTCGACATATCACTACTCTCTGGATATCAAACGCCAGCAACGGCCAGATATTTTGTCGAGTTTCATGGCGATAATGTCGAAGAAATCAAAGCTGCTACCAAGTTTGCTTATGAGATGCGGGCTCCCATTCTGACTATAGCAGGAGGGAAAAACAGTCTTCTGGCGTTTGATGAATTTCCGTGACTTGTTATCTACAACTCTTCGGAAGGATACGACCTCAATAATAGACAACTCACAGTCCTCTCTGGACAGCCTATATGGGAGTTGGCAGAAACACTCGAAAATGAACACGGTATTGATTTCTGGCATCGATTTCAGGGTTTACCAGGATCGACAGGGGGTGCAGTTTTTGGAAATGCTGGTTGTTTTGGGTTGGAGGTAGGGCCATATGTTACGCAAGTAAATATGCTCGACATGAAAACAGGGGAGACTTTTTCAAAAACAGGAGAAGAGATGAATTTCAGCTACCGCTGGTCAGAAGCAAAGAATCACCCAGAATGGTTTATTCTCTCAATTCAATTCGACCTCACAGAGCTCCGAGAAAAATATCATTCTGACGAAGAACCACTTCTGTGGCGAGAAAGGGTACAGCCGGTTGGTTTTTCGTGTGGTTCTTTTTTCAAGAATCCAAGTCGTGAAAATTCGGCAGGCTCTCTCCTCGAACAAGCAGGTCTGAAAGGATATAGACATGGTGGAGCATATTTCTCTGAGAAACATGCCAACTTCCTTATGTCAGACGGCACAGCCAAGTGGACAGACCTTGTCGAACTTGTCGAACTTGCACAGAAAAAAGTACAAGAACAGTTTCAAATCTCTCTCGAACCAGAGGTACGAATAGTGCGTCCGTAAGCAATTTTGAAAATATACAAACTGTATTATTACAAATAGTCAACTATGTGTTCATTGTAATATTTGAATTACCATCAAAATGGTAGGTAATATATTTTAATTTATTACCTATGAATATTTCATTCCTTGAAACATTCAAAAAAGTAACGTCTGTTACTCTTATTTTTGGATTGGTGTTTTCTACACTGACGCCTGCCGCTTTCGCTG
>CAZYBH010000029.1:0-1886 GCA_964645315.1 uncultured Candidatus Saccharibacteria bacterium | reverse complement strand
AGACGGCTCCGATAACGACATATCATGGCGGAGAGGGCGAGATTCGAACTCGCGGTACCGTTACCGGTACACCACATTTCGAGTGTGGCGCTTTCGACCACTCAGCCACCTCTCCGTATTTTTTGGCTTGGTTGAGGGCCAAACGGAGCCCGCAACGCGCTGGGACGATAGCAAACGGCCTCCGGGGCGTCAACGGGAGGGCTCCGTGGCGCCGATTCCGTCCGCATCCACCCACGCCACCACCCACCACAGCAGGAAAAACGTCACCGCAAGATCATTCTTCCAATACGGCACATCCACCAATCCGTGCACGACGACCGCGACCAGCGGGGCGACGCCGATCGCCCGGCGGGCCCAGGCCTTCGAGGCAGCCCATGCCCGACGCGCCCACATTCCCAGCAGCCCCAAGAACAGCAGCAGCCCCGGCAACCCCACCTCCGACCACGCCGTCAGCACGAATTGGTGCGGGTACTGGAAGATCTCGATGGCCCGCGCCCGGTGGAACGCATCGAAAACGAGCGGATAGCCCTGGAATCCCGCCCCGAGGAACCAGTGGGCTCGCAGCATGTCCCACGTCTCGCGCCAAATGTAGAGGCGGACGATGCCGGACCAGCCCTGGAACGTCAGGCCCTTCCAAGCGGATTGGGCGAGGTCAGGCAGGAGGAGCGCACCGACCGCGCCTGCCACCATGCCGACCAGCAACAACCGGCGCCCCCATCGCGAAAAGAGCATCGCCGAGGCCCAGGCCGCCAACACGGCAAGCATCCCCCCATCGCTCCGCACGGCCAGAATCCCAAGCAAGCCAAGGATCGCCGCGACGCCCGCCAAACGCTCACGCAACAGCCAGGCGCGCGCGCCCGCATAGGCGACAAGCGGGGCCGTGAACAGGGCGACCGCGTTTGGATAGCCATACGGGCCGGTCGCGCGGCGCCCGTCGGCGATCGAGACGTTCCACGGGTGCGGAATCCCCTTCCCCGTAATAAATTCGACGATGGCCCAGACGCTCACGAAGATCACGACGGTCCAGGCGCTCGTGCGCAGCGCGTCCCGGTCCGCTTTTTGCGTCAGGACGGCGTTCACGAGCATCAGGACGAGGACCGGCTCCAAAAAGTACGGGCGCCACAGGTGGAACGCTTTCCAAAAGACGGGGGTCCACAGCACGGCCGCCGCCCCGATGAGCACCCAGGCAAGCAGCAGCCATCGCACCGGAAGCGCCTTCCATGCCTGCACCCATCCAGACCAGCCACGAGCAAGAGAAAAGACCGCAAACAAGCCAAGAAGATACAGCTCCAGCCCGGTCGTCGGGATCCCCAAGATCGGAAAACGGAGACCGTATCCCAACACAGCCCACGGCAAGGCGAGGCACAGCCAACGCAAGGCCTGTTCAGCGGCGTGTCGAAGCTTCATACTGCCCATCAGCCTATGCCAAACAAAGACGAACTGCAAAAGCTCTGTTATGAGCCCAACGGCGGCCTGAAACCCAAGGAGCATTGCCGCGCGGCCATGATCAATACGCTCATCCTCGACGAGCTGATGGATATCGACGAGGCGGAGAACTTCGTCGACAAGTACCTGCGCGAGCTCCATCTCTGGGGCGAGCCGCGGCTCGAGGACCTGTTGCGTGATGACGGACCTGAAGAACAAAAAACAACGGGCTGACCCGTTGTTTTTTGGCGCGAACGGTCAGTGATGAAAATCGGCCATCTTTCGACGGTCGACGTTCCCCCGCTCGCGTGACAAACATCCGGGACGTGGGGCGCCGAAGCGCCTTGCGACCAAGAGGTTTTTCACGCGAGCCGAAGCATCACCAACTCCAGGATCCACGACAAGCAGTCCTGTTCTAACACACCGATACGGTTTGTCCAAGGAGTGGGGGTGGATAAGTC
>CAZYBH010000028.1:0-1901 GCA_964645315.1 uncultured Candidatus Saccharibacteria bacterium | reverse complement strand
AGGAGTCCATCAAGCCCCCAACACACACCCGCAAAAATGATCCAGATAAAGGATAGGTTCATAAATTATTCTATTTCATCAAGATTTTTAGCCCCTACAGGTGCAGTAATAGGGCTTGTAAGCGTCTTTGAAGTAATGTCAAATGTAAAAATACCATTCAATATAGCTCCGCCACTTACTGCATTTTTTAGGTTAGTTACGACGCTGATATTGTTTATTCATTCTTTATTGACCGAAAATGTAATAAAAAATGTAACATTTTTAAGCATTTTTTCAAGCTCTGCTATATCTTGGCTTGGTAATACTTCACCTTTTTGGAGAGCTATATTTTTAATCACAGTAATCAAAGCTTTATTATCTACAAAACCACTATAAGTAGAAAATCCTTCCGCTTGGCCGAGATAACGAAGATTTGGTATAAAATTTGTATAGAGAAGTGTGTTCAATAAAGCTTTTTCTTCTTCTAAGCTTAATTCATCTCCATTTATCTGAACGCTAGAATTCATCTCAAAATCATTATCAAGAGACGTCGTATACCAGGTACCAATATAAGGTTTTATATAAGAGGAGATATCAATTCCAGATGAAGAAACGATATTCAATTTTGAAAGAAGAATAAAAAAGTTGTTATCCACTACTCTCATTTCCGCCGTAGCAGAAGCGCTCTCCGTATCTGCTGATCCAGAACCGTCAAATTGCAAACGTACTTTTGGATTTGATATATCCTGTGCATCTACATCCATCAGAAATTGAGTATCAAAAGTCACTGCATAAGGCTCCGTAGTACTCGTCAATTTACCTGATAATCCTATTTCCACTGAACCAGTCATTTGATCTGTATCTTTGGTAAGTGCATCAACAATTTCTTCGCGTTCAACTCGAGTTGCTAACACATAACCTTGAAATTTTTTACGTAAATTTGACTCTATAGCTTGAAACAAAGCTATTTTTCTTTCATCAGTGATAGTTAACTGAGCATTTTTAAGAGCAGCAATAACCGTCTCTTGATAACGTAGAGGTTTTTGTTGAGCTTTTTGGGTAAAAGAATTAACCAATTTTTGGTCCTCAGAAGTAAGAGTGTATGCAGCATACACGGGTAACAGAAAGAAGGTGGCACAGAGTAAAATCACTTTTTTCATACAAATAAAATTAAAAAATAATAAATATTATTTACGTTCAACGGTCATATAAAATTCGAGCTTATCCTCAGGAACGATGCGTACATCACCTTTGTATTGGATACCACATTCTTTACCCTCTTCGACCTGATTCACTTCATAGACACCTTCTTTGAGGGTTTCGACTTTACCAGTTCCGGAGACGCGATCATTGCGGATAATTTTGAGTTGAGCACCTTTTTGGATATTTCCAGAAACAACAGAGAGGCCGACAATTTGCATTCTCTCACCAGTATAAAAAATCTTTAATGCCTTTCCTTCTCCAACAAGGACTTGATCATACTTGATATCGATCATACCTGTAGCGATAGATTCGACTTTTTCAATAATTCGGTAAATGACTTTGTCAGCAATAACTTCAATTTTTGACTTTGAAAGTGTATCTGTAGCATTGGTTCCCATGGGGACATTAAACGCCACGAGAAGAGCTGAACTTGTACCAGCCATGAGCACATCAGATTCATTGACAGCACCTATACCCGCATGAATAATTTTCACCGCAACATCTTTGGCAGTGATTTTTTGAAGAGAGGCTTTGAGGGCTTCGAGAGAACCATTCGAATCAGCTTTGAGAACGATCTTGAGATGCTGAAGAGTACCAGTTTTGAGACGTCCCATGAGATTCATGAGCGATGCATTCTCAAATTTGTTCACACTCTTACTACTTGATGCGAGCTTGAATGCTTGAGATTTTTCACGAGCAGCTTCGAGACTTGGAAATAC
>CAZYBH010000027.1:0-1940 GCA_964645315.1 uncultured Candidatus Saccharibacteria bacterium | reverse complement strand
GCACTTCGCGGACGTCCAGAGCGGCGCGAAGAGAGCGGAGATTCGCAGGGACGACAGGGGTTTTGCGGTCGGTGACGTGCTCGTCCTGCGCGAGTACGACCACGAGACGGACGCACTCACGGGACGCTACGTCGAGGTGCGCGTGACTCACGTCCTGCGCGGCTTCGACGGGCTCGCGCCGGGCTGGGTCGCGCTGTCGATCGAGTCGCTGCAGCCGTCGTTGTTTGACGGGCTTGGAGGGATGTTCTGATGGACGCGCTGCCTATCGTGCGATTTCGGCTGCAAACCTCGGACGGCTCGCGCTGGTGGCGCGCTGACTGCGACTGGGCGCAGCTAACGCCCAACCTCTTACAGCTCAACATCGACGCGATCATGCTGCTCGACGCGGACAACGTCGTGTGGACCGTGGCGGCGGTCGCAGAGGTCGCGGGGCTGAGCGTCGAGGCGGTCGTCTACACGATGCGCCGCGCTCTCGCCGTGGTCGCTGCGGCGAGGATGAGGGATGAGACGAGGTTGCCGCGAGTGACGTTGCCTCGTGGCGCTGACGTGAGGGTGATTGAAGGGCGGTTGGCGTCGTGATCGCGCGAGATGAGATCGTAGTCGACCTGTTCGCGGGCGGCGGTGGAGCATCCGAGGGAATCGAACTCGCGCTCGGTCGCCCTGTGTCGCTCGCAGTCAATCACTCGCGCACGGCGATTGAGTGCCACCAGCGCAACCACCCGCACACGCACCACGAGATCGCCGACGTGTGGGAAGTAGACCCGGTCGAAGCCTGCGCCGGTCGCCCCGTCGGGCTGCTTTGGGCGTCGCCGAGCTGCACCCACTACTCGCGCGCGAAGGGCGCGCACAACCCGAAGTCGGCAGAGATCCGATCGTTGCCGTGGGTCGTGATCCGCTGGGCGCGCACGGTGAAGCCGCGGGTGATTCTCATGGAGAACGTGCCCGAATTCTTGGACTGGGGACCGCTCGACGCACACGGGCACCCGATCAAGTCGAAGCGCGGTCGCACGTTCAAGATCTGGCTCGGCAAGCTCAAAGCGCAGGGGTACCAGGTCGAGTGGCGCACGCTCGTCGCCGCGGACTACGGCGCGCCCACGACGCGCAAGCGAGTGTATCTGATCGCTCGTCGCGACGGTCAGCCGATCACGTGGCCCGCACCCACGCACACGCGCGCAGGTTCGCTCTTCTGCTCGCCGTGGCGCACCGCCGCGGAGTGCATCGACTGGTCACTCCCTGCAAAGTCGATCTTCGACCGAAAGAAGCCGCTCGCAGAGAAGACCTTGAAGCGCATCGCAGCGGGCATCGTGCGATACGTGCTGCGGTCCGCCAAGCCGTTCGTCGTGTCCCTCACGCACCACGGCGGCGAGCGCACGCACGACCTCGGCAGCCCGCTGCCGACGGTGACGGCGGCGAATCGTGGTGAGCTCGCGCTCGTCGTGCCGACGCTCGTGCAGACCGGCTACGGCGAGCGGCAGGGCCAAGAGCCGCGCGCTCGACATCGCACAGCCGCTCGGGACCGTCGTTGCCGGAGGGCAGAAACACGCGCTCTGTGCGGCGCTGCTCACGAAGCACTTCGGCGGCGTCGTGGGGCACGAGATCGCACAGCCCGTCGGCGCGATCACCGCGAAGGACCACCACGCGCTCACGACCGCGACGCTCGATGGCGCGCCCGATCGGCGCGAGCAAGTGCGCGCGTTCCTCATCAGCTACTACGGCGCAGACGGGAAGCCGGAGACGCAGAAGCAATCGCTCGACGCGCCGCTCGGGACAGTCACCACGCGCGATCGGTTCGCGCTCGTCACGGTCAACGGCATCGAGCATGCGATCACGGACATCGCAACGAGGATGCTCGCGCCGCGCGAACTGTTCGCCGCGCAGGGGTTCCGCATGACGTACGACCTCTCGGGGCTAACGAAGACACAGCAGATTCAACTCTGTGG
>CAZYBH010000026.1:0-2436 GCA_964645315.1 uncultured Candidatus Saccharibacteria bacterium | reverse complement strand
CCCTACCCCACCTCCCCCAGCATCGGTATACAAAGTCTCTGTCTTTTATTTTCTCCTGGCAAAATATTGTCCTTCCTCTTTGCAGTGTCTGATCTACCACCTTGGTACTGTCTACCACTGAGTGCCTGTAGACTCGAACCGAGGAAAACACTATGCTTGCCGAACTTCTCGTCTATCTTATCGACCCCTTCGTAGATCTTTTGCCACTTTTCTATTTGACCCATTCCCTGAAATAGATCTGGCTGAACCACACTATTGTCTATCAATTCCATAAGGACTATGCCAGTCGCTCGATACTGCACCTCTCTCTTATAAACTCGATCAAAGTTCTTTTTTATTTCAAATAAAAAATCTTGCGGAGCAGAACTTGCTCGAAGCATCGATACCTCGAGACCATAATGATGGAAATCCTGACTCTTTAGAAAAAAGAAAAACTTCTTACAAGAGATATTATGTCTTCGTGCTTTGATACAGGCATTCTCGACGTTTTTTGATAATTGAGAATAGATAAACTGCCTATCAGAATTTGGAGGAGTAAAAGTTTTTGTCTTGCTTATACTTTGATAATCATGTTTATCTTCCGTATTCAAATCATAAATAAAATCACCTCTCAATTCGTGCCAAATCTCTATAAAAGGTTTGGAAAGATGTTCTTCGACCCATGCAGGATTTTTGTTGGCAAAATCAAAAGCGGTCTTGATGCCATGCTTACCGAGATATGCACTTGTAGCTGGACCGATACCCCAAATTTTGCCCACCGCCACCTCTTTGGTGAATCTATCTATTTCATTTGAATTGATAATAGTCAGACCCGATGGTTTTTTCCATTTTGAAGCCAATTTTGCCAAGACTTTATTTGGAGCAAGACCAACTGAAAATGTCATGCCAAGTTCTGTGTCTAATTCTTTTTTGATATTTGTAGCCATATCCTCATAAGTCATCTTGAGGGCTCGACGCAGACCGGTAAGATCTGCGAAACATTCATCGATACTATACTCCTCCACATCTGAAGTATATCGACGAACAATGTTGTACATTCTTTTTGAAAAAATACTATAAGTTTCATAATCCGACGGCAAGATCACTACATCAGGACAAATTCTCTTTATTTCACTTATGACCATGCCTCTTTTGACACCTTTGGCTTTGGCTTCGTAGCTCAATGATGAAGCGATACCCCTCTCCTTGCCAGTCACTACTGGTCGACCCTTCAAGGCTGGATTCATCGCTACTTCACATGAAGCAAAAAAGGCATCCCCATCAATATGCAAAATCGCCCTTTTGTAAAAATCTCCCCACATCAGAGTTTACGGATTATGACTTTGACCACCGCAACGATAATAAGCTCAGTGGTCGGATAAAGGATCGGGTACTTGCTATTGGCTGGCTCGAGATATGTCCTGCCACCACCCGTGCGATAATATTTCATCGTATATTCACCATCGATCTCCGCTATGACAATATCGCCACTTTTGGGTTTCCTGCCACGCTCGACTATGACCATATCGCCTTCATATATACCCGCATCTTCCATCGAATCTCCCTTGACCCGCAAAATATATGAAGCATCTTTGTTTGTAATCAGATATTCTTCCAAATTCATCGTATCGACTAATTCTTCTTCGGCTGGCGATGGAAATCCTGCCTCGACTAGCCCTAAGAGCTTGATACCAGAGAAAAGTCTGCGTGGTATGAGACGGCCTTTTTTGTCTTTTGAAATAAAACCGGAATCGATCAGTTTTTGTATAAAATAATGTACGGCGCTTTTTGAGCGATATGAAAACATCTCCATAAGCTCGCTATATGTAGGCATCCTACGCTTCTCCCCAAAAAATTTATTTATTTTTCCAATAGCTTTTTCTATTTCCATGACTATATTATATTAGAACGATTGTTCTAATGCAAAAGGGATGTGACACATCCCGGAGCATGTATAATAGAAACATGAAAAAGAAAGCTTCAAATACAAAAAAGACTGTCTATATCTTCGGCAACCCTGATCTTGCTATCGACTCTTTACCAGTGAGACTCATTCCAGAATTACAAGAGCAAAATCCAGATTTTACTTTCATCCTCAAAGATCCAAATGAAGAATGGGATGTACCAGAAGAAATGCTAGTCATAGACACCGCTATCAATGTCAAGAAAGTTACAATTTTCAAAAATCTAAAATCATTTATGATCGGACCTCGTCTATCGATGCATGATTTCGATGCCTTATCCAACCTTCTTTTCCTAGAAAAAATCGGCCGTCTCAAAAAAATCAAAATTATAGCCGTACCACCAAACCTAGA
Source organism: uncultured Candidatus Saccharibacteria bacterium (assembly GCA_964645315.1). Lineage (GTDB taxonomy): Bacteria > Patescibacteriota > Minisyncoccia > Phycocordibacterales > PALSA-1337 > C7867-002. The sequence continues at coordinate 142 of CAZYBH010000026.1, read as the reverse complement.
ACCTAAAAAAGCATTAAAAGATATTTCAAAATTTTTGTAACAGCTTTGCGAGGTTAAACCTCACAAAATTGCATCTTCAAATATTAGAAAGTAACCGACCACCGGACTTAGGTCCGGTGGCTTTGTGTTTGCCGTCTGCGCC
>CAZYBH010000025.1:0-2946 GCA_964645315.1 uncultured Candidatus Saccharibacteria bacterium | reverse complement strand
GTTACGCTTTCTTTAAAGGATGGCTGCTTCTAAGCCAACCTCCTGGTTGTATAAGCCACTCAACGTCCTTTTACACTTAGCATCGACTTTGGGACCTTAGCCTGCGATCAGGGCTGTTTCCCTTTTGTCCTGTGGAGCTTAGCCCCCACGGACTGACTGCTGGGAACACTTAACGGCATTCGGAGTTTGGTTGGGAGTGGTAGGCTTGCGCCCCCAGCCCCATTCAGTGCTCTACCTCCGTTAAGTTATGAACCAGCGCTAGACCAAAATCTATTTCAAGGAGAACCAGCTATCACCCAGCTCGATTGGAATTTCACCTCTAGCCACAACTCATCCCCGAGTGTTGCACGGCTCGTGGGTTCGGACCTCCAGTTGTCTTTCGACAACCTTCATCCTGGTCATGGCTAGCTCGCCGGGTTTCGGGTCGTGTATACGCCACCAAAACGCCCTATTAAGGCTCGCTTTCACTGTGCCTCCGCTCCCGCAGGAACTTAAGCAAGCGACGTATAGCACACTCGTTGGCTCATTCTTCAATAGGAACGCTGTAACGGACTTGCGCCCGCTCCAACTCCATGTAAGCGTACGGTTTCAGATATTGTTTCACTCCCCTCTCGGGGTGCTTTTAAGCTTTCCCTCACGGTACTAGTTCACTATCGGTCATGAAGAGTATTTAGTCTTGGCACATCGTCGTGCCTGCTTCCGACGAGGTTTCTCGGTCCTCGTCGTACTATGGATCAGAAGCCGAAGGAGAGAATCATTTTCGCGTACCGGACTATCACCGTCTTTGGTTCCACTTTCCAGTGGATTCGGCTAACGATCTCTGCATCTTCGTGCGTTTCATGGGGAACGCATGCTCCGTCCCAACAACCCCGCTTTGAAGGCGGCCCACGCCCTCGCGCTCGCCCGCGGCTAAACTTGCGTCTAACTCGGTACGAACGGTCATACAAAACGGTTTTGACTGTTCCCATTTCGCTCGCCGCTACTCAGGGAATATTGCAAACGTCTTGTCTCAGCGAGACCACGAATGATCTTGCGAGACAAGAGGTTTGCTTTGTTTTTTTCTTTTCCTCTGGGTACTGAGATGTTTCACTTCCCCAGGTTCCCTCCACACGTCCTATGGATTCAGACGCGGGTCACAAGACTTCATCTTGTGGGGTTTCCCCATTCGGGCATCTTCGGATCAACGGTTGCTTGCCACCTCCCCGAAGCTTATCGCAGGCTGCTACGCCCTTCATCGGCTCTTCATGCCTAGCCATCCACCGTACGCCCTTACGTGTTTTTCCCATCCGGACTCTGATCATCAAGATCAGCGGACGGGGAATTTACCTTGGTGTACTGCATTGCAAATCGAGTATGGCGCGATTGCGCGCACCATACCGATGCCTTGCACATATCTATTACTGATATGTTACTTTCTTCAGTTGTGAAGCGGCGGTCCATGCTACCGGCCATACCAAGGGTCGCCTACGCGGTTCCTCGGGGGTGGCGGAGACAGACACAGGCGGGACTCGATCGAGGCGATCGGATGCGGCCTGTGGCTTTCTCTCTGGGCTCTGGCTTTTTCTAAGGTGGTGAGATTGTATAGAACCCCCAAAGGCTTGTCAAGGGCTTTAAATAAAGGGCGAAATGGGTTATACACAGGATATGCAGATGATCCATGTCATTGCCGCCGGCGGGGCCCAGGAAGCCTGGCAAAAGGCGGCGATTTCCCAATATCTGGAACGGATCCGGCCGTTCGCGCGGGTGGACTTGAGCGAAATCCCCGACGAACGGGAGTCGCCGACGGTTCCGGTCGAGCGGTTGCGGGCCCGGGAGGCGGAAAACATGCGAAAACGGATCAAAAACCCGTGCATTTTGGTGGCCCTGGATGAGGGCGGGAAGCCGCTGGATTCGCGGGAATGGGCGGGATTTTTGGAGAAGACGGGGGAACGTGGGGTGCCGGTGGCGTTCTTGCTGGGTGGGGCGAACGGGTTGGACCCAAGCCTGCGGCAGGAGGCGGATTATGTGTTTTCGTTCGGAAAACACACGATGCCGCATGTGTTGGCGCGGATCGTGCTGTTGGAGCAACTGTATCGGGCGCAGGCGATCTTGCGCGGGAAGGCGTACCATCGCTAGGCGTTTAGTACGGAAAAGAGGCCACTCCATTTGACAAATCGCGATGAAAACGCTATGCTTATCCATCGCCTTTAAAACCGGAGGAAGGCATGGAGAACGAGAAACGGATCGAGCGACTTCCCACAAATGCGCCCTGGGCGCGTGAAGACGCGCTAGGGAAGTGGTTTGACCCCACGGGACAGAGGCGCAAAGGGCGCGCATCCATGGCGAACATGGTAGGCGGGGTATCGATGGCGGCCCCGATCATCGTCCTGGCGCTGGCCTATCAGGATCATCGTGAGGAGATCGAGAAAGGGATCGCGTGCCTGCACCGCGCCTCGGATTCGGGGACGCTGATCGTGCTCTTCTTCGCCGGCGTCATCGTGATGGGGCTCTTCATCCGATGGAAGCGGCAACTGACGCGGCGGCAAGACCTGGTCAGGCGCGGGGAGATGCCGGAGTCGCTCGTGAAGGAAACGGGCGGAGAAGCGTACGCGTACCGGCTGCTGCTCCTGGTCGAAGGGTTCAACGAGCTGGTGGAGCTGTTCGAGCAACGCGACAAGGCGACAGAACTGGGGATGCGGGCCCCGCTGGCAAACCGGACGGAGATCCTCACGAAGCTCCAAGCGGTGCGGGCGCGGCTGGAACGCGGCGCCGAGATCATCGAGCTGATGCGGCGCACGCAGGCATCGGAAGCGCGTCGGGAGCTGGGGGAAGGGATCTTCAAGGCGCTCGGGCTGGCCGACGAGGCGACCGGCGTGCGCGTCGCGATCGACCCGATCGAGGCCCATCCGGATGCGGATGACGACCTGCGCGCCGGCCTGCGGGAGGCGGAGGCGGCGCTGCGCGGCG
>CAZYBH010000024.1:0-3446 GCA_964645315.1 uncultured Candidatus Saccharibacteria bacterium | reverse complement strand
CTTATGGCGAGCACTACGTTATGTGGAGTAGGCTGATCTCGGGCGACGGCAACGCCCGCTTTACTTGGTTCTCTTCGATAACCCCGCTCTGAACCACTCTTCATAACGCCGCCGCCTTTCAGGGCATTCCTGTAAGGAGGCAGCATGTTGACCACCTACTTCAAATCCGCGTCGGCCATTGCACGATACCGTGCCGGAAGCGTCGGCCCTTACCTCGACCGTTTCATCATGTGGCTCGCAGACCATGGTTACCGCCTGATATCAGTCCGACGGCATGTTCGCGGGGCAGTCCAGTTCGCCGCTTGGCTTGATTCGACGGAAACCAGCCCAGCTTTGCCGGATCAGGGCACCCTTGCCAAGTTCCACGACTACCTTGCCGAACAAGGTCGTCTGCGCTATCCCTGCGGTTTTCATGACCACGCCTACCAAAGCGCGCGCGTCTATGTCCGCTTTCTGGAAGCGATCGGCGCAGTTCAACCAGCCGCAGCCGACAGTGTTGTTGAAACGCCGTCTGTATTCTCCGAGTTTTGCGACTGGATGAAGGCGCACCGCGGTACGCGCGACATCACCTTGAGCAACTATCGATGGCCGGTGACCGCATTGCTACGCGCGCTGGGCGCGCCCAGTAAGTATACAGCGCCGGCACTACGCGCGTTCTTCCTGCAACAGATCAGTCCAGACTATCCCGAGAAGTCCAAGAACCTCGCTACCGCCTTGCGCATGTTCCTGCGCTTTCTGGTGGCACGCGGCGTCTGTGCGCCCGGGCTTGAGTTCGCCATTCCCACCGTCGCTCGCTGGCGATTGTCGTCCTTGCCCAAATACATTCAGCCCGCCGAAGTGGAGGTGTTGATCGAATCCTGCGACCCATCGATACCGCTTGGCGCGCGCGACCGAGCGATCCTACTGCTGATTGCGCGCTTGGGACTACGTGCGAGCGACGTGAGCGGCCTGCGTTTCGACCACCTGCTTTGGCCTAAGGGCGTGCTCCGTGTCGCCGGCAAGAACCGGCAGGAAGTCGAACTGCCGCTGCCACAGGAGGTCGGCGACGCAATCCTGCATTATCTGCAGCACGGCCGGCCTAGACTCAGCGACGACTTCGTGTTTATCACCACCAGCGCGCCGTTCGGACCGATCACGCGCCAGGTCGTCGGCCGCGCTATCAGGCGTGCCATTCGCCGCACTGGCATTGATGCGCCCAGCCAGGGAGCGCATTTGCTGCGCCATTCGGTGGCCACCGCCATGCTGCGCGAAGGTCTGTCGCTACCGGCGATTGGTGCGCTGCTGCGCCACAGGTCAATCGAAACCACGACGGTGTACGCCAAAGTGGATGTCAACCTCCTAAAGGAGGTCGTCCAGCCATGGCCGGGAGTTCAGCCATGCTAACGTTTATCGACACCTATCTGAGCGTGCGCCGCGCAGCCGGATATAAGCTGGACACCGCCCAGCGTTACCTGGCGAGCTATGCGCGCTTCGCACCGAACGAAACCCACGTGCGGACTGAGACAGTGCTGCACTGGGCCAGACAAGCCCGATCCGAGGCATCACGCGCCGCCAGGCTTCAGGCGCTGGTTCGCTTTGCTCGTTTCGCGCATACCGAGGATGAACGCAACGAAGTGCCGTCGCCAGACATGTTCCGACGTCACCGAGATCGCCGCCTGCCTTATCTCTACAGCGACGCCGAAATCAAGCGGATCGTCGGATATGCGCAACGCCTTGGGCCGCTCGACTCATTGCGGCCGCACACCTACAGCACGCTGTTTGGCTTGTTGGCGGCGACCGGTATGCGTATCTCGGAAGCGCTGTCGCTGCGGCTCGGCGACGTCACACCGGATGGCCTGGTCATTCGGCAGACGAAGTTCCGTAAGAGCCGCCTGGTGTATCTGCACGACAGCGTGGCGAATGCCGTCGCCCGCTACTTGGCGGTGCGCGCCTTGGTCGCTGACGCCGACGACCACGTGTTTATCTCACACAGAGGCAAGCACGCGTTGCACTACCCGATTGCCGCCGAAACATTCCAGTCGGTGCTTCGGTTGGCCGCCATTAGTGCACCGCCAGGTCGGCCGCGACCGCGATTGCACGACCTGCGCCATACCTTCGCCGTCAAGGCGCTGCAGGCGAGCCGCGCAGCGCGCGACCACGCCGACCAGCACATGCTGGCGCTTAGTACCTATCTTGGCCACGCCCACGTCGCCGACACCTACTGGTATTTGGACAGCACGCCGCAACTGATGGGCGACATCGCCGATGCCTGCGATGCCTTTCTGCAAGGAGACCGATCATGACCCCGATTGCCCCGCATATCACCGCCTACCTTCGTGAGCGGCTACCGCTGGAACGTGGTGCCAGTCCGCATACGTGCGACAGCTATGCCCACACCTTCCGTCTGTTGTTCGACTTCGCGGCGTCGCGCTTCAAGGTGACGCCGTCCAAGCTGCAAATGGAGCAACTTGACGCACCGCTGGTCATGGACTTCCTGGTTGACCTGGAATCCACACGAGGCAACAGTGCTAAGACACGCAACGCACGGCTGGCCGCGATCAAGTCCTTCATGCGCTATCTCGAACACCGCGAGCCGGCGCTGCTGGAGCAAAGCCTACGTATCCAGGCGATCCCGTCGAAGAAGACCGATACGGCGCTCATCAGCTTCCTCAGTCCTTCCGAGATGGAGGCGGTCTTGAATTCGCCAGACGTAAACACGCGGATCGGCATCCGCGACCGCGCCATGCTTCACGTGGGCTTCGCTGCCGGTTTGCGTGTCTCGGAACTGACCGGACTGCTGCTTTCCAACGTGACGTTGCAGCCGACACCAACGGTGTGTGTCATCGGCAAAGGGCGCAAGCAGCGCGCACTGCCGCTGTGGAAGCAGGCCGCGGCCGATCTGCGCGCATGGATGGCTGTGCGGGGCGATCTCGCGGTGCCGGAATTGTTCGTCAATGCACGCGACCAAGCCATAACACGCTCCGGCTTCGCCTTCGTGCTGAAGCAGCATGTTCAGGCCGCCGCAGAAAAGTGCCCAGGGCTGAAGGACAAACGTGTGTCGCCGCACGTGCTACGACACACCTGCGCCATGGTTCTGTTCCGTGCGACGGGCGATCTGCGCAAGGTATCTCTGTGGTTGGGGCATGAGCAGATGCAGACCACCGAGATCTACCTGCGCGCCGACCCGATGGAGAAGATAGAGGCGATCGAAGGCGTGACACCGATGCGGCTCAAACGGGGGCGGTTCAGCGTGCCGGATCAGTTGATTGCGTCGCTGCAGGGTAGACCATAATTTCACGAAAGGGCGCTTGATCACGTGACGAGCGCCCCATCTAAATTCCTTCAGAGGCACATCGTATTATGAGAAGCAAATCAGAGCGGAGATGTCGGTGGAACGCCGATGGAGCGGCCGCGGCCGTCGCCACGGATCAGCCTACTCCACATAACGTGGTGCTCGCCATAAGAAC
>CAZYBH010000023.1:0-4170 GCA_964645315.1 uncultured Candidatus Saccharibacteria bacterium | reverse complement strand
GAGAAAATAAAAGACAGAGACTTTGTATACCGATGCTGGGGGAGGTGGGGTAGGGAGAAAGGTAACCCTCCTTCGCCAAGGCTACGGAGGGTAAGAAGGGAAAAGGTTTACCCTACGAAGCTCGCGATTAGCGAGCATAGTAGGGGCAAGAAGGGAAAAGGTAATTTGACAATTCAGAATATTATAAATATAGATTTGTCAAAATAAAATCATCCACACGATCACTGCTAAGATTATTCTATAGACACCAAAAGCAATGAAGTCGTATTTTGAAATAAATTTTATAAAAAACTTAATGGCAAAAAAGGCCACGACAAATGAGATCAAAAAGCCGATAATGAGAAGATAAATATTATCAAGCGAAAATACCGCAAGATTTTTGTAGGTATCATAGGCACTAGCTACTACGATAGTCGGTACTGCAAGAAGAAAAGAAAATTTTACGATTAGATTGCGGGGAAGTCCAAGAGCTAAGCCCCCGATAATCGTCGCGGCTGATCGGGAGACTCCTGGGATTATGGCTATAGACTGGAAAAAACCTATAATTGCTGATTGTTTGTAGCTAATCGTATTTATCGATATAAAAGAATCGGGATCAAGTCTATAATCTGTACTTGAATTGGTAAGACCTAGAGTTTTTTGTTTGCGCTTGTACCAAATTTCAAAAATAATAATAATCAAGCCACCAATAATGAGGGATAAAATAACGGTAGTACTTCCAAATAAATATTTCTTAACTTCTTTGAAAAATAAAAAACCGATGAGGCCAGTGGGTAAGAAGCCGACGATGAGCTTTTTGATATTGTCTAGATCAAACAAATCTCGAAAATAAATTACGATTACAGCTAAGATTGCTCCGACTTGAATGATTATTTCAAAACTCTTTAAGAAATTATTTTGCTCAAGGCCAAGAATATTGCTTGCCAAGATCAAATGTCCTGTCGATGACACGGGTAGAAATTCTGTTAGTCCTTCGATTATGCCGAGGATGATTGTGGTCAAAACTGTCATTGTTGACTAATTATGCCATATTTTGTACTCTTATTCTATAAATGCAACTACTATATATTCTTATTAGCACCGCTATTATAAGTCTTTCGGTCTGGCTGATTTCTATTTTTGTCTATTCAAACAAAGATTTCTTATCCAAAATCGTCCATTTTCTTTTGGCATTTTCGGCAGGTTCATTACTTGGTGGCGCTTTGATCCATCTCTTGCCCGAAGCCTCAGAATTTATCGATTCAAATTCACTTTTTACTAGTTTACTTATTTCTTTCACCGCATTTTTATTGATCGAGAAGATTATCCATTGGAGGCACGGTCATTCGGAAGATTGCCATGTGCATCCTATGGGTTATGTAAATTTTGTTGGAAGTTCGATTCACAATTTTATCGATGGCTTGGTCATTGCAGGAGCCTTTGTGGCAGATATAAAGATCGGTATTATCACTGCTATTGCGATCGCTTTGCACGAAATACCTCATAAGATTGGAGATTATGGTGTTCTATTATTTTCTGGGCATGGACATAAGAGAGCGATAATGATCGATTTTCTGAGTTCTTTGGCAATAGTTCTGGGTGGTATTGTAGGTTATTTTACACTTCAGCATATCGAAATTATTTTGCCATACTTGATGCCGGTTGCTGCTGGAGGATTCATATATATCGCCACATCGGATCTTCTTCCTGAAGTCAAAAAGGAACAAGAAAGAAAAAAGTCAGCACTTTTGATGTTAACTTTTGTTTTAGGAATCGTACTTATGTATGCAATAAAGTTCTTAGGCGTTAGCTAAGTGACATTATCCCACCGCCGAGATTTTCTACTTTTGTAAAACCAATCTTGCGCATATACATCACCGCTTGAAGACTTCGGCTACCCGATGTGCAATAGACTAGGTAGGATTTGTTCTTATCCAATTCTCTGATATTGCCTTGGAAGCCAGGTGAGTAAATGTCGAAGTTTATAGCGCCATCGATGTGTTCTTCTTCAAATTCTTCTTTTGTCCTCACATCGACAATGCCATCGTATTTTCCTTCTAATTCTTTTGGTAATTTTTTATTCATAATACAATTGTAGCAGTTTTTTATTTTATATATAAGATTTTAGTCTGCGGAGTTGCCTCCGCAGACTTAATAGTAGTTCATAGCTCAGTTTGATTTTTTGTCTCTTGAGTTTGTTGATTGGTGATACGCTTCGTATTGCGAAATTTCACCACGAATGCGAGCGTTTGCTCGTGCTTGGCGTTTAATACGCCAGTCACTCTGATTTTTTGTCATTTTTACCTCCTTTCTGTGTTTGTGCGATCTTGGTCAAAAATACCACATTTGACTACTTTTGTGAATATGTGTGCTAGAATACAATTATGAAAATTATTTGGGATAAAGTTACAACATTTTCGCAATTTGTTGCGATTGTATTATTCGTTTTGGTTTTTTGTGTTGGTTATATAGTCGGTTCGAAATATGAAAATGAGACCATTTTGGGTCTACCAAATGCTACGGTTATTTATCAATGCAAAAATGATCACAATATTCGGGCAAGCTTTTACAATAATGCAGTAAGAATCAGATTGGACAATAAAAGTCCAGTATATCTCGTACAGACTGTCTCTGCCTCTGGGGCAAGATTCGAGAATAGCGACAATTTAGTTTTTTGGAATAAAGGGAACAATGCCTTCATCATGAATGGAGATACTATAGATGAGAAGTATTCAGATTGTTCGGTCGGCACAAATTAGTCCTATTACGGCAAGATTTGTCCTGCAGATTGCCAGACTTTTATTGATTCAGAAGGGTAGATCAGCATGAGGACATTGAGTGTTAGATTGTCTCTGACCCAAAGAAGGCAACCAACTTCCATAAAAATGAGCAAAGAAACACTGACCCAAGGTGGCATTTTCATTGCAAAAATAAAACCTAAACCAGCGAAGAAAATATCACTAATAGAATTTAGAATACTATCACCGACATAGCCAGTAGCAATCGTGGCATCTCGATAGCGGTTTATAATCAAAGGTGAATTTTCGAGAATTTCCCAACTTGCCTCAAGAAGTACGGCGATAAGGAAACGATATTTTTTGGGTAGACGCTTTGCAACTAAGCTTAGAAACCAATAGAAAATTAGACCATGAGCAATATGTGAAAATGTATAAGCATCGGCTACCCGCTGTGAGTTTTCGTTACTCCAGATGTCTGACTCCCAAAAACCGAAATGACCATCTGGTCCGAGCAATGATCGACCCATCATGTATTCGATAGAGAAGGTCAGACTGACTATTGCTATGAAGATTAGAATAATAACTTTGTATTTATTAAAGAAGTTAATGATTTTTTGCATTAGTACATTATAGCAAGATTTGTCTTGCATATGTCACACATATGCAAGACCTTCCGTAATTTTGGATTGTTATGATAAGATTGATCATTATTAAAAATAGAATATAGAAATATAAAATGTCATTAAATATAAAAATTATTTTGGCAAGTGTTAGAAACGGTCGATTTGGCGATAAGCCTGCAAAGTGGATTTTGAATCATGCAAAGAAAATTGATGGCATCAAAGTTGAACTTTTGGATCTCAAGGACTACCAGCTACCTGTATTTAGTGAGCCGGTGTCGCCTGCATATGTGAAGGGTAAATATGGCAAAAAAGAAGTCGATGCTTGGGCAAAAAAGATCGCTGATGCTGATGGCTTCATCGTCGTCACACCAGAATACAATCACGGCTATCCCGCTACTTTGAAAAATAATATAGATAGCATTTACAAAGAGTGGAATAAAAAAGCAATTTCATTTGTCTCATATGGTTCTACTGGTGGAGCGAGGGTAATACAACAATTGCGTGAAGTTTCAATAGAATTACAAATGACTCCGATCAGAAATAGTGTTCACATCATGAACCCTTGGTTGCTTACCGAGCAAGATGGATCATTGAAACCTGGCGTGCTCGATGCTTATGATCAAAGTGCACAAAATCTTCTTACTCAATTGGTCTGGTGGGCAAATGCTCTCAAAGAGGCGAGAGAGAAGAAATAGAGTTGAGGTAAGAAGTGGATATAAAGTAGTAAAAGAAAAATAAGATATTAAATAAATAAGGAGCCGTGCAAGACGGCTCCTTGTTATCTCTATAAACCCTCAGCTTTAGCTGAGGTGTACGTTTGAAGGCAACGC
>CAZYBH010000022.1:0-4957 GCA_964645315.1 uncultured Candidatus Saccharibacteria bacterium | reverse complement strand
CGCTATCCATGACAAAATCCAAATATCTTTTGCGTAATTTTTCGTCTGGATCAACTAATCCATGCCACTTCTCTGGCAATGGTAATAAAGCTTTTGTAGCTATAGTCCATGTCTTGACCAAGATACTTTGTTCGCCTCTCTGAGTAATGAAAAATTTGCCGGTAACACTGATGATATCACCAATATCTATAGCCTTTGAAATAAGATCAAATGACTTTTCATCGAGAATGTCTTTTTTGATGACAGCTTGGAAATTTGCTTTACCATCATCGAGTACAAAAAATTGTATAGCACCTTGCCCTCGAATAGCCATAATCCTACCACATAATGAAACTTCATCCTGACTCTTTTCGTATTGAGCAAAATTTGCTTTGGCATCAGCTAGACAAAAAGACCTTGGAACCTTGGCTGGATATGGATCCATGCCGGCTTGCTTGATAAGTTCCAACTTGTGTAATCTTATCTCCCTTAATTCATCTAATGATGCCATTTATTTTATTTGATTAGATCCTCGACAATGTAAACTAACTTGCCCTTCGGTGCATTGACCTCTACCTGATCACCCTTCTTGTGTCCGACTAGAGCTAGACCTAGAGGTGACTGATTTGAAATCTTACCTATAGACATATCTGCTTCTTCTGAACCGACTAACGTATAAATATAAGATTTATTGTCACCGTTCTTTTGGAGGCGGAAAGTTGAGCCAATCGTGATAATATCTGAACCATTTGCTCCAATCATTACGGAATTTTTCAAGATATTTTCGATGCGTCCAATACGAGCCTCTACTTCGGCTTGATCTTCTCTAGCCTGATGATACTCGGCATTTTCGGATAGATCGCCCAATTTCTTGGCATATTCGAGATGTTCGGCTATTTCTTTTCTTCTATTGACCTTTAGATTTTCTAATTCTTTTACGAGCTCATCGTGCTTCTCACTGGTCAAATATTGGACTTCGTTTGGCATTTTATTAATAATATTGATATTTTGGAATAATTAGTTCCAATAATACCAAAAATAGCTAATAAATACAATAACTATTCAAGATACTGTGGGGCATTATCACGAACCCAATCTAGAGTCTGCCTCATCACCGCTCCTGCTCCAATCTGATAATGGACCGTACCCTTTTCGAGCATTACAGCAAAAGCATATTTGGGATTTTTGTAAGGCCAAAAACCAGTCATCCAGGAGTTGATTTTTTCTTTTGAATAACCGAGTTCAGCAGTACCAGACTTAGCTCCAATCTCAACGTATGGGATATATAGAGACTTAGAGGTACCTTCGGTCACCGACATTCTCATACCTTCATGAACTATATCAAAATAGCTTTTTGGAATATTAACCGTCGATTCGATATGAGGACTATAGCCCGAAAGAAGAGTCGGAGTGATAATCTTGCCATTATTGGCCACTGCCGAGACAGCCCTAACTATCTGAATAGGAGTAACTTGGAAACCATATTGTCCGATCGATGTATGATAGGTATTTCCGATAAACCAAGGCTCATTGAATGTTTTCATTTTCCATTCTGGAGTTGGTATCGTACCGGATTTATTTAACAAAAATGACTTCGTACCATCAAGGGTGGTAGTACCGAAGCCGAACTTTTGCAAATATTCATCTATTTTCCTAATACCCAAACCTTTTTGATCTTTGAAACCTCCACCAACTGTATAGAAATAAACATCTGAAGACAAAGCCAGTGCCTGACGCATATTTATTGGTCCATGATTTTTCCAGTCTCGGAAAACCGTAGACTTAGTATCATCATAAGGATTTGGAATAGAAATAGAACCGTTTGTTACAATGATTTTTTCTGGATCAATGATTTTTTCATTCAATGCACCTAGTGCTAGAAACAGTTTGACTATAGAACCCGGAGTATATTGACCATCTATGGCTCTATTTAGGAATGGCATGCTTTTGTCATTGAGGAAATTCTTAACAGCATTTACATCCTTTTTATCAGACATAATTTGTGAATTATATTCTGGATAGCTAGACATGGCCAAAATTTCACCTGTATTTATATCGACAATAATACCAGCCCCGCCGGCAAAACCTACTTTCTCTGCCACATCTTTGATATTTTCGTACAAAACACTATTAAGTTTACTATCTATGGAAAGATGGATATTTTTGCCTTGAATAGAAGGTCGAGTAACACTTTCTGAAACTATTTTGTTTTTTGCATCAACCTCAACCAATCTCATACCATGTATGCCCTTTAATTCACTATCGAAATATTTTTCTGCTCCGGCCTCGCCTTCGAAATCTTCTTGATAATAAAAACCATTATTGTCTTTTGATGGATATTTGACATAACCAAGTATATGAGAAAGACCAGTAGTCGTAGCATATTGCCTTGTAGCAATAGAATTGCTCGAAGTCGCATCTTCTATCGGCGCATTCCAAGCTAGCAACACGCCATTTCGATCGGTGATAAGTCCCCTACCAGCAAAAAGTGGTACAGGTCTCAAGGTATTGTTTTGACTGCGTTCTCTATATGACTGACCATTTAATATTTGTAATTTGAAACTTTGAAATACAAAGATTATTGCAATAATAGAAAATCCAAGAAATATAGCGTATAGAGAAGTCCTGGTAATTGATTTTTCTATCCTGCCTTCTAGCTGATATGTATCGTAAGCAGGCAAGTTGCTCGAATCAAGCATGACCTCATCGGGGCTAATCTCTACACCTCTTTTTCTTCCGAAGATTTTGCTAAATAATGCCATATGGCTATTATACACAAAAACTATTTTCTCAATATCTTATTCAAAAACTTATAAAGCAAAAAGATTATAAGTGTCAAAATACTAATCGAATAACTGTAAATGCCAAGTTCCCTATTTATTCCAAAAAGCGAATCAAAAATAATCCCAGCAATAACTATTTCTAAATAGAAATCAAAGAATACTAAACCCAAAAAACCGAAAGTTACAAGTAAAGGCCAATAACCCGCTATTGCAAAAGCAATTATCGATATATCCAATAAAATTCTAAAACTAAATTTCATATTATTGGATACTTACCTTTACAAATTTCAATTGATAAATATTTATCGGAACCGAAAAATAAATTCTTTCAAATGTTAGTGATGGATCTTCATCGATAAAGTCAATCTTGCCCAAAACTTTATTTTGTTCAGCAAGTCTGACCAAGTCGCCCAGCTTGATATTCAAGCCTCTTGGCAATTCGGCTACATATTGTCCTCCACCTCGACCGATTGCTTGAGCAGGTATATTATTTTCTCCTATATTTACTTCATTCTTTTGATTTGGAGAAGAATATAATAGAACCTTTGAGGTTTGATCATAAATCTCTATGACCTTGCCAAGCGGTATATCATAAGGAGCATAGACAACACTCGAGGTCGATAAGCCATTTGATCGACCGGCATCGATTATAAAAACATCATATGGCAAATATGGAGGTTTCTTCAAGATGGCTGATAAGACAAACTTTGTGGACGAACTCATACCAAAACTATTTTTTAATTGATGATTTTCATCTTCTGTAGCCTTTAGGAAACTTTCTCGAAGTTTTATATCATCTAATTGTTGTTTGAGATTCTGATTTTCGGCAATGATTTTTTCGACCGAATCAAAAGCGTTTATATTATTTGCATACTCCAAACGCCAAAAAGGTCGTGCAATATATGTAGTTGATTTTGCCAAAAATAGCGGAAAGAAATAATTTAGCAATAATAAAAATAGTATAAAAATTATGACTATACCGGCTATAATCTTATTTTTGCTATATCTTCTATTTTTTTCTATGTATGTCATCGTCGCTATTTATGAGAATTGAGCTATATTTGTCCAAATTTTCCAGGATAATCCCCGCACCACGAGCGATAGCAGTCAAAGGATCTTCAGCAATAGTAACAGGTATTTCCAAGGTCTCGCTGAGTAGCTTATCAAGACCCTTTATCAAAGCTCCACCACCGACCAAAAATATCCCTCTCTTCATTATGTCCGAAAGTATCTCTGGTGGTGTCGTCTCAAGCACTTCTTTTGCCGAATTAACTATAATCTCGATAGATTGACCGATAGCCTCTCTTACATCCGAATCTGTAATGACAACTTCTCTTGGAAGACCGGTGATCAAGTCACGTCCTCTAATCGTGGTCTCCAAAGGTTCATTTGGCACTACCGCTCCGACTGATATTTTGATAAATTCTGCCGTTGTCTCTCCAATCAAAATTTTGAATTCATTTCTGATATAAGAAACAATGTCATTGTTAAGTTTGTCTCCAGCTATCTTGAGACTCTTCGATTGGACTATACCACCCAAAGATATAACTGCAATGTCGGCGGTACCGCCACCGATGTCCATTATCATACTTCCTATCGGCTCGAAGATCGGTAAACGAATACCGACTGCACCAGCTACTGGTTGCTCCACAATATAGACTTCTCTAGCACCAGCACTCTTGGTAGCATCGCGGACTGCTCTAACTTCGACATTGGTCACCCCTGAAGGCACACCGACCACCACTCTTGGTCCCAAAATTTTCTTTGGCATATATTCTCCAGCTCGCTTCAAAAGATAAGAGATCATTTCTTCTGTTACTTCAAAATCCGATATGACTCCATCGACAAGCGGTCTTACTGCCTTGATATGAGCGGGTGTCCTACCGAGCATTTCTTTTGCCGCTTTGCCCACAGCCACAACCTGACCAGTCTTTTCATTTACTGCGACAACTGAAGGCTCGGAGACTACTATTCCCTTACCTTCGACGTAAACAAGAGTATTTGCGGTACCGAGATCGATACCAACATTATTTGAAAGTCTATTCAAAATCTTTTCTTTCGTCTCTTTGAAATTCATCTCTGAACATTATCATAAAGGGCAAGAAAGTGAAACCTGAGGAATAAAAGAAGTTTGAATATGATTTTCTGAGAGGCTCCGCAGAAATTTTTAGCAAAAAATTTCGAGGATTAAGCAA
>CAZYBH010000021.1:0-5664 GCA_964645315.1 uncultured Candidatus Saccharibacteria bacterium | reverse complement strand
AAGATGCCGTGTGGCAGATCGAGTCCGTTTTTCCTGATGTATTCACCCATAGCTCGGGCAAGAGCGACACCAGGTTTAAGATGAGCAAACTCGCTGATGTTGATGATTGAAGGGAATCCATCAGGCGGATCAACGTTTTGTTTTTTGCCACTGACAACCATGAAGTACTGAATGTTCACGTTCATGCTAAGTTCAATATAGCAGATAATGACAATTTGAAAAGGATCGATGGGGGATGTGACACATCCCCTCCACCCTTTATTCACATATTGACGATACCCCATAGGGGGTATAGGATGAAGGTATGAAATCAGATAAGCAAAATTTAATAAAGCGATTGAAGATTATCGAGGGACAGGTTCGTGGTTTACAAGACATGGTCGAGAATGACGTCTATTGTATCGATGTCATAACCCAAGCCTCCGCAGTCAAACAAGGCATATCCAATGTTGAGGATAAGCTTTTGGAGCATCATTTGGGTCATTGCCTTATAAATCAGATCAAAGAAGGCAAATCCGCAAAAGCTCAAGAAGAAATTATCAAAGTCTATCGTTTAAAAAGAAAATAATGCAAACAAAAAAGGTCAATATAAAGGGCATGCATTGTGCATCTTGTGCCACGATCATCAAAAACACAGTGCAAAAGAGTGAAGGTGTCTCTCATGTGGAGGTCAATTATGGTACAGAGACTGCAAAGCTTACTTACGATAGTGCTAAGACCGATCTATCTAAATTATCCGATAAGATCAAACCTTATGGCTATTCATTTTTCGAAGATGAAGGGGCAAGTGCTCATGATATGGGTATGAGCGAGGACGAACACCGAGCGCATAGTGGTATCGGACTTTCCAAAAAAGCCAAAATTGAAGAATTACACAATCTCAAGAAGAAAGTTTTGAGCTCATTGCCTCTTGCGATTATTGCTATTGTTATGATGTTTTGGGATCTAATGATGAAGATAGATATATTCCCAGAGCTCAATCAGACATTACAATCTTCTCTCGATATATTATTACCGATATTTGCTACCTATACTCTTTTTGTGGTGGGCAATCAATATCTACTCGGTTTTTATAGATTTTTGCGATATGGCAAAGCAAATATGGATACTCTTATTGGTATCGGTACTTCCGTAGCTTATTTATATAGTTTTATTGTCATTGTATTTAGCGATTACCTTCGTAACTATATAGATGTAGACTTCCAATATTTTGACGTTACGATAGTAGTTATAACTTTCATAACTTTGGGTAAATATCTCGAAGCAAAATCCAAACTCAAAACTGGTGATGCAATCGAAAAATTACTTGGTCTGCAGGCTAAGACAGCACTTGTAATCCGTGATGGCAGAGAAGTGGAAATAAATATTGAAGAAGTGGTACATGGAGATAAGGTCAGAGTCAAACCTGGTTCCAAGATTCCGGTCGATGGTGTAGTCATCGAAGGTCAATCATTTGTCGATGAGTCGATGGTCACGGGCGAACCTATTCCAGTCGAAAAGAATATTGATAGTAATGTAGTAGCCGGCACGATCAATACTAGCGGTTCTTTTGTCTTCACTGCTACCAAGGTGGGTAAAGAGACTTTATTATCTCAAATAATAAATATGGTAGAAGAGGCTCAAGGTAGCAAAGCACCGATCGAAGCTTTGGCCGATAAGATCTCTGGCATATTTGTCCCAATAGTCTTGGTAATCTCTTTTCTTTCTTTGGCAATTTGGATTATTGTCGGTTCGCAATTCCTAGGATTTTCTCAAGCATTGTCATTTGGTATATTGTCTTTTGTCAGTGTTTTGGTTATCGCTTGTCCTTGTGCATTGGGTCTTGCTACTCCTACAGCTATTATTGTCGGAGTCGGTAAAGGTGCAAAAAATGGCATCTTGATCAAAGACGCAGCAAGCCTCGAACACTTACATCGAGCCGACACTCTAGTCGTGGACAAGACAGGTACACTCACTATCGGTAAACCTAGTGTGGTAGATGTCATTGTCAGTTCTCAAATTCAAAAAAATGATTTTATTTCACTTCTTGCATCTCTTGAGAGCCATTCCGAACATCCGATCGCTCACGCTATCAGTCAATATGCAAAAGAAAATAAACTGTCAATACAAAAAGTCCAAGATTTTTCTATTATTGAAGGGAAGGGTCTAAAAGGTAAGATTAATGGTCAAGAATATTTCGCCGGCAATATGACTTTGATGAAAGAAAAGGGTATAGATTTTGCAATGAGTGAGATCGAAAAATACACTAGCCAAGGCAAAACTCCTATTCTATTTGCAAGTCAAAATAAACTTTTGGGTTATATCATGGTCGCTGATGCAATCAAAGCCGATTCAAAAATGGCAATTGACGACCTTCACAAGCTCAAAATAAAAGTGATCATGCTTACAGGTGATGATAAGAAAACTGCTCATTATATCGCTTCTCAATTGGGTATTGATGAAGTGGTGGCCAACGTTTTGCCAGGTGATAAGCTTGCAAAAATAAAAGAGTTACAACAAAGTGGTAAGATCGTAGCTATGGCAGGAGATGGAGTCAATGATGCTCCGGCTTTGGCTCAAGCAAATATCGGTATTGCTATGGGTACAGGTACCGATGTTGCCATCGAATCTGCTGGTATCACTTTGCTACATGGTGACATTTCAAAATTGGTAAAGGCAATCAAGTTGTCTAGGATGACTATGGTCGGTATCAAACAAAATCTATTTTGGGCATTTATTTATAATATAGTCGGAATACCGCTTGCTACCGGTTTGCTGTATCCGATCTTTGGCTGGTTGCTAAATCCTATCTTTGCTGGTTTTGCTATGGCCATGTCTTCGGTCTCGGTTGTGTCCAATTCATTAAGAATAAAAGCAAAAAATTTATAATATGAATAATTCAAAAAAATATAATTTTCATGTAAATGGTATGCATTGCAAGGCATGTGTCTTACTTATAGAGGGTGAATTGAGTAACTATCCTGGAGTAGAGCATGTCAAAGCTAGTCTGTCTGGATTGAGAGTGGAAGTTACAGGTAATTTTGATAATAAAAGCGAAGCGGAGATTGCCGATTATCTTTCATTGCCTATCAAAGATAATGGTTATACTTTGTCTTTGGATAAGCCTATGCCAAGAGTAATTTGGTCTGAATTTTCGATCGCTGTTCCTATAGCGATCGCTTTTGCGGTGGTTTTTGTTCTTCTTCAAAAAATGGGAATAGTAAATCTGGTCAATTCAAGCAGTGTGGGTTATGGTACAGCATTTATTATAGGAATAATTGCTTCATTATCGACCTGTATGGCGGTAGTGGGAGGTCTTGTCCTCTCGATGTCCGCAAGCTTCGCCAAAGAAGGTGATAAGACTAGACCTCAGGTGCTATTTCATCTAGGACGTTTGGTAGCTTTCTTTGTCTTGGGAGGTGTTATCGGGACGATCGGTTCGGCTTTCACCTTGAGTGCCAGTGCAACATTTATTCTAGGAATAATAATCGGCATCGTTATGCTAATTTTGGGAATAAACTTGCTTGATATTTTCCATTGGTCAAAGAAGATTCAGCCATCAATGCCAAAATTCATCTCAAAGCATGCTCATGGTATAAGCAAGTTGAATCACAATTTCACGCCACTTTTGGTCGGTATTGCCACTTTCTTTTTGCCATGTGGATTCACCCAATCGATGCAATTGTATACTCTGTCTACGGGTAGTTTCCTAACAGGTGCAATGACAATGTTTGCTTTTGCTCTCGGTACTTTGCCGGTTTTGGCGCTTATAAGTTTTAGTTCATTTAGTATCAAGAAAAGTTCAAAATCCGGAATATTCTTCAAATCTGCTGGTCTTATCGTTATCCTCTTTGCTCTTTTCAATATTATAAATAGCTTGGTGGTGATCGGTCTCATTCCGCCAGTATTTAATTTCTAGTATAATCAAAATATGAAAGCTACTATTATTTCTTTAATATTTGGACTAATAATCATCACCGGCGCTGTGATATATTCCAATAAAGGTCAAAATGGATCTACCAGTGTAAATGTGGATAATGTGAAAGTGGAAAGCGGTAAGCAAATCGTGGAGATCCAAGCGCGTGGTGGATATTTGCCAAGAAGAAGTATTGCCAAAGCAGATATTCCGACTATTATTCGCTTCAATACTTCTGGCACATTCGACTGTTCGGCTTCGGTAAGGATACCAAGTCTGGGTATTAGCAAATTATTGCCTCAATCCGGCAGTACCGATATTGACATTGGTCAAAATAAAATCGGTACACTAAGAGGCTCTTGTGGCATGGGCATGTATCCATTTGAGATTGAGTTTAGGTAGGGGGGGTGTGAAAAAAAAGCGTGAATTTTGTCAAAAAATTACATATATTCACGAAGTATTTGACATATTTCGTGAATTTGCTATAATCAACCCGTATAATCTGATATAAAATTATGTCTATTCAAAAACCAATAAAAGTTAAAATTCAGGAATTGAAGGCCAAATATGATACTTTGCGCAAAGGCAAAGAGTCACTTTTGTATCTACTTGATGAAGCTGAAGCTCCAGAAAGTGTTTATAACTCAAATGCGATCGAAAATTCTACTCTTACGCTCAAAGAAACAGAGAAAATTCTTTTGGAAATGGAGGTTTCGCGTGATGTTTCTGTTAGAGAAATATTTGAAGCAAAAAATCTAGCCAGAGTCATTTCTTATACTAGAGAAAAATCACAAATAGAAGAATTATCAAAAGAATTAATTTTGTTGCTCCATAAAATGCTTATTGGTAATATAAATGATTCGATTGCCGGTCGTTTTCGAACAACAGGAGAATATGTGCGTGTTGGTACCCATATTGCCCCAGCACCAGAACAAGTAGAAAAGATGATTGATTCTATTTTATCTGAATACAATAGTCATCACGATTTATATTTTCTAGAAAAGATTTCTAAGTTCCACTTGGACTTTGAGACCGTCCATCCATTTTGTGATGGTAATGGCCGCATTGGTCGCGTCATTATGAATTTTCAATTATTACGCCTCGGCTACCCACGTATAATGATCAGGGACAAAGAGAAGAAAATTTATTATCAATCCTTTGGTGATTATCGCGACAAGAAGAGCACAAAAACAATGGACAAAGTCATTTACTTGGGATTATTAGAGTCTCTCCATAAACGCATAAATTATTTGAATGGAAGTGTCATCATTAAGTTAGTCGATTATGCAAAAAAGAGGGGTGTCAAAGCTTCAATTCTTTTAAATTCTGCTCGACGTCAGACGATTCCAGCATTTAGGGAGAAAGGTGTTTGGAAGATTGCAGAGGATTTTGATTATAATTTATTATGATGCGATGAATGTGTTGGGGTGGGTGATTTTGAATTAGCTGAAAAATTACTTTTGGAGGCTAAGGAAATGGATAATGGTTACGTTCAGACATACGTCGTACTTGTATCGGCTTATGCTAGAAATAAAGATAAGAAAAAGAGGGAAGAATGTATCAATAAGATGTTGCCTAACGGGGGACGTGCAACATCCCGAGGAAACGACGACTGTCTTTAGTCAAGTGAATTCAAATAAACTTTCGTAGGTTAGTATATTTTAAAATAATATGTAAAAACAAAAACCCCGACGCGTGCAGAACGCGTCGGGGATGATTATCTCTATAAACCCTCAGCTTTAGCTGAGGTGTACGTTTGAAGGCAACGC
>CAZYBH010000020.1:0-7446 GCA_964645315.1 uncultured Candidatus Saccharibacteria bacterium | reverse complement strand
GTTACTCTTATTTTTG
Organism: uncultured Candidatus Saccharibacteria bacterium; assembly: GCA_964645315.1. Taxonomy (GTDB): domain Bacteria; phylum Patescibacteriota; class Minisyncoccia; order Phycocordibacterales; family PALSA-1337; genus C7867-002. Next base: position 7,430 of record CAZYBH010000020.1, on the reverse strand, counting down.
GATTGGTGTTTTCTACACTGACGCCTGCCGCTTTCGCTGACACAAATGGACCTTCAAATCCCGGTACAGCCACAGATATTTCTGGAGTAGGAACAAAAACATGGTGAACAACAAGTAATATAACAACGGAATGATCACCATATTCCAATGTATCTCTCAATATCTGAGAGACGAGCCACTACTTGCAAGCAACTAATTACGGATTTAATATACCAGCAGGCGCTACTATCAACGGTATCACGGTTCAGGTGAATAGAGAATGATCTGCAAATACTCTCGGACTTGGGGTCCGTGATAGTGTTGTAAAATTGGTGAAAGGAGGAACAGTAGTGGGAACAAATAAGGCTGTCACCGGGACTACCTGGGGAACGACATTTAGTACAGTAACATACGGAGGCACAAATGATCTCTGGGGGACGACATGGACCCCTTCTGATATTAATTCAGCTAATTTTTGAGCCGCTTTTTCGGTGACGACAAATGCCCTTCTTGCTCGGACAGCCACAGTAGATTTTATAAAAATAACAGTCCACTATACACCAGATACAACAGCTCCTGTCATCTCACAAGTAACAGCTACTCCGAGTCCAACAGCAGACACTACTCCTAACTATACTTTTACAACAAATGAGGCAGGTACTATTACTTACGGTGGAGACTGCTCAAGCCCGACCACAGCTGCAGTAGTTGGTTCAAATACTGTTACATTTAACGCTCTCAGCTCAGGAACTCACTCTAACTGTACTATTCGAGTTACCGATGCATCTTCAAATGAGAGTAATATTTTAACTGTGAATTCATTTACAGTCGATACAACGGGACCAGTTATAACACTTAATGGTTCTACACCTGTTACCGTTGAAATAGGGTCTGTCTACACAGATGCAGGGGCTACTGCTCTTGATACTGTGGATGGTGATAGAACAGCAAATATTATTACGGTCAATCCTGTGAACACCAATGTTCTCGGGACTTATACTGTGACCTATGATGTTGTTGACACTCTTGGTAACGCAGCAACACAAGTAACCCGTACAGTAAATGTCGTCGATACTACCAAGCCAGTTATTAGTCTCGTTGGTTCACCAACAGTGTCTGTTAACTTTGGTTCTTCTTATACTGACGCGGGAGCAACAGCTTCTGATAATGTCGATGGCACTATCACAGGTTCGATTGTCACAGTGAATTCAGTCAACACAGGGGCTCTCGGAACCTATACTGTTACATACAATGTCACTGATAGTCATGGGAATGCTGCTGATCAAGTAACCCGTACAGTAAATGTCGTCGATGTGACAGCACCAGTGATAAACATAATAGGTGATAATCCTATGACAATCGAAGTAGGATGAACATATACAGAACCAGGAGCAAATGCTGTTGATGATGTCGATGGTACATTTTCTGCAACACCATCAGGATCAGTCGACACAAACACAGTAGGCACCTATACTATCAATTATAATGCTACAGATACATCAAGTAACGCAGCAACACAAGTAACCCGTACAGTGAATGTTGTTGATACCACAGCTCCTGTTCTCACCCTTCTCTGAATAACGCCTACTGATGCTGAATGGACACAGGTCTACACAGATGCTGGCGCAACCGCCTCTGATAATGTCGACGGAGATATAACTGGAGATATCATCACAGTTAATCCAGTAAATACCATGGTTATCGGTGTTTATACGATCACCTACAATGTTGCTGATAATGCTGGGAATGATGCCACTGAAATAACTCGTACAGTGAATGTTGTTGATACCACTGCACCAATCATCTCAAATGTCACAACAGAAGTTCTCTATCCAGCGGGTCTCTCAATACGATGGACGACAAATGAACCAACAACATCCCAGGTACAATACGGCCCTACAACTGCATATGGATCTATATCACCACTTGATAATACTCTTGTCACAGAACATATTGTTAATATTCATGGTCTTGATGCACCAACTGAATACCATTTTGAGATCATCACAACAGATGGTTCTGGTAATACTGCGAGCACAACAACATCCGGTACTGGGACTGTATCAACGAGTGAAGGTGGTTCAGGAGGTGTAACATCGACCGGAGGAGGTCTCTTCCAGACTCCAGTGTCTCCAACACCAACAAACCCAACTACTCCAACTCAACCTACTACACCTGATAACAATTCCAATCCTGAAACTCCAAACAATACTACTCCTGAAAATACAACTCCAGAAGTAACTCCAACTCAACCAACAACTCCAACAGACGAAACAACTCCTGAAAACACAGAAACCCCTAACCCAACTACCCCAACTCAACCAACAACTCCAACAGGTGGTACAACTGGTCCAGCATTTAATCCTGCTGATGCCACACTCGATATCGGTGGTGCTGGTACACCTGAGGAAAATCCAGCAGTTGAAGAAACTACTCCAACTGTCGATCCAACACTTGATGCCGGCGGATGAGTCATCCCAGAAGAAAATTCATATACCCTTCTCTGGACTCTCCTCGCTCTCATAGCGCTTCTCAATACTTGGTGGTTCTTTGTTGCTAAAAATAAAAATCAACCAACACACCGCAGAGATTAATTGCTAAAAATAAATAAAGAGGTCTAATAAAGACCTCTTTATTTTGCCTTTCCTGAGTTTTTTCCTATATTTGGTTCTATGTACACCTTGCAAACCTTTTCGACATTTCTAGACACCAAATTACGCGAAATAACTAAAATTGCTCTCATAGCTCATAAAGCACCTGATGGAGATGCCTATGGTTCTCTTGCAGGAATGTATGAACTTCTCAAAGCGAATTACACAGGTCTCCATATATCTCTGGTTGTACCACCAGAGGCACAAGTAGACAGTCATGTGTCATGGATACTTTCAGGAGAAACGACACAAAAAATACCATGATATACAGATCTCGTCCTCTTTATGGATGCCTCTCCACTCTCTCGTACAGCTCTGGCTCCAGAGGATTATCCGACCCAAGAAATTATCACCATAGATCATCATGAACCCCAAGTAGACAGTATTGATGGGTATAGAGATGTATCAGCTGCTTCGACGACGATTATCCTGACAGACATAGCTCGCACACTGAACTGGACTATTACTCCTGAAGCTGCTACCGCCCTTCTGCTCTGAATCTATACCGATACAGGAGGATTTATTCATAGAAATAGTAATCAACACGCTTTTGAGACGGCAGCATTTTTGATGAGTAAAGGTGCTCAACAGGATGCCATAGTCAATACTGTCTTCGGCAATCATAGCCTCGAGTATCTCCATAATCTTGGAAAAGGTCTTTTATCCATCGTCCAAAAGTGAAATATTGCCTGTCTTTTCTTCCCACAAACAGAGAATAATAGCCATCTCAAATCGCATATCATAGGGTATCTCAGTGGTTTGGCGAACGTCGACATCGCGTGTGTCCTAATGCAAAAATGAAATGAAATAAAAGGCTCTTTTCGTACAAGAAAAGACTCTCTTGATGTTAATGAATTGGCAAAAAAACTGGGAGGTGGTGGTCATAAAAAAGCTGCCGGATTCACTCTCGAGGGCACGGTAGATGAAAAACATTGCACCTGGAATGGCACTACATATACGCCTGATTCTTTTATAGATTTTATCAACACCCTTCTCTAATATGACGACTCTCCGACTCCAAAAATATCTCTCAGAATGCGGTGTCTGCTCACGCAGGCATGCCGAAGAAGCTATCAAAAATGGCGAAGTCATCGTGAATGGAATGGTGGCTCAAATAGGACAATCTATAGATCCAGAAAAGGATAAAGTAGAGTTTTCTGGCAAACTCGTCAATCGAAGTGAGAGTCTTGTCTACTATGCTATGAACAAGCCTCGTGGCATCGAGACGACATCAGCCCAGAGAGATGGTAAGAGCATTATCGACATTATCGACATACCAACACGTGTTTTTCCTATAGGACGTCTCGATAAGGATTCAAGCGGCCTGATACTCCTCACAAACGATGGACGTGTGACACATAGACTCCTCCATCCGTCATTCGAACATGAAAAAGAATATGTCGTCACAACGTATGGGAAAATAGATGATCGATCACTCGAACAGATGTCACGAGGAATGCGCTATACTATAACAGAAGGTCCGAGAACTTCGACACGATCGACACCTTCGCCAAAACCAAAATTTGGATCTAAAAATACACCTGTTTCAAAGAAATTCGTCCAAACACAGCCAGCCGAAATCAGACGTATTAGCTCTGATACATTTCGCATTACCCTCACAGAAGGAAAAAATAGACAGATTCGTCGTATGGTAGAGGCCTGTGGACACCAGGTAAAGAAGCTCAAGCGTATACGTATCGAGCATATTCTCCTGGGAGATATGCCTGATGGTGCCTATCGTGAGCTCAAAAGAGGTGAGAGAGAAGAGCTTCTCCGACGTGCTGCAATTCCACTTGTTGATTTCGCGCCGATATCAGGAGAGGTGATTCATGGCGACGGTGTCGGCCATACGCTTGGTTTTCCTACAGCTAATATCCGCATGGAGAATGGTCTTGTTCCTGACAAAACATTTACCTGTCGTGTGACGCTCGATGGGCGAATCTATCTCGGAGCTGGTTCATATCAAGTAAGAAAATGACATTTTGAAGTCCATATCATTGATTTTGAAGGAGATATCTATGGTCAGATGATTCATATAGATATCATGGATATTATCCGTGATAATCGACGTTTTAGCTCTCTCGATGAGCTCAAACAGCAAATCCAAAAAGACGTCAATCATGTCCGTGCTCATTGGAAAAGTGTTCTCGAATAAACTCAACAACATCAAAAGTATGTCCAACATAGCAATACTTCATCCTCAGTGCGTGAAGCTCGGAGGAGCCATTCAGATGGCTCTTCAGACGGCTCAAGCCCTTCAAAAACAAGGGCACACAGTGAAGATGTATACTTTTGAAAAAAATGATACGTGTTTTCCTGATCTCCAAAAAGGTCTCGATATACGAGTCTGGCAAACAGGGAAAAATATAGGATTTTTTCCACTCAGAAAGCTCATCATAATGATCACTCTTGCCTGGGAACTTCGACATGTCGACATCATCATCGCCAATAATCCTCCGATGCAGATAGTAGCGGCTCTAACAAAGCTTTTTGTGCCGCGTATAGCGACCATATGGTGGCATCATCATATTCCTTGGTACCTTATAGAAGGACAAAGGACAAGGTACAAAGGACAGAGTGAAGAAAGAGCTGATGCAAAAAAAAATCCTCTATTTTGTACTTTGTATTCTGTACTTTGTACATCTCAATACTGGAAAGGTTTATTTGAACGTCTCTTTATCGTCCCAAATATTGATCAAATGATCAGCACGAGCCATTTTATAGCAGAAAAAGTAGAGAATTACTGTGGCCGAGAATCAAAAGTCATCCATCCGATTATAGAAATGAGCAATGACGAATGAGCAATGACGAATGAGCAAAAAGATAGAGTGACATTCTTTACGCATGGTCGATTGGAGGCGGGGAAGGGCTTAGACATGATTGTTCGTGTCTTTCAGAGATTGAGAGAAAGCAAATCAAATGTATCTTTAATTGTATTTGGAACAGGTTCTCTCGAATCAGAACTCCGAAAACAGGGGATAGAGGTACAATCGTTTGAACGAGAGACAACTTTTAGAGCACTTTTGACAGGGAAATATGGCCATGTCGTAGGTGTCTACTGTTCCGAGATTGATGGCTTTGGTATGGCACCTCTCGAGTCTCAGATAGCTGGATTTCCGACGATTATTCTCGACAGGGCTGGCGCACGTGAGACGATCGTGACGAATGTGTCAGACGAACCTGTCTGATATCTTGTCGAGTCAGAAGAAGAGCTTTACGCTACGATATGCTCGTACCTGGATAAAAAAACTTTTCCAAAAAAGATGTCGAATGTGAATTTTTATCATCACAAGGACTATTTTTCTCTGTCGAGATTATCGTCAGATTTGCTCTCCGTTATCAATAAAACAGAGGATTAAAAACAATGTGAAGATATCTTCATATTGTGAAGACTCTGTGAAAACCCCTGTCTACCACTTGCAAAGCAATCATAAGAGGATAATATCTCCGCACGATTGTTCGCGTACATCTCCCTCGTACTCACTCCTACTTGGTTCTCGACACTTTTTCCCTGTCTATGACAGTGTCAAAGGTATGTCGTTCTACTCGGTTTGTAGATCGAAGAGGGTATGACTTTTTGCAAATGAATAATGAAGAAAATGAATAATGAAGAAATTGTTTTAGATTTTCACCACAAGAATCTTTTTACTTTTTCATTTCCTTCATTTTCGTCATTCCTTCATTTGTTTGAAAGTTTTTGGTGTCCGTGCTCAATTCTATTTTTTATTTTTTTCTTATGCGTTCGATTCTACGACAAATAGTCGCAGTTCTCGCTCTCGTTGGTATCACCACTTCAATGGTGCCTGCTACTTTTGCTGTAACATATACAGCTCAAGCTGCTGCTGACAAGCTCGCTGCTTCTGGTTTTATCGTTGATCAGTCAGCTAATACAGCTGCTTATCGACTTGCTGATAACCTCCTTCGTCAAGAAGCTGTAGGTACAGCTGCTAATGTACTTGGTATTCTTACCACTCCACTTAGCTCTTATGTATGTAAAGGTCAATTTAGTGATGTTAAGGCTTCTAGTGGATGGGTATGCCGCGCTGCGGAACTCGCTGCTGCTGCTGGTCTCACTAATGCTGCTAATACTACATTCCGTCCTAAGGACAACCTCAAACGAGGTGAAGCTCTTATCTTCGCTCTTCGTGCTGCTGGTCTCGTTCCTTCTAACGGACTTTCTCAGTCTGCACTCGTTCAACTCGGTGTAGATAACGGTCTTATCACATCTGCTGCTGGTTTCAACTACGATGCTTCTGCTACTCGTGGAGAATTCTTCCAATACGTAGTACGCGCTCTCGATGCTGCTGAAACTCCAGAACTCTGTGATATTCTCGGTATCTGTCCTAACCCTGGAACTCCAAACACAAGTGGTAGTGTTTCAGTTTCTCTCTCATCTGGTCAACCTAGCGGCCTCATCGTTGCTGGTCAGGCTACTGCTGATCTTGCTAAGTTCACTTTCACTGGAAATGGAACTCTCAATACAGTAGTACTCCAGAGAAGTGGTATCTCTGATCAGAATACACTTTCAAATGTTTACCTCTACGACGGCAATGTTCGTCTCACAGATGGTTACTCATTTAACTCAAATGGTTCTATTACTATCAATAACCTCGGTGTTGCAGTTAATGGTTCTAAAACTCTTACTGTAAAAGCTGATGTTTCTAGTTCTGCTCCATCTGGACAGACAATCGTCGTATCTCTCACAGGATACACTGTTTCTGGTTCTGCTGCTGCAGGTGTAGTATTGACTGGTAATACTCTTACTACTGGTTCTGGATCGACTCTTGCAACTGCAAGTCT
>CAZYBH010000019.1:0-9128 GCA_964645315.1 uncultured Candidatus Saccharibacteria bacterium | reverse complement strand
CGGCGCAGACGGCAAACACAAAGCCACCGGACCTAAGTCCGGTGGTCGGTTACTTGCATATGTCACACATATGCAGGGATATTGACAAAATTGCATGTATATATTAGTATTGGATAAATAATGCATAATAAGTTTGGTTCGTCAAAGGGTGCAAAAGCGCCTAGTGGAGCGAAAAGATCATTTGGATATAGAGGTAATCGACCTAATTTTTCTAAAAGCGGTTTTTCAAAAAATAATCCTGGTAGAGGTGGTTTTTCTCGTGGTGGTTTCGGTGGTAGAGCTAGAGCTGGTTTCGCCAAGCGTGGTCCAGTCGGAGAATATCTCAATCCATCTCGTTTCATAAATAAAGTTACGGTAGAAGAGCAAGCTATGGTCTATAAGCCAGAGCATGCATTTTCTGATTTTGCTATCGATGAACGATTAAAGAAATCAATAGTCATCAAAGGATATACTACACCATCACCCATTCAAGACCGATCAATTCCAATGATTTTGAAGGGTCATGATCTTGTCGGTATTGCAAATACTGGTACAGGCAAGACTGCGTCGTTTCTTATTCCTCTCATAAATAAAGTCCTAGCTCAACCTAGCGAAAAAGTACTTATCATTGTCCCAACTCGCGAATTGGCATTACAGATCGAGCAAGAGTTCAAAAGTCTTTCGGCGGGGATGAACATTTTCTCAGTTTGCTGTGTAGGCGGTATGTCCTTGGGCAAACAAATTTCAAGTCTTCGATACAAGACAAACTTCATCATCGGTACACCTGGAAGATTGAAGGATTTGATCGATCGCAAGAAGATTTCTCCAATAGAGTTCAAAACTTTGGTTCTAGATGAGGCAGATAGGATGCTTGATATGGGATTCGTAAATGATATGAAATTGATCATGAATGCTATGCCAAAAGAGAGACAAACCTTGCTATTTTCTGCTACCGTCGATTCATCGATCGACAATCTAATCAATCAATTTTTAAAAGAACCGGTTCGCATATCAGTTAAGACTGGTGACACATCACGAAATGTCGAGCAAGACGTCGTCCGTACTCAGGGTAAAGATAAATTACAAATTTTGCATGATTTACTAATGCAAAAAGATTTCAGTAAGGTTCTAGTTTTCGGTCGCACAAAGCACGGTGTAGAGAGACTTTCCAAAATGCTTATCGAAAAAGGTTTGAAGGCCGAATCTATTCATGGAAATAAAAATCACTCAAAAAGACAGCAAGCCTTGAAACTCTTCAAAGATGGAAATATCCAAGTTCTTGTTGCCACTGATGTGGCTGCCCGCGGTCTTGATATTGCTGATGTTAGTCATGTTATAAATTACGAATTGCCCGCAACTTATGATGACTATGTCCACCGCATCGGTAGGACTGGTAGAGGTAATAAAAGAGGCAAGGCTCTGACGTTTATCTATTAGTTTGTAGTACCCGACTATCTGGATAACTTTTGATAAAAATGCATTGATGCAGCATTGCAAAAATGATAGATTTTTGTGATGACACTTGTGGTGCATCTATATAAAAAATATATAAAAGGAACGCCGAAAAAATCTATCGTACAAATGGTAGAAATCCACCTTTGTCAACTAACGTTGGCAGTAATACGGGGCATTGGTATAGACAGCAATAAGGTCTATCTAAACACTCGGGTATTGAAGCATATGTATGACAAAAGACCTGCGGAGGAATTCGACTTAATGGTCACTTCTCTTATAGAAATAATAAAGTACCCAGATTCAATTTATAAGAATAAAAATAATAAAAGGGGATCGCTATGTTTTGTTAAAAAAATAATAAATAACCACTGCCTAGTTTCATTAGAAACAATTTATGATGAAAATACAGAAGCAACACACAATCAGGTTGTTACTTTTTTTAGAACTGATGAAAATTATTTATCAAATTTCGAACTTTTATGGGAGTGGAAGGGCGGCACTCCTTCATCGTAGTGCGTTCGATTCCGATATTACTCGGCCTAGTAACACCCCGCAGTAGAGCCTTTCTTGCATTTCACTCCCTAAAAATTAACAATCTGACTTCATGGATATTATATCCTTTTTGTGTTTTGTCAAACAATGTGATTCTGTGCATAATTAGTACAACTTATCCCCAGATTTCTTTGACGGTGAACGGGCGTTCACTTATAATATTTGCATAGAAGTTAATACAAAACTTATGAGCAAATATCAAACAGTAAGAGCAATAAGATCAGAGCTAAAAAGGCTAAATAAAGAGATAGATTTGAGGATCATCAGAGGTCTTTCATACAAGGATTTGAGTCGCAGACACAAGTTCCTTATGAGAGAGCTTGGCAGTCTTGAGTCTACTAGCTCTTGGTTTACTTCTTTTGGTTTTGCAAACTTCCTTTTCCAATAATTCCATGTTTGATAAGTACAAGAAACAAATATTGAACTTCTATGAGAGGACCAAGCGCATGCCGAGTTATTCTGAGATCATGACCTTGGTTGGATTCCGCTCCAAGAACGCCGTCTACAAGCTAGTCAACAAAATGATAGATGAAGGATTGTTGGACAAGGATAGTCAGGGTAGGCTTATACCTCTTACTCTTACAAATGAGATCCCTCTACTTGGTCTAGTCGAGGCTGGTATACCGACTACCGTGGATGAGCAAGGTACCGATACAGTAAGTCTCGATAGCTTACTTATTCGGGACAAGCTCAATACCTATCTTCTTGAAGTCAAAGGCGATTCTATGATAGAAGCGGGTATCCAAGAAGGAGACCTGGTCATAGCCGAACGCAAAGGCGATCCGAAGCCTGGAGATATAGTCATCGCAGAGGTAGACGGTGGATGGACTATGAAATATTATCGCAGGAAGGGAAGCTCGGTCTATCTTGAGCCAGCAAATAGTGCATACAAACCTATATATCCAGCATATTCTCTCCGCATTGCCGCTATCGTAAGAGGTGTTATTAGGAAATATTAGTTTTTTGTAATATTTTCTTTTGTATATATCATTGATACCTTGCTTCATGATTCGAATTTTTCGTATATATCGGAATTTTTGAATCTAATAGAATCTCGTATCTCCTCTTTTATATCACCAATATTGTCGCTGATATCTTGTCTTGTTGCATCGAGCTTATCATCTAGCTCTGATATACGATTGTGAAGACGGCTTTCGCTTTCCTGATAATGTTTCTCCAATCTCTCAAAGCTTCTAGCGAGCGATATGGCTATATCGTCGCTATTTTTGTAAATAATATGTTCTATTATTTCTATATCTTTTTGTTCTAATGTCATATATTTTCTATTAAACAATTAATAGGAAAATAATAACAGTATGACATTAAAAGATTTATAATTTTACATAAAGAAAGAATGAATATTCTATGAAAAAAGAATAAAATCTCACCTGAGGCGAGGTCTCAGGAGTCTTGTCCACTGCTTATCACAGCTTATCACTGCTTATCAAGCGCATATGTGTGACATATGCAATATACATTACAAAGCTACTATTTCCTGACCGTCTTTTTTGTCTATAATATCGAAGCCTCTATCTTGTATCTCTTTTCGAATGGCGTCTGACTTTGCCCAGTCCTTGTCTTGGCGAGCTTTCTGACGTAATTCTACCAAGACTTGAATCTCTGGTGGGATATCGACTTTTTCTTGTACAGGTACTGTGCCTAGACCCAAACCGAAGACTTGGTCGAAGTCCAATAATGTAGCTTTTTTATCTTCATCACTAAGCGTATCATCTGCTACCACTTTCCAGGCTAGCGCAATAGCTTCTGGCATATTGAAATCATCATTTATTATCCTATTGAATTCAACTTTATATTTATCATTTATTGATCCGGTATTTTGCACGCGCATTACAAATTTTATCAATTTTATCAAAGCATTTTGTGCTCCCAAGACCGCCTCTTCTGTAAAATTGACTGGAGATCTATAGTGCGAGGTCAGTAACCAATAGCGAAATCCGAGTGGTGAGATCATCATTTCCTTTAGCTGATCTAGTCTATAGAAATTACCAGCAGATTTTGCCATTTTTTGATCGGATACATTGATGAATCCGCCGTGGATCCAATAACGGACAAATTGTTTGCCGGTCGTACATTCGGATTGGGCAATTTCATTTGTATGATGAGGGAATATAAGATCGATGCCTCCAGTATGGATATCGATAGTATCTCCCAACACCGCCTTTGACATCGCCGAACACTCAATGTGCCAGCCAGGACGACCTTCACCAAATGGAGCTTTCCATGATACAGGTCCATCTTCGGCTGTGCGGAATTTCCATAATGCAAAATCGCGAGCATTATCCTTGTCATAATTGTCGTTGGTAATGCGCTCCTTGGAAAGTTTGGACAAATCTAGATCAGCTAATTTGCCATATTGTGGCACTTTGCTAACGCTGAGATAAATACCATCATTTGATACATAAGCGATCTCTTTGTTTAGTAGGATTTCGATCATGCCGATCATTTGAGAAATATATTCGGTGGCCCTGGTGATGTGATTAGGAATTAGGAAGTTGAGTGATTTTATTTCTTCCAAAAATAAATCCTCGTACTTCCTAGTGAAGGTCTCCAATGGAATACCGGCCTCTTTGCTACCGCGAATTGTTTTGTCGTCTACATCGGTTATATTCATAACCTGATTTACTTTGTAACTATTGTATTCGAAAACCCTTCGAATAATGTCGTTCATAATGAAGGTGCGATAATTGCCTATATGTGGAGTATTGTAGACAGTCGGTCCGCAATGATACATAGAAACTTCACCTTCTACTTGAGGCTCAAATTTCTCCTTCTTATGACTTAGAGTATTGTGTAAAAATATGTCCATTGTTCCATTTTATATTATTTGTATTGATTTAACCATATTTTTGTTATAATTAGTATCGGAATTGCTTCTGGTATCGTTCCAGATAGTGAGACCATGTCGAAACACCAGCCAAAGGCAAATGCTTATGGGATTCTGGTCATCGTTGTTCAGATCGGATTCTGGCACTGATGATAGTGTCAGGGTTCGGGAGAGTAACGCAAGTACCGATCGGGTACGTGGTGATAAATACCACCATACTTCTGATGGTGGTCATGTGCACAGATCATATGATCTGAGTCGTACAACCGGGGAATATCGAGAGTACACCGGTGGTGAGAGGTCTGGTGACCGTAGCTACAACAAATCTGGTAAGCACTAACCAGCGACTCGTCAGTTCGCTGAAGAGGGGTCGAAATTAAGACCCCTTTTCCTTTCCCTCCATTTTTATTGCATGTATAAGATTATCCTGAAATTCTTTAGAGTAGTATGTATCGATGATTTCTTCTTTTGTTACAATACCAAAATAAGATGCTCCTGGATTAGTAAAGTATTCAGAGATGTTGTAGTAAAGTACAATAATTTTTTCAAACTTCGAGTCTTTACCAATTAGATCAAGACCTTTAAAATAATCTTCTAATTTATTGAAATAGAATTCTCGAGCATCTTCATTATTGTTATGGCCCAAAAGAGTGACCAATTCATCAATCAATTTTTGGAATTCCAAAACTGAATAGCTCATGTTATATCCAATCTTTCTTTTTTAGGAAGTACCAGACGAATAAAGTACCAATAAGCGATATGCCCATAAGTGTGTACCAATCAAATGGTGTCTCGATGATAGGTATATGTCTTGCTGGAATAGTAAATATAGCGGCGATCAACATTACAGGGTAAAATATAACCGTCACCGTCGTAAGCATCTTGATAGTCTCACTCTGCTTTGCATCAAGAAGGGAATCATTTGTACTTCGTAGATCGGCCAAGAGTTCATTTGCATTGATAATGTGCTCATGAATTATATTGAATTCATCTCGAATATCATGAATATATGAATTGAATTCCTTGCCAAAGAAATTGTTTGATTCATAAAGTATCATTTTTTCCCAAACATCTCTGTGCATGCGTGCTGTCCTTTTGATATCGATAAGTTCGTGACTGAGATTTGATAGGACTTGGACCATCTTCTTCTCATGACCTTTGTATATCCCTGCTTCTGCAGAAGAAAGTGAATCCTGAATGTTTTTGAGATCACTGATCATGCCGGCATATATTCTCTTGACCATATAGTAGAATAAATATCCTGCATGCTCGATCTTCTCACCCTTATTGAGTATTGAATTTGTATCGAATATCTTGCCGAAATACTCCAATTGTTCGATAGTATCCATCCTAGATGTGATAAGGAAATTTTTGCCAATAACAAAATCAATTTCTCTGTCCTCTATTTCTATAATGCCATTTTTGGTCCTTCTTCGTACCGGCAATGTAAGAACAAGCAAAACGCAATTATCAAAAAAGTCTATTTTGGCCAATGAAGAAGTCCGCTTGAGCTCTTCACCGATAAGTGGGTGTAATTCGTAGCGCTTAATAATATTTGACACTTCATCGTCTGATGGAGTCTCCATGTCCAGCCAGACGATTCCGCGATAAGAATGGGTATAAATCATTGATACATTATATACTAAAATTATGAAAATGAACTAGTAAAACATTTGACATTGGACAAGCTCGGCATATACTAAATTTATGAATATAATACGCATATGTCACACTTCTGCTTTGGTGCTTGCACTAGGATTTGCTGGTGTATTTTTTGATATAAATAAAGCCCAAGCACAATATTGGTCATACGATTCATATTATGGAGGTTATGGTAGTTATGGCAATTATTATGATAGTTATGATGCATATTTTGCTACTCCATATTCTCCAGGATATTCCATTCCTTCGTTTGGATATTATAGTAGTGGCTACGGTTTCGGATATTATGGTGGATATTATGGCGGATATTATAGTCCAGGCTATTACAATAATTCATACGGATATAATCATGGTTATACTAATAATGTTAACCACCACAACTATAATCAATACATGAATTACGGAAACGGGTATAGGTATCAGTAGGGAAGAGGTTAAAGGGCAAAAGGCAAAGGGTAAAAGTGAAGGTTAAAGGTAAGAGGTAAGAGGTAAAATGGCAAAAGTAAAGGTAATAGGTAATAGGATTGCAGATGTCACACATATGCGATAAACCTTTGCCCTTTGCCTTTTGCCCTTTAACCTATAACCTCTTACCTCCCTCTCTTTCAAAACCCTCACTTTTTTGTTAATATCAAATAATGGACGGAAAATTTTTGAAACCATACAATCCGAAGGAAACTGAGCAAAAAATCTATCAAATTTGGGAGAAAAGCGGTTTTTTTGATCCAGACAAGTGTGTCGAAGCTGGCATAACATCGACCGATGCGAAGCCTTTTACCATCATCATGCCTCCGACCAATGCCAACGGCTCTCTTCATGCTGGACATGGCCTGGTTATGACTATTGAGGATATCATTACACGATACAAGCGCATGCGTGGCTACAGGACATTGTGGTTGCCAGGACTTGATCATGCAGGCTTCGAGACTCAGGTTGTTTACGAAAAGAAACTCGAAAAGGAGGGCAAAAGCCGTTTTGATTTCGAAAGAGAGCAATTGTACAAGGATATTTTGAAATTTACTTTGGACAATTCTAGCAATATCAAGTCTCAGATCAGGACTATCGGAGCTTCATGTGATTGGTCCAGAGAAAAATTCACTTTGGACAAAGACATTATCGAGATAGTCTACAAAACCTTCAAGAAACTTTCCGATGATGGATTATTGTATAGAGGCAAAAGGATAATAAGCTGGTGTCCAAAGCATCAGACATCTTTTGCCGATATAGAGATTGCCGATGAAGAGAAAGTTGAGCCATTTTATTATCTCAAATACGGACCTTTCACTATAGCTACCTCTAGACCAGAGACCAAGTTTGGTGACAAGTATGTTGTCATGCATCCCGATGATAAGCGTTATGCCTCATACAAGCACGGCGATAAGATTGATCTAGAATGGATAAATGGTCCTATAACCGCCACAATCATAAAGGATAAAGCCATAGATATGGAATTCGGTACTGGAGTTATGACTATCACTCCATGGCATGATGTTACAGATTTTGAAATTGCAAATCGTCATAATCTAGACAAGGAGCAGATTATAGATGAGAAGGGAAAACTTCTACCTATTGCTGGTGAATTTGCTGGAATTCATATAAACAAAGCGCGACCAATGATAATAGAAAAGCTACGATCAAAAGGCCTTGTCGAGAAAGTCGATGAAAATTACAAACATATAGTCCATACTTGTTACAAATGTGGTACTACTATAGAGCCTCAGATCCAAAGCCAGTGGTTCGTCAAGACTCGTGCTTTGGCTGACAGAGCTTTGGCTTCGATCCGATCCGATGTCAAATATTATCCCGAACATTTCAAAAAAATAACCGAGCATTGGCTAGAAAATATTATTGATTGGAATATTTCAAGACAAATAGTCTGGGGCATACCCATTCCTGCCAAGATTTGTGACAAATGTGAGGAAGGCTATGTTGATTTGGATAATAAAATAACGAAATGCAAGAAGTGCGGTGGTGATGTAAGACAAGACAAAGATACTTTTGATACATGGTTCTCATCTAGTCAATGGCCATTTGCTACTTTGGCATATCCTGATGGCAAAGATTTCCGAAATTTCTATCCAACACAGGTTATGGAAACAGCTGGTGATATTTTCCATTGGGTTGCTCGTATGATTATGCTCGGTCTTTATGTTACAGACAAATTACCATTCAAAACCGTCTATATGCACGGTATGGTCCTCGATGCCAAAGGCCAAAAAATGAGCAAAAGTAAGGGAAATGTTATCAATCCTCTAGATCTTACAGAGAAATATGGCACAGATGCATTCCGCATTGGTATGGTTGTAGGCAATACACCAGGCACATCTCTTGCATTGTCAGATGACAAGGTCTCTGCCTACAAAAAGTTCGCCAATAAAATCTGGAACGTTACTAGATTTGTACTTTCTACTGCAGAGGGTTTGGGTCCAAAAGGTGAAATAGTACCAGGTGTCAATGCTGTCTCTTACGAACCAGATTTCAAACATTTTACAAAGACCGATTCCGATCTTATTGCTGAATTAGACAATATTACAAAAGATATAAGTTCCGATATGGATAATTTTAGATTTTATATCGCTGGAGAAAAGATTTACCACTATATCTGGCACAATTTTGCAGATATTATTTTGGAAGA
>CAZYBH010000018.1:0-12936 GCA_964645315.1 uncultured Candidatus Saccharibacteria bacterium | reverse complement strand
TTTAAGTATCGATGATTTCGTGGTTTGAAGGATTCGAAATAAATCATCTTGAAACCATGTTTTTTCAAAATATCTGTAAGCTCCTTTTCTGAGTAAAAAGCAAAATATCGAGGTAAATGAACACCGCTACTGTGTCTATACAATTCTTGTTCACCCTCGATCATTCCAAGGCCAAATATACCGCCTGGCTTGAGAACTCTTTTGATCTCGTTCAATGCCTTGTCTAGGTCCTTTTTTGAAATGTGGAGCAAGGAAGTATATGCCCAAACTCCCTGAAAACTTGCTTCAGCAAATGGAATATTCATAAAATCACCCTCCACTGCATTGAGGCCTTTTTGTTTGCAAAGCTCGACCATAGCGCTAGATGCATCGAGACACACCACATCTAAGCCACGCTCTTTGAGTAATAATCCATCACGCCCAGGACCTGAACCGATATCCAAAACTTTTCCCTTACTACAGGATTTTTCAAAATGATCAATTATGGTCGATGGAAATTTGTCCCAAAAATCTTTGGTTTCATCTTCATAATCTTGAGCGCTTTTGTTGTATGTATCAATGGTAATTTTGTCCATAATATTATTATACTCTTAATAGATATTTTTCAACTTCTTACTAATTGCTTTGTAATCTGGTAGACATGAATGGACTAAATTCCAAAATCTAATTGAATGATTGAGTTCTTTTGTATGGCATAGTTCATGGATAATAATATAGTCAGCCACCTCTTGTGGTAAATAAATTAATTTATAATTAAAACTCAAATTTTTATTTTTTGAACAACTACCCCATCTCGATTTCTGATTTCTAATATAGATTTTATTAAAATCAAAATGAAAAAGTTTGGCAAAATGTTTTACCCTTGTCGATATATCATTTTGAGCTCGCTCTTTTTTGTCCTTAAAATCATTTTTTGGTAAGGTTTTGAGAAATAGTCTTTCTGGACTGATCGGATTCTTATTGAAATAATCTATCTTGCTTCTTATCCATTTTTCTTTACTTCTTACAAATCTTCCAATTAAATCTGGTTTTGCGAAAATTGGTGCACTAACCACAACTTCACCATTATGATTGACCGTGATACGCATTGTGCGAATTCTTTTGAACTTTGTTGTGTATTGTAGTTCGGGCATGAGTTCATCATACAAGAAAATGCAACCTACCTCCAATACCCCAGAATCAGTCTTGCTAATCTTATTTCTTTGAATGAAACATTTGCACCGACAAGGTTTTTGATGGCAGAAAGTAGTGGTGGCTTATCATTATCTATAGCAACTTTTTCTAAGGCTTTTTCTATTTTTACAAAATGATTGAGCGGAATAGACCTTTTGAGATAAAAAAGATCATTGATCGAAAGATTATATTTCTCCAGCAAATCTTTGTCTACGAAAATATGCTCGAGCTGTCCAAGGATGGAATCTTCTTTCAATTTGCGCTCTTTTGCAATCTGGTCGAGACTTAGATTTTTCTTAATAAGGCTTGCAGTGAGTTCGTAAGTAGAAACTTTTTTTGCTTTTTTGGATTTTGGTTGTGACGATCCGACCTGATCGATGAAGCCTTGATGAGACTTGGTAATCTCACTTTGATCAGTATAATTTATGACACTTTCGGCTTTCCTCGATAATTCTCTAAGCATTTTATCATGTTCGAAGACTTCATTATTGACGACGAGTGCTTTTTCATTGAAACCTATAATATTTAGACCATTCAAAGTTCGAACACGAGATAGAGCCACATAACCCATACCAGGCTCAAAAGCTTTGCCAAGATCGACTGTGACACTATCCAAGCTCATGCCCTGACTTTTGTGGACCGTGATAGCCCATGCAAGGCGTAATGGATATTGATTGAGTTCAGCAAGGACGTGATCATCTTCGGTGATGTGCCAACTTGCTTTCTCTATTGTGATCAATCTACCATCTGGATAGTCTGGACTAGAAGCAGTCCTTATGACCGGATCGCTATTTGGTGCACAAGAAACGACTACGCCCAAAGTACCGTTGACGTAACCCTTATCAAAATTGTTCTTTACGCACATTACTCTTGCCCCCTTTTTCAAAATCAATCTTTCTGGAGCAAGACAAGATTTCTTCAAAATTTCTACCAAAGGCTTTTTCCCTCTACTCTCCATTTCATAAGTAATGCTTAAACCAGACAATCTTCTCAATTGATCATCATTGATCTTATCGACATCAATATTGTGCGTAAAAAGCATAGTACTAACCTCATCTTCTTTATCGATTTCAATAACTTCTTCATAATCAAAGCCACCCTCCTCTTTCTGAATCATTCTTTTATTCAATAAATCCATTGATTTTTTTGAAATATTTTGACCGCGCATTTCATTTAATATTTCTAGGATTTTGTCATCGTTTTGACGGTAATTTTCTTGAAGATAACAAATAACAAAATTTCCCTCTTTCCATGACAGAGAATGATATATAAACCTTGCTTGTGGCTCGCCCATTCTCGACACAGGCGGTAATTGGAAGAAGTCCCCACACAAGACAACCTGTATTCCACCGAAAGGTTCGGTGTTCTTTTTGATATGTTTCAATACTCGATCGATCATGTCCAAACGAAAATGATGAAGCATAGAGACTTCATCGATAATAAGAACTTTGGCCTCTGATATTTTATTTTTTATATAAGATTTTTCACTTATCTCTTGAATATCGTCCAGATTGAGGCGATCTTTGACACCGATACCAGACCAAGAATGGATAGTAACTCCTCCCATATGAGTAGCCGCTATACCAGTCGAAGCTGTTATGCCGACCGAGACATTGTGATCTTTGAGATACTTGATGTACTGGTTTATTACAAAAGTCTTACCACTACCAGCAGGTCCAGTCAAAAAAACATTTTTACCAGTCTTGAGAATAAGTAATGCTTCCTTTTGAGTCATTGGCACAGTATACGCCAAACATGGTGCCTCTACAATTGACTATTCTTCTCTTCTCTTTTGATTCGCATTGCTATTTGCAAAATAAAGAGACCAAGTACAACAATAATAGAAGCGATGAGCAAAGCGGTGACCGAATCGAATTCCTGCCAAATATAACCACCGATAATACCCGAAAACATCGCTCCAAAACCAACTGATGCATTTAGTAGACCAAAAGCTGTGCCTCTCAAAGGCAAATCTACAACCTTGCTAGTATGGACTCTTTGGGCAGCATCCGTAGTAGCCGAAAATATGCCAAGAACAATAAATGCCAAGACCAAAACCCAATAAGTATTTGCAAAAGCAATACCGACATATGAAGCAATAAGCGCCATATATCCAAAAATCAATATTCTAGTCGAGCCTTTCTCATCGGATAATTTGCCGGAAATATATGAGAAGCCTGAATATGCAATACTATAAACCATATAGAATAATGGAATTGAAGCTACCACAAGTCCGATATGGGTCGTGCTCAAAAGTAAAACGGCTATAGGCAAACTTCCCAAAGATAAGAGGAAGATCGAGGAAATGTAATAGCGGAATGATTTTGGTAATAATCTAATCGTATCAAGAGAAAGCAATCTACCACCAGACTCTGTCTTCATGCCTACTATATCTTTTACAAAAAATATCGTTATGACAGAAATAATACCGAGTCCAAAAGCACTTAGAAATATTATATTGAAACCATTTTGCCAATGAGACAAAATCAAATATGCAACAAGAGGACCTAGAATACCTCCAGCTCGATCCAAAGCACGGTGATAGCCAAATGAACGACCTAGTTCATTGCGAGGCACAGAAACAGATATAATCACATCTCTAGGTGGTTCTCTTAGTCCTTTACCCACTCTATCCAATGCCCTCAAACCCAAAACCGCTCCGATGCTACCGGTAAGAACATAGAATGGCCTTGTAATAACTGATAAACCATAACCAATCAGAATAAATATTTTGTGCTTTTGGATCCGATCAGACAAAGTACCAGAATAGATTTTCAAAAAGTTTGCCATACCGTCGGCAATACCCTCGACAAGTCCAAGAGAAGCAGCACCAGACTTGAGCACTGATGTAAAAAAAGCAGGAAATGCGGCCAAAATCATTTCATTTGAAAAGTCATTGAAAAAACTTGTCAGACCAAGTGTAAAAATATTTTTATTCAAACCAAAAATTTTCTTTTGATTATTTTGATCGGGGTTTTCTGGTGGCATATTAGGAATTTCCAAACTCTTCATCTTCTGTATCATTGAGCGCATCTTGTTTGCTAACATGGACACGACCATCTATGTGATGCGCAGGAGCATATATAGTATAGAATTTGAGAGGTATTTCACCCACATTTATAATATTGTGCTCGGTACCAGCCGGAACAAGAAGTGCTACTCCATCACTCAAATCGTAGTTTTTGCCTGCGACTACCGCCTTGCCCATACCAGCTTCTATACGGAAAAATTGGTCGTTTTTGGGATGTTTCTCCATACCGATCTCCTGACCTACTCCGATA
Source organism: uncultured Candidatus Saccharibacteria bacterium (assembly GCA_964645315.1). Classification (GTDB taxonomy): domain Bacteria; phylum Patescibacteriota; class Minisyncoccia; order Phycocordibacterales; family PALSA-1337; genus C7867-002. The sequence goes on along the minus strand of CAZYBH010000018.1, from coordinate 8,482 downwards.
GACATAAGGACGATCTGACAATGAGGCGCGGTGTAGACCACCTGACGAAAATTGTCATTTGCTAATGTTAATCGTTCAATATTTTCATGAAATGGGTTTGTACTATACATGAATATATTATAACACCAAACGATTTATTTAACTCAAGGGTGATCTTCATTTTCAACCAAAAAACCCTTTGACTGCAGATTCCACAACTTGCTATATAAGCCACCTCTTTCCAATAATTCATTATGGGTACCTTGTTCCAATACCTTACCCTCATCGATCACCACGATTCGATTCATCTTTCTTATTGTAGATAACCTATGCGCTATTACTATAACCGTCTTATCTTTCATCAAATTTTCTAAGGCATCTTGGATAAGCATTTCTGATTGAGAATCGAGGCTTGATGTAGCTTCATCGAGAATTAGAATTGGGGCATTCTTGAGTATTGCCCTTGCAATCGCTACCCTCTGTCTTTCACCTCCCGACAATTTGACCCCTCTTTCACCCACAAAAGTCTCATAACCATGGGTTAGAGAGTTAATAAATTCATCTATATAAGCAAGCTTTGCCGCATTTCGAACCTGTTCATCTGTTGCATTTAGAGCACCATAGCGGATATTCTCTGCTAATGTCCTATGAAATAAAATCGGATCTTGAGGCACAAAGCTTATTGCATTTCGCAGACTGGATTGAGTAGACTTCGAGATGTTTTGTTTGTCGATCAAAATCTCACCACCTGTAAGTTCGTATAATCTAAGTAGAAGTTTGGTAATTGTAGACTTACCCGCCCCAGAAGGTCCGATAAGAGCAACTCGCTCCCCTGGTCTAATCGATAAATTGAGGTTTGATAATATTTCCCTATCTTCATTATAAGAAAAGCTAACATTATTGAAATTTATCAAACCCTCATTGACTATCAGATCTTTTGCCCCCGGCACGTCCTTTATCTCATGCTCAGTCTTCATAATTTCGACCATTTCCTTTGCATCAGCGAAGGATTCGTATATGTCTCGGATAATCCTACTCAAACCCCAAAAGTTATCCATTAGACTAAGCACATATATTTGTATTAAGACAAATGTCCCGACTGTAATATATCCCATACCCCAATATTGAATTGCAATATAGAAGATTAGGAATTCAACACCAATATTAATAAAGGCCTGAATTGCTTCAATTTTATTTGCTATATTCCATCTTTTTCTCAAGGAAAGGGTGTGCTCGAGGTTGGCTTTTCCGAAGACTGATGCCTCATGTCCGTGCCTATCAAATATTTGAATTGTATAGTGATTTGATAAACTATCTGCAAGAACAGCAGTTGTCTTTGATTCAACTTCTGAACTCTTGATATCGTAAGGAATTTTCCAACGAGAAAATACTAAAGAAAGAATAAAATATATAAAAATCCAAACCAAAATCAAGAATACAAAAGTTGGCCTTATGTACCACAAAACTACACAAACTCCAATTATTTTTGTAATAATTTGCAAAATCTCACCAAAGAATCTATCTGTAACTCTTTCAAATGATCTCATGTAACGATTAACTTTTTGAACAAGTGAACCACTAAAAGTATTTGTGAAGAATGTATATGAATGGCCAATCAAATACTCATAGGCATTTTGTCTCAAATGAGTCATAATTCTTGTTTGAAAGTAAGTCATCGAAAAACCTAGCAATCTATATCCTGCCCAAGCGATAAAGTTCATAATCAAAATCAATAATATGGTATGGACCAACTCATTAAGAATGATAGTTTTTTCTGTTTTTACCGAGAGGATATCGAAGAAATTTTTATAATATATTGGAATAATAATACTGGAAGAAATCGTCGGCGTTATAGATCCGATAACAACTAGAATCAAGATAAACCAGTATGGCTTTGCCACTTGTATATATCCAATTAGAACTTCCAAAGGACCTACTTTGAGCTTTTTTGAGTCTTGTTTAGGCATCATTACAATATATCAAACATACGCTTTAATTCAAAGTACAATCAATCAAACGGATAGTTAAAATCAAAAAGCCAACTGATCCGATTCTTCAATAATAATTTCGGCTTTGCCACCATATTCTTTGATTGTTCCAGTAACTTTTATCATTCCTTTTAATTTGTCCAAATTCTTTATTTTATTTTTATCATCAGCGAAGATAACAGCTGTAAAGGGACACTTTTTGTAATTTGAACAATAATCAAGGAAAGTTACACCGCTTTTTGCGGTGTAAACCTTCCTAACTTCTCCTTTTATAGTAGCATTCTCGCCAATATGATTTGGCGCTTCAGTATAATCATAAACTTGACCTTGCATATGTGTCACTTCTGCACGCTCTCTACTGTCTTGAGTGTGTCCGCTATTTTTTTCTATCAGCTTTTTTAATATTTCCAAATATCGCTTTCTGATGCTACCGATTGAGCCTATTTCCAAAACCTCATCGTTGTTGACTGTGGCACTTTGAGTCCAATTGTATGAACCACTGACATAAGCCTTATCGGTAACAAGAGCTTTTATATGCATTAGTCCGCTTATATTGTCGCTTACCAGCACATTTATCCCGTCCGCATTCAACTGCTCCAAAATGTGCTTATTGGTACCACTACTCGCCTCTCTATCAGTTATGCCATAGACCAAGACCCCTCTTTTTTTGGCTCTTTCCAAAGCTTGGGCTATATTGCTTTTTGAGAAATAATATATGGCAAAATAGATATATTTATCTGCTTTATCGATCACCTTTATTATTTCCAAATCATTTTGCCTCTTATCCAAAGAATAATAGACCTGAGTTTTATTTTGAAAATAAATATTTGCAATAATAAGACCGATTACAATCGAAACTATAGAGACTACTATGTAACTATACTTACCCCTTGCCCCAAACCTTCTGAATCTATCAAATAACTTACGAAACTCGTACCAGTATTTTTTATATTTCATTATTACTAATAGCGTCGCAGGCAGTGTATTTTATCATAAAATAAAGCTCTCTTACCTCTTACCTTCCTGCCCTCCGTAGCCTCGGCGAAGGAGGGTTACCTATTCCCTCTATCTGCTCCAAACAAGACCAAATAGAAAGCTGGCACGATATATAGTGTCAAGAAAGATGAAAGAGTAAGACCAAAGATTATTGCACCCCCAAGCGATCGCCACAATTCATTTGACAAAGTTACGGGTAGAATACCGACAATAGTCGAAATCGAGGTGATGAATATCGCTTCCAACCTAGACTTACCAGCATCGGAAATAGCATCTTCAAATTCAATTCCACTTCTGATGTTTAGATTGATTTTGTCCACCAAAATAATTGCATTTTTGACCACGATACCAAAGAGGGCCAAAATTCCGATAAGTCCTGGGAAACTTAGTGGAACATTGAATATTGCCATACCGATGAATACACCGATAAGAGCAAGTGGAATTGGTACAAGGACAATCAATGCTTTTCTAAATGAATTGAATTGAACAATAAGAGTTGAGACGATAAGAACAAGAGCAATGATCATCGCCCTTAGGACTGAGCGGACCGATTCGGCATTTTGTTCATTTTCACCACCATAAGTTATGCTATAACTGCTTGGCATTTTGTATGATTCCAATTTCTTTTTGAATTGGGTCAATATCTCCTGACCATTTGTAGAAGAATCGGCGCCAGCAGTAAGGACAATAGTATTTTTTTGATCAATTCTAGTTATAACATCAACCGCCGGTTTCAATTCTATATCAGCAACATCCTTCAAAAAGACTGGCTCTTTTGCAAAGTTTATTATTTGCAAATTTTGAATAGCATTTATATCTGGTATCGATCGACTATCGAAAGACGCAATCAACTTGATCTCTTTGTCGCCTCGAATAATCTTGGTCAATTCTAGTCCCGAAACAGCCGTGCGCAAAGCAGAGCCGACATAACTTGCATTTAGATTATTTTCTGAAAGCCTAATTGGATCAAGATTAAAGGTATATTCTGGAACAGAATCTTTTTGAGAGACATTTATATTTATTGTTCCCTTTATTTCAGCCAATAGTGGCTTCAAATCCTTGACTATACTAGACAATTTGTCCATATCATCGCCACCGATCTGCGCTTGGAATGCTGATCCAGAAGGTGGTCCACCAGCAAGAGTAGAAACTTCTATATTCATGCCGATATTGTGTTCCTTCAAGTCTTCACGAATTATGTCCGCTAGTTCATAAGATTTCACACTACGTTCTTTTTTATCTTTTAGAGTTAGGTTTATCGAGGCAATATTTGAGGAATTTGTTCCAGCGCCAAATCTGTTTGAATTTTGACTGGCCCTACCGACTATCGTTGCCATATTGGCTACTTCTTTATATTTTAGTAATTCACTTTCTATTGTCATCACTCTCCTACTTGTCTCCTCAAGACTAGTGCCGACTGGTGTGCGAATATCGACGAAAACATAATCACTATCTTGAACTGGGAAGAAGACACTTTTGACGAAACCAAGTGGCACAAGAGCGACTGAGAATATGAACAATGCGAGTACGGAAATCAATACTTTCTTCCTAAATTTCTTATCCAAAATATATTTCCTAAATGTATTTTCATAAATTGGCAAAACCAAGTGAAAATCTAGAATTCCATGGATTAGACGACTGATGAAGCTCTCATGATCACGACTACCTTGTTTTGCCAACTTGGCCTTAATTAGCTCTTCATCTTTCCACTCTCTTTGACTTAGAATCTTATTTTCTTCCAAATAACTTTTTCCTCCCTTTTCGTACCAAGAGATCATGCGAATAAAACCGATAATTAGAATAACTGCAAAAACGAGCGAGTATAGAGACACTTGATATATTGCAAGACCGATCGAGATTATTATCAAAAACTCAACGATATAGAACAATCTTTTTGTCATCCTAATTCTTTCAAGTACTGCTGCAAGCGGATGGTTGACCATAAGGGCGACTAGAAGTGAGGCTATGAGCGTGATAGAAACTGTTATCGGTATCGATTTCAAATATTCTCCAATGATGCCGGTAGCAAAAAGCAAAGGCAAAAAGGCCCAAACGGTTGCCAATGTTGTCGTCAATAGGACCAATTTGAAATCATTTAACACCAAAAGCACAGCTTCTTCAGGAGTAAATTTACCTGTATTCAAATATTGCTTTGTAGCCGAGACCACGACTATAGCATCGTCGACAAGTAGACCGAGAGAGAGAATAAGTGAAAATAGAGAAAGAAAGTTGAGAGAAATACCTAGGAATTGCAACATTCCAAATGTGATGAAAAATACTAGCGGTATAGCAAGACCAGCCACCAAAGCTTCTTTGAGACCAACTATCAAAAATAGGATTATTGATACAAAAAATACCGTCAAAAGGAAGTCATGAGTCAGTTGATCGAAATCTTTGCGAACTTGTTTTGCCAAATCTATTCCTACATCATATTTTACTCCAGGACCAAATTTCTTAATCTCATTCTCGACAGTTGATTTGGCTTTGTCGACAGTATCAAGGACTGATGCACCCTGTCTTTTTATTAGAGAAATGGTAATAGAGTTTTTTGGCTCCGATCCAGATATCGATAATCTAGAATATGTAGTCTTTTTGATAGCCTTTTCTCTGACTATTGCAACATCCCTAACCAAAACCTTTACTCCATTTTGACCACTTATTATTGGAATGTTTTCTATTTCCTCGATCTTATCCAGTTTAATATCTGTACGAATTGGAACAATAAAAGAGTTTGAATCGAAATTTCCAGATGGAATAGCAGAATTGGTAGCAATAATTGCTTGATTGGCTTCATTTACACCAATACCATAAAATGCCAGCAAATCACTTTGATAGGCAATTTCAAACTCAACTTCATCTCCTCCGGAAATATTTATTTCTCTTACTCCAGATATTTTCTCCAATTCATCTTGAATCTTTTCGGCAAAGGTTCTCAAAGAAAAACCATCATAAGGTCCAGTAAGCGATACCGTCCAAATCGGCGTATCATTGATCGAAACTTCGTTGACTACTGGATCTTCTGCATCTTTTGTGATTTTTTGTTTTGCATCAGCCACTCGATCTCTCAAAAGTCTGATCGAACTTTCTATATCAGCTTTTGCATCAAATTCGACCGTGATAGAAGAAACAGAATTGTAAGAATTGGAAGTCATCTTGTGCAAGCCTTTTAGACCAGCCAATTCAGTTTCAATTTTCCTTGTCACAAATTGCTCGACATCCTTGGGCGATGCGCCTGGATATAAGGTCGTCACGATTGCAATAGGGATTTTGACTTCGGGACTAGATTCTCTTGGCAAAGAATAAAATGAGTAGAGACCCCAGGCTGTAATAAGAACAATAAGCAAAATAACCACTCTAAAATTGGTTACAAAATAATTTAACCAAGTCTGTCTAAGCTCTGGTTTGAATGTGAGCTTATCCAAATATCGACTATCTGATGAATGTTCTTTATTGCTTGTCATATTATTCGACTATCACTTCTTCTCCTTCATCTAGTTCATAGACTGGTGAGACTATCTTCATACCATCATCGATACCTCCGACAACTTCTACAAAATCGCCCCTAACTTCTCCCAATAAAACAGAATACTTCTTTATTTTATTTTCCTCATCAACCGTAAGGACATATGCTTCGCCTGGTATTATTTTGACATCTTGAATTGGTAATTTATAAGAAATTACCTCCCCTTCTCTAAGATTTTTTGTAATAGCAATCTTGACTGGTACTATTGCTCCGATCGTAAGTCTCTTTGTCGTAGTAGCGGTCGAGCTTGAGATAGCGATTTTGACTTCAGCTTTTTTATTTATACTGCTGACGCTAGGTGCGACACTATAGACTTCACCGTCAACATTATTTGAAATAATTGCTTTGTCACCGTTTTTTATTTTTATCAAATCCTGACCACTGATAAATGACTTTACTTCAAGACCCTGATCGCTGATAACCGTGGCAAGCAATGTGCCTGGACTTGCCAATTCTCCAATCGCAAGAGGTAAGCTTGAGATTTTGCCTTTTACTGGTGAGACTACAATAGTCTTTGCCAATTGAGCCTTTAGATTATTTACCGAAGCTTCACCGGCACTTACTTGAGCAATAGCGATAGTGTCAAGAGAATTGTTTGCGGTCTTATAACCAGATTCGACTGAAATAATAGTGGAGATTGAGCCACTGATAGTAGAGCGAGCCTGGCTTACCACCGCCTTCCAAGTATTTAGAAATGTAGTAAATGTCCCACTTGAATGTCGAGCAGAATCATTCAAAGTTTCCGAAATGTAACCAAGTAAGGTGTCGATATTTCTCAAATTTTTCTTTGATAAATCAATTGACTTTTGGATATCATCGGCAGAAGAATTTTCATTAAGCGAATCTACCGAACGCTTCCAAACCTTTAGATCTTCTCTTAGATCAATTCTTGCAGTTATTATTTTGTTTGAAATATCTGAATCAAGAGACATTGATGAAAGCTGTCCACCATTGCCGTCATAATTTGTAAGAAGAGGTTCGATTTGTGAGACCAAGACATCATAGCCTTTGATATAGCTATCACGGATTTTGTCTATTGCATTATTTTTTGAAATTTCATCACCAATAGCACTTGAACGATATTGACCTTCATAGCTAGCAAGTAAAGCTTCTGCTTGAGCAAGTTGTGCTCTAATATCAGAATTTTCCAATTCCAAAATTATATCTCCCTCATTTACAATGTCACCCACTTCAGCATAGACAAATTTGACTGGAGCCGAATACTGACTTTTGAGATCAGCTTGACCCTTGGTCTCGACTATTCCAGTAGTAGAAATGTAATCCTTTTCATTTTTGAAATCATAGACACTGACCAAGTTTACACGCTTTAGAGTCTCTGCACTTGGAATTTTGTCCGAACCGCCTTTCCTTAATGCTGATAAAGCTAGGATTACTACCAAAACTAGGGCTATAATACTAATTATTTTATGTTTTTTGAAATATGAAAATATACTCATATTTCGATACTACCTGTTTGGAGCAAGATACGCAACATCCTAAAGAAGTGAGATGCAGAAGTCTGACTTATGCCTTTGATGGATGATAAATGTAGCACATCCACCTATGCATTTGTAGACAATCAAAAAACGTGTAATATATGCTTAGAACCACGACACCTATGAGCGAACAAGCTAAGACCAAAAACTACCGTGCTGCAATTGGTAAACTCCTCACCATCTCCATCAAGGCAGACGACCCAAACTTCGGCAGAGTGGTGGAAAATATCTTTACCAAAAAGCGCGATCTCGGTATCGATCGTCTGGATGTTGTAACCGATGGAAAATTCGAAGTATTCAGGTTTCTGTGGCCAATCGACAGCGACGTCGAAAAAATCAACAGCTTTCTGAATGTTCTCAAAGCCACCTTTCCGACCATCACCATTGGCTGGAGAGACAACTCGTACACAATCTCCGATGGAGACTGACGAACAACGCAGATTTATGAGTAACCGACCACCGGACTTAGGTCCGGTGGCTTTGTGTTTGCCGTCTGCGCC
>CAZYBH010000017.1:0-13429 GCA_964645315.1 uncultured Candidatus Saccharibacteria bacterium | reverse complement strand
GCCGGCGCAGACGGCAAACACAAAGCCACCGGACCTAAGTCCGGTGGTCGGTTACCTTCGGAACCAATCGGCAGCGGGATACTCCCGATGGACGACAGATTGAAGACTCAGAGAGCGAGGAGGCCGAACATGCCGACGACGAATGAACTGATCTTCTTCACGGTTTTACCTTTTTTTTGATTGTTTTCTTTCTTTTTCCAACTACCAACATCCGACAACCTACTTGGAATTCAGACCACCGGTCTGGACTCCATTGTTCATCCCAGCCTTCGCGGGGACGAAATTCAAGCGAGCATCGCGATCGTGGACGATCGTGATGTTAGTCTCCGAAGCGGCACCCGAAAGAGCCGCCTGCGTCACCGACGCCGGGACGATTTCGATCTTGACCGGAGTCTTTCGTTCACCGGTAATGACCGCAAGGGCCACCACCACGAAAATGAGAGCCGGGATCAATTTGGGCAACTCATGAAAGTTTTTTGCGTTCGTGTTCATGATCTACCTCCACATGGTTTGGGTTTGACTACCAGCCACCCGTCCATCTTCGCAGATGTGACGGATGCGATGCACGGTCTGTGCACCGACGAGCCAAAGAACAAGGATCAGGAAGAGCGTCTCCGAAGAAACCTTCTTACTGAACTGTTCAATCACCCAGCTGATGAGTTTTTGGGTTTGCATTTTCAAACTTCTTTCTTGCCACACCGCGTCAGTGTAACAAAAATGGCCTTACGGCCTTCTGCAAAGACCCTATCATATTACAAGCTACTTGTCAATATGTGAAATGGTCAAATATTGCTAAAATAGAGTGATGAAAAATCTCATTAAATGGCTAAAAAAGGCCAGATTTCCCTATAAACCTCTGATTACAGTCTATATAGATCGATCTAGCCTTATTCACAATATTAGACAATTTATGACTATAGCCCCAAAGGGTCGCCTAGCCCCTACCCTCAAAAGCAATGCTTATGGTCACGGTATTGTCGAGATTGCATCTATTATAGAAAATGAGATGAAAAATGACCACACTTTGAAGTCAAAAATCCCTTTTTTTTGCATTGATTCATACTTCGAAGCTATGACATTGCGATCTCGAGGGATCAAAACTCCTTTACTTATTTTAGGATTTACTAGACCAGAAGATATTCTCATTTCAAACCTCAAAAATACCTCTTTTGCTATTACTAGTCTCTATATGTTGAGAGAAATAAAAAACACCACAAATCAAATCAAAATTCATCTCAAGATTGACACTGGTATGAATAGACAAGGTCTCAAGGAAGATGAGATTGATCAGGCTATTTTTATTATTCAAAATACTTCTAATATTATTTTGGAAGGAATATTCTCTCATTTCTTCGATGCTGATACAGACAATAGTTCGCATACCGTAGAGCAGATCGAACGATGGAATAATATCGTCAGTCAATTCGAAAAGATATTTGATCCAAAATTTATTCATATAAGCAACACTGCCGGACATACCTACACAGCAAAGATCGAGGCAAATCTTTCTAGGCTCGGTATAGGGCTCTATGGACTATATCCGATAAAGGGTCTCAATATTCGCCCCGTTCTTTCCCTGAAAACTATCGTAACTGGCGTGAAAAAGATTGATAAAGGTGAATTGGTAGGATACAACGGCACATTTTGCGCTACAAAACCCATGAAAATTGCCACCATTCCCGTCGGCTATTTCGAGGCTCTCGATCGTCGATTATCCAATATTGGTTTTGTCAAAATTCATGACATAGATTGTCCGATCATAGGTCGGATCAGTATGAATATCACCACAGTAGATGTTAGTAATGTCCAAAATATAAATATCGGCGATGAAGTACTTGTGATTAGTGATCATTATGAAGACAAAAATTCAATCACAAACATGGCCAAACTTTGCAAGACTATAGAATACGAAAACGCTATTAGGATACCACAACATTTGAAGAGGGTTATTGTGTAGAAATGTTGTCGAACAAAATAAAAGGAGTGATTCGAGTCTTACAGACTCTGTACAGGCTTCGTATGGTGCTCGTCCTCGTTCGCAAGCTCACTTCGGACTCCGCTCCATATACTCAGCCTTTTCGAATCCCTCCACGCAAAGTGCTCAAGCACTTTGCTCTACGCACAGCTAAAAAAGACTGGGAAACCCCAGTCTTTTTTAGCTGTGCGTAGGGAGGGATTCGAACCCCCGTAGCCCAACGGGCGATGGATTTACAGTCCACTGCATTTGACCGCTCTGCCACCTACGCAGTTGTATGATTCTAATATTTTTCTAGCAATTTGGCAACGATGATCACTTGAGTATCTCTTGGATCTCCTTTATGACCTGATCGAGTGAAGTAGAGGCTTTGACCAGATATTTGACTGCTCCAAGAGCTTTGGCTTTGTCTATATCGGCCACCTTACTCAAATTTGATAGGACCATCTTTGGAACTGCTTGCATGCCGTCGACTTTATTGACCGCCTCGAGAATATCGAAGCCATTCATCCCTGGCAAAATAAGATCAACTATAACAATATCTGGCTTGACTGTCTTCAAGGCTTCGAGAGCACCCTCCCCATCTCGCACATGAGTAAGATCGAAACCGGTACTGATGAGTTTCTTCTCAAGAATATTGCCGATAAGCTTATCATCCTCAATCCACAAAATCTTTTTTTTCTGACTGGTGCTTTTATTTTGTTCGGCGATCTCAGTCACTCCATAACCGAAGTAATCATTGATCTTTTGGAGAATATCGACTGACTTAGCATTGAGAGAGATTATCACTTCAGTCACCGAACCTTCTGGAATGTTGCGCATATTGATCGCTACACCTTGCATCGAAAGCAAGAAGACTGGAATCTTGGCAAGGAGAGGCTCTGCTTGTTTGCGTTTGAGGACTTCGTAACCATCAGAATCTGGAAGGACAATATCGAGTACGATAAGGTGAGGTAATAGATCAAAAATACCTTGTACCCCTTCTGCCCCAGTTTTGAAAAGATAGACGCTACTGTAACCGTCTTTTTTGAGCATATCTGATAGCTGTACGCCCACACTTTCATTGCCTTCGATAATTACAATTTTTTGATTTTTCGCTATCTCTGACATAGCACTATTATATCATAAGACAATTTTTTATTTCCTCTTTTTTACTACTTTTGCCTCAAAGGCCAGTATTTCATCTCGGATCAAAGCCGCTGTTTCGAAATCCAAAATCTTGACTGCTTCAGCCATCTGCTCCTCTTTGATTTTGCGGAATTTCTGAGGATCGGTCTCTTGTAAGCCTTTATCTATTTTTACCAATTCACTCACAGTTTTATTGTGTTCGGTCCTTAATGCTTCTGTAATATCATGAATTTTCTTAACAATTGTTTGAGGGGTAATACCATGTTCTTTATTATATGCTATCTGCAAATTTCTTCTTCTTTCCGTCTCCTCTACCGCTCTCTTGATAGAACCAGTTACATTGTCAGCATAGAGTATAACTCTTCCATCAACATTTCTTGCTGCTCTACCGATGGTCTGTATCAGGGAGGTTTCGGATCTGAGAAAACCTTCTTTATCAGCATCCAAAATTCCAATAAGTGAGACCTCTGGCATATCAAGTCCTTCTCTCAAAAGATTGACCCCAACAAGACAATCGTACTTACCTTTTCTAAATTCGGTAATAATCGTAATGCGATCAATAGTTTTGATTTCACTATGTAAATATTCTGCCTTCAAACCCTTCTCTTTTAGATATTCGGAAAGATCTTCTGCCATTTTTTTGGTTAAAGTTGTAGCTAATACTCTTCCACCGCTTTTTATTGCCTTTTCTGCTTGCTCGATAAAATCAAAAATTTGGCCCTTATAATTTCCACTTTCCTTAATAGGTTTCAAATCCACTATAGGATCGACAAGACCAGTTGGTCTGATAACCTGTTCTGCAATATTTGAACTGTTTTCTTTTTCATAATCTCCTGGTGTAGCAGAAGTAAAAATCATCGGTCCGACTCGCTCCAAAAATTCTTCAAATCGCAAAGGTCTATTGTCTTTTGCTGAAGGAAGACGGAAACCATGTTCTACCAAGGTCTCCTTGCGCGAAGCATCACCAGCGTACATACCCCGAAGTTGAGGTATAGCCACATGAGATTCATCGATAACCGTGAGGAAATCTGGACTACCATCAGGATTATGAGGGAAATATGAAAGCAAGGTATCTGGTGCTTCGCCAGGCATTTTGCCAGAAAAGTGTCTAGAGTAGTTTTCTATACCATTTGTATAACCAATTTCTTTTATCATTGAAAGATCATACTTAACTCTTCTTTTCAATCTTTCTGCCTCCAAGACTTTACCCTCTTTCTCCAAGACCTTCAATCTATCAGCTAACTCCGCTTGAATAGTTTTTACCGCCCTTTCGCTTTGTTCGGTACTACTTATAAAATGCTTCGCTGGAAAAATGTAAATATGTTTGATCTCAGTACTAGACTTCCTTACTGATCTTGATACAGGATCTAACTCTGTAATAGCGCCAATCTTACCACCATCAAACTCAATACGATAAATAGTCTTGTCATTGACTGGCATAAGCTCTAGATTGTTGCCTAATGCTCGAAATTGCCCCGAGTTTATATCTGCATTTGTTCTAACAAAATGAATATCGATAAGCTTTCTAATTAGTTCTGATCTGGAAAGCTCCATCCCTACAGACAATTTGAGATTGACCTTTTCATATTCTTCTGGACTACCCAAACCATAAATACAAGAGACTGAAGCAACAATAATGACATCTTTGCGAGTAAGTAAAGCTTGTGTAGAAGCATGTCTAAGTCTCTCGATCTCTTCATTGATCATTGCCTCTTTTTCTATGTAAGTATCAGTATTTGGAATATAGGCTTCAGGCTGATAATAATCATAATAAGAAACGAAATAGTGCACGGCGTTCTTTGGGAAAAATTCTTTGTACTCTTGAGCTAGTTGAGCAGCCAAGGTTTTGTTATGAGCAATTACCAAAGTCGGCTTACCGTAATTTGCAATAACATTTGCCATGGTAAATGTCTTACCAGATCCAGTAACCCCCAAAAGAGTCTGTTTATTTTGACCTTTTTTGAGACCATCATCGAGACTTCGTATAGCCTTGGGCTGATCACCCGCCGGTGCGAACTTATTGTTTATTTGAAATAAATTACTCATATTGTTTATTACACTGTCAATTTATACCACATTTATGAGGTTTAACCTAGTAAAAAGAAAAGCGGGCACCACAGGGGGTGCCCGCCGTTGAGTCCCGCCGTCCGTTGTGCAGGGAGAAGGCACAGGTGTAGGACGTGGGGACGAAATTGTAGTGAGGGGTGCGAGCAGAATGTTAAGCATAATGCCCATGCATCAACCCTAGTAAGAGCGCTCATTTGGAGGTCTGGCAACATAGTAGCATACGGCCAAATTTTGTGCAAGTTGTGAATTTATTGAATATCAATATAGAAAAGGGGCGAGCAACGGGCTCGCCCCGGCCGAAATTCGGCCACAACACCCTCGCGACTCTGGAAGGTGAATGCGGCTAAATTATGCCTCAACATATATTATAATGCAAATTTACTAATACTTTGTTAGTTGCGCGTATTTCGAAACATTGGCTACCATACCTGTGATAGAAAGAGTCAAAATAAGCGCTGTACCACCGTGACTTACGAAAAGTAAAGGTAAACCAGAAAGTGGCATGATACCGAGCATAGCGGAAATATTCATAAACGATTCTGTAATGATAAGGACTCCAATGCCGATAACCAATAGACTAGCGAAAACATCGGGCACGCGCGTTCCAATTCTAAAAATACTAATAACCAAAACTACATATAAAATAATAAGAAGAAATGCACCGACAAAACCGAATTCTTCTGCAGCAACGGCGAAGATCGAATCATCGGTCGGTTGTGGCAAATATCCGAATTTTTGAATACTTTGACCGAATCCCCTACCGAAGATTTGTCCAGAACCTATTGCTATCAATGATTGATTGATTTGATAACCCGAACCTTGAGTATCAGAACCTCGGTTGATGTAAGTCTTGATGCGATCGAAAGCATATGGTCGCACCAAGATGACTCCACCGACCATGCAAAGAAGTAATAGAATTGCCAGAGCGAAGTGCCTGTATTTTATTCCTGCTACAAAAAGCATTACAAGACCAGTGCCGGAGATGATCACCAGTGTATCGGTATCTCTTTGGCTCAATAGAAGTAGACTCAAAATAAAGACCATCACTAGATATGGAAGCATGCCATATTTGAATAAATGAATCTTATCTCGAAAAGCGTATATCCACGCCGATAGATATATGATAAAACCGATTTTGAGCAATTCAGAAGGCTGAAATGTAAAAAGACCGAGAGAAAGCCAGCGAGAAGCTCCATTGTAGTGGAAGGTGAGGCTTGGTATATAGAGCAAAAGATTGACAATAATAGCTCCAAGAAGAATAAATAAAGCAGACTTCCTCAACCAAATATATGGAAGCCTAGAAAATACAATAAAGCCGACTATACCTAGAGCAAGACTTATAGTCTGCTTGATAGCAACCGAGAAAAAGCTAGCTCCATCTTGAGCCAGTAACCCAAGTGATGCAGATAGAAATATGACAAAACCCGCCAAGACCAAAGTGGAGACGGTTAGCAAATAAAATTTGTCAATTTTACGTTTATGCGGAGACATTGGCTTCCTCAGTTTTTTTGAAATTATCTATTTCATCTCGGACTTTTTTGTAATCTGGTAAGTCCTCGATTTTATTTAGTCCCAAATGAGCAAGCAAAGCTAGTGTAGGTTTGTATAGGAAAACTCTAGCATCATTTGTGCTTTCTACCCTTTCGACCAGACCACGGACAAGAAGATTTCGAAGGATAAATTGTGAATTTACACCTCGAATATAATCTATATCGGCCCTAGAAATAGGACCTTGATACAATACGATAGATAGCGTCTCTAATCCGGCCTTACCTAGATCTTTGCTAATCTCCTCTTTTGTAATCTCTTCTATAAGTGAGGAAAGTTCTTTGTCTGTACCGAGAGTAAGATATGTACCATCACTTATCAATGTAAGTCCAGAATCCCTGAGTTTATCCTCTACCACACGGATCGCTGGCTCTATATCTTCTTTTTTTATTTTTAATAAATCACAAAGCTTAGCATACGAGACAGGCTCTGCTTTCCAAAACAAAACGGCCAGGATTTTTGAGGGTAAGTCCATGCTTGAATTATACAATATATTTAATAATGTGGCACCCCTATCTCCCTAGTCTCCATATGAATATCGTCGAAGTTTTTGTCCTGACTAACATGGACTATACCCTGCTTGACCAATTCTAGCATAGCCAAGAAGCTTACAATTACATTTACCCTATTGCCCTTATGTTCTTTTGTAAATTCTTTGAAGCTCATACGCAAGTGGCTGGTAATGCGATTGGTCAATGTATTGATCATATCTTCCAGACTTATAACTTTCTTGATAAGGACTTTTGGAGTATTTTCTTTCTTTGGCAATCGATTTATCAATTCCTCCAAGATATTTTTTGCCTTTTCTATATTGAAATCAGGCTCCGGATGAAATATTGGATCTACTGGACGAGATTGAGATTGGCCAAATATGATATTTTTGCCAAATAAATTTGCAATACCTTGGCTTGCTTCCTTTATTTTTTTATAAATTTTCAAACGCAATTCTAAATTTCTAATATCTGTTTGTTCCTCCTCGGTAAGAAGTAGGCTCGGAAGTAGTGATTTGGATTTTATTAGTAATAAAGTCGAAGCAATCAATATAAAATGTGCAGACTCAGACATAGCAATGGTTCCGAGATTTTTGACATGATCGATGAAGTCATCAGTAACTTTGGCCAACGAGACATCATTGATAAAAAGCTTTTTCTTTTCTATAAGATCAAGAAGGAGGTCTAGCGGTCCTTCAAAGCTTTGGGTTTTTACTGTAAATGACATATTTTGACACTTCTAAATACTTAATTTCGCACAATACAAACTGTCATGTTAAATAACACCAATTTTCTCTTTTACCTCTCTCAATTTTGCTCCGGCTTTTTCATTTGCCTCCTTCATACCTTTCGTCAAGACTTCTCGAACAAAATCTGGATTTTTGGCCAATTCTTCTCTCTTTTCTCGGAGAGGTTTGATAAACGCTTCCAAATCTTCTACAAGTGTATCTTTGAGGACTTTGTACTTACCAGAATTTGCCTCATATAATTTTTTCAAGTCACTTTCGGCACGAACTAGTTTGTGAATGGCATAGACATTTTCGGGTATACCAGCTCCCGAATCGGTGACAATACTCATGACTAATTTTGTAATCTCTTCTTTTGTAGCAAAAAGTGGAATTGTATTGTTATAGCTCTTGGACATTTTCTTGCCGTCAATACCTGGAACAGTCGATACATGATCGAGAATTATGGGGTCTGGGAGTTTGAAAGTCTCACCAAAAATATGATTGAACTTATCTGCTATATCTCTTGTGTACTCAATGTGCTGTTTTTGATCTTGTCCAACTGGCACAACATCAGTATTGTAAAGCAAAATATCAGCAGACATCAAAACTGGATAATTGAATGTGCCAACATTGATCTCTTTGTTTTTGGCTTCAGCGTCTTTGAAGGCATGTGCGCGCATGAGGTACGGCATTGTAACGATTGTGTCGAAGATCCATGCAAGCTCAGTATGCGCAGAGACATCGGATTGCTTGAAGATTGTCGATTTGTTTGGATCGAGACCTATTGCCAAATAATCCAAAACCAAATCATAGGTCAATTGTTTCATCTCCTCTCTATTTTGAACCAAGTTGAGAGCATGATAATCAGCAACAAAAAGATGACAATCGTAATCGCCGGTATTTTGGAGGTCGACAAATTGCTTCATTGCTCCGAAATAGTTGCCAATATGAGGACGGCCAGTAGGTTTGACGCCAGAAAGAAGGATTTTTGTCATAGTGGAATTATAGCAAGATTAGGTAAAAGGTAAAAGGTAAGAGGTAAGAGGTAAGAGGTAGGAAGGAAAAGTTAAACGTTAAATGGTAAAAGGCAAAAGTAAAGGTCGAAAATAAAAAGTCACCGAATTATTTCCTTTTTAGAGTGATTATACTTTTACCCAAAATTTTTGATAGTTCCTCAGCCTCCGTAATAAGACCAGCCACATTAATTTTTGAAACTATTTTAGAATCTGCTAAAAGATTGAGCCAATAAATTGTCTCCAAACAACTTTTTAAACTTATTTCATAAAATTTTTTATATTCCAGTCTAGAACTTGACCCTTGTGCTTCTACAATATTCGCCCCGATCGATACAGCCGATCTTAAAACCTGATCACCCAAGATCCATGACGGTCTTTTATTCGGCAAAAAATTAGAAAGCTTAATTACTCTCAATGAAAATTGATACGCCCTATTCCCTATTTCACTTTTAATTTTAAACATTTTCTTTCCTTCTTACCTGCTACCTCTTACCTCTTACCTTTAACCTCAACTTTTACCCTTTGCCTTTTACCCTTACACCCCTTCTTTTCCCAACTCCTCAATTAGTTTCTTTGAATTTCTTGAAAGCTTTTTTGGCATTTCTACATTTAGCTTAATGAATAAATCTCCTCGCTTACCAGAACCATAAGGAACTCCCTTGCCTTTTATTCTCAAGATATCTCCATTATTTGAACCTTCTGGAATATAGACTACAAGATCGCCATCCAATGTGTGTACGGTGATCTCACCACCTAGAATCGCCTGAGTCAACTTGATTTTTTGTTCGGTAATCAGACTATTTCCTTCTTTACGAATATTGGCATGAGCTTTGACATGAATTTTGACATATAAGTCGCCACTTTCTCCGAATGGCACCGCTTCACCCATGCCACTAAGTCTCATCGCTTGACCATCTTCGACTCCGGCCGGGATTTTGACACTTATCTCTTGAGCTCTTTCTTCTACACCGAGCCCGTCGCAAGTGTGGCATTTTTTGTTTGGAATTTGACCGCGCCCATGACAGGTTTCGCAGACCTTAGTGGTATTGACCATACCAAGAAATGACCTCTTTGTCTCATTGACCTTACCTTTTCCATTACAAACATTGCAGGTCTTAATACCCGAACCAGGTTCTGCTCCATTCCCATCACAAGTCTTACATTTTGAGTTTTTTGTAACCAAAATGTCTTTTTCGGTACCAAAGATTGATTCTTCGAAACTTATTAGAAGGTCTACCGTAATATCAGCCCCTCTATTTCTACCACTTCGGCCACCCGCTCTGCCTCCACCGAAAAATTCTCCAAATATATCGCCAAGATCAAATTCGAAGCCTTGACCACCCTGTCCGAAACCAGAAAAATCGAAGCCACCAAAGCCAGATCCTCCACCAAATCCTGAACCACCGTTGAAACCAGCACCACCTGGTCCAGCCGAACCATACATATCATATTGTTGTCTCTTCGAATCGTCAGACAATACCGAATAGGCCTCACTAGCTTCCTTGAACTTTTGTGAGGATGCTGGATCGTTTTTTGTTTTGTCTGGATGGTGTTCGTGAGCAAGCTTCCTAAAAGCCTTCTTTATTTCATCTTTTGAAGCTCCTTTCTCCACACCAAGTATTTTGTAGTAGTCTTTCATTTGTCAATTATAATCGATAGAATTTTTTATAATAGTCCTTCATCTCTTGAAGTTTGGACGGAGACAATACCTGTATTCGCTGTAGAATTCTTTTTGGAGATATCACTCTAGCTTGATGAATACAAACTGATACCATTTGTCCATCTTTCAATTTTATTGGCACATAGCCAGCAGACTTTTTGACACTTGTAGTCATTGGAAATACAAGAGCCAACTTATCAGAGAAAATATCAACAATTAAGCAAGGACGATTAAATGATTCCCCTTTTCCATCCATTTCTGATCCAATATTTACACCGATTGAAACCCATCTTATTTCACCAGCACGACAAAACACTCCTGAATTTTCATTATCAAGTTGCTTTTTCACACCATTCCATTTGTCGAAACTTTTTATATACATATATTGAATTTTACACACTGACTATATTTGCGATCTACCGAAGTAGACCGCTGACGCCCGAAGGCGACCTGTACAGTAAGTGTATAACCTATTTGCAATTTGTCAATTTAGAAAATTGGACTACTCACATTTTAGAATATTCATTAGTTTACATGTATTGACTTACCCTCATTTGCGAAGCATATCTTATATACACAAATTCCACTACCAAGATATACTTGCTCAGGATAAGCGACTTTGTATTCCTTTGAAACCAAAAAGTCCCGAATAAATAATGCTAATTTCATAGATTCATAAGAACCGCCTGAATATGTAACATGAATTTCATCATTTTTATTCTTCGACAAACCATTTAATAGATTAGATTTATCTATTTCATTCAGCTCAACCCTATTTCCATTATAATTTTGGAAAGTTCCAATCATAGTTCCGTTATTTGTACCGTTATTGATTGCATTACCATTATTTTTACTATTATCAATATTTAGAACAAAATACAAAACTAAGCCACTAGTAACAGTCACACCGATAATGCCCAATAATACTTTATATATTTTCTTCATATACTACAATTATTACTTCTTCTCCTTAAATTCAGCGTCTTTGACATTATCTCCACCTTCGGGACCCTTTTTGTCATTAGCAGAACCTGGTTGCCCTTCTGCGCCAGCACTAGCCGCCCCCGCACCACCAGCAGAATTTTGGCTCATATACTGACCAATTTTTTGAATTTCTGTAGACAATGCATCTGTGGCCGTTTTGATTGCATTTAATTCAGGAGTACCAGCATCTTTTGCAGTCTTTAGAGAAGAAATCTTTTCCTCTATAGACTTCTTTACATCAGCAGGAACTTTGTCGCCAGCATCTTTGAGCGATTTCTCCGAGGTGTATATGAGTTGTTCGGCAATGTTTTTTGCTTCAACCAATTCTCTTTTAACTTTATCCTCAGCTTCATGGCTAGCAGCTTCATTTTTCATCTTTTCTACTTCATCCTTTGATAGTCCTGACGAAGCAGTAATCTTGATAGAATTTGCCTTACCAGTAGCCTTATCCTTAGCGGTAACATTGAGGATACCATTGGCATCGACATCAAATGTAACTTCAATCTGTGGCATACCTCTTGGTGCAGGTGGTATACCATCTAGAATAAATCTTCCGAGTGATTTATTATCAGCCGACATAGCTCTTTCACCTTGAGAAATGTGAATTTCGACTGATGTCTGATTGTCTACAGCTGTAGAAAATGTCTGCGATCTTTGAGTAGGAACTGTTGTGTTCTTTTCGATAAGCTTAGTAGCTACTCCACCCAAAGTCTCGATTCCAAGGGATAGAGGTATGACGTCCAAGAGTAGGACATCTTTTACTTCTCCACCCAAAATTCCGCCTTGAATAGCGGCGCCCACCGCAACCACCTCGTCGGGATTCACGCCCATGTGAGGATCTTTACCGAATAACTTCTTTACAGCTTCTTGCAAAGCTGGCATTCTAGTCTGACCACCGACCAAGACCACCTCATTTATTTCGTTTATCTTAAATGGTGAAGCCTCAATCGCTCTCTTTGTAATCATCATCGCTCGATCGACGAACTCCTGTGTCATCTCTTCTAGCTTTGCTCTAGTCAAAGTTACAAGAAGATGTTTCGGTCCATCAGATCCAGAAGAAATAAACGGTATATTGATCTCAGTCTGCATCGCAGTCGATAGCTCGATCTTGGCTTTTTCTGCTGCTTCATCAAGTCTTTGGAGAGCAAGAGCATCGGCTTTTAGATCGATGTTATTTTCTTTTTTGAATGTATCAGCCAACCAGTTGACTATCTTTGCATCTATATCACGACCACCAAGATGTGAGTCACCGTCTGTAGACTTAACTTCAATAACGTCATCTCCTACTTCAAGAACAGAAATATCGAATGTACCTCCACCAAAATCGAAGACTGCAATCTTTTCATCTTTCTTTTTGTTGAATCCATAAGCAAGAGCGGCTGCAGTCGGCTCATTGATAATACGTTTTACATCAAGACCAGCGATCTTACCCGCATCGCGTGTAGCAGCTCTTTGAGAATCGTTGAAATAAGCTGGTACGGTGATAACGGCTTCGGTAATCTTTTCTCCGAGTCGAGCTTCAGCATCATTCTTGAGTTTTTGCAATATCATTGCCGAAACTTCCTCTGGCCTTAACCATTTACCCTGGCCTGAGCCTGTCGAAGGGCCTGACATATTGACTTCAATGCCTCCTGTTGCAGATTTACGAACTTCAAAAGGGACATTTTTGATATCTTGTTGTACTCCAGGATCATCGAAACTATGACCCATAAAGCGTTTGATCTGGAATATTGTATTTTTTGGATTGGTCACAGCCTGTCTCTTTGCTAGAAGACCGACCAATCTATCGCCTGTTTTTGATTGGGCTACAATCGAAGGTGTTGTACGCGCAC
>CAZYBH010000016.1:0-13622 GCA_964645315.1 uncultured Candidatus Saccharibacteria bacterium | reverse complement strand
ACCAATCTATCGCCTGTTTTTGATTGGGCTACAATCGAAGGTGTTGTACGCGCACCTTCTGCGTTTTCTAAGACTTTTGGTGTACCAGCCTCCATAACGGCCACTGCCGAGAAGGTCGTTCCTAAATCTATTCCTATAATTTTAGACATGGTTTTTAATTAATGATTTTCAATTTGTAATTTGGTTTTACCGAGGTGCAACCTCGGCGTTGAGCGGCTTTTGGTATATTGACAATCAAGCTGATTGTGATATAATATCATCGTATGCAACAGGTAATCATTGCGGGTCTGATACTGGTCATTGTTTCGATTCTGTATGACTTGACTATGTCGTATGGTTTCACCAGATGCAAGAATTGCAGGAGTTGGAGCGTATGGGCCAAAGACAAGTATCCGCGTAACGGCCATCGGCAGTCAGCTTTCAAGTGTAGCAGGTGTGGCACAATAGTCGAGGGTTAACGGATGACACCTTCCAACATAACAAGTCATCCCACTGGCGGCCAATACAACGGTCGCCTTTTCTTTTGCACAATAATAGTTTTGAATGTACATGCGGGTGTGCAGATGTCAGACATCTGTCACTTGCTTATAACAAGATGTGGATAAAACTCCTTAGGCCTCGCCTCGGGAAGATGGCGCTCTCGTCGGCTGAGAATTGATCAAAAATTCTAAAGAAAAATAAGGAGAAATTAGAATATTGAGATTGCTTCTGTACAATGTGTATGAAATATTTTGAGAACAAAATGTTGGAAGACAAACAGGACCAGAAAAACCACCAGGCAAAGAGCCAACAACCTGATCCAAAGGATTTGCAGACAAAAGATGAGCCTTGATCTTGCCATCGACGATCGCAACATAGAAACTAAGCCTAAACTGCCTGCCAAATGCATCAGTAAAAATTTTGCTTACTATTTGTGGCTTGGATAAAGTCGAAATCATATAACAATTGTAATAAGTTTTTAGAAAATTTCAAGTACCTAGGGATGGGTCGCATCCTCCGATGATTTATTTTTATTTATTATTTATTAGATATTCATAACTTTTTTATCAGAAATTAGTAATATCTTAATCAACGATTGATATTATTTACTCACGGAAGAAAATTCTTCCGCGGGCCATGGTAGGTGCCGATATGTGGTCTCACCAGCTATATATAGGGGTTCGATTCCCCAATGGTCCATGAATTAAGACTTGACATATTAATAATAAAAATAATAAAATGTCACAGTCGATTAATCTCGACTGGTGGAACAACATGGGATAAGATCCATGGCCTGCAAATTTCAAACAGAGATTTGCTCACTGGTGAAACAAAAACTCCTTCGGGAGTTTTTGTTTTTATAAACAAATAATATGCCCCTTTAATGTGCGGAGATAACCACCCCCTACCCACGACATTTCATAATAAAAGCTGGAGGAAGATTTAGTGGTTCAAAAGAAATAGAAATTTTTGGGAAGACTTTTTTGATCGATCTGATACCAGCCATGAAATATTCAAATTGAACGAAGATCCCTTCTTCGGACAAAGATTCCTTCGCTTCGGTAAGTATTTTGTGGCATGTCTCACTACTGAAATGTCCCAATGGCAAGCCAGATACTATACAATCGGCTTTATCATAACCATTTTCATTCAAATAAAGAGAGATATTACAAGCATCACCGATATACAAAACAAACCTATCGTCTTTAATATTTTGTTTCAGATAATCTGCAAAAACAGGATTTTTTTCGATAGAAATAAGTAAACCATCTGCGGGTAATTTATTGAGGATCTCCTTTGTAAACACTCCGGTGCCGGGACCCAATTCTACAATAACCTTGCCTTTCAAGTCTTTTGTCATCCTCCTTGCTAGAAATTTGGAACTTGGCAAAAAAGCGCCAGTAGTAATGAAGTGCTTCAGAGACTGGCCCGTAAATTTTGCTAATGATTCCATTTTATTGCTATTTTTTCTCGCCCACCTTGACTTTTGGTGGTCTTAGAGGTCGACCATTTAAGATATAGCCTTTTTGGACTACGGCTATGACCTTGTGATGATCCTTTGCATCTTCGACTGGTTCATAGGAAGTCGCTTCATCGCGATTTATATCGAATGTTTCGCCAAGAGGATTGACCTCAATGAGACCAGAATCAGCTAGGACTTTTTTGAGTTGAAAATAGATATATTCGACCCCGACACGCCAGTTTTTGTCGACCTTCTCCCAGCTCTCTTTATTGCCTATAGCCATGTCGAAACTTTCTAGGACTGGTATTATACCTTCGATCAAACGCTCATTTGCATATTTCATGAATTCTTGTTTGTCAGCTTCATCGCGCTTGCGAGCATTGACTAAGTCAGCTTTGGCCCTTTGCCAACCGGTAAGATACTCCTGCTTCTCCGCTTCGGCTTTCTTGAGTTTCTCTTTGAGCTTCTTGACCATTTCTAGAGCATTTTCTTCGGCAACCACAGAGTCATCGAGATCTGAAGTCTGTGTTACTTCCTCATTTTCTACGATTATTTCATTTTCATCATTAATATTTTTGTCAGTCATAAAAATATGATATCAAAACTATAGCTCTTGGCAAATATTGACTATATATATTCTAAGCGTAGTATAAAAATAGCAGAATTTACGATCCAGTTTGTATTCGGATCATTCAACTGATTCTTTCGGGAAAGTAACAAAACAATCGCCTTACGGCGATCGTTTTTTATTATCTCTTACTCCACTGTGGAGACTTGCGTGCTTTCTTGAGACCGAACTTGCGACGTTCCTTGGCTCTTGGATCTCTTCGGAGATAGCCGAGCTTCTTGAGACCAGAACGTAGATTTAGATCATATTCGAGCAATGCGCGAGCGATACCATGTCTCAAAGCTTCAGATTGAGCAGATATACCGCCACCGACAATCTTTGCGGTAACTGTGAACTTCTCTGCAGGCTTACCATTGTGCAAAGCTTCTTCTGCAGTTACTTGCATCTCTTTTACTGGGAAATATGATTCCAATGTCTTGCCATTTATCTCAAATGAATTTTTCTTGGCAGGAAATAGTCTGACACGAGCAATAGCGGTCTTCCTTCTTCCTACAGCTTCATAGTATTTTGTTGTTGTCTTTGTCGGAGTCATATTATTCTTTTATAATCAAATTCTTTAATCTAGGATTGCGTAATTTGTTGTTTGGTAACATGCGAGTGATCGCTCTCTCAAATACTTCCTTCATACCCTTTCGGATTATGAGTTCGCCCAATGATTCGGATTTCAAACCACCACGATAACCTGTGTATGTGACGTAAGTATCTTTTGTTTTCTTTTGACCACTTACATCAGCTTTGCCGGCATTGATAATCTCAACCTTATCTGTTGTGACTACATTGCGGGCAAAACTAGGACTATGCTTACCCAAAAGTCTATGAGCCGCTTCACTAGCTACTCGACCGATCTTTTTACCTTGTGCGTCTATTGTGTATTTCATGTTTATATTTATGATCTTGTGGAACTATACAAATTCGATTAGGGACATTGGGCTTCCATCCAAGTCACGATTAGCTAATTTCATTATCCTTGTATATCCTCCATTACGACTAGCGTATTTTGGAGCGATAACATCAAAGAGTTTCTTTGTTGTCTTTTGATCTTGGATCTTTTCGTTTATCAAACGACGACCGGCTACTGTATTGACTTTTGCTTTTGTAACCAACTTCTCTACATATGGTCGTAGCTCTTTTGCCTTGGCTGTAGTAGTACGGATCTGTTCATCACGGATCAGGTTGCGCGCCAAAGAACGCATCAAAGCATGTCTTTGTGTCTTCTCTCTTCCGAATTTCCTTGTATTTGAGTGATGGCGCATGAAATTAAATAAAATCTAAAAATTTAAAAATAAAAATTATTGTCTGAGTGTTGCTCCGTATTGAGCTAGTAATTTCTTGATCTCTTGTACACCCTTTGCTCCCAAGCCGTCAACGTCCATTATGTCAGACTCTTTTTTGCGGAATAGTCCGCCCAAAGTCCTGATATTGGCATTTGATAGAGCTTTGATTGTACGAGCAGAGAGATTCAATGAATCAACGCGAGTCTTGGAAAGTTCGGTATCCAACTCGACTTTCTTTTCTTCACCTTCACTTGATTCATCTTTGCTTGAAGTCTTTGTCTCAACAACCTCTTCCTCTTCCTTGAAACCGACGATAGATTTGAGTTGGTGGATCATGAGAGTAATGGATTTCTCAAGAGCCTCCTTTGGAGTGACTGTACCATCTGTCTCAATAGTGATCCTCAAACGATTGAAATCTGTCCTGTCTCCGACGCGCATATTTTCGACTTCGTAATTTGCTTTGCGAATAGGTGTGAACGATGCATCTAGAGTGATCGAACCGATATCGACACGCTCTTTTTGGAGGACTTCCTTTGAGACATAACCAAGACCTTTCTCTGCAGTAATCTCAATCTCCAATTCTGAAGACTTACTTGTAAGAGAAGCGATATGTAAATCTGGATTCAAAACTTCTGCTTGACCAGGAACTTCTATATCCTTTGCCGTGACTTCCTTGATACCACTAGCCTTTATTGTCATGATTTGAGGTTCGTCTGTATCGAGTCGAATGCGGACTTTTTTGAGGCTTAGAAGAATCGTAATAACATCTTCTTTAACACCTTCAACAGTCGAAAATTCATGATCTACTCCCTTGATCTTAACTTTTGTAATAGCTGTACCTGGCAATGAAGAAAGGATAATCCTTCTTAGTGAATTACCCAAAGTATGACCATATCCAGGATATAGTCCATCAATCTCATAAACTCCGCTAATTTTGTCTTCGCGGATGACTTTTGGCTTTGAAGGAAGTACGACGTCGTAGGTCATGTTTTTTTATATTAAAATGGATTTATAATAATACATTAAAATTAAATAATGTCTAGCGTGTGTAAAATTCCAAGACGGCACCAACATCAAACAACAATTCACTGCTTTCGTTTGTTGGCTTACCAATAATCTTGATTGTCTTGGTCTTTTCATCGATGCTCATCCAATTTGGGTGTTTGTTTGCTTTCAATTGATCGTCGAGCTTCGAGAAAAGGACTTTGTTTTTGCTACCTTCTCTTATGGTCAAAGTATCACCCATGCGGACCTGATGAGATGGTACGCGAACATTGACTCCGTTTACGGCAATGTGACCATGGGAAACCATCTGTCTTGCTGCAGAATGTGATGGAGCGAAACCTGCACGAACAATAGTATTGTCCAAACGGCTCTCCAAAATAGATAGAAGATTTTTGCCATTGTCTCCAGTAGCTTTCAATGCTTTTTTGACGTAATTTGTGAATTGACGACCACCGATACCATAGCTAAAGCGAGCTTTTTGCTTCTCCATCATTTGCTTGCCGTATTCGCTCTTTCCTCCCTTTCGAGAAATGTTCTTTGCCTTCCTTTGGAGACGCATTGAATACTTCTGAGTCTGAGTCTTTGGGAAGATCGGAACTCCTAGGTATCGTGCTTTTTTGTATCGTGGTCCTATTTGCATGGTAATAAAATATTATTCTTTATACTCTTCTTGGCTTCTTTGGTTGAGGGCCATTGTGAGGTACTGGTGTCTCATCCTTGATAGAAGAGATAGTTATACCCTTGCTTATAAATCCTCTTATAGCTGATTCACGACCGGAACCTACACCTTTTACGACAACGTCGACTTCTTTGAGGCCGATGTTTTGGGCTTTTAGGGCCAAAGTCTCACCGACTTTTGCTGCTGCAAATGGTGTGCCTTTCTTTGCACCACGGAAGCCAGCTCCACCACTTGAACCCCACATAAGTGCATTGCCAGATTTGTCTGTCAACATAACCTTGGTGTTATTGTATGTAGATTGGACATGCAAAATGCCAGAATCAACGCGCTTCTTGGATGAAACTTGTTGCTTGTCATTTTTTGCTGCTGCGTCTCCGCCTTCAGTTGTAACAATTCTTTTTTTACCCATGTTATTTTAATTATTTCTTTTCTTCCTTTCTTCGACCGGATCCCATAGTCTTGCGGATATTGCCACGGACTGTGCGGGAATTGGTCTTTGTCCTTTGACCTCTTGCTGGCAAATGTCGACTATGTCTATTGCCTCGATATGCTTTGATATCTTTGAGTCTCTTGATATTGCCGGCTACTTCGCGCTTTAGATCACCCTCGATCTTGAAGCTTTCGATTATTTTGCGAAGTGAGTTTTCTTGTTCGACTGTAAGTGCACTTGGCTTTATACCACCATCGAGCTTTGTCTTTAGTAAAATATGTCTTGCTCTTGCTCTACCGATACCATAAATAGCTGTCAAAGCTATTTCTAGCCTTTTGTTTTCTGGTAATGTAATTCCAAGTATTCTCATGTTATTATTTAGCCTTGTCTTTGTTTGTGTCTAGGATTTGCCTTGCAAGTAACATAGAGATAACCGCTTCGTCTTACGACGTTGCACTTTGCACACATTTTTTTGACTGCTGCTTTGACTTTCATGTTATATTCTTCTTGTTATTCTTGCTCGACCTCCATATGGATCTAATTCTAGCTCAACTCTATCTCCGATAAGGACACGAATTCTATTCATCCTCATCTTGCCTGCTAGATACGCTAAGACTACTTCTTTGCTCTCCAGCTCGACTCTAAATAGAGTATTAGGCAAAGCCTCGACGACCGTGCCTGTAGCAGAATTATTTTGTTTATTAACTAAATCCATTGCGTAAAAGGACGCTAGATGATACTAGCAGAAATAGGGCTAATAAGTCAATAGTTATGGTTCTTCTACCACGACTTTGATCTTATTTAGGTCAGAAGGTATATCGGCCCAAGGAGGAGCAAGCTCTCCCTGACCACTTTCGATCACAGGACTGTACGACTTTATTATGTCCTGACTTTGGGCCAATGTTTTGCCACTAAGTTTCTTTTTGAGTTCTTCGACAGGAATTGTACCTACTATCTTGAGATCTCCTTTTGCCTTGAGGACTAGAGAAATCTTCTTATTTGGACCGAAGTCTTTGAGATTTGTGATAGAAACATCGAGAGTTTCCAAACCTGGCGTTGTGTAATTGAATGGTGAGAACATAGCGACAGCCTGAGCACCCGCTAGACTTTCAACAAGCTTGGTCTTTGGAAATGCAATAGCATAGAGAGTACCTTCAATACCAACATTGGCAATTTTTGGATCCGAACCTCCCACTACAGGTGAAGTAAATGTCGTCGTGTAATTTTTGTCATAGACAATATATCCAGCAGGAATATTTGATTTGATATCAGAGATCAAACTAGCAGTAATATCGCTCTTGAGTTTGGATGTCGAGGTAGCCAAAGCAGAAGGACTAATAACTTTCTTTACTCCACTGAAACCACCGACTATAGGAGCGGAATTTTTGGCGTATATTGTGGTGTATTTTGGTGAACCATTGTAGGCAGAAATTTTGAACTCTGTATCTAATTCTGAATCACTCAAATTGTATTGAGCTCCAGGCTGATCTGCGGTAATAGTAGCGACTATCTTGCCCGGCACTATGGCTCCACCCGACTTTGTATAACCAGGCACAACGATCGAACTACTCAATCTGTACAATAAGCCATTTTTGCCTGTTAGTCTTGTACCAGCAATCAATCTAACAGTCTGGGTACCATAATAATTGTAAAAAGTAACCTTACCGCTAGCCTTGGTATTTGTGACTGCGCCATTTGTCGCTGGTACGGTAGAAGTGGCTGACTTTCTGATAGTGATTATCTCATAAGGTAATTCTGAAGTCTGATATTGGGCTACATAAGTAGAATTGACAGTAACAGGAATAACCTTTGGGACTACAGTAAATGTGGCCTGTGAATAAAATGCTGAAGCAAAATAGCCTATTATCGCTACAACAAGTACTGCAAGTAGAGTGATTATCGGCCACTTCCAAATATTCTTCCTTCTAGGCGCGTATTCGGAACTTGGAGGCGTGATAGGCATCCTTCTTTGGATTATTGATTCGGTTTTTGGGGTAGAAATAGAAACGCCGGACAATTCTTCTATTTTTGATTTTTTGTCCTTAACCTCGACTTCTTCGACTTCATTGTGAATCTTGTGCAAAGGAACATTTTCCTCTCCATCTTCTTCGACCACTCTTTTTTTGGTCTTTGATACAGGCTTTTTGTCTAAGGTTTTGATTTCCCTTATTGTTCTCTTGTCTGCAGGTATAATGTCTTGGACTTTTCTAGGCATTTTCTCTATTTTAGCATAATTATTTACAATAAACTGTGAATAGCGATAGCATACAAAGCGACCAATCTACCCCTCTCTGCAAATCGATCAAAACTAACCCTAGACAATAAATCATCAACCGACAATACATAGACAGAAATCTGTGGATACGAATCTCTAATAACTTTTACGAAACAATCATCATGCAATGAAGCCGTTACAATCACTGACATTGGAGGCTTAATCTCAAACTTTTGGACAGCCAAGGTCTTTTTTAAATCAGCTAACCATTCATTTGCAATATCTTTTATTATATTTACTGTATTGTCATTTAGAGATTGATCCAACTTCTGACCAACATAAAGTGACAATAATGAATCTGCCGCCTGATAGGCATTTGAAGTCTTATCAGCCAATTTTTGGACGAAGTTTTTGACTCCGAAAGAGAATGAGCCAAAGAAAATACATGATTTTTTGAGGATAATAGAAGCATCTGTTTCATTTCCATGAACATGAATAAGGCAATAATTTTGTCCTGGCTCCAAAACCTTCTCAATGCCAATATACTGGAGCAATAATGAAGAATGGAAAAATATCTTATTGTGGTGAACGATATGTTTGAATTCTTCAATGAAAAACGAAACCATCTTGGAGCTAGCAACCGAGACCGTAAACGATACATCGAGCGTCCTTGTAGGTTTATTTTTCCAATCAGTAACTGTGTAGCTATTTAGTTTTACATCGAAGATTTTTTGTTCGATCACCTCTAGTCCTTGTCCTGATTTGAGGATTTTCTCCCGATCTTCATCGATGAGATCGTAGACGTATTTTTGACTAATAGCTGTATCCTTTTCGAATTGTTTGGATATCATCTTTGCTTCAGAGACAATCCAAGGTGATGAAAGAATGTAGTGTACAGAATCAATCTTCTTTTTTATATGGCCATATTGGGAGAAATTTTCACCATGATGGACAAAACGCATACAAGCTTGGACTGATTCGTGTATAGCCTTTAGGGTAGAATGAATCAGTAAATTGTCGTCTTTTTCTTCTGAATTTTTTGTCTCAACACTATGAGTAAAGATTACCTTTGGGATAGCGTCACCGACGACCAATAAGGAAGTTCGAATTATCGAGCTCTGTACGTCTAGTATCAATACCAATTTATGATCAACTTTTTGTGACGAGAACATTGGGTATATTATAACAACAGACAGCCCAAAACAGAATACCCATTCTTACTAAATTTATTCGCTGAGTTTTATTGTTACATAGGTTTGACACACGATTACCGCGTCATTCCCGCGAAGGCGGGAATCCAGAATTACGAAAACCGAAACCGATAAGGATTCCCGCCTTCGCGGGAATGACCACAAGGAACGAAGGAATGACCACAAGGAACGAAGGAATGACCACAAGGAACATGGGAATGACCACAAGAAACGAAAGAATGATCGCAAAGAATAAGGGAATGACGACGAAAGAGCGAGCGAGCCGCTCTTTTAAACCAACACCGCCTTGATGCGCCTTACACCAGCAGAAACCGCCTCTTCTTTTTGAATTTTGAAATGCCACTTACCTTCTGGACCAGCGAGATCAAAAGTATTTGTTACATGAGGACCACCACAAAATTCTTTTGAATAAGCAGAAGAAATATCATCACCCGTAAAATAGATTGAGACCTCATCGCCATACTTCTCACCGAAGAAATGCTTTGCTCCAGTCTTCTCCGCTTCTGCAAATGGCAAAACAACCTTATTCATCGGCAATTTTTGATAGATTTTCTCATTTACAATATCTTCAACGCGTTTTTTCTCTTCATCAGTCATCTTTGCACCATGAGCGAAGTCGAAACGCAAACGCTCGGCTGTAATATTTGAACCTTTTTGCATTACATTTGGACCAAGAACATCGAATAATGCTTGGTGAAGCAAATGTGTAGCAGTATGATATCTGACTACCATCGCATCATTTGCATCAGCAAGACCACCTTTGAATTTTTGTTCTGCGCCAGCACGAGAGAGAGCTTGGTGTTGTTCAAATTTCTTTTTGAAATCTTCTACATCAATGGTTTTTCCCTGTTCTTTTGCAAGTTCAAGAGTTAATTCTAGAGGAAAACCATAACTTGAAAATAGAGTAAAAGCATCAGTGCCTTTTTCAAACTCTTTCATACCTTGACTGAGTGTTTCTTTGAACTTCTTTTCTTCCTTCAAAATCTCTTCTTTGATCTTTTTAGAATTTGCTGATAGTTCTGGGTAAATGTCTTTGTAAATCTGCAACAAGACATCAACAATCTCACCTATTTTGCCATTTTCATTTATACCAAGTATTTGAGCATGTCTAACAGCTCTTCGTATAAGCTTACGCAAAACATAACCACGATCAGTGTTGGACGGAACAATGCCATCTGCAATCAAAAATGATGAAGCTCGAGTATGATCGGCCAAAATCCTTGCCGATTTGAGTTGATTTGAATCAAAAACATTGAGACCGGATAGTGTCTTGACCTTTGACATAACTGGACTCAAAAGATCAGTATCATAAATGTTGTCTACCCCTTGCAAAGTCATAGTCAACCTCTCCAAACCGGCTCCAGTATCGACTGAAGGTGCGGGTAGATTGCCGATAATCTTGCCGTCTTTCTTTTCGTATTGCATGAAGACATCGTTCCAGATTTCTACAACATCTCTCTTACTATCAGCATCGATGAACTCTTGCTTTGTTATACCCCTACCACCAAAACGATTTTTGACATCGTAGTACATCTCAGTATCTGGTCCACATGGTCCATTATCGCCAGCTTCCCACCAGTTTGAACTCGCAGGCATGAAAAAAATCCTCTCGCCCTCGATATTATTTTTATCAAAAACAGCCTTCCAGATAGATTCGGCTTCATTATCCCTTGGAGCATTCTCATCTCCTTCAAAAACAGTTACATATAGCCTCTTTGGATCCAGTCCCAAACCTTCCTCCTTTGAAGTTAGAAATTCGTAACTCCATTTGATAGCATCTTGTTTGAAATAATCACCCAAGGACCAGTTGCCCAACATTTCAAAAAAAGTTGCATGAGTCTTGTCTCCAATATCATCTATATCGACTGTGCGAAGACATTTTTGGGAATCAGCCAAGCGCTTACCCAAAGGATGAGCCTTGCCCAATAAATATGGCACCAATGGTTGCATTCCGGCAGTATTAAAGAGTGTTGGATTTGTAATACCCTTTTCGTCAGGAGTAATGAGCGAAGCCGAAGGAATGATGGCATGCCCCCTTTTGCGGAAAAATTCTAGAAATTTTGATCTAATTTCGTAAGATTTCATACGGCGATTTTAGCATAAATGTCGCACGAGGGCGAATAACTGATGCTGTGTCTTAGTTCATTGAGCTGTACTACAGATGTTTGACATATGCTCCCCACTACGTTCGCTTATCATACTACGTTCTCTAACCGTGAACTCCGCATGACAGGTCGCGAGCTTCGTAGGGCTAGCCTTTTGCCTTTTACCTTTTGCCCTTTAACCTGCCCTACGAAGCTTTAGCGAAGTAGGGACCTTTACCCTCTTACCTCTTACCTTATTC
This sequence comes from uncultured Candidatus Saccharibacteria bacterium, assembly GCA_964645315.1. GTDB lineage: Bacteria > Patescibacteriota > Minisyncoccia > Phycocordibacterales > PALSA-1337 > C7867-002. The sequence goes on along the minus strand of CAZYBH010000016.1, from coordinate 1,894 downwards.
ACCAATTCCTCATTAACCAATTTTTCAAAATGATTCACTTCCTCCTCAATCGATTTTAGACCAGATTTCCAGACCTCATCACCTCGAATATCAAGACCGATTTCTGCCAATAGATTTTCAGGTGAATCTTTGCAACCACTACTGAATAACTGCTCGATTTTGGACCAATAATTTTTGTCTTCTTTGTATTTTCTTAGTAAGGTTTTGCTGACCAATAATCCAAAGGCATATGAATAAACATAGAAGAATCTGCGAATATGACTCCAATCGACGAAGCCATACCTAGTTTCCTTTGCAAATTTTACACTTGGACCCATATAGGCCGACATATTTGCATTATGTAATTCTCCAATCTCTTCTTTACTCAAATATCCCTTTTCTCTAATAGTATTGTGCAAATCAAGTTCAAATTTGAAACAAGCCACCTGCCTCATAATTGTCGCTATGTTATTTGATATCCTGTCATGTAAGGCAATCAGCTTTTCTTTTTGAGAAAATTCTTTCTCTACATATTCTCTTGAATAATTTTCAAAAAATGTACTTGCCGTCTCTGCCAAGGCTGTAGAATAACCTGAATAAAGAGGTTTCTGTTTTCTTGATAAATAAGTATGGATAGCATGGCCCATTTCATGAGCAAGAGTGCTAAAAGCATAATATTTATCATTGTGATTTAGCAAAATGAAAGTTGGTTCAACATGACCAGATCGACAATATGCACCACCTTGTTTGCCTTGTCTGGCATGGACATCGATCTGACCATTTGCCACATAATCATTTAGCAACTTTGAAAATCTTGGGTCTATTGTGTTGAATATTTCAGTAAGTTTGGTAACAGAATAGTCGAAATCAAATCTCCTATTGATCTTGCCAATATCGACACCTCTATCCCAATAATTTAATTTCTTTTGACCAAGCAATTTGGCTTTTAACTTGTAAAATTTGTGGGAAATCTTATATGCGTCAGTAACCGCTTTTATCAGACTTTCTATTGTTTTACTTTCATTTTCATACTCTCTTACTGTTGCATCATAAGGCTTATCGTACTTCCTCAGATTGTCGTTAATTTTTTTGTTTGTAACGATAGCATTGATTTCTGCTTCGGCGAAATCTCCAGCTTTTTCGAGAGCTCTATAGATTTCTAAGGCTAATTTTTCTCTCCGCTTCAAATCGGTCATCTTTGAAATGATCTGACTCGCTTCATTTGCGTCATAAACCTTACCTTTCCAATTTAATTTGACTGTAGAATAGGCTTTCTTCGCCATATCTACCCACATACCGTGAGCAGGCAGTTTCTTGAGAGACATTATATTTTCCTCTGCTGGACTAAGTCGATGTTTATTTTCAAATATTCTTTTTAGGAAATAGTGGTGCGAAGCAAAGCTTTTATCATTCAATATTTCCTTTTGAACATTGCTTTCAATCTTGGACAAACCATCTCTAAAAAAGATAAGTTTCCTGTCGAAATCATTTAATCTCTCCAAGATCTTATTTTTCTTGGCTCTAATTTTATTGTCTGTAAGATTTATATCGGCAAGACAATAGAAATATGTTACAACCTTCATTGATTCCAATGTATCGAGCAAAGTGTCGTAATCCTTTAGAACCTCAAACACACTTTCTTTTGTTTTCGTAAATTCCAAAGGAACCTTGTCGTATTTGCTTACAAATTTTGTAATAGAATTTTCTATAACCTTTATATCAGATTCTATTCTTGGATCATTTATTGATTTGTAAATAATGGTTAGGTCCCATGTAGTTTTGCTTTTTTTCATTTTGCGATTCTAGCATATTAAATTTATTTGTTGAACCTCACTGACACTTTCCCAAAGGAAGTTGTATACTTTCTTCGAGGCCGCAAAAATGTTGCAACATTTTTGCTTAATCCTCGAAATTT
>CAZYBH010000015.1:0-16269 GCA_964645315.1 uncultured Candidatus Saccharibacteria bacterium | reverse complement strand
ATAAAAGATGCGCCAGTTCGGATTGAGGTCTGCAACTCGACCTCATGAAGCCGGAATCGCTAGTAATCGCGGGTCAGCTATACCGCGGTGAATACGTTCTCAAGTCTTGTACTCACCGCCCGTCAACCCAAGGGAGTCGGAGGTGCCCGAAATCTCGCCTTGTGCGGGCCTAAGGCAAATTCGATGACAGGGGGTAAGTCGTAACAAGGCACGGGTAGCGGAAGCTGCTCGTGGAATATTTCAAATTTTCAACCGTTTTATCATAGATAAAACATAGTCGATCATTTCTAGAGAAATCTAGAATTGTGGTCATTGTTCTCAACCATAAATGGAACACTTAGTCGAATAAGATTTCGACACACATCGGTAATATCAATTGAATTACTGATGGGCAAACGGAACAAAATAAAGAGCGTTATTACAAAACAAAAGACCTCGCATTGCGGGGTTTTTGTTTATTTTATTAGAATTGACTCCAAACACATAAACATCGGTATTTCCTTTCTGATACGATTTTCTTCGGCCTGTCTTGTACCAGGCTGACTTTCTTTGTGGGAAATCCATTCTTCAAGGCGGGTAATAGCAAAACCATTTTTTGCAAGTGCTTTGAAATAATTTTGTAGAGGTCGGTGGAATGAATAAGTAAATTGCTTTTTTGTAATATCATCCTCACCAGGATTCATATCGATCTTGGAATTGGTTTCAGACATATATCCATCAATTCTTCGATATTGAGTATTGGTTTTGTCATCCCATTGCCAGCTCGATTTTTCTGGTATGCGGAAGTTTGGGTGGTTTAGGGTTAGTACAAATTTTCCATTTGGTTTAATAATTCGTGACATTTCTTTGATTGTTCCGTTCAAATCTTCGATATTTTGTAGAGCGAGATTTATGACTATGGTATCTATACTACTATCTGCGATTGTAGTTTTATTTGCAGGGAAAACAAAAAACTCCACATTCGACATTTTAGCTTTTTCTATTTGGTCATTTGCAATCTTTATCAGTTTTTCTCCTATATCACAACCGATAACTTCTGCGCCTTTTTGAGCAAATGCAAATGAGAAGAACCCTTGGCCACAAGCAATGTCAGCGATTTTGTTGCCGGGTTTTGGATCTACAATTCTGAGTAAATTTGGGAGTATAACTTTGTTTTGGTACGAATCACTATCACTTGATAGCAATTCATTATACCAATCTGCTACTTCACCCCAAGAGGTTTTTTTGTTCATATTTTAATCTACTATATTAATAGGTTTACCTTGAATCCAAGCAATGATATTTTGTGTCGTAGTATCGAGAATTCTGTCCAAAGCTTCGATAGTATTGTAGGCATTGTGTGGAGTAATAATTACATTTGGCATACTCATAAGTGCATGGTCTGCCACTATAGTGCAAAGATTGTGATGACTTTTGTCCTTGCTCATTATGAAGGCGGTCTCGTCTTTTATTATATTTTCTTCTTCCAAGACATCCAATCCTGCTCCTGCGATAGTGCCATTATTGAGTGCCTCAACTAAATCATTTGTATTTATGATCCCTCCTCGACTGGTATTGACCAAAATGGCCGACTTTTTCATTAGTTTTAGGCTGTCTTTGTTGATGAGATGGTGTGTTTGTTTTGAATAAGGAACATGTAGACTGACAATGTCGCTATGTCTAAGTAGGTGATCAAGATCGACATATTGCGTGCCTGATTCGGTAGAAGTTTTCTTGTCTGGATTGGCATCATAAGCTAGGACTTTCATTCCAAAACCTCGTGCAATAGAAATAACTCTTTTGCCTATTTTGCCTGTGCCTATTATGCCGATGGTTTTGTCATTTAGATCAAAACCACGGATATTTGAATTTGTAATCAATCCTAGCTCTATGAATTTATTTGTTGAAATGTGAATCTTCCTAGATAACATCAAAATCAAACCAAATGTGTACTCTGCTACTGTACATTCTCCGTATGAAGGAACATTGCAAACAGTAATATTGCGATTTTTTGCTTCTGCAAGATCGATATTGTCGAAGCCTGTAGATCTAGTAGCTATGAGCGAAAGGTTGGGGAATTGATCCATGACTTTTGCATCGACTTTTGAATCAACGAATATGCTCAAAATCTCAGCATCTTTGACTGGATTTACAAAATCAGAGTCAATCTTATTTGGATAATAGTTTACAGAGTAATTGTAGCCATGTTCTTTGAAATGATTTTGCAAACTTTGTTGCTCATCACTGCTTACTCCGTACATTTCGATTTTATATGTTTTTTCCATAGCCATATTCTAACACAATGGCCTATTTGCTATAACTTGCTATGAGACTGGAATTTATTGTTATTTTCTGTTAAATTAGCTAAACGCAACTAGTACATGCGCGTATCCACCAGTTGGTGGATGTTTGGATAGGCGCGCTTGGACAGAGTGAGTTAGTTGAATGGGGAAATACAATTATAGATGCGCGTATAGCTCAGTTGGTAGAGCACACCACTGATACTGGTGGGGTCCTAGGTTCGAATCCTAGTACGCGCACAAAAAACTGCCGAATAAGGATCTAAGAAATTATTGGAAAGTTTTAAAATAGATTAAAAGATGAAGGTAGTGAGGTGGTTACAAAATGTAACCAACTGAAAATTCAAGCATTTGATAATATGTATCAAGTTATAATAAATGCGACAAAGCCTTGTAAATTTGCTAAAATTACGTTAATCTATTTCGGCATTATAAAAAACTAAAATACTATGAAAATAGGCAAGAAAACAAAGATCGTTTGTACAATTGGTCCCGCTACAGAAAGCGAGGAGAAGCTAAGAGAGCTCATGAATGCAGGTATGAATGTTTGCAGACTAAATTTCTCTCATGGAGATTTCGCAGAACATCAAAAGCGTGTCGATAATATTCGAAAAATAACAAAAGAAGATGGTAAGGTTGTAGCTATAATGCAAGACCTTTGCGGTCCAAAGATTCGTATTGGTACATTCAAGGACAATGCAATTATGCTAAATCGTGGCGACAAATTTACCTTGACCACCGATGAAGTAGAAGGTACTCAAGAGAAAGTTCATATAAATTATCCTGCTTTGCCAAAGGAAGTTAAACCTGGCAATTTTATTATGCTTCAGGATGGTACGAAGAAGCTAGAAGTGGTCGAAGTCAAAGGTAATGACATTATTACAAAAGTGGTCTCAGGTGGTAGATTGTCTGGTCGAAAAGGAGTCAATGTGCCCGGTGCAAATCTCTCAGTCAAGTCTCTTACAGATAAAGATCGTTCTGATCTAGAATTTGGCATCAAAAATGAAGTAGATTTTGTCGCATTATCTTTTGTGCGAAGATCCTCTGATATTTCAGAATTAAGAGAAATTCTCAATAAAGCTGGTTCAAAAGCGCAAATTGTTGCAAAGATTGAGACTCCAGAGGCCTTGGAAGATATAGACAAGATTATCGAACTTACAGATGCGGTTATGATAGCAAGAGGTGATTTGGCGATTGAGATTCCAGCAGAGGAGGTGCCTTTGGTCCAAAAGCTCATAATTCACAAATGTAATTCAGCAGGCAAGCCGGTTATCACTGCTACACAGATGCTTGAATCAATGATCAAAAACCCAGTACCTACAAGAGCTGAGATTTCTGACATTGCAAATGCAATTATCGATGGTACCGATGCCATCATGCTTTCAGAAGAGACTACTTTGGGAGAATTTCCAGTAGCCGCTGTTGAGATTATGACAAGGGTTGCATTGAGAGTCGAAAAGGAAGTCTTTACTCGAGATACGATAGCAGAATATGAAGTGTCTCACGGCATTACCGATGTCATGTCTCAATCTGCTGTTCGCGCTACTCACAACGTCGGCGCCTCTCTTATCGTCGCTCTTACAAGACAAGGCAGGACACCAAAGATGATCTCAAGATACAAGCCTTCAGAGATAATCCTTGCTATGACCGACAATAAAGAATGCCTAAACAAAATGATTTTGTCTTATGGTTGTTATCCGGTTTTGGTTCCAACATTCAAGACTACAGATGAAATTATGGAAATTGTTCGCAAGACAACTCTAGAAAGTGGATTGGTCAAGAAAGGGGACAAAGTCGTCATAGTTGCTGGCATGCCATTCGGCGAGACCAGAGAGACAAATTTCATTCTTGTAGAAACAGTTTAATTTTCTGATATAATTATGGCATGCAAACTTACGCCATAAAGCCAAATGTTAGGTTTCTTGATCGTCAGTATCGTGATTATGCCTTCACGATCCATGATTTACCGCAGGAAGACAAGCCTCGCGAGAAACTTATCGCACAAGGAGCAGAGGCTTTGAGCGTCAAGGAATTATTAACGGTCTTACTTGTTACGGGTACGACCAAGGAAAATATCTTAGAAATGTCTGAGAGAATGGTTCGAGAGTACGGAGAGAAGAGTATATTCTCACAAAAGGATCCATCGCTTCTATCCAAAGAGCTAGATTTGCCTTTGGTCAAAGCTTGCCAGATTGTGGCTTGTGGAGAGTTGGGAAGAAGATTTTATATGGACAATAAATCCGGCTTCACCACAATCCGCAACGCAAAAGATGTCTTCGATTATTTACAAGATATGCGCAATCTCCAAAAGGAGCATTTGCGAGGTCTGTATCTCAATAGTCATGGCAGGATCATTCGCGATGAAGTTATCTCTATTGGAACCGTAAACTCAAACATGATTCATGCTCGAGAAGTGTTCCGACCAGCGATAGAATGCAACGCTGCGGCTCTTATTTTGGCTCACAATCATCCTTCTGGCGAAGTAAGACCATCTGCCGAAGATATATCGATTACAAAAGATCTTGTTCAATCTTCTAAGATTCTCGGCATATCACTCTTGGATCATGTCATCATTACAAAAGAGACGTTTTATAGCATAATAAATCAAGCTTAATATGAGAGATTATCAGATCGCCTCACCTTCCTTGCAAGGTGTTTTGAACCATAGTTCTATTTTGTATGAAGGTCTAAATAGACCAGTTGAGATTTTGAGAATATTTGACGGACCACAGACAAGAAGTCAGGTTAAAAATGAAAATACTATATATGATCGAAAGCTTGCACAAGACGAACAGTTTATCTTGTACGATTATTTTAGAGATTTGCATCAAGTATTCCTCAAGAAATTATCAAACTTTGTTATTGAAGACTATTCTGCTTCAGACGAGACTATCAAGCTTATAGCAATGCTTCAAGAAATGATAAGGGTAAAGAGATTGATAGCAGACAAATCATAGCCTATACTAGGTTTATGATTCCTAGGGATTATTTCAAGAATAAAATGGTGGCCGTAATCGGTCTTGGTCATAATGGGGAAATGGTAGAAGATATCAAGTTTTTGATAAAAGCTGGGGCTTTCGTCAGTGTTTATGATCTCAAAAGCGAATCTAGACTCAAAAATCATTTAGTTTTTTTGAGGTCTATTGGCCTTGCAAATTATATCTGTGGCAAAATACCAGAAGATGATTTGCTTGATATGGATATGATTTTGCTATCCCATGATTATCCCAAGGACTCAAATTTTTTGAAACCCGTTTACAATTCAACAAAAGAAATCCCAGTTGAATATCCTGAGACATTATTTTTGCGCTATGCGCCACCAGTTACGATTGTTGGTATTATCGGAGAATGTGGTAAATCTTCTTTGATCTCTATGCTGTATCCTTTGCTGGAGATGGCTTGCAAACAAAATTCAGAACAAAACTTTTTCCTTGTCGATTCAGAATCCAATGATGGGATTATTACTCACTTGAAGAAGATCCGTAGTGGCGATGTTGTCCTACTTAGACTTTCGACTATGACTATGCAAGAGATGCATAATATGCGAATGAGTCCTCATGTTGCGGTTTTCGCTTCATTACCATCAGAAAGATCCTATGACAAAACACCGTTTGATATCCTCGCATATCAAACATACAACAATTACATTGTGGCTTGCGATGAGATTATCGATAAGACACATGAGCTTGGCTCTCAACCAAAAGCAAAAATGCTTAGGACAAAGGTAAGTACTATGCCTAGTATTTTAGATTTGGGCCAAAAATTTCACAAACACGAAAAAGAAAACATGGCCTTGGCTTTTCAAACAGCCAAATTATTTCGCTTAGATGACGATTTGATAATTGATATTTTATCGAAATGGAGATCATTGAAAGGTCGTCTTGAATTGGTAAAAAAAGTGAAAGGAGTAGATTTTTATAATGATGGTACTTCAGTCTCACCATTGTCTACAGAATTGGCGATAAGGACATTATCAAAAAATAGAAATATTGTTCTGATTTTCGGTGGGGCTCAAAGTGATGGTGTTTATGGCAATCTTTATAGTACGTTACCTCAATATGTTCATACAGTTATTTTATTGCCAGGTTCAGGTACAATCTTGGAAAGGAAATCAATCCAAAAAATTCCAAATTTGAAAATAATCTCCGCTCCAGATATAGACGAATCAGTAAGGCTGGCCTTGGAAGTAGCAAATAAGGGCGACATTGTCTTGTACAGTCCTGGCTTCGAAGCAAAAGGGCAAGATGGGAATAGGAAAGAAAGAGGAGAAAAATTTATCCGAGCTGTCAGGAATCTCTAATTATCGTCCTGTTATAAGACAGACTATATCTCCGTCTAGATCCCAATCTCTGTAGACCGCTTGCATGAGACCTGCTACGGACAAGGTGCTATTTGGTGAGATCTCTAGATTTGCAAATTCTTGAGTGAGTTGCATGGCACTAGCTATATCATCATTGCTTACTGTCCAACAATAGCCTTTAGAATCGTTTATCATTTCTACGAGTTTATTTTGTCTCTCGGTTGTCTTTGCTACTATGGCGTCGGCGATTGATTTTTCGTCTGGTCCATCATAATTTTCGAATTGATCGCTAATAGGGTGACAAGAGGAAGTTTGGACACAATGAATCTGGATTTGCAAATTATTTTTTTTGAAATATTGGGCTAAACCTTGAGCCGTAGTACCTGAAGAGGTACCGATAAAAATAGCCTTGATTTTGTTGTTTTTGGCCAATTCTTCTGCAAGGTCATAATAGCCCAAAAGAGCGATATCATCGGTAGATTGTCGAAGACTGGTGTATCCGCACTCTATAGCCTCATTTAGGGCAAATAAAGGCCTTTCTTTGGGTAATATTCTGATCAATCCAGAGCTTTTTTGCTCCAATTCTCTCAATTTGTCTGATTTGTCTTTGTTTATATTTTGACCGACAAAGATATCCAAGTTTATCTTATTTGGTAATTTTGAATTTAATTCATTTATATAAATAGCGCTTGCAATTGCGGCATTTCCTGATGAAGATATGGCAAACTTTGTACTGCCATTTTTGACATAATGATCGATCATTACAGGCAAAGACCTACCTTTGTGTGAAAGGTATTTGTGTAGGTCTTCTCTTTTGAAATAGAGATTTTTGACCCCAATTTTATTTGCCAATTCTTTGTATTGTTCCAAAGGTGTCATATTGCTATCCTACACTTTTTTCGCTACCATTGAAAGGTGACAACTCCAATACGGTTTAATCTGTCACTTAATTTAAATTTATGAATAAAGCAATTTGTCCAGAATGTAAAAATGATATAGATCTATCAAGATATCCAAATATCTCAAAGGGTATTATTATCGAATGCAATCATTGTGGTATGACTCTTATGGTCAAAGATATAGTAGATGGTGTTATTTCTACTGAGATTGTAGATGAAGGTAAATAGGTCTATTTAGTTTAGGCTATATATTTTAAAATAATTTCGCTTATTATATAGCTTGCATCTTCAGACTTTTTTAATAGAAAAGCCGGCAGCGAACAGTACGCCGCCGGCTCGGTACGTTTTGGGGCCTTTTGAGCGAGTTGGATCTTCTGTACGCCTCCTTTTCTGTTAGGGTTTGATTTATTTGTCTAACGAATTGAATTGCTGATTCTAGATGTCGCTCATCCGATCCTTTCCTTTCCGAACACCAGTTCGGTCCAAGAGAAATATTACCACTATCCAAAAGTGATGTAAACATGTACTTATTAATGCTCAAATTGTTAGGATTTATTGCTTATTAACTAAACCTAGTTGAAATAACTTTGATAGTCTCTTCGATCATGCTCCTGAAGCCATGAGATCCTAAGAAGGCGATAACATCACCTGGTTTTGTATTTTGGTTTAAGAATGATACAAGCTCATCGTCATTTGATATGTATCTTGTATTTGGATGAGTTTTGGAAATGGTTTTGGCTAATTCGTCGCCTTCCATCGGTTGCTCGGAGCTGTTTTCGCTAACCTTGAGTTTTGTAAGTCTTGGAATAATGACACGATCGGCGCCGGAAAAAGCATTATCATATTTTGCTATTGATTCACGACTTCTACCACCGATATTTGGTTCGAATACAACATAGACCTGACCTGAATAAACCGATTTCAATGTAGAGATTACCGAATAGGCTTTTTCTGGTGAGTGGGCTATATCGTCAATGATAGAAACTTGACCTTCAAGTCTTTTTTCCATCCTCCTTTTGAGACCTTTAAATGAGCTTATAGCTTCAATAATTTTTGTCGGTTGAATACCTAGGTTATATGCCATAGCAAAACAACCGGTAATGTTTTCGGCTTGATATAGTCCAATCAATGAAGAGTGTATTTTGTAATCTATGGAATCGTGACTAATTGTAAAATTTATCCCATCAATGTTTTGGCTCAAATTTTTGTATGCAAAATAATTTGGTTTGGTCTTGTCGATAGGAAGCTGTCGACCATATGGTATGACTTTACCCTTGAAATCTTTTAGGATTTGGATTGTCTCCGGTCGATCTGTGCAAGCTGTGACCGTGCCATTTTGTGGTAGACCGTCGATGAGTTTCGAAAATGCTTCGAAGTAGTCTTTTTCGGTAGGATATAGATCGGCATGATCCCAAGAAACCGCTGTAAGCAATAAATCTGTGGCTTTGTAATGGAAGAATTTTGCTCTTTTGTCTGTGGGCGAGCTTTTGTATTCATCACCTTCGAAAACGCTATATTTGGAATCCGTAAGTCGTGCAGATGATGGATGTGATAGGGAAACTCCACCGAACATATAGGTAGGATTGAGATCTGCATAATCCAAAATATAAGATAAAAGTGCGGTAGATGAGGTCTTACCCCAAGTACCGACACAGACCAATGATCTTTGATTTGCGAAGTATTCACCTATAATCTCTGGGAATGAATAGGTGGGAATGTTGTGCTCTTTGGCAAAATTTAACTCCGGATTGTTTGAGCCTGAGGCGGTACCGACGATAATTATCGAATCTCGATCGAATTTGCCGTCGAACATCTTTTCTGGATGCCAGCCAGAATAAAACTTAATGCCCTGACTTTCTAATTCTGTAGAAACGGGAGGATAGAAGCCCTTGTCACTTCCTGTGACTATTACACCACGCTTATGAAAGGCTATAGCGACCGCACTTGTCGCTACTCCGCAAATACCGATAACATGTAATTTATTTGGCAATTTCATATGTAAAGCTTATAACTTTTTTGATTGATTGCCAAACTTTATTTTGAACTATCATTTTCTAGCTCTTTCAAAATCAATTTTACTTCGTCGATATTGTCATTCCATTTTTTACCATCGAACCATTGACCATTTGAAAATTGTAACTTGTAGGTATCACTTGGTCTCTGGAGTGAGCCTAGATAGACGTACTTAATACCTTTTGCCTTGGCACGCTCTAGAGTTTTGATCATCATTGCTAATCCTATATCTTTTGGACTATGATCAAGATCATAAAATGGATATGAATAATGGATAATAGAGGGTGAGACATAAGCGATTGTGTAACCTAGTCCGGGATGTGTCACATCCCCAAAGGAGATCAAGGTATTAAAATTGCTTTTTTCTCCATCAGTTAACATCTCTTTTACCTTTTGGGCGCTCATTATATTTTGACCAAACTTTATTTCGTAAAAATCTTTGGCCAATTTTCCAATTGAATAATTGTAATTTTCTAAAGGTAAATTATTGAATGAAATTTGCAGGTCGGGGACTTTCTTCAATATTCTTCTATTTTCACTGCTCAAAATAAATTTGTCTAAATCGATGCGAAATGATCTGGTCTGTTGCATTATGCCTTTGCCAAGTCTTGTAAATACAAAACCTCTTTCGTACATCTCTTCGATATTAGTAGCAGAAAAGTCTTGAATTTTCTCTTCATTCCAAGATAAATATTGCATCTTAATGTAAAGCTAGCCAGAATCCAAAAACAACAAAGAAGAAATGAACAACCCAGAAACGCATGACGGTCTTCTCTTCGCTCCAACCCGAGAGTTCGAAGTGATGATGAAGTGGTGCCATTTTGAAGACCTTTTTGCCAAAGAAGTATCTCGATATAACTTGAATTATTACAGAAATTGCTTCAATGTAGAACATGAATCCGAGGAAGAAAAGGGAAGTCGTCTCTCCGATTGCCATGGCATTGACGGCAAGAAGAGCACCGAGGCCGAGGGATCCGACATCTCCCATCATGAATCTGGCCGGTTTGATATTGTAGTATGAATATGTGATCAGAGCTCCAACGGTTGTAGCATTTAGGATAGCTATTTCGGAATAGCCATTGATCCAAGAAAGAAGTGAAAGAGCTGACATTGTAATAAGAAGCATACCGCCTGCAAGACCATCCATACCGTCGGCTATATTTACTGCATTTGCCGTAAACATAACTATAAAAATAATGATTGGAATAATGAAAATTCCAGCGTCGAAATTCTCGCCAAATGGGAGATAAATATAATGCCATGCTGGACCGAGTTTGGCATAAACCCACCAAGCTGTAAGGCTACCGGCGATGAATTGGAGGATTAATTTTTCGTGGACAAAGACTCCTCTCGAGGTCCTTGAGCCAAACCAAACAGAAATTCTTTTGAAGGCAATCCAAGGTAAGGTGACAATATACCAGAGTCGCATCTTGAATTCTTTGTGGACTCTGATAAGTCTTAGAACATGGTCAAATTTTTTTGAATGTCTCTCGCGTCCGAAAATATTCATCAAATCATCAACTGCACCAAGTGCTCCAGAGAGAAGCATGACACCGATAGGTACCCAGGTGAAACTTCGATTCCAATTGAAAATCAAAGTGATAATCGCTACGGTGATAATAACAAGAAGTCCACCCATAACCGGAGTGGAAGTCTTGTAAGCTTGAGAATCGATATTTTGGAGCTCGGATTTGGAGCCTTTTATGACATGGAACTTATATAGAAGCTTGGACAGAAAAGGTGCCCAAAGAAATGCAATTATGGCTCCAAAGACCATAAAACCGATAATTTTGGCCAAATCTCCCGTACCTTCAAGCATTGTTAGCATGGCTCTAATTTAGCACAAAATGAGTCTAAATCCAATTAGGATAAGAAACGTGGTCGTCTAAGTTCTATTGTGTACTTACTTTTGTAATTTTTGAGAAGATTTGTACTTGAGTCATTTTCTGGTAGCCATTGTTGACCTCCTAGATCTGCATTTGGGTCGGTCAATACAATCTTGCCTTGTCTAATGCCTGATCCATAAATACCATCTTCTGGATATGCTATAGCATGTGCATAGCTAAATGATTTTGGAATATTATCTTGATATTCAACTTCTTTGATAATAAGAATATGATTTCGCATCAGGTCTTTGTCTTCGCTCATCATAGTGATAATATCACCAGGTAAGATCGACTTTGTCTCTATAATCAAGCTATTTTTGTCAGAAGCAAAAGTACTTACATCACAATTTTCTATTGGTCTTATAGCGCAGCGGATCTGACCGACGAAGCCACGGCAATTTATAAAATGGATTTTACGGGCGATAGAGCCTAAGTTGCGACTTTGTGCCTCTGCATCAAGAACATGGAAAACAAAGCCAGAACATTCAATACCAATATTATTGTCTACTAAGATTTTCTTTAGATTTTCATTTGAAATCTGTTCTAGGTCAATTTTATTCTTCTTAAGAATTATCTCCAGTTCTTCTCGGATCTCCTGTGCTCGACCTTTGCCGATCTGAGCTCGAAGGCCAGCGCGGTTTTTGATTTTTTTATTATTGAAATAGGGTACAGAACAACTGGCATTACCAATAGTAAAGTTTGAATAATCATTTATAACCTTCAAGGCCTTTTGGGATAAGGTTTTGACTTCCATTTGTTTATTATACCGCTAGATTGATTTTTGAGCTCTTGATAACCTCGACAATTTCTTGACCCTGTTTATTTAGAATATTGTGTCCATCCATAAAAGATGATTCGGTTTGGATTCTGATCAAGTCAGAATTTGTCGCGGTATTTTCGTATATGAGAACTTCGAAGCCTTTTGAATTGAGCTCTTTTGCGGAATCGTCAAATATACTCTGGATATTTTTTGTAATTCTCTGGACTATTTGGGCGCCTTTTTCTATTGCAATGATATTTTGATCAATAGGCAAATCCAAGAGAGCTCTAATATGTGCTTCGAATGTAGTAATGCCTTTTTGGCCATTATCACGCTCGATTTGTTCCAATTGAGATTCGAATGTCGTAGAAGCTGGTTGGCGAGCATTTATCTCGATAAGATAAATCTTGCGACTTTTCTCATCCATAACAAAATCTACACCAAATAAGCCTTTCCAGCCGTCTTTTTGGAGTTTGTTGCCTATATCGCCAACAATAGTCTGGATCTGATGAAGGTCTCTTTCATTGAGGAATTTTTTTGCGAAACCCCAATCGTTGCCTATAGTGCTAAATTGATTGTCGGTAAAAGGTTGGAGACCTGTAATCTGATAACTAATATTTGCCATTAAGATTTTGTCTTTTGAGACTACAGCATTTACTGTGAAAGATGGACCGGAAATGAAGTTTGATAGTCTAGCCATCCTTTCTGGAAATTTCTCTTGGAGCACTGCCAACTCTTCTCTCGTATTGACCAAGTTTGTCCCATCGCCAGTATGACCATGAGCCCATTGGATGATGAATGGTTCGTTTTTCCAGGTGATCTGCTTTGCAAGTTTGATGGTATGAGGTGGAAGATATTTGCCTAGATCGCCAAGCCAGCGTATCTGGGAGAGTTTATTCTCGACTCTTTCGGAAAGAAATGATTTGGGATTTATGCAGATGAGTTTTTTTGATGAAATCTCACTTTCTACTCTCTGGGTATTTTTGAAAACTAGAATAAGCGAATCTGTGGTAGCAATATTGGCGAAGTCTTTGTGCGAGATCAGCTCGGTCGTACCGAGTAATGGACCTTCGGATCTGATGAGGTGGACGAAATCTGGATATTTGGACTTAATCTCTTGGCCATACTTGGTCTCATTTGTAACAATAATAAAATTTTGATCTGGAGTTGTACCCAAGGCTCTTTCTATATCACGAGTCACATATATGATTTTTTTGCCATTGATATTCATAACTTCAGTCTAAAGTTTATTGGCCATAATCGCAAGTATTGTTTTTGTGCAAAATACATGCTCTAAATAATTCAAAAAATAAGAGGTTTGTGATAGTGTTAGTTTATGTCCAAATTGAGCGTAGTGGCAACACCAATAGGTAATCTCGGGGATATAACTCTTCGAGCTTTGGAAACCTTCAAGCAGGTCGATTTTATTTTATGCGAAGATACTAGAGTGACAAAGAAATTATTATCTCATTACAATATCAACAAGCCGACCATTTCTTATCATAGTCATAGTCAGCAAGATAAGAAGATTGAGATTTTGGATCTGCTCAAAAATGGATCAAATCTAGCTCTAGTCACCGATGCGGGTACGCCTGGTATTTCTGATCCAGGTCTCGAATTGGTCTCGTATCTTAGGGATCAATTGAAACAAGAGATTATTTCTGGAGCTTTTATGATAGAAAGCATACCAGGTCCTTCAGCTTTGACCGCCTCTATTTCTATTGCTGGTGTACCATGTGCCGATTTTCTATTTTTGGGTTTTTTGCCACATAAGAAGGGTAGAGAGACTTTGTTTCGAGAGATAGCTCAATCTGAAAGAACAGTTATTTTTTATGAGTCACCTCATCGCATCACAAAAACGTTGGATTCTTTGGAGAAATTTTGTCCTCAAAAGAAAGTTACCATAACAAGAGAGCTTACAAAGATATATGAAGAGGTTGTATCGGGAAATGCTATTGAAGTCAAAGATTATTTTGATAAAAATAAAGAGAAAATAAAAGGCGAATTTGTCGTTTTAGTTAGTACCTACTAAAATTCTATTGGTGCTATAATTGTTAAAGAAACAGTTCAAATTGACGAAAGGAAAAATATGCATGGTTATTGGAGAGATCCAGCAGTTCTGAAGGCCAAAATCGAGCAATTCAAACCGGCCCAGGTCCGTTTTGAGACCGCTTGCAAGGAGTTTTTTCAGGGTAGGGTTGGTTCGGTTGAAGTTGATCCCACAAAAAGGGTTATCCAGGTAAGAGTCGATTGGCTCGCAAAAATGACTCTTGGTCTTGGATTTAATAAGACAAGACGAGAGTTGTGGGAGTTGATTGAAGGTGTGGGTGAAGACCAATTCAACTTCACTTTGGAATATCGCTATTACTATTACCAATCTCCTCGAGAAGCTGATCATCGATATGGTCCTCGTCCAGAAAGGATCAAGGTCGCGTCCTACAGGGAGTCTTTTCGGTTCCTGATCATGGATGACCCTTTCTCTTTGGTTGATGTCGATGGTAGACCTACGCCACGCTTCATGGAAGCGCACTAATTCACGAGCCCGCCCTCAAGGCGGGTAAATCGTATCAACATGCAAATTTAATTATATTGTTGTTATAATAGCCACATGTCAAAAAGGCAAATAATAATGATATTGGGATTCTTGGTTATAATTATTCCTTTTCTTGGTTTTGGATACAGTATAAATTCTATAATTACAATAATAATCGGTATTTCTATAATTGCTGTTTCTTACAATATTCAACCAGTTCATTTTGATTCAAATGAGAAATCGAAAGATAAATCCAAACATGAGGTTAAAGGTGATTTGCCATACGTCGAAAATATTAGTGATAATCCCACTTCCAATCCGTGAAAGAGGATAAGCGACAAAAATCAAAAAGATTAGCAATTACTTTTGTTTTGATTTTGCTTATTATTTCTACTATTGCCGTTTCAGTAAATTTTATTCCAAAAAAGAAAATACAATACATAGCTGATTTTGCTGAAAGAAATTATCAAGATTTGGCAAGTGCCATTTCAAATTCAGTAGAGGAGATTGTCGTCACTCATACCAAGACACCCGATCAGGTCAAAGCTGTATATCTCACCAGTTATGCAGCTGGAAATCAAAAATTCAGAGATATGCTTTTTGATCTTGTCGATAAAACAGAGATAAATTCCGTAGTTATAGACATAAAAGACTATACTGGCAAAATTAGTTTTTTGGTCAATGATCCAAACTTGATCGAGATCGGTTCTGCCGAAAATCGCATACCAGATATAAAGCGTTTTATCGATCAATTACATAAAAGAAATGTCTATGTAATTGGTAGGATTTCTTCTTTCCAGGATTCATATTTGATAAATATTTATCCAGACTCAGCTGTCAAAAATAAAAAAGGGGGGATCTGGAAAGATTTCAAAGGTGTCAAATGGCTCGATGCTGGATCAGAAGATGTTTGGAAATATCTCGTTGCTATAGGTAGAGAAGCCTATTCGGTAGGCTTTGACGAATTGAATTTTGACTACATCCGTTTTCCATCGGATGGAGATATGCAAGATATTTCATACCCATGGAGCGGTGATAAGACTAGAAGGGAAGTTATGCGCTCATTCTTCACTTACCTGAAACAAAATTTTGCTACTAGTTCCATTCCATTATCTGTAGATTTCTTCGGCCTTACGACTAGTGCGGAAGGTGATCTTGGTATCGGTCAAAATCTAAATGATGCTTTAGAATATTTCGACTATGTTTCGCCAATGGTTTACCCATCACATTTTGCAAAAGGTTTTCTCGGCTTTACAAAACCGGCGCAATATCCGTATGAAGTGATCAAATATTCTATGGATCAAGCTGTGCAAAAAGCTTCTACCACTATGGTAAGTCGTTACAAAATTCGACCTTGGTTACAAGCTTTTGATCTTGGAGCAATATATACTCCGGCTATGGTCAAAGCCCAAATCAAAGCTACCTATGATTCCGGATTGAATAGTTGGATGTTGTGGAATGCTGCTAGCTGGTACAACAAAGACGCGTTGGAATCAAAATAATTTTATTTCAGTAGGGGTGAGGCATGTATCCAGAAGACACGGCAAAGCCTTGCAAGGCTTTGCCTCTGTTTCGGAAATTCCTTGCTAGGAATTTCCT
>CAZYBH010000014.1:0-16572 GCA_964645315.1 uncultured Candidatus Saccharibacteria bacterium | reverse complement strand
ACGACCTCCTCTATGTTGAATGGAAGGATCATGACGGCAAGATGCAAATTATTGACAGAGAGAAACTGACAGAGGACGGTATTGATTTGTCGATTTGTGATGCGTTGGGAATGACATTTGTGTGGGAGAAAAGAAACAACAATTATCCGCTTGAAGAAGTTGAGGAGGATTTGATGTATCCAGAGATCGGTATTTAATTAAATATTTTTATAATAAAAAATGGTAAATTATTGTTTTTCGTGTTAAAATAACTTGCATGAGCTGGTTTTTTATTGCACTTATAGGGATACTACTGCTGTTGGGACGGGTCTTGGGTTGTATATAAACACGCAAGTTATCAAAGCACATAAAGGCAGGATCTGGATTGAGTCAGATGGGGTTTCTAAAGGGACGAAAGTCTATGTGGAGTTGCCGATAAATATAATGTTTTAAATTTTATTACGCTATAATTTATTATGACAGACATTTTTAATACAAAAATTGTACCTTATCAGCATGACTGGCCTAAAAAATTCCAAACTGAAAAAAAGAAGCTGTTGAGTATTTT
Organism: uncultured Candidatus Saccharibacteria bacterium; assembly: GCA_964645315.1. GTDB lineage: Bacteria > Patescibacteriota > Minisyncoccia > Phycocordibacterales > PALSA-1337 > C7867-002. The sequence goes on along the minus strand of CAZYBH010000014.1, from coordinate 16,025 downwards.
TGGTAATAAAGCTTTAGAGATTGAACACATTGGGAGTACTTCCATTGAAGGATTACCAGCTAAACCGATTATTGATATTGTCGTCATGATAGAAAATCATCAAGATGCTGATGCTTTCACAGAACCCCTGGCTAAAATCGACTATAATTTTAATTCAGCCAGCACAGAGAGGCATTACTATACAAAAGGTAATCCTGATGAATGTCATTTATCTATAGCATACGCTGATCGAGGGGGTTTTTGGTCTAGACAAATTTCATTTAGAGATTATTTGCGTAACCACCCTGAATCTAGAGATCAATATGCAAAGCTTAAAGAAAATCTTCTTCAGAAAGATCTGACTGGTGGTGACGAGTATATTGTAGGAAAAACTGATTTTGTTTATAGGATATTATGTCTAGCCGGATGGAATATTGATCAAAAATACAAGGTCACTAAAAACATTACACAACATAACAAATAAATTGCAATAAGGTTAATTTTATGATAGAGTGTTGTATAAATAATGAAATTATCAGATTCACAGAACTATATAAATAACCAGCAACTTGTGGCTAAGTTGTTAGATTTTGTTGATTTTGATTCAGTTAATACAATACTAGAAATTGGCCCGGGTAAAGGCATAATTACAGACGCTCTTATTCGTACAAATAAAGAAATTATCTCGGTAGAAGCAGATCAAAAACTTTTTTTTGAACTACAAAATAAATACAAGGATGTTAATAATCTTTCACTGATCCAAGCGGATTTTCTAAAATATTCTCTTCCCAATGAACCTTTTACTATTGTATCAAATATTCCTTTTAATATTACAGCTAATATTGTTAGAAAAATTACGGACGATCACTCCAAAATACAGACTGCCTATCTGATTATGCAAAAAGATGCAGCTATTAAATTTTTGGGTGCCCCACATGCACACTCTCCACTTTTATCGCATTTTTTAAATATCAATTTTGAGATAAAATGGCTCATGGATATCAATAAAATTAACTATAGTCCCAGACCAAGATTCGACACGTCCTTTATATCCATTAAAAAAAGAACCGAGCCAGTTTTAGATAACCAAAACTCAAAACAATATAAAAACTTTTTAGTTTACATTTTTGAGAGACATAAACCACTAGTACGAGAAGCTCTTAAAAGTTTAATGAGTAACCTACAGGTAAAAATAATTCTAGAAAACTTAAAAATCGACGGCAATACAGAAATAAAAAAAATAGTTTCGTCAGACTGGGTGAATATTTTTAAAACATTTATTGATCACGCACCAGAAAAATCAAAAATAAAAATACTCGGTTCTTATGACAAGTTACTCAACGAGCAATCGCATTTGCAAAAAATAAACCGAACACGAAAAGATTACTAAAACATTATTTTTCTTAGCAGACTGAGTACTTGTTTTGGATCGATACTGTCACCATATTGAGTGATTGCAGGACAAGGATCGTAGTAGTGAAAACAATTTCCGCAGTATATTTTGCGAGCGAGACATTTTTCCATAAAAATATTTGCGCAAGATAAAAAATTTGTCTTGCAGTATGGAGACCAGATGTTTGGGTCCGTGCTCGTATACAAACCAATTGTATGTGTACCTGTCGCAGAAGAAATATGCAAAAGACCTGTGTCATTTGAGATAAAACACTTTAGTTTTCCAAGTATTACTGCAACATCTTTAAGTTTATGATGGCCAGCTAGTTCACATTTACTAAAACCTACATGTTTTTGTACTGCTAACGCTTGATCAATTTCCTCTTGAGACAATCCGTGGAATAAAATTATTTTTTGATTGTATGCTTTTGTAATTTCTTGGGCCAGCTCAGCCCATTTATGTGTCGGCCAACGCTTATTTTTCTGACTAGCCGCCATACCAAAACCAATTCCTTCTTTTTCAGTGCGTTCAGAAAAAAGCCATTGAGGCTCATATGTGGAAATGTCAACTCCATTCAGTTGTAATAGATTTAAAATATCGTCAGTTAAATTTTCTTGCACCTGTCTTTTTTTGATAACATCAAAATCCAGATCCCAAAAATTAATTTTGTGATCTCGTATTAAAAAATCCTTAAACTCGTAATAGCCTGTATCATACTCAGGACCTTCGTTACGCAAATTAATAATCAAATCAATTTCATTTTTATTTATGAAATCAAGAATTTCCTCCCAATCTTTCTTACTAAATCGACGCCATGCAATTGGGCTAAATCCCTTCAATTTTTTGAGTCGAGCTCTTTCAGCAAACCACCCGTCAGAAAGAATCTCGTTTTCACTATGGAAATAGTCTATTATTGGGTAGCTTTGTTCAAAGCATTTTAGAATAGGTGCGATAATTATTCCATTGCCTATACCAGTAAAATTTATAAACCATGCATGCTTATTTTTTTCCATGTTTATATACTAAAATAATATTTTACATATAAGTCAGCTGAAACTTTAAAAGAAACTTTTTTCTTAATATAATCTCTCGGTTTGTAAATATCTAAATTAGACCAGAATTTATCGAATATTATTGGAAAGTCTGATATCATCTTAAATTTTTCACCACAGTTTTTTGAAAAATTCGGCACAGATGTTGCACGAATTGGTTTTTTAGAAAATGCTGGCCAAACAGGATCGGTCCACCATCCATGATCCCATGCGATTATAGGAATGTTTGAGGCCAAAGCCTCTTGGTATGCGATTCCCTGAGTTTCATGCTCACAGAGAAAAACCATAGATCGACTTTTACTCAACGCTTCTTTGTATGTATTGTGTGTGATATTCCCATACGGTAATACTAAATATGAAAGCCCTTTTTTATCCAAGTAATCTTTAATAGGATTTAAAAATAATGGAGTTGTCTTCTCTCTTTCCCAGCGTATTTTGTCATAAATAAGTACGTCGATTGATTTGTTGTTATTTTTTGTATCATTCCATTCGTCTGTTGAGATTCCCGCATACCACAAAACGCATGCATCCCCATACGCTTCTTCAAAAACTTTTTTAAGCCAATCACATGTTAATAAATAATATTTAAATCTCGGATCTTTCATTAGGGCAGGATTTTGAGATGGATTATCGTACATACTTGGACCTAAAATAGCCGGGTTTGGCAACGGCCATTTTGGGATACAGTTCGGCGTCCCAACTATTCCTATGGGATACGTAGGATTTTCTAAAGCTAATTCATAATTATTTTCGTGAACTCGGTATCCATTTTCCCTTAGAGCACGAACAAGCAATGTGTACCAAGCATAAAATCCAGAAATACTCCTTTTTGAGTAAGTCTCAACATAATCCCACTTATGCTTTTCATAGAAAACCAACACATCTTTTCCTCGTTCTAGATTAATCATATATTTATTCTGTCTTTTGGGTGTATCAATGCTTCTGCTGGGTCATCAAATTTGACTCTATTTGACGAATGGTGAGGTGTTTCTGTGTAAGGTGGCAGATTATCCCAATGTACCAAAGATAGGGCTGTTTTTATGTCACTATGCAAATCAAACGGTAGAGCTCTAAGATAAGGTTGCACGTCTTTTTTTGTAGGTCTTTCAGGAAGAAAGAAAATGGAGTAATTAGGTAAAGTACTCTTATTGTAATATTTAAGATGAAAATGATAATGCCCATGTAAGCAAACTGTGTTTTTTGTTGGCTCAAGAGTTGGGTGGCTACCATCTTCAAAAAGAGGAGTAAATCGTCGCCCTCTTTTTATTACTCGTGTGTGCGGGTCGATCATGTCAATGTCATTAATTTTTGCTTCCCAAAAATGTATGTAATTTTTTTCGTCATACAGATGCCAAATCGAAAACATTATTCCGTCAGTATCTGGCTTGCTAAAAGACTCAATTATTTTTGGGCGAAGTACCTGTGAAAATAGCTCATCGGCATCTGCGAGAACCATGATATCAACATCAAGTTCTTCAAAGGCTCTGTCGATGACATAATTTCGTGTTTCAAGTTCACCTCTCTTGAAGGCCACGTCCTTGTTTTTTGAATACTCAATTTTGATTGATATTTCAGACTGCTCCAACGCCGCTTTAACACTTCCATCTGTGGAATGGTCATCATATATAAATATTCCATCGACCCACTGTAACGATTTTACACAAGCTCCTATGAATGGGGCCATATTGTGCACCATGATACATGCACCTATTTTTAATTCTTTATTTTTCATTTTTGCTAAGCAACGATTCAATTTCAGTAACAGATATCTCATTTTCGAGATACCCTCGAAGAACAACTAATCGTTGTGTATCTTTCTCAGATAACTTAGTCGCTTCAAATGAGTTAAAATCATCTTTTGTCCATGCTGATATATGTGCTTCTGATTGATAGCCATCAACAGAATTTTGAAGGTAGCGATAAGGAAATTCTACTATGATCCAACGACATCTATAAATCAAAAAGTTGAGCAAATCAATGCCATCTGATTTCTTCAAATGTTCAATGATATCGCCAATCATAACAACATCGAAGGATAAATCGTAGTATTTAGGGCTGATCAAGTCAGTGGCAGAAATATTCCAAACCTTTTTATAAATTGAGCCGAGATCAAACTTTTTTATGTAATCTTTTTCAATTTCGAGAGCGACAGTTTCAACAGACGGATCAATCTTTTTTACTAACTCGCCATATTTTCCTGCACCAGCACCTATATCAAGAAAACTCTCAGGTTTTAATAGTTTTATGACCTCTTCTATCGATTTATCGAAAATAAAACTTGAATAAGGCATGTTATCTTTATGAAATATTTTTAGAAATACGTTGTGTTACAAATTCTATAGCCTTCTGAACACTTTCATCGGAATATTCTTCATAGTGAGCAAAATTTTTGACCCCTACTTTATCTGATTGAATTAGCTCGTGTTTACCAACAAGAGCTAAGGGCTTTCCTATATCAAGAACTAGACCAATTTCACACATAGTTCCAAAACGACCGTCAAAAGCAATAACAGCATCGGATGACCATGCGAGAACATTCATAAAAGCCAAATCAAGTGAGGTTGGAATAACGTAATCGATATACTGATTTGCATCTTTCTTTTTGTTGCTTTTGGTGATTGCTATTGTTGTGCCGTTATAACGTTTTGCACCTTTGCAGACTGCTTCCATGATTCCATCCTCACCACCGCAGGCAATAGTTATACCTAACATAGCCAACTTTTCTCCAGTCTTTTCTGCAATAGATAATGCTTGTGGGTTCGTATTGTGAGAGTGTCCGCCAATAATACCGATAATTATTTTATGAGTATTCTTTTCCATTTTAGACTATCACAATAACACATATTAAATATTTGTACAACGTTTTTTATTTTAAGAATCATTTGTGCATTTCATCATATTATTAAGTGTATTTTGCTACCAATAGTTACCAACACCTACCACTAAGGGCGCTCTGGACTCCTAGAGCGACTTGCGTCATTCCTTGTGTTGTATGACAAACGCAACAACACAAGCGCCATTAGGGACTACGGCCAAAGTAGTGGTCCCCATAAAGATGAAATACTGCCTCTATGCGAGAAAGTCGACAGAGTCAGAAGAGAGACAAGTCCTTTCAATCGACAGTCAGATCAAGGAGATGATCCAACTGGCAGAACGTGAAGGACTTGAGATAGCGGAAATCAAGAGAGAAAGTCACTCGGCAAAGGATACAGGACAACGTCCCATCTTCAACGAGATAATCGAGGAGATACGAAGTGGCAAGTTTAACGGAATACTTACATGGGCACCTGACCGTATATCAAGAAACGCAGGTGACCTTGGAAGAATTGTGGACTTGATGGATCAGAAGCATCTAGTGGAGATTCGCACATTCGGACAAAGATTCACCAACAATCCGAATGAGAAGTTCATGCTCATGATATTGGGTAGTCAGGCGAAGCTTGAGAACGACAATCGAGGCATCAATGTAAAGCGAGGACTCCGAACGAGAGTAGAGATGGGACTGTGGCCTGGAGTAGCACCACTTGGATACTTGAATCAAAAGCTCATGGACAAGAAGTGCCAGATAGCGATAGATCCACTACGAGCACCAATAATCAAAAAGATATTCGAGAAAGTGGCATACGAGCAATGGAGTGGAAGAAAGGTATACAACTGGCTCAAGTTTGAATTGAACTTTCATACCAGAGGAAACAAGCCTCTGACACTCTCTGGTGTATACAAGATATTAGACAATCCAATATATTACGGACCATTCGAATACCCACGAGAGAGCGGTAACTGGTATCAGGGCAAGCATACGCCGATTGTAACGCAGGAATTGTATGAAAAAGCACAAGCACATCTGAAGCGTGATCAAATAGTCAGAGAAACAAAAGAGTTTGCATTCACAAAATTATTCACCTGCGGATACTGTGGATCAGGCATATCAGCTGAAGAAAAGTGGAAACAGCTCAAGGGTGGCGGATCAAACAGATACATCTACTACTCCTGCTCACGAGCAAGAGACCGAAACTGTAAGAACAAATATATTCGAGAGGAAGACTTGATAACTGAGCTACTGAAGATACTGGATCAGGTTAATCTGAATGAGCTTGGCATGAGGCAAAGGCTTGAAGACGAAATTGCCAGGTTCAATATATTCCAAAGGTCAGTGCTTGGAACGAAAGACAAAGCTACAGCCAGAAACGATATGGATATACGCAACTATGCGAAATATATTCTGAAGGAAGGCACGGTGAATGAAAAGCGAGAGCTACTGGCGAATCTTCGATCAAGAATTGTGTACAAGGACAAGATACTGACACTACTGAAGGAGGAATAGTAAAAGAAAAAAACATACAAAAAATACCGACTGATTATCGGTATTTTTTCTTAACTTAGTAAGGCATGTAGGTCGCACTTTGCTCTAGAGCAACAAGGACACACCGATACTAATTTGTCAATGCGGAGAGTGTGGGATTCGAACCCACGGTCCCGGTTAGGGGACACCTCGTTAGCAGTGAGGCGCTTTCGACCACTCAGCCAACTCTCCATAAGGCAAAAGCCTTAGCAAAGACATTCTGGCATAAAATTGCCCTTAAATCAAAATTAATTCATAAAGAAATAGAGTACCAAGTGGAAACAATATTTGTAAATATATATTGCCAAAATGGTATAATTAGCCCATGTCCATAATGCCGAATACGAAAGTTAGCGATTTTTTCAGAATTACCCCAATCCAAAAAGAAGCCCTAAAAAAATTAGGGGTAAATACGATACTAGATCTTCTATATCATTTCCCTATCCGCTATGGCGATACCGCCGAAGCAAAAAACATCGACAGCTTAAGTGCTGGCGAGAGTGCAGTTATATTCGGAAGAATATCCGGACTAAAGACAAGTAAAGGTTTCAAAAGCAAGGTGGCGATGGCCGATGGATATATCGAAGATGAAACTGGCAAAATCCACTGCGTTTGGTTCAATCAGCCTTATATAGCAAAGATGATTGAAGAGGGTTCATTGGTCCGAATAGAGGGCAAAATAAGCAGTCGCAAAAACAAAAACACCAGTGAAATACGCGAAATTTATTTCTCAAATCCAAAAATAGAGAAAATAAAAGAGATGCCACTTGCTGTAGGCGAATCTCTATTTGGCAAAAGTCATGAAGAGCACACTCTTTATCCCGTCTATCCAGAATCACGCGGTATTAGTTCGAGCTGGCTTTATCATGCAATTCAAAAGATCTTCAAAGCAGATATTCTTGGCCAATTACCAGACCCGATTCCAGAAGAAATTTTGAATAAGTACCATTTACCTTCCATCAAAACGGCTTTGATCTGGAGCCACACTCCACTGACTAGAGACGATGCTATTTCTGCCAGAAAAAGATTTTCTTTCGAAGAGATATTTATTATCCAATTGAGCAAAAGGCAAGCAAGGAAAAAATACGAAATGCACCCTTCTTTTCTAATTGAGACGGAGATGGAAAGCGTGCAAGAATTTGTCCGACGCTTCCCCTTCTCCGCTACTGAAGCTCAAACAAATGCAATTGAGACAATAGTAAATGAAATGAAAACTAATCGTGCCATGACTAGACTTCTTGAAGGTGATGTCGGCTCTGGCAAGACAGCGGTCGCAGCCGCCACAGCTTATGCAGTCATGGTCTCAAGACCAAATAAAGATAGAAAGGACAATATAAATGAAATTACAATAGACAGGTCAGAGACAAAACCAATCCTCAAACCAAGTCAAAAGATCGTCCGCTCACCAAATCTCCAAATTGCCTATATGTGTCCTACCGAGATTTTGGCTACACAGCATTTCGAATCATTTATTCAATATTTCTCATACATGCCTATTCAAATCGGTCTCATCACCGGTTCTGGTTGCAGGAAATTCCCTTCCAAAGTCAATCCAAAAGGTTGGACAGATATTTCCAGAAATCAATTGCTCGAATGGGTTAGAAATGGCGAAATCAGAGTACTTATCGGTACACATGCTTTGATTCAGAAATCAGTAAATTTCAAAAATTTGGCCTATGTCATTATCGATGAACAGCATCGCTTCGGTATGCAACAAAGAGCAAAATTGCTAAAGAAAAATTTTGATCCAGAAAAAATTGCTCTTGAAACAGTCAATAAAAGTGATGAGAAAGGTGCATCAGCTCCGCATTTATTATCTATGACCGCGACACCAATACCGAGGACTTTGGCACTTACTATGTATGGCGATCTTGATTTGACTTTACTCGATCAAAGCCCTGCTGGAAGAAAACCGATCATTACCGAATTGGTCTTGCCCCAAAATCGAGATGAAATTTATTTGAAAATAAGAAAGGAATTGGAACAAGGTAGACAGATGTACGTTATTTGTCCAAGGATAAATGAGCCAGATCCAGACAAAGAAGAAGCTATAATTGCCAAATCAGTAAAGGAAGAAGCAAAGAGACTCAAAAGATCGGTCTTCCCACAATACGAAATAGGAGTCTTACATAGCAAAATGAAACCAAATGAAAAAGATAGTGTCATGTCAGACTTCAAATCTGGCAAAATTGATATTTTATGTGCTACTTCAGTAGTGGAAGTTGGAGTAAATGTGCCAAATGCTACCGTTATTATTATTGAAGGTGCCGAGAGATTTGGTCTTGCCCAATTACATCAGCTCCGTGGAAGAGTTATGCGCAGTTCATATCAAGCATATTGTTATGTCTTTACGGAGACCACTTCCCAAAAATCCATCGAAAGATTGCGGGCATTGCAAACAGCAAAAAACGGTTTTGAATTGGCAGAATTGGATCTTGCCCAAAGAGGTGCAGGACAACTTTCTGGTAGCCAACAATGGGGTGTTTCTGACATTGCAATGGAAGCCTTGCAAAATCTCAAAATGGTCGAAGCCGCCTCTACAGAAGCCAAGGCTATCATTGATAATGATGTGGAGATATCAAACTTTCCATTACTCAAAGAAAAAGTCGACCAAATATCAAAAGAGAGTCACTTTGAATAATTATTCAGTTAAGAAAAAATCCCGCACCTGCGGGACTTTTGATCTAGACTACTGATCCGCACTCTCGGTCGGAGGTAGAAATCAATCACCCTAAGAGCAACCTCAAACATCAAGTCGCTTTGGGATCGTCAGTTCCATCAAGGACCGCGAGGATATTTTTTGCTTTGGCTTCCGTGGCTAATCTACGGATCTTGGCAAGCCGACTAGTGGCGCGCGCCACCAAGCCCTGAATTTCATCTATCTGCTGACAGCCAGCTTGGTTAGGTTTTGGAACGATTTTTGTCCAATCAGCTTTCTCGTATGCCGCATAAAGCAAGTCTTCAAGTGACACACCCTTCATGCAAATCCTTTCTTTGATAACTATTTCATAAAGACATTATCACTAATTTATGAATTGTCAAATACCTTCTATATATCTACCAATAATTAAGCTGGAACTGCAATTAGATTGTGCACGCGGAGGGACTCGAACCCCCAACCAATCGAGTATAAGTCGATTGCTCTACCATTGAGCTACGCGTGCTTTCGTATATATTTCAATGCCGACATTATATATCTATATAAATTCATATCTAAATATAATACACTACACGTCCCATGTCCAAAGCCGTTCCTGTAAGTCAGATCAGCAAATCTAGAACGCTTAATCATTGGCTTCCTAAATTGGATAATTGGTATTCTAAGATAATTTGACCAAAATTGCATCTCCTTCTGAATATTCATATCACGATAAAGATGCAGGACGACTTTTAAATCTCTTTTATCAACATTAAGTATACTTAACCATTTTACAAAGAACTTTAATGTATCAGGATCTGTATTCGTAAGAGCGACTGTACCCTTAGCTGCTTTTGTCCCCTCACCCCAATATAAATATAACCCAGAAATAATAAATTCTCTTTTAGAAATTTTACCAATATCCTTAGCTACCTTCACATAATATTGTGCATTCAATTTATCACTTTTAAGATGCATGGTATTTCTAAACCTCTCAATTCTTTGAGGATTCCTATCACGCAATTTGGAAATCTGTTTTTTGGATAGTGGAAAAGCTGATAACCAAGAACTTAGTGTTGATTTACTGACATTAACGAGAGTTTTGATTTGATTATAACTCGCACCTTTTCGTCTTAATTTTATAACCATATCCTTTTCTATGCTTTTCTTAATCATTAACCAATAATAATATAACTTGGAAATATTATTAGTTATACTAATTCACACACTCCTATATTTTTTGCTTCTTAAGCTGTATTCCATTTGCGACCAAGATACTTTCATACTCTTCCCTTTCTATTGTCTCTACCTCTATCAATCTTTTTGAAATAGCTTCGAAAACCTTTTTATTGTCCAATAAAGTCTTGCGAGCAATTTCTCTTGCTTCTATCATAATCCTTGAGACTTCTGCATCGATTTCGGAGGCAACTTTCTCTGAATATTCGCGATCTGCGACTCCCATTCCAAACATAACCTTACCCTGAGCGCTCTCAAGTGCTATCGGACCAATCTTCTCTGACATACCATATCTTGTAACCATATCTCGAGCAAGAGCCGTAGAAACCTGTAGATCATTTGAGGCACCAGTAGTCAGATCACCGAAGATCATAAGTTCGGCAACATAGCCTCCTAGAGAAACTGCGATATCATCTAGAAATTCTTTTCTTGATTGCAATTTGCGCTCTTCAAAAGGCAATTTCAATGTATAACCTGCGGCTCGACCGCGAGAGATTATGGAGATTTTGTGGACCGGATCGGCATTTGGAAGAATTGAAGCAATGATTGCATGACCGGCTTCATGATAGGCTGTGATCTCCTTTTCTTTTGTACTCAAGACATGACTTCTTCTTTCTGGACCGAGCATAACTTTCTCGATTGAGCGAATTAGATCGAATTGACCGATTTTATTTCTATTTTCTCTGGCTGCAAGTATAGCTGCTTCATTCATAAGTGAAGCCAAGTCAGCACCCGAAAATCCTGGTGTCCTCTCGGCCACAATCTTGATATTTACATCTTCAGCCAATTGTTTCTTGGCAGAATGAATTTTCAAAATTTCCTCTCTATCACCTCTATCTGGTAGATCGATCACTACTCTTCGATCAAATCTTCCTGGACGAAGCAAAGCCGGATCAAGGACATCTGGTCTATTTGTTGCAGCCATAACAATCACTTTTTCATTTGGCTCGAAGCCGTCCATTTCGACAAGAATCTGATTTAGAGTTTGTTCTCTTTCATCATTACCTCCACCCATACCAGAGCCTCTTGCGCGTCCGACCGCATCGATCTCATCGACAAAGACTATTGCTGGACTAGACTCTTTGGCCATGCGAAATAGATCTCGAACTCTCGATGCTCCGACACCAACGAACATCTCTACGAACTCCGAACCGGAAATAGAAAAGAAGGCTACACCAGCTTCGCCAGCCACTGCTCTTGCAAGCAAAGTCTTACCAGTACCTGGTGCACCCATCAAGATAACCCCCTTCGGTATTTCTGCTCCAATTTCAATAAATTTCTTTGGATTTTTGAGAAAATCGACTATTTCAGTCAATTCTTGTTTTGCTTCTTTTGCTCCAGCGACATCTTTGAAAGTGACTTTTTGTTTTATATCGTCTGGCATTATTATCCTAGCTTTGGATTGACCAAATGATAGAGCTTGAACACCCGCACCTCTTACTTGTCTTGAAATCAACCAAACAAAGAATACGAGAAATAATATTGGAGCTAGAAATGGGGCCAAAGCTGATGTCCAATACCAGAAACCACTTGGATTTGTGATGGAAATAGTAGTCGAAGCCAATTTTGCCTGACTTACACCAAAACGAGTGAGAGATTCGGTCAGAGATGAGTCGGATTCTTTTTGAGAAATTTTGATGGTACCGTCTTTGTATTGGGAAGTTATATCGTCACCAGAGATTTTGACATCCAAAACATTTCCCTTACCGATATCATATGCCAGAGTAGAAAGTGATACTTCCTCCTTCTTGGTCAATGAACTTTGATATTCAGCATAGACTCCACTTAGAAAAAGGAAGAATAAAATCACCAAAGAAAGTATGTTGAAAAAGCCGAATCTTCCAGAAAAGAAGCGATTGCCTTTATCGTTTTTATTATTATTTTTGAGGGTATTTTCGGCCATATTGGTAAAAAGTACTTTAACCTCTTTTTGTGCATATAGCAAGGCGGTGAAGTCGAGGACACTACTCGCCGAGAACATCATAGCGCCCTCACTTGAGGGCGTTTGATATTTGGTAATATTTAACGATTCGCTATTTGCTTTCTGAAGTACAGTAATATCCAATACTTGTATCACAAGCAGTGTTGCCTGTAGCGCTATTTCCCCAGAATGCGCCGGTTATAGAATTTGATAAAGCTAAGTTATTTGTCTTTTCAAATTTCACTCTAATCTTATAACTTTTTGGTTTGTAGGTAGCGACCTGTTCTGGAAGGTATGCATAACTTATAAGATAATCTTCTGCTGTCCTATAAAGTGGGTCTTGAATGGAACAAGCGTAGAATATTGCCCCACCGCCGACTGATGCCAATGCAGTTTTTATGACTGGAGAAAATGCTGTTTTGTAAATAGGCTGATCAATATTTTGAACAAAAGTTGCCTTAATGAAATTTTCATTATTCAAATCTTGCATCATTTTTTGCCAATAGTCTGGAATTCGAGTGTCAGACAAATCATAGCCCTGACCCACTTCATCATATGGATAGTAGCCATGGGTATTGAAATAGAGTTCGAGCGCGGTCTTGACCTGTCTTATCTGAGCCAATCTATACCCATCGCGAGCTGTCTGTCTTGTCGAAGATACGGCTACAAGTGTAATAGATGACAAAACGGCAATGATCGAAATAACCACCATAAGCTCGACTAGTGTAAAACCTTTTTTTAGTGAAAATTTCATATTTGGCTCAAATAATAATTTACCAAAGCAACACTCTCCTGAAGTTGCATCAATAAATAAATCTCGCCTGATAAAAATACCAAAAAGACGGCTGTGTGTATCAACTGGCAATATTTGTATTCATGCCATTTTCTATACCAGCCAAATCTTTGCATAAGCCATGGATGTATAATCATGAAACAATTATATCCTTGTCCGGTTTATTATAAAAGGCCGTTGGGGGATAATATTATTTATCAGCAACTTGTGATCGAAGCTGATCAATAATGAGATCGAGTGACGATGAAGCTTTGACAATAAAAATCTCAACACCCAATCGCCTTGCCCTATCGATATCGGACTGATTGCTTAGATTTGAAAGCACAATCTTTGGGATTGTCCTCAATCGCATATCGGTATTTATGGCTTCCAAAACTCCGAAACCATCTATCTCTCCAGGGACCATAAGGTCCACCATGATAATATTTGGCACTATCTGCTTCAAGGTCTCTATAGCCTCTTTACCATCACGGACATGAATAAGCTCAAATTCGGTATTTTCCAAAGCCTTGCTAAAAACCACTCCAAGCAAAGCATCATCTTCTAACCATAGTAGTTTCTTTTTCATAAAAATAAGGTTATTGGTATATGGGTATTGTAGCACTAATAAATGTTTAGCGTGAATCAATTAAAAAGTCGAGTGGACACATACCGAAAAACATTGAACCGCCTAAAAGACTATCTTTCTCGGTTCTGGAATTACTACAATTCAAGCCTTGCTTTGCAGAAAGTGGTTGCCGGTGCTGGATAAAGTTCTGCTCAAGGGGTCACAATAAGGGTATTTAAATGTCTTCTGTATTTTCTATATTGACGCGTGATTTTATAATCGGCTATCACCGTTAAAAAACGAGCAAAAAACGATGAAAAATGCTAAAATGTTCTCAATTGAGACTTTTCTCTCAAAAATAATAGAATGGACGCAAATAAATTTATCGAGCAAATCCTAGCCATACCCAACGAATCAAGAACACTTGAGTTTAAGCGTCTTGGTAGCAGAAACGAAACTATCGAAAAGACCCTGCAATCAATAGTTGCGATGGCAAATACAGACGGTGGTATAATTGTTCTTGGTGTAGATGATCCTCAAAAAACTACAGCAAAAGGATTGGATAGAGTTTTTGGAATTGAAGAAAATGCTGAACTCTTTGATGAACTTGGGCAATGTGTAAAGAAAATTTCTCCTCCTATCCCTTCGATATGGCCACCAGAGATGATTGAGGTCCCTGGTAAAGGAGTAAAAATTGGGTGGCTTGTTGTCCCAAAAGTCTCTGACCACTTTAGATCAATCGAAAACCATGTGTATGTTCGAGGCGAGAGAGGTAATAAGCGATTATCCCCACAAGAGATAGTTCATTTTGCTTACGTCAAAGGTTTTGAAAGAGCTGATTCTGAATTAGTAAATATTGATATCAAACTTCTAAAGACAGAACCCTATGAAGCGTGGAGAAAGAAAAGGAATATTGCCGAAGATAATATTACAGTTGTCTTAGAAAAGACTGGTCTAGCCCGAACAAACGATGAAGGAAAATTGTTGCCAACCAGAGCGGCAGTGCTGCTATTTGCAGAATTTCCAACTGATTTGATGGATACCAAGTGTGCGATCAGAGTTTTTCAATATGAGGGCAATCTTGAGACAGTAAAAGAAACTCTAAACCTTATCGGTACACCTAATACTATTGGTGGTCCTATAAGCAAACAAATTAAAGACGCGCACGAATACGTTTTAACTCTTTTGCGTGCCGGAATAAGAGTTCCCTCTGGTTTTGTTACTCAATATCAGATACCTGAAAGAGCAGTAAAAGAAGCGATTACAAATGCTGTTATACATAGGGATTACCACACTAAAAGAGATATAGAAATTCGTATTTTTGAGGATCGTATTGAGATTGAGAGTCCTGGTCTTTTGCCTTTCAACATTACACCGTCAAACATTGGTCACATTCGAGCGCAAGGCTATAGAAACGATCTGATCGTAAAACATTTAAGAGAATTTCCTGATCCACCAAATCTTGACCAAAATGAAGGAGTACGCGCAATGAGACAAACTATGACTGCTGCTAGCCTTTATCCGCCAATCTTCTTAACCTATCCTTTTCTCCAAGATTCATTGAAGGTAGTTTTGTTTAATGAACATGCGCCTACAGAATGGGAAAAGGTATCTCATTACTTAAACAATAACAAATACATCAACAATCATACAGCTCGTGAGTTGCTTGGTATACAAGACACATCGGTTGTTTCCAGATTACTTACTGGATGGACTAAGCAAGGTCTTCTGACAAAAATTGTTCCTAGAGAAGGGGCAAAGAAGAACGTAGTGTACCGCCTACCTTCTACTGATGAGAAAACTTTATTTGCAACGGACAAAAACAAATAAATTTTAGAGCCTTAGTTTTAGAGGATATTTTGTAAATTTATTTGCAAAAATACACTACAGCTACAACGCCGGTAGATTACGATGTTTTTGAGCAACAGAAGTTCTTTTACTTCCTCTTTGAGGAGAATTTGAGCTACGACAAAAAGACAGGTTATCGAACACCAAAATATACAGTCCTTAAAAGGGTTTTAGAGGAAATTGAGTCCTCTGGCTCGGTTGATGTGGAGATGGGCGGAATCGCCCGCGACTCAAAGCTCGCTACCCGCTCGCTTTGGTCTGGGCACCGCCTCGCGG
>CAZYBH010000013.1:0-27514 GCA_964645315.1 uncultured Candidatus Saccharibacteria bacterium | reverse complement strand
GGCGCAGACGGCAAACACAAAGCCACCGGACCTAAGTCCGGTGGTCGGTTACTCACAATAAACGTACTTTGACTTCTTATCGCCTCATCAGATATGCGAGGAGAAAGTGGTAAGCAACTCCACTAATGGGCAGTACTATCAGTGGTGAAAACCAAAGCTTGAATCTCTCAAATCTCTGCATGTACCTACTATCGAAGGACAAATATAGATACATATACAGAGAAGAGGTATACAGAACGAAAAAAACGAAGTTGTCCTTATTGAGGTTGAATATGAAGTATGGTAACCAAACGATAGGTGTCAGTTTGATTACATGCGCTTTGACCAGGCCCGATCCTAGAAAGATCTTGGGCCACAACCATGCACACCTAGCCCCAATATTACCAAGCCACCAACTAATGTTATAGGCCAGATATGCAAAGATCCAAGCCATGAACAAAACGATGGTCGCGATTCCGACGATTTCAAAGGAAAAGATATTTTTCATCCATTTATAGAGTACATATATTTGTTATATCTGTCAAACAGACAACCCCCGCATGGCGGGGGTGTGAGTTAAGGTTGTCCGTAGCACATCCTGACGAACAAACCTATGATGCGAAAGATTGAACACTGTCATGTTTCTATACAATCTCAACCATGATTCCAATGAGAGACAGGACAACGAAGAGTATCATCGATCCGATGGGCGACATATGTCTGACATATGCTTTATGCGCTCTACCGCCTCAACAATACGCGCTCAACAGCTTTCAAAATATCTTTTTGACCTAGACCGTAATGTTCAAACAATTGTTCTGGTTTGCCTGATTGACCAAATCTATCTTGGACTGCGACGAACTCGATAGGACAAGGGAAATGTTGGGCCAGGACTTCAGAAATAGCACTACCCAAACCTCCATAAACCTGATGTTCTTCTACTGTCACTACAGCACCATATTTGTGTGAGTATTTTATTATTGTATCAATATCAATCGGCTTGATTGTATGAACATTTACCACTGCTACTGAATAATTTTGTTTTGTCAAGTCCTTCGCAGTACTTATAACTTCTCCGATAATCGGACCGGTAGCAAAAAAGACTACTGATCTATTTTTATCACTTCCCTCTTTTTCATATAAAACAATTGCCTTTCCAATTTCAAAAGGAGTTCCATCACTAGTAATATCTATGCTTTTTTCTCGAGGCAACCTCAAATAACTTGGGCTATTGTTTTTTGAAATTGCATAAACAGCCTTTTTTGTCTCAATAGAATCGCATGGTGAAATAACAACCATGTTTGGAAGAGTCCTCATAAGAGCAATGTCCTCCAAAGCCTGATGACTGCCACCATCTGCTCCGACATTTAGTCCAGCATGAGTACTTACTATTTTGACTGGCTGATTGTTGTAACAGATCGTGGTGCGAATCTGTTCCCAATTTCTACCAGGACTAAAAATGGCATACGAAGTGGCAAATGGTATCTTGCCTTTTGCGGCAAGACCTGAAGCTACAGTCACCAAGTTTTGTTCTGCGACACCGACTTCTACAAATCGATCCGGGAATTTCTTTTTGAATTCACCGAGTCCAGTAGAATCTGATAAATCGGCCGAAAGAGCTACGATATTTTTGTCACTACCAGCCAATTGCACCAGAGCATTACCGAAAGCTTCGCGCATAGATGTAGTCTGCATATGTGTGACTTCTGCAGGTTCTACAGATTGTAGGGATTGAGCTTTGGGAGGAGCTTTGCCATGCCATTCATATTTGCCTTCATATTCTGGTACACCTTTCCCTGAAATAGTCTTGGCAATGATGACAGTCGGCTTACCAGAATCCAATCTAGCTGTCTCGACCGCTCTATCTATCTCGACAAAATTGTGCCCATCAATCTCAATTACTTGCCAATTGAAAGCTTTCCATTTAGAAGATAGTGGTTCCAGTGGCATGATATCATCGGTTTTGCCACTAATCTGAATATTATTTCTATCAATTATTGCAATTAGATTGTGAACTTTCTCTTTGCCGGCAAGCATTATCGCTTCCCAAGTATTGCCCTCATCTAGCTCTCCATCGCTCATAAGGCAAAAGTATTTTTGGCCAGATGTACTACCAGAATCAATCTTATCTGCTATAGCCATACCAAGTGCTTGCGAAAGTCCTGACCCAAGAGGTCCTGACGATGTCTCCAAAACCTTCAGGAAATTGCGATCAGGATGTCCCTGTAATGGAGAATCAAATTGCCTTAGGGTCTTGGTTTGCTCGATACTGATATATCCGCAAAGAGCTAAACTTGCATACAAAACCGGACAAATATGACCATTCGAAAGTATTACCCTGTCTCGATATTGCCAACTAGGATTTTTGGGATCGTGTTTGAGTGAATAGAAATACAGGTAAGCAAAAATATCTGCCATATCGAGTGAACCAGCAGTATGACCAGATCCGGCTTCTCTCAACATATCAAGTACAAGATCGCGAATCGCCTGCGCTCTGGCCTTTAATTCACTAACTTTTACTTCTGTTAAAGACATCAGTTAATTTTACCACACAAAATGGTAGTAATGTTCGGTAGCAAAATGTGTGTATAAATTTTTTTCTGACAACGAGTTATGCGATTGGTGCGTCAGTCTATTGGGTACTCAGGCAGATATCATGTGCCGAAATAAGACTCGGAAGACGAATACGCAGTTGCAGAAAAAATTTATACACACATTTTGCTACCGAATAATAGTCATGAGCAATTATCGATAGAATCATTATGCCAAATATAATTAACCTAAAAAACCTGACTACATCCTAATAGCCTTGAACTTTTCGATCGCTTCGAAGGAATTGTCTGATTCAAATATAGCCGAGCCGATTACGAGTCTATTTGCACCGGCCTCTATAAGCTTTGGAGCGTTAAGTAAAGACACTCCACCGTCAACTGAAATAGTTAGATCTGGGTATTTTGTAAGTATAGCCTTTATTTTTTGAATAACTTTGTCATCAAACGATTGGCCTTGAAATCCGATCTTGTCTATACCCATGCATTGGACAAATTGAATTTTGTCTTTGAATTCCTCAAGTTTTTCTATATCAGTCTCAATATTGATAGCAAGACCAATTTCGACTTCACCACCTATCAATATCGCTTTTGAAATATCACCTTTCGACTCTAAATGAATAATAAGCCTACTAGCCCCTACCCTTAGCCAGTCTGATACCACTTCCTCGGGATTATTGACCATAAGATCAAATTCGTAATTGATCTCCTCCCAATGTGGTAAGCCAATATCTTCACTTAATAACAAATCAAAATTGTTGTCATGCTTGCGATATGGCCAGGTAGCATTTGGTACAAATTGACCATCACAAATATCTATCTGGACATTTTTTACTGCACCCAAAATCAGTGAAGCCTTATCTTCTAGTTCTGAGAAATCTCTAGGCAAAATTGCCGGTATTATTTCTGCTTTTTTCATAATTTTAGTATAGCAGAATTATTTTATTTTTTCTTTGACAAAATCATTCAATTGAATCGATGAGCTGATTGCGTCTTGCATGGCGTAATTCTTCACTAAATGGAGTATCGAGCCATAACTTGACCGCTTTCTTGGTAGATTCTAGATCGACGAACCTTGCTCCGATTGATAAAACATTGGAATCATTGTGCTTTCGTGACAGTTCGACAATTGACTCCTTGGCTCCTACAATATCGCCATACCAAACGATAGCTCTTACACCAGGAAATCTATTTGCGACTATGGCTTCACCCTGACCAGAACCACCAAAAATAATTGCCTTTGTCTTACCCACCATATCCTCAGCAACCTTGAGAGCAGCCGCACTCATATAGACTGGATAATCGTCATCCTCTACATATTTGTGCGCACCCACATCAAAAACATCATAATCCAGACTTTTCAAATATTCCAAAATGCTATTTTTTAATTGGTATCCCGCATGATCGCTTGCTAATATAATTTTTATTTCACTCTTATTCATAAGGCTATTTTAGCATAAATGCCTAATCTGAACATGCCGACCTCCGGCTCGGCATTAAGTTTGTTATAAAAAAATAACAAATTTGATACAATATATAAATGGAAAATAGTAAGCTCATAAAGCATCTTGTAAATATCGGTCTAAATGAAAAGCAAGCTCTTGTATACAGCCTACTTCTCGAAAGTGGTGGAGAGTTCCCAGCCAACATTTCCAAAAAAACGAATCTCAATCGAAGTACAACCTACAAAGTTTTGATGGAATTGAAGGGTTTCAAATTGATAAAAGAGTCGGAGAAGGCAAAAAAATTGTTTTATTTTATTGATGAACCAGAAGAGCTTATTCGATATTCAAAAAAGGAGGTGGAGCGTGCCGAGGAGCGCAATGATAGCGCCCAAAGACTTCTTCCCCGTCTCTTGGATTTCTTTTCTTCAAGTGATGATCGTTCCAAAGTCAATTACCTAGGTGGTCAAGATATTTTCCAAAAGATTTTTGAAAAAATCACATTAGGTGAACATTCAAAAGAATTATTTATAATTTGGGATCCAAATAATCTTAAAAATAAAAATATTTTTGTCGAAAATTTATTGAGTTTTCACAAAAATCTCGAAAAGGCCGGTATTATGATAAAAGAATTAATTCCAGAAAATGAACACAATAGAGACTATTCAGACAAATCATACATAAATTCCAAAAAAGGCTTAGCTCCAAAAATTCATTATATCCAAAATATTCATAGCACCAATACACATTTTTTTATTTACAATAATGACACGTTAGCTTTCATAAAAGAGACCCAAAATAACTTCTCGGCCACTATAATAACCGATAAACAGCTTTATTCATTTTTCAAAAATATTTTTGACTTATTATGGATAGGAAGTGTTTCTTAGGAAATTACGTATTGTAATTGCAATAAGAACTACTACAATAATTCCAATTATGATTTGATTTATTCATCGTATTTAAAATAGATTCTCACCACTCAAATATGTTGATTGCACCTCATAATAATCGAAAATAATTAATCTACTTTAAGGACTTCAAATTCAAATCTTTAATATCACCAAATAAGTACTGGTACATGCCGGTAGGTGTAATAAAATATGATATCTGCTTGCCATCAGATTTTTTCTCTAAAAGGTATTTTAGACCATTTTCTTCTTTATCAGCAACCGTTGCATTCTTATCTGCCGAAAGACTACTTCTTAATTGAATATCTTTTTTCATGTCACTCAGGTTATAAACGGGGTGTTTTTCATTTTTTGGATAATAGAGGATATCCTTTGAAACTGATAGCCCAGCCCAAAATGCATATGCGTTGTATAAACCAAACCAACGCGGTTCGGCACTAAGAACATTTGGATAATCCTTTTCTGTTGCTTCTTCGACAGTCCACGTTGCCGGAATATCTATTTGGAGACCGTATTTTTCACTAGTGAATGTCTTAGTTTTACCAAAACCAGTTATAAGATATGATAGGCCTATAACCGCGATCAAGACTAGTGCCCCAATAGTCAATAATATCTTTTTCATGTTTATAAATCATAGCATAGTCTCCCCACTTTCTCTACATGTCCACCAGCGTATACGTATATCTTACTTCATTATCACACCACCCTAGAATGGCCAGGTTAGCGTATTGATAATAAAGATAGTTGCGTTATTTGGCGCAGAATTATATTTCGGATCATAATTCATTGACCATCTAGCTGCATACACAATTCCGATCACTACATAGATGACTATTATTGCTAAAATTATTTTTGTTATTTTTTTCATAATTTTTTAAATAATTTGTCCAGCCTGTATCACGTGACGAACTAAAGTATGCGTATACCCCATCTCATTGTCGTACCAAGCTAGGACTTTGACGAGATTGCCACCGACGACGCGAGTCATGAGCAAATCCGCGATGGATGCGTGGTGCGAACCGATAATGTCTGAAGAAACCAAAGGTTCGTCGGAAACAGCGAAAATACCTTGCCAACGATCGGTCTTGGAAGCTTCGGTTAGAACTTTATTTACTTCTTCAGCTGTGGTGTCTTTTTTTGAAATAAAGGTAATATCTACAAGAGAACCCGTAACGACAGGAATGCGCACCGATATACCGTCGAAAAGACCTTTCAAATTTTTCATAATCTTGGTAACAGCGATTGCTGCACCTGTCGATGATGGCACTAGATTCATAGCGCCAGCCCTACCCTCTCGGAAGTCTTTCTTATTTGGACCATCGACTATGCCCTGACTTGCAGTATAGGCATGGGTAGTATTTAGCATTGCTTTTTCGATGCCGAAGTTTTCGTCCAATATAGCCAAAAGCGGTCCAGCAGCATTTGTAGTACAAGAAGCATTGGAGGTGATGAGCGACTTGGACAAATCTTCTTCATTCATCCTCATCAAGACCATAGCACCCTTTACTTTTGCTTCTGGTTCGTCCTTGGTCGGTGCTGAAACTACGACTCTCTTTGCTCCAGCATCGATATGAGCTTGAGCTTTTTCTCCTGAAGTGAAGTGACCTGTACATTCGACCACGATGTCAACATCAAGTTCTTTCCATGGCAACTTAGTGGCATCTTTTTCGGAAATGAATTTGATCTCTTTGCCATTTACTAAGATTGCACTAGAATCTCCACTAACTTTGACTTCTGCATCGAATGCTCGGTAGGCAGTATCGTGGCGAAGTAAGTAAGCGAAGTTATTGATATCTCCTAGATCGTTTATTGCTACAACCTCTATCGGACAGTCTGGCTTCAATGTTATAACTCTCAAAAAAGCTCGACCGATCCTTCCAAAACCATTTATTGCTACGCGTGTTTTTTTCATATAAGTATTATTATTTATGAAGAAATTATAGCATAAAGCATATTATTTTTTTGCATTTTTTATAGCCATTTGAATGTTCCTTTGCATTGCTTCCAATTCACGTAAATTGCTTTGTCTTTGTTGTTCTAATCGTGTAATTTCGGCTTGAACCTTTTCGACCTCCGCTTTACTCTCTTCATATCTCTTTTTAAGATCATCGGCTTCTCTTTGCTTTCTATCATAATCCTGTTTTCTTCTATCACTTTCTTGTTGCTTTCTTCGGTGTTCATTTTTCAATGTTTCCAATTCCCGATTCTCCTGATCTATTCGGTTTTTTAGCGTACTAATAGCAGCTGTCGATGAATTATCTGTCATAGTAGAAAAATTAATTTATATACTCTATTATAGCAGATAGTTTGCTAGGTTAAACCTTACGAACAAGCGGGTATGGTTTAGTGGTAGAATGCGACCTTCCCAAGGTTGAGACGCGAGTTCGATTCTCGCTACCCGCACAATGATTCACGAAAAGGTCTAAATGACCTTTGAGTGAAGCATCATTGTGACGAGGTGCGAGAATCGAACGGCGGAGTGTGCGAGGTCAGCAGACCGAGCCACGAGCCGGTGGCTAGCCCGAGCCGAGCTGGCGAGGCGAGAGGCGAAGCCGATTCTCGCTGATTCTCCCTGATTCACGAAAAGGTCTAAATGACCTTTGATTGAAGCGTGTTTTCTTCACCTTGTCGAACTTGTAGCTGTACTTGTAGCCTGTTTATCTTCATCGATAATAACCGCTACAGATTCACCATTACGAATCGCTCTGTACTTGGTACGCAATTCTGCTTCAATACCTTGCTCAGTCGATAGATATTGGATTTTATTTGCTAGATCTGCCTGATGATTTTTGAGTTTGGTCAATTCTGAATTTGCAAGATTTAGTTTGTTTTTGCTAGATTCGAGGCGATCTTTCATAGTAAAAGAAACCTTGGTCAAAAATGCAAAAAGGCAAATGAGTACAATGAGGACCAATCTAGAAGACATAATCTTGGAAAAGAGACCAGGTTTGCGATATTTCATTACAAACAGTATACTAGATTTATGGTTTTATTTCATGATCGAACAAGAAAATTAGCCGGAATTGGCTTTGTCATTATCGGTATTTTGGTTGTAATCAGTATGATTTTGACAATGGTACCAAGTTTTTGGAGATAATATTTTATTCGCCTTGGCGCATAATTTTGACGAAGACATCTTGTGGAATATTGACCGTTCCATGCTCTTTTAGGCGCTTCCTTCCCTCTTTTTGTTTTTCTCTCAATTTCATTTTTCGAGTAATATCTCCACCAGAAAGAGTACCTGCGGCGTCCTTTTTCTTGCCAGATATAGTCCGTGAAGCGATTATCCTTCCCAAGGCCTTTGTTTGAATTTTGTAGGTGAACAATTCTCTTGGCATTATATTGTGAAGTTTCTCAACCATAACTTCCGCTTCTTTTTCGGCTCTTCTTCTTGAGACTACTCTTGCAAAGGCAATGACCGGCTCATCGGCGACTATGACATCTAGCCTGACCACATCTGCTGGTTTCTCTTTTGTTATATCATAAGAAATCGAAGCATAACCTGAAGAAAGACTTTTGACTTCATCAAAGAAATTTCTCATCAATTCTCTAAGTGGCATTTCCAAAACTACCATAGTTCGATTGTCTCCGAAGTTTTCGGTCGATAGGACTTCTGCTTCATGATCGTACAGAGATTTCATTAAACCATTGAGATAATCGAGAGGTGTAATAATTTTCATCGTTACAATCGGCTCTGTAACTAATTTAACATCATGATCTTCTGGAAATAGAGCTGGGGAATATATAGTTACAACCTTGCCATTTTTGAGTTCAACTTTGTAATTTATGCTTGGCTGAGTAACTACTAATTCTAGATTAAATTCTCTTCTCAATCGCTCGGTGATTATTTCTAAGTGAAGCATACCAAGGAAACCACAACGATAACCTTTGCCCAAAGTACCAGACGCTTCTTCTTCATAAGTAAAGGCTGAATCAGACAATTGCAGACGACCCAAAGCCTGTCTTAATAATGGCAAATTGTCTTGACTCTCTGGATATATAGAAGCCCAGACGACAGGTCTTGGACTCTGATAACCAGAAAGAGGTGGTAAACTATCTTTAAGACTTGAAACCGTATCTCCGACAGATGCAATTTTCGGCTCCTTGATACCAGTCACGATATATCCTATCTCTCCTGCTCCGAGAATATCAACGGGTTTATTGTCTGGAGCAAAAATTCCTACTTCTATAGCTTCAAACTCCCTATTAGCAATTTTGAATTTGAGTTTATCATGCCTACTGACTTTGCCTGTCATTACTCTAATAAAAACTATAACTCCGGTATGATTTGAATATTGAAAATCGAAAATAAGAGATCGAAATGGCTGATTGATCGGATCATTAATCTCCGGAATATCTGCCTTCGGAGGTGGTACACGCTTGATGACTTCATCTAGCAAACCTGGGACACCCTCACCAGTCTTACCAGAAACCTTGATGACAGTATCAATATCACAACCGAGCAATTGGCAAACTTCAGCTACAACATCGTCAGTCCTTGCCAAAGGCGAATCAATCTTACTGACAACTGGCAAAATTTTGAGACCATTTTCTCTGGCCATATTGAGCGTAGTAAGAGTCTGAGCTTGGACACCTTGAGTCGCATCGACGAGAAGGATCGAACCTTCTACTGCTTTGAGGCTTCTTGAAACTTCATAAGAAAAATCAATGTGACCAGGAGTATCGATAAGATTGAGGACATATTCGATACCAGTAAAATTCCACTTCATACGGACTGGTTGCATCTTGATCGTAATACCTCTTTCCCTTTCCAATTCCATAGAATCGAGAACTTGCTCCTGCATTTTCCTTTTTTCGATTGTATTTGTTATCTCCAGCATTCTATCAGCCAAGGTAGATTTGCCATGGTCTATATGGGCGATGATGGAAAAATTGCGTATAAGCTCTGCTTTCATATTGACGAAATATAGCAGAAAAATTACATATGTTCCACTTCTGCTGGAGGAACTGGACTTTTCCAGATCTTCTTGTGAAGAGTGGTGATAACATCTTCTAATTCACGATTTTTGAGCAATTTGAGAATAATAACCAAAACAACTATGCCAGTAAGTCCGGCGCATAGACCTTGCAAAAATAGCCCCCAGACTTTTGACAAAGGAAATAGCAGAGCATAAAATCTCAAACTCAAAAATGATACATAACCCATAATTACTGAAGCAGAAAAACTATGAAATAGAGTTGATAGAACTGGCATTGTAAATCCCTTGTAATGTTTCTCATAAGTCCACCAGTGCAATATCGTGTTTACAATGACACCGATCGTAAATGCCAAAGCTAGCACCAAAACACTAGTACCCGGCTGATCAGAGACTTTGAGCAACTCTTCCAAGAAGTATCGAAAGACAGGATATGACTTGAATAAATCAAATAATAGAAAACCAGAAACAATTGTTACGATAGCCGAGCTTACATTGATAAATAATGGCTTTGCAGTCTTGCCTTCTGCATAGAATGCGCGGACAAAAAGAACAATGAGACTCTGTCCGATCGTAGAGATTGCAAAAAGAGCAAGCATAGCTGCGGTGAGACGAGTATCGGCCCAATCAAATTTACCAGCACCAAGAACCGTACGAACTATTTGGGCACGAAGGACTATAAATAGCACAGTTAGAGGCATAGACCAGAAAATAATATGCTGAGCGGAGGCAATCATCTTTTGTTTGAATTCAGATATTTTGCCTTTGAAGATTAGCTTAGATAGTGTGGGAAAAACTGCCGATGAATAGCTAGCACCAATCAGAGTAAGTGGTACGGACTGGAGATTGAATGCAAAATTATAGATAGAAATTGAACCAACGGTCATTATTGATGCAATAGAAATAAGAACAAATGAAGAAAGTTGATTTGCTGACAAAGTAATAGTCCTCGGAAAAGTAGTAAGTAAGATTTTCTTAATATCAGGCCAATTGATCTTGAGAGTAAAAACCGGCAATAATCTTTCGTATATCATAAATGGAATCTGAATACCCATATGAAGGAAGGCGCCGATGGCGACACCGACTGCAAGACCGGTAATACCGAAGATTGGATAGCCAAATAATACTCCAGCAATAATCCCAGCATTGTAAAAAACTGGACTAAATGCATAAACCAAAAATCTATATCTCATCTGGGTTAGACTAGAAAATAGATTTGAAAGACCAAGGAAAAATGGAGACAAAAGCATAATTCTCATCGAGGTGATAAGTACAGGCAGAGCTATGCTATTTGCGAAACCTGGAATGACCAATGGCACTAGCTTCGGTGCAAGGATAAAAACTATTGCACTAACTACTATCATGCCGATAAAAAAGACAGTAAAAATACTATCAAAAAACGATTTGCCATTTTCTTTGGAATTTTCGAATTTCTCAATGAAATAAGGAAGCAAAATAGAGGCCGAAACCAAAGATCCAATAGTAGTGAATATGAGGTCTGGTATGCGGAACGCCGCATAATAGACGTCGAGGGCTGGGCCTGCGCCGAAGGTGAAAGCCAAGAGCTTATCTCGAACCAAGGCCAAAACAAGAGACAAAAAAGCAAACATAGCCAAGAGATATGCGGCCTCGTGTAGGCCGCGTATCTCTTGACCGATGAATGAAAACCATCTCTTAACCATAGGTGGATATTAGCAGATTTTTATTGTTTTTTCTCCTTTTCTTTTAGAGGTAATGAAGATCGCTTCTCAGGAGCTGGCGCTACAGCCTTCGCTTCATTGAAGAGAGATTTGCCACTTCTTAGATTTGCCAAGATAAGTGCAATCTCTTGATTGTCCTTATTGGTCTTTTCCAAATCTTCAAACTGAGCAATAGCTCCAGCTGTATTGTTTAATCTTGCCAAAGATAGACCTAGGAAATATTTTGCATTTGCATAGTCTGGTTGGTATTTGACTGCAAGAGCAAGAGCCTCTGCTGCACCAGCGAAATCTCTAGCATTGTACCTAAGCAAACCGTTTTGGAACCATAGAACTGAATTTTGTGGATTGAGTTGGGTAGCAAGAGATGCTGCTGTAATTGCATTTTGCAAATCACCCTTCGATGCATAAACCTGAGATAGTAGGAAGACAGCGTCAAGATAATTGTTTTTGACCTGTAGAGCTGTGCCCAATTCTCTCAAAGCTTCATCATACTTGCCATTTCTAGCTTCTAGACTTGCCAAGTTGTAATACAAGGTAGGATTGAGTGGATTGATCTTGATAGCTCTAGCATAAGCATCTACTGCTCCTTCATAGGCCTTAGGTAATTTTGCACCGTTGGCAGCTTCAGCCACTCTAGCCTGAGATAAATAGTTATAATAATTTGTAGGATCGTACTCTATAGCTTTTGATGAAGCACTTGAGCCAGCATTGAGAACATTTGCAATCTGATTTATAACTGCCTGCGTAGTAGAAGCACTCATATTTGAATTGATCGTTTGTGCTAGCTTTTGTGCTACAGCAATAGAAAGATCGGCCTTTGCCCTCCATAGATAGTCGCTATTTGAGAATTTGAGAGCTGTATTTAGTGCTGAGTCAGCTTGTTCCAAAGCAGATTCGTTTATCATTCTAAGACCCTTGCTAAAATATGAGCTAGCAATAGTCATCTTGATATAGACCAAAGCCCAAAGAACCAAAATCAAGATAGCTAGCGAAACAAATAATCCGAACATCTTATGCATCTTTGTACCAGCAACTGGAGCATAGACCCTTGAAGGGATCAATCCGTAATTTGTCGAGAGAGCCAAGAATATAGACAAAACTATAGCAGTGTAGAACAACACAACATGTGAAGGAATAGTAACGAATGATAGGACCCAGAGAAATGCCCCAATCGTGAAGGATGAGACGAGTAGGAATCTTTTGTCCTTTTCTGCTGGCATATTTCGGATAACTTTTATAGAAATAATGCTATAAAATACAAATAGCAAAATCCATAATATCGAGCCGACAACGCCATGATCGGCAATAAATGTAGGAATTAGACCAATGCCATAATTGAATTCCGTGCTCCAAGCGGGTGAGATGTTTATTGTAACAGGCTTGTAGACCAAGTATGCAGGACCAAAATTGTTTGATCCAACTCCAAATAGTGGGTAGTTTTGGATTGCTGATGAAGTAACCTCAAGAGTAGTCTGCCAAGGAAGGAAAATCTCGGCATTGGCAATTTTGAGTTTTGTCACAGTCTGATCTAGCATCTTGGGACCCCACAAAACCAAAATCAAACTCAAAACTGTAGCAATCAATGGAACAATAGCAATTGACCTAGACATAGCTATCATACAAGACAATCCACTTGCTTTATTTTTCTTGTATTTTTCTATACCACTTACTATCAAAATAGCCAAGAATGAGAGGAAAAGAACAAACCAAACCCTGATATCCGCAATAAGAACAATTGCTATAACTGAAAGAATCAAAAGAACATAATTTGCTATTTTCATTTTGCCTTGTAGACCCAAGTACTGCATAGCGAAATATGTAATAAATAGAATGACAGATGAGAAAGTAGCCAAACCATACCAAGTACCAAATATAGTTGTGGTCAAATTGTCCATCAATCCTAGGGACATGAATTCTTTCCCAAAAATAATCCTCAATAGATGAATAACATACAAAACTAAATATGAAGCAATGAAACCGAAATAGAGTATTATTGCTCGATCCTTTTGTTTTGTGATGAATTGGAAAGTGACACAAACAACCAAGAACATAAGCAGAATGAAGCTTGCTGTACCTACTTCAAAACCATAACCGAAGAATGACTTAACAAAATGTAAACTCAAAATAGATGAAATGACTATGGAGATAGCGAGCAAGACGCTGGTCATGCAAATAGACTTAGGTAGCAGAGAAACAGACTTTGTCTTGAGAGCATTATAAGCAAGTAATATAGCAGAAAGTATCGATCCCAAAGAAATTATGAAGGTCTTTGTAAGATCTACCGCTTGGAATTTACTCCAGAAGAATGCGAGAGGAGCAAGAATGACTGTAATCAGGAAAACATAAAAAGCAATGTTTTCTTTCTTAGAGACATTGAGTGTATTTTGATCGTTATTCATTTCATTAAATTTATTTATAACTTTTCCATTATAGCAAAAACAATTGAGTAAACAAAAGAATATGTGAAAAATCCGCCTTTTGGGCGGATCTTCCATTTTAGTCATACATAAGCCGAATTCTGTACCCGAAGGTGGCAATCATTTGTCTAGCTCCAAATTTGCACTTGGAGTCGAGCGGTTCTTCCCTCGCTACTTCGCCACTCACTTACGCTTATGGCATAGCATGCTTGGGACACGACCTTGCACTGAGGTAAGGATTTTGCCGTTGCACTCTTGTGTTACCACAAGATTAATCCCGAAGGATTCCATTGCCTTTCGGCTTTGGCGTCACTGTTCGCACCTCGCGATTTAACGGACGGGTATTACCCGCTACCCTTCTCCGACAATAAGTCGGCAGTGTTCGGACTTTCCTCTACAAAACTATTGTTTTGTAGCAATTGCCTGTACAACTGAAAATAGTATAACACATATTACAGTGATATGGCAAATAGAAAATAGACCATATTATATGGCCTATTTTCGACTATTTGAAATCTATACTAAACAATCTCACAAACACCAGATACACAAGCTAGTTCTTTTTTGAGATCAGTTTCGTTTTGGATTTCGTAGGTAATGATCTTCGAATAGTCTATATGCTCCATACGCTTTGATAATTCTTTGTATTGTTTCTCATCGATCGCTTCATAAGGAGCGAGTTTGTAGACTACATTTTCTCTTGGTAGGAATGAAAGACCACCTACTATATCCCAATTTTTGTAAACCCAATTTGCTACTTCTATCCATTCATCATCACCGACTGAGACCGTAACTGATGGATTGTGTTCGGTGTAATTTTCCTTAACCATTTTCCAGTATTCTAATTGTTGGATAGCAGTCTGATCATCTCGGAAAATAGATCCATTTGGTGATTTGACTGGGAATTCCAAGACATATGTCGTCGCACTTTCTGGAGATTGACCGACTTCAGGGAAATAAGGCACACCCTGATCCTTTAGCATTTTGAATAGAGCATCGGTCGCAGAAATCCTAATCCTTCTGATGTAGTACTTAGAATGTCTTGGGTGCATACCAGAAGAACAGTCTACAGTCTGAGACAATGTACCAGATGGTTTGACACAAGTAATAGCAGTAGATTCATTGACACCGAATCTTTTTGCAAATTCTTTGTTGACTTTGATCGCTTCTGCCTTGAGCTTCCTCAAAACTTCTGGCTTGCGGACAGCAGGACAATCCCATTGACCAGTGATCGATACACCGAGCAATCTTTCTTTCTCACAATTTTGTTGCCATTCTTTGGATAGGTATGGGAAGTATGTAAGAGTGGATTGGTATGTACCCAAAATAGCTGCAATCCTTATCTTTTTGAGAAGAGTAGCTTCGGTATCTTCTGCTCTTGCTACAATTTCTGACAAATTACAGAATTGCTTTGATTGGAGAATAATCTCGGCGCAAGGATTTGTACCGATAGGACCGATGATGTGTGTACCTGTCTGATCGAAGTAGCCCTTGTATTCTTTTAATACCTTGATCCTTCTCTCTGGCAAAGTAGCAGCCAAAGAACCGCGATTGAAAATACCTCTTTCGCCTGATTTACTTTCTACCAAAGCCATCCATTCTTTTAGGAATTCTTCATTGCTTGGCTTATTGATATATACGGCGGAGTTATTTGCCAAAGAGCGGTGAGGATGGGTCATATAAAATGCACCTTTCTTGGAATCGCGGATCAATTCGTCATTTAGATCTGAAAGCGAAATCATAGCACTTCGGCGTACACCTCCAGAAACCACACAATCTCCGATCATACAGATAATATCGTGTAGATCTATGGTCCTCAATCTTCGACCTTGTCTTGCAAGCATTGTCTGTCTGGTAAAATTGAGTAATCGCATAAGAGGAGCTGGTCCGGATGATTTGCCTCCCATAGTCTTCAATCGAGCTCCCTCGGGTCTCAATTGAGAATAGTCAAATTCGATATCTGCACCGCTTGCCCATGTCTTCATACCGAGAGTAAGAGCATCTGCCCAGCCTTCTTTGCTATCTGGTATAACATGTGTAGGAAGTTTCTCTCCAGTCTGCATATCTATCTGTGGGAATTTCTCAACATTTGCACTTTCGACCGCCCAACCAGCACCAGTACCGCACATAGAGATATACATTATCTCTGCCAAATCTTGGAATGAAGTAGGAGCTATGAATGAGCAATTGTATGCACAAACATTTGTAGCTTTTGCTGCCTTGCCTGCAAATTGCAACAATCTCATAGATGGCATAGCCTGTTGAGACAAGATAGCTTCTCGAATATCTTTGTATTCGGTATCCTTGAGCTTATTGCCCAAGTTCTCTTTCATAAATGATATATAACGGTCTACAGTCTCGATCCAAGTCTCTCTTCTACCCTCATCATCTATCCAACGAGAGTATGAACGATAATAGACAAATTCTCCCAAAGAGTTTTTGAAGTATTTTTTGGAATCGGAAGCGAGCTGTCGAACCTTCTCTGGTACCTCTACACCCTTTGATCGAAGCTTGGCTCTTTCTTCTCGATACAAGACATAGTGTTTTGCGGCTTTGACATAATCTGCACGCATAAGCTCCTGCTCAACTAGATCCTGAATACCCTCAACTGTAGGGACGAAGTTGGCGAACTTCCTCTTGACTCTTATAAGCTCAGCATAGACTGAATTTGCAACCGTCTCTGCTTCCTCGATCGAACCTTCACTGACTGATGTCATGCCCTTCCAGACAGCGTTGATTATCTTGTCCATATCAAAAGGCACTATTCGACCATCTCTTTTTATAATCGTAGGTATTGAAGGAGCCTTCACTGCTCCTTTGCTGGCAGCTTTTTTCTTCTTTGGCATATTTGTACGTCGGCGGTGACGAACTTATTTTTAAATTTTTAATATTTTTTCGTATCGACCGAAAAAATTTATTTGCTTAATCCTATTTTACAATTTTTTTTACAAAAAAACTGTGGATAATAAAATTTCGTCACGATTATTGTTCGAATGTAAGAGTAGTACCGGTTGCAATCTTATATTTGTCTACAGCGTAGGCATTTATTTCTAGAACATATTTTGCTTTTTCATTTGGGAAATAGACATTTGGATATGTACTTGGAGAAAGTGCCTTCTCTATTGTTATAACTTTTTTGTTTTTGTCGAGCCAGATAATATCAAGAGCAAATCGCATGTCTTTCATCCAAAAACCTTGTTTATCTTCTTTTGCAAAAACAAAAAGCATACCTTTATCTTGACCGAGACTTGATCTATCACTTAGACCAAGCTCCAAAGCTGAGCTAGAAGTAGAAACTTCCGCTTGGATTATGCCGTTTGGTGTTTTTATTTCTAAAAGATCATTTTTTGAAATATAATCAGAAAAACTATTGAAATCTCTGGTTTTGAAGGTTTGATTTGCAAATATTATAAGACCGACTATCCCGACAATTAGGATGAATATTGTTGATACAGAATTTGTTTTTTTATTTTCCATTATTTTCTATAACCAATTCTATTCAAAATTGCTATTAACCCTGCAATAATAAAAGCTGCTGAGACGATAAGATTCATCGAAGTGTCGGTTGGTAAAGAAAGGTCATATTTTTTGTAGTAGATCACTAATCCTATTAGTATGGATAAATATGGCATATTTCAAATAAAACTTGGTTATGCTAGCATTCTAACATAATAGCTTTCACAAAAAACATGCAACAGATAAACTATATTAGCTTGATTGTAACTGCATTGATTGGCTTCGGTATTGGCTCATTTTGGTATTCCCCTTTCCTCTTCGGCAAAGAATGGATGGAGGGCAGGAAGATTTCAAAGGAAGATATCAAAAACAAATCAGTTTTGACTTCCTATATTGTCCAATTTATTTTTAGTCTCATTACATTTTCAGTCTTGGGTTTTATTATCAATTCTCTAGGTATATCAAATACTTCTGAAGGTGCCTTCATCGGTGCCATGGCCTGGCTTGGCTTCATCCTTCCCATCAATCTTTCTGGTCTTATCTGGAAAAAAGAATCTTGGACTCTATTTCTCATTGATGTGGTGTACTATCTACTCATTCTTACTATCGGTGGTGCAATACTTGGTGCCTGGAGATAGATACTGTCATAAACATGACATACGAGGCGCTTCGGCGCCTTTTTGCATTGGGAAATTGCTATTTACATATTCTTATATGTATGCTTTAATAGTATGCAGATATGAACGATGACATTATGACACTTGATCTAGCGATCAAGCTGGTCAAATGGATTTTGGCAATAAGTTTATTTGCACTGCCCATAGTTGCTGTTGCAAATCTTCTCGCTGCTGGATTCCGATCATTCACGTGGAAACCCTCCATAAAAAGGGACCGTAACCGTGAAGAAAGAGTCCGTCTTTTGAAGGTGCTCGTTGAGGACGCCCTGAAGAAAAATGGACTCGAATAGCAATGCGAGGCGCTTCGGCGCCTTGTTTTGTTAATGTGAATCAAAATAATTTTTGACTTCTGACCAATCTTTTACTCTTGTAACATTTGCAGGAAGTTTATCTTTTTTATTCCACGCATAGTTACCAAATAACAAACATTGAATACCGATACTCGCTACAGCCTCTATGTGCTCTAGAAATTAATCTATATGACTAATTGTAGCTTTCTGCATATTTTTAGGCAAATGATGTTATATCACGTAAGGAAAGTAGTGTTCGAATGTTCGCAATATTTATGTATGGCTCAATTTCTACAATACATCTTGTTTTGGATAATCCTAGGTGTACACACCATTCATTTGACTTTTGCCAGTTAAGGAGTATAGTAAACGCATACACGCCCCAGCTAGCCGTAAGGTCCGCTGGGGTTTTGCGTTCCAAATACCTAAAAACCTGCTAAAATAGGCCTCAATGGAAACTATTTTACTCATAGATGGAGAAAATTTGAAAGGCAAGATCAAGACTGTCTTCAAAGAAGCTGGTAAGGAAAAGTTGGTATGGCATGAATACGACTTCAAAAACCTATTTGATAAAGTACTTAAGGATATAGTAATCACTCGTCGAGTATTTTACTTCGCTCGCATCAAAGAACATGAGAGTAGCAGAAAAAAATCAAAAGAATTGATCGAGGAGCAACGATTACTAAAAACCCATCTCGAGGCACAAGGATTTGATGTTATTTTAAGCGGACGAGTCCGAGGACAAATAGAAATTGGTAGGGATGGCAAGCAAGTCCTAGTATTCAAAGAAAAGGGTGTAGATGTAAGAATAGCAGTAGATATGGTGAGCCTAGCATGCGATAAAAAAGTTAAAGAAATCATACTCGGCAGTTCTGATTCTGACCTGCAACCAGCAATTAAGGAAGTCAGGGATCGAAAAGTTAGCTGTGTTTATCTTGGTTTCGAATCTCAGTCAAATAAGGGCATTTCATACACTTCAAACCGAACTATCCTCATTAGGAACTCGGAACTTTTTGAATTCGAAAAAATCCAGAAGAAACTCATCTAACCTTAAATAATTCGATTGCACTCCGGCGTTCAATTTTCTCCACCAGTTGATCGTGTAACCATTTTAGTAGTCATCGAAATCAGTCTATTTTATTTCTATATATTTTTTAAAGCAGATGTTTAACCCCGCACATGCTTTCGCAAATGCGGGGTTTCGGAAATCTTCAAGAGGTCATTCCGTTTGACCACTGCCATCTTCACGCTTACGCTGTCTACGCCGATCTCTTCTGGACCATGCCGATGTAGCGCTCCATCATTTCCGCCTCGTGGCGAACGTCAGACGGATAATAGAGACCGACCCGCTTGTCAGACCGAAGGTCACGGATTATGCGTTCAGCATGTTCGCGCTCTTGACCACGATCTGCTCCGTAGCCGTATCCCACAAGCAACCGCAGGAAGAGCGGATCGAGGTTGGTGATGAGACCAACTCCGTAGCAAGTCCTGAGGATGTCAGGGTTTCCCGATGGCAAGCGTTGTTCCAAGCCCCAGAGATTGTGTGCACCGTTTGATTTGCGCACACGACCGATAGCGGCGTACAACAGCAGACTTGTCCCTGCATTCTTCCCATGATCACGCGTGAAGATACCGATACCTCGCTCGATTAGCAAGGCCAGATACATTCGCATTGAGCGCACCTTGAACTCTTCGCTCAAAGGAACATGCGTCGGTAAGTAATCCTTTCGCACATCTTCAAGCGGTTTCCAACCATGGACCAGTCTCCACTCGAAGCGCAATCCTTCGAGATGAAGGAAAGGTTCATCTAGACGCACCGCTTCCGCGAGGCGATCGAAGAAACCCTCCCATACCACGATCTTCGAGGTGTAATCCTCGGCAATGCGATAAACTCGAGCGAGCGGAACTTCGGGGTAAGGGCGAGAACCGAGCATTTTCATGCTGCGATCCCACTCTTTTTCCAGAGTCCAGCGGCGTGCTCGAGGTCCACGAAGAGTTTCAGCTTCGTAGTAGACCACACGATGTCCCAGCTTTGGCCCATCACCGGGCGACCATTTGAGTTGAGTGTAACCTTCCGCACTACCACCACAATCTTCTTCCCGAAGCACGACGTCCCCAACCGTCTGCTCGTAAGGCGAGCGACTGTCCCAGTTTCGAAAATAGACGTCCTTGTGATCGCCCCGAGCGATGTCGGGGCGGATGAAGCCAGAGGTCGTCTCTGGCGTATAGCTAACGATGGTTCCGTACTTGACGGTAGGTGTCATAACCTGTCCCTCTCGTGTCTGGTCATCTGAAGGTTCTTTGACTTGGCAAGGTGCCGAGACTGATGATCCGGTAATGATGATAACACATATAATAGGCTTTGTCCACTATTTTTTCAGAACTTATAAAAAGTCATCATTTATTTAAATAATACATAATCAAATTTGAACAATATAAAATGACCACAGCTCCATTAATCCAATACAGATAGAACTAATTAATAAAAATATAATAAGAGTTAAGATCAATAAATTTATCCAATCTGGCCAAACATATATTTTAGATTCTGAAAAATCGGGAACTAACGAATTTTTCAATTTAATTTCAGAACCTTCAAAAACCAATGTACTTGTAGAATATACTTCTGGGAATTCAGTTGACCCTATAATCAATTGAGACGTAACATCGTTTGGTATTAAGATGCAATTAACCTCACCAACGTTCGATTCCAAACGATCGCTTAATGTTCCTTTTACAACAAGAAATGATAATTTGTAAGGCCTTTCCGGAATAAACTTTCCATCGGGGTATTTATAGCTAGGATTGACTTTAAAAAAAACATTATTCTCAAAACATAAACTTGATCTATTTAAGCGCGGAATAATTGTGTTTAAAAAAGGGATAGAATTCTGCAGAGTTGCAACTTTACTAAAATCAAATCTACTGTCACTAAAAACATGTTCATTAGTCACATTCGGATCTCTTAAATTGGGGAAAAATACTGGAATTCCAAAATAAAACTCACATAATAAATATGAAATGAATAGACTAACACACAGTATTACAAAAAAACGTTTCTTATATAATCGATTGTAATTTTTTTTGACGCATGAAAAAAAATCCTTCATTTTGTGACCCTACGGGGAGTCGAACCCCGATTACAGCCTTGAGAAGGCCGTGTCCTAGCCATTAGACGATAGGGCCCTACTACGCTCCTCCCTTCGGTCGGAGCTTCGTAGGGCAGGCCCTTAGCTCCGACTTAGCCAAAATTCAAGACTTGTCCTACGAAGCTCGCGACTAGCGAGCGTAGTAGGACTATTTCTCCAACCACTCTTTTTCTTGGCGTACAAGCAGTCTATCGGCTTTTTCTTGTTCTTTCAAGAGTGCTTTTGTAACCTTCTCCATCCTTATAGATTGAGAACCTTTGATAAGTATAAGATCGCCAGCAGAAATAAGTGGCAAAATTTTGTCTGCAACTAAAGAAGAAGATTCGAAATACATTACTTTATTTTGATCAAATCCATTTCTGATCGCTTCTTCTCCTGTCGATCGTGAACGATTGCCCACAAGTACCAGTAGATCTGCGATAGCTACGACCTCTCTGCCGATCATTTTGTGCTGTTCTGCAGAATGCTTGCCAAGTTCTAGCATATCGCCAAGAATAATTATTTTCTTGCCAGTGACTTGTACTTTTTTTATTGAATTTAGGGCTGATAGGACCGCATCAGGTGAGGAATTGTAGGAATCATCTATCAAAATAGAATCATTTACACCCGCGATAAGGTGCATGCGACCTTTTGTTACTTCATGGTTATTTAGAGCCCGGACAGCTTTTGAAATATTTAGATTTCTAGCTTTTGCAACTGCAAGAGCGCAGAGATTTGGATATATATATGATTCGCCGATGGTATTTTGGCTTACTATGGTATATTTGTTTCCAGATATATCAGTGACAAATGAAAGAGCTTTTGGTCTACCACTTTCATAAATAATCTCGATATTATCTGCCTTTATATCTGCATTGGAATTTTTGCCATAACTGATAGTCTCAACCTGCATATCCTTGATCAAATCTTTGATCGACAGGACTTTTTGTTCGTCTGCATACAAGATGACCTTACCTCCCTTCTTTGTAGCATAAGCCAATGATAATTTTTCTTGGAATACTTCTTCAGGATTTTTGAAGAACTCAACATGAACCGGAGTGCTTCCGACCATAGTAATAATAGAGATATCTGGTTTCAACCATTTGACAATATTCTTGATATCATGAGGATGATCGGCACCAATCTCCAAAATAAGACAATCTGGATATTTGTGCTTTTTTATTATCAAAATAAAACCTTTATAAATATTTTTGAGCCAACCAGTAAGACTTTTCCAAGCATTTGGAGCTCCGATAATAGTCAGTGGCAAACCAATCTCACTGTTCATGCTCTTTTCGCTTTTGCGAGTATATCCTCCCTGACCTACAAGAGCAGTATAAATAGCATCTTTGGTCGATGTTTTACCCACACTTCCTGTAACAGCGATAATATAAGGCTTATACTTGGCGATGATTAGCCTTGATTCCAAAATCAAAATAAAA
Organism: uncultured Candidatus Saccharibacteria bacterium; assembly: GCA_964645315.1. Classification (GTDB taxonomy): domain Bacteria; phylum Patescibacteriota; class Minisyncoccia; order Phycocordibacterales; family PALSA-1337; genus C7867-002. The sequence goes on along the minus strand of CAZYBH010000013.1, from coordinate 4,586 downwards.
GTCAAAATTTTCTTCAAAATCTGCATGGCTAGATAATACACCTTTTAACGGTCTGGCGCTATATTGAAATAATTGATCATAAATTTCACAATATTATTGAAAGGATCAGTCAAAGTGTCGGCAGCATACTCAGTACCTTTTGGATACACTTGGAAAAGAAAAACTAAATATTTTGGATTATAAGCAGGAAAATATCCGAAAAAAGAGTGTAAGTATCGATCTTTATAATAACCACCTTTTTCTCGATCAGCAATTTGAGCAGTACCTGTTTTTGCTGCAATGCTATAATGCTCATTTTTTATTGCACCATGGACAAGAGTATTGTCTACTACTTTGACCAGCATATCTGTAACCTCATCTGTAGTTTCTTTTTTTAATACTCTATCGCCCACTTTGGGTGCTAAGGCCACATCTGTGCCATCGGTATATCTTATTTCCTTTACTAGATGAGGAGTGATAGTCTTACCACCATTTGCAAGGATCGACAATGCTTTTGCTACCGCTATCGGAGAAATAGCTATACCCTGGCCGAAGGCTGCTGTTGCTATTTCCACATCGCGACCTGTCTTGAGATTTCCTACAAGGCCAGTTGCTTCATTTGGCAGATCTATACCTGTTTTATTTCCCATTCCAAAACTAAAAAAGTACTTTGCAAAATCATCTTTACCCACCTTCAAAGCGATCGTCGCTGCTCCAACATTCAAAGAATAACCGAGCAAATCCTGAATTGTAGTTTGACCTCTTGCTTTACTATCATGATTGGCGATTTTCTTTCCACTTACTATCATAGTACCCGTATCTTCATAGGTAGATTTTGGAGTAATAACCCCATAATCAAGAGCAGTAGCTACGGTTAATGGTTTGATAATAGAACCCATTTCATAAGCATTTTCTACAAGCGGATTAGACAAAATTCTTACATCCTTTATGGTACTGGTATCATTTGGATTGAAGCTTGGCAATGAAGACATAGCTACAATTTCGCCAGTATTTGGATCTATAATAATGCCTCCCACAGTCTCCGGTCTCCATTTATCATTTATATCTTCCAAGATTTTTTCCAAATATTTTTGAGTAGTCGGTTCGATCGAAGTTACAATATCACCCTCTTTTTCCGAAAGATTATTTTCACTAATTTTATTATCACCAAATAATTCAGCGAAAGCATAACCAGTCGATGATTTTTCTCTCCTCAAAACACTTTCATATGTCCTTTCCAGACCATATTTACCCACTATCATCGAGGAACTAGAATTTTGCCCCAAAATACCGAGTTCATGCGCAAGCATAGTCTCGCCAGGGTAGACTCTCCAAACCTCTTTTGTTACTCCGATACCTGGGATTTTGATATTTCGAACAGAATTTGCCACTTCCTCGGTGATTTGACTAGCAATCGGCTCGTATCTGTCATTTTCTTTTTTTGCTTTTTTTAGGAAATCTTCCTCGCTTATATCAATATAATCAGAAAGAGCCTTGAAGGCAGTCTCGGGATCTTTGAGTGTGCTTGGATTTATGAAAATTTTATAACCACTCTTTAGAGTTGCACCTTGGACCTTGATATCATCCTTTGCCGTAAGATAGATCGAGCCACGTTTCAAGAGCTGTGTACCAGGATCGACATATTGAGCTTCCGCTTTATTTGCATACTCACCACCTTTGACTATTTGTAGATAATACAAAGTTATTCCCAATATTATAGAGAATAAAAATGTAAAACCGAGGACTATTCTTGATCTAAATTTAATTTTATCGTTCATTTCTCAAAGCCACATGATTATTTGATGCGAAGCCAATCTTATCAAATTGTGCTTTGGAAATATAGAAACTAACTTTACCCAATTCGAGACCATATTTTTCTAGAGTGTCAGGTCCCAAATTGCCAGAAATATTCAAATATTGTGAATCCAATTGATCGACATTTGTACTCAAAACTGCCATCTGACTCTGAATGTGTTGGACACCGACGGTGTTTGAGATGACTTGGAATAAACTCGACACATAAACAGATGCCATAATCAAACAGCCTGCCAAAAATGCATAAGAAAGCAATTTTACGTTTTGATTAACTATGGTATATGTTTGTGCAATTGTTTTTGTCATTATTTTTCTATTACTCTTAATTTTGCGCTTCTTGATCTAGGATTTTCGTTTATTTCACTTTCGCTAGCTACAATCGGCTTTTTGGTTATTAAACTTGACTCTTTTTTATTTTTAAAATATTCCTTCACGATCTTATCTTCCAAACTATGAAATGAAATTACTGCCAACCTTCCTCCCTTTTTCAATGCCTTGTATGCTTTGTCCAAACCATCTCTCAACACATTCAATTCATCATTTACCGCTATTCTCAAAGCTTGGAATGATTTTGTTGCTGGATGAATCTTGCCTCTTCGATAGAAACTTGGTACTGCACTCTTTATAATTTCTGCCAATTCAAGAGTCGTTTCAATCGTTTTTTTATTTCTATAATGAACTATGGCTCTAGCTATCCTGTAAGCAAACCTTTCTTGACTATAACCAAATAGAACATTTGCTATTACCGACTCATCCCATCTATTGACTATATCGCATGCAGTAAAGAGATAATCCTTGGGATCGCCCATAGTCATAAGTAGAGGTTCGTCTTTTTGGAATGTAAAGCCTTTACCAGAATTCTCCAATTCATCCGATGATAAACCTAGATCTAGTAAGATCAGATCGACCTCTTCGATAGAATTTGAAGTCAGAACTGCGTCTAAATTTCTAAAGTTATCATTGACCAAAATTAGATTTGCTGTCTCATTTTTCAAGGTCTTCTCGGCTCTCTTGATAGCCTCCATATCATTGTCAAAGGCAATAATTGATAATTTACCCTTAAAATGTTTGGCCAAAGCAAGAGCGTGATTTGCTCCGCCAAGAGTGCCATCTAGATACCAGATAGCATCTTGCTTCTTGGCAAGAACGCTAGCCTTGGCTAGATTCTCCACAACTTCTTTTAAAAGAACTGCTTTGTGTATGCTTTGCATACTAGATCATTCCGGCTTGACCAAGCTTCTCAGCCAAAGCACCGGCCTTACTCTCTACCTCACCACGATATGAATTCCAAGCATCTTCATCCCAGATTTCTGCTCGATCTTTGACTCCAATAAAGACAACTTTATTTTTGAGTTTTGCTCGATCGCGCAAATATTCCGGAATGAGCATTCGACCTACTCCGTCAATCTCGACTTCAACCGCACCTCCCAAGAGGTAGCGGTTGAAACCTCGATTGTCCGCCTGGAGCATCGAGCTTTCCTTCACTGACAAACGCTCGGCGATTTTTTCCCATTCCTTCATCGAGAAGATGAAGAGACAAGAATCAAGGCCTGGCGTAATTACCACCTTTTTCCCCATTTCTTTCCTGAACTTCGCCGGAAGAGAAAGACGGTTTTTGTCATCGATAGTGTGAGAGTATTGCCCGATGATCATATGCCTTGTGGAGAATTGATATTTAGCGTGATCCTTCAAAATTTAAAATTATGAGATTCACTGTATACCACTTCTTCCCACTTAGTGGATATTTTATCCCACTACCAACAAAAAATCCACATAAAAAGTGGATAAGTTCGCTTTTTTTGCGAGGTTTAACCTCGCAATGAATACGACAGCAAAAAATTTATCTTTTTTTCATACAAACTTCATAAATATTTCATTTCACTTCTATATACTTATCATTGCTAGGTTAAACCTCGCAAACATGTTATACCATCATTTATACAATCGAGGTGCGCATAAGATGCCGGTATTTATCGATGATTTTGATTATCGGCGAACAATCAATCTTTTATACATTGCAAACTGTACTGAAAGGTTCGATATGTACAATTTAAGAGCAAGAGATATTTATGAAATGCAAAGATCTGAAACTTTGGTAGAGATAGTAGCTTACTGTCTGATGCCAAATCATTTTCATATTGCAGTAAAATCAAAAACCAATTTAGAAAATGATCCTGGTATATCAAAATTCATACAAAAATTTTGCACTGGTTATACAATGTACTTTAATAAGAAATATGATCATAGCGGTACAATCTGGGAAGGTTCATACCACGACAAGATTTCAGATCAAGAAACCATATATATGCAAACACTAATTGATTATATTCATCTCAATCCTTATGCGATTATAACTCCAAACCTAACTAAAGATGAAAGACGATTACATAGAAAAGAAGCAATAGAGTATTCGAAAACATACGAATATTCAAGTTTCAAAGACTATCTTTGCGAGGTTAAACCTCACAAATCCAGAAAACAAAAAGCGATAATATCCGAAACAGAGTTCGAAAAGTGGAAAAGTTGCTTATTTTGCTAGGTTAAACCTCACAAACCTCGGGAACGCATTAGTGGAAACATCTGTACTTCTCTCAACGGCTTATTTACAAGCACAGCGAACAATCTTTCACCAAATCCAAATCCGCATGTAGGAGGCATACCATGTTCGAGCATCTCGACAAATTCATAATCCGCCATCATCGCTTCGGTATCACCTTTTTCGAGTAATTTTTGTTGGGTATCAAATCTATCCTTCTGATCGATAGGATCATTTAGCTCCGAATAACCTCTAC
>CAZYBH010000012.1:0-27806 GCA_964645315.1 uncultured Candidatus Saccharibacteria bacterium | reverse complement strand
CGGCGTTGCCTTCAAACGTACACCTCAGCTAAAGCTGAGGGTTTATAGAGATAACCAGTTGCGGGAGTATGCGCTCCCGCAGGTGGTTCGGGGTTACCGTGATGTGACCTCGATGTCGCTGGTTCGGCTCGACAATCAGCCCACCTGGGTCGAGGTCTACGGCAATGGTGCCGAAGATGTCCTCGACAAGCTGTTCGGTACCGAGATCGTCTTCGGGTTGAGTAATCCGAATGACAAGGTCGATGGCCATGTCTGGCTCTATGACGCCGATGGCAAGGCTTTGTTCTACGGGAACACGAGCTATACCGTCGATGATCTGAAGGATGGTCCTCCGTCATACAGGATCTGGATGCAAAACATTCCTCTCCTTGGAGGTGTGTCGAATGCCAAACTTCTGGCACTCAATCCGGACGGGGTCACAACCCGCACGGAATCCATCGAAGTCAGTAATGGCCGGATCATGTTCCAGCCTTACTTGGCCGGGGTTACGAACGGTATCATCGCAGTCCTGTTCAAGGATGGTACGGAAGCCGTCTACAATCTCTGGCAGAACGGCGGAACCCCCGTCGATTCTGTGCCGGAAAATTCCCCCGAGTGGCAGATTGAAGGACACCACGTGGTCAGTGGTGGCAATTCTGCCAATGTCACGGTCAGATTCATCGAGACCTATAACCCTCCGACCGTCCTGTTGAAGGATGTGAAGCAGGGTCAGACGGTCATTCTCGATTGCCTCGCCATGAACTACTCGGAAGGCAAGGGTCAGTATTTCGAACGTCCGACCGAGGTGATCATCACGAAGTCGGACGGGTCGATGAGTACGGCACCCATCTTTAGCGACTCGTTGACGTCGCTCAAACTGCAACCGGGCACGTACCGATTGCGGTTCACGTGGCCGACATTCCAGAAAAACCGTACCGTCTGGTACGGAAAAGTCGAACCACTGGGCTAATTAGCCCACTTGTTCTTTGTACGGTCCCGCACTACTTCGGTAGTTGCGGGATTTTCGTTTATGCGGTATATTAGAGGCTCAAATATATTAGATATTATGTCACAGGATAAATTGATACAATTGAAGAATAAATCTACTGGTGAGACCTATTGGACCACAAAGAACAGGAAAACCGTAGAAAAGAAGCTAGAACTTAAGAAATATAGCCCAAAGCTTCGCAAACATGTCGCTTTCAAGGAGGCGAAGAAATAATTTTGCTTAATCAAGAAAAAGAGGGTAGTATAAGGTATCCCTCTTTTTCGTTGGGAAAAGAGTTTGCAGTTAAATGAAGGAAATAACTCGGGCGATTAGTTAAGTGGTATAACTGCGGTCTCCAAAACCGCTGTCGGGGGTTCGATTCCCTCATCGCCCGCAATGATTCGCGACAAGGCCTAAATGGCCTTCGAGCGAAGCAGTATACTATTGATAAATATTGTATATCATTGTAATATAATATTTAAGATTAATTTCAGCGATATATTTATTTCATATGGAAATTATTATTTAATCAATGAAGTTAAGGATGATTTATAAAAGGTCTCAATAAATTGTATTTAAAATATAATATGAACTCTCAAAGTGTTCTACAACAGCAATATCCCCTTAGTCCAAAGAAATATTGGAAAAAAATAATTGATAAACTATTGGTTTTTTATATTTTAGAAATTACTATTGCTGCGTTTTATCTGATTGCTATTTCTTTGATCAAGAATTCTGATTTGAGCGTGGTTCTTTTGGTGTTTTTGATTGCTGGTATTTTATTTTTGGTAGTACTAACATCCTTCTATTCATGGTATGTAAAAGTTTATATTAAGCGATATTATTACGATGGTGAAGAACATTTTATTACTATCAAAAAAGGTGTTTTTGCTCCTACCGAGATTCATGTTCAGTGGCAAAAAATTCAAGATGTATACGTGGATCAAGATATTATAGATCGTATAATGGGTTTATATGATGTTCATATTGCTAGTGCAACTGCTTCATCTGGTATTGAGGCTCATATAGACGGGGTAGATCAGGTAGCTGCTGAAGGATTGAAACAATTCCTTCTCACTAAGGTCTCTGGTGCTAGCAGAAATTCTTCTACAGATATTAGTCAGGCAAAGGTAAATGATCACACTCAAACCACTAATGCACAAGTTTCAACAATAAATCTAAGTGAGGATATTTCAAATAAAACATATCCACTATCCAATAAATGGATTATCATAACTTTAATAAGCAGACTAATTGGATCTTTTGTACTTCCAGCAATCATAGTTTTTTCTCTTTTTATTAAGGCGAATGAACAAATGTCATCTGACAATTGGGTTTATGTAATACTTGGTTGGCTTGCATTTGGAATTCTGGTCTCAATTGTAAGAACTATCGCTTTATTTTTGTGGAAGAAAAACTATGCATTTAATTTCACATCGGAGCATATATATTACAAGGAAGGAGTTATTAGTCTTTCAGAAAAGCATATGCCATATTCTTCAATTCAGGATGTTACGGTTAGGCAGGGTATAATTGAAAGATTATTTGGATTGGCAAGTGTAGTTATTGAGAACGCTGCTCAACAAGCTGTAATGGTTGGTAGAAACGGTCAACAAATGGCTGTATTTGCCGGTGTTATTTTACAGGGTATATCAATTTCTGATGCCAATAAAATTACTAATGTTTTGAAAACAACAGTATTAGGAAAGAATAGTTCTCGACATGGATTATAATTTGATCGTAAGCAATCAAAAGTTAAATTGAGAAATTGCATGTAAGTAAACCTGTAATAGATTATTAGTTGGAAATACTGTCTTACACCCCGACCCACATCACTCTCTTATCCCGCTTAAACCATGTTAATTGTCTTTTTGCATACTGACGGATAGCGGTTTCGAGTTTTGTTAGCATTTCTTCTCGGGACATTTCTCCTTGAAGAAAAAGCGAGATATAGCGATATTCAAGACCGAGGTCGTACAATCTTTTCCAGGACAAACCATTTTTGTGAAGATTTGCAACTTCTTCAATCATGCCTTGATCAAGTCTTGCATATAATCTTTTGTGAATTCTCTCATTAAGCGCTTCTTTTGATACTTCAAGGCCAATAATTTTGGGTTGATATTTTGAATTGGAAACGAGCATGGGTACAGATCCGATCTTGGTAGCGATTTCGATTGAGCGGATTATTCTTGCTCGATTGTGCTTATCGATAGTATCGTATCTTCTTGGGTCGATCATTTGTAAACGCTTGAGAAGTTCTTCCGTAGAAAGTTTCGACAATTCTTCTCTCATGGCATTATCGGGCGGTACTTCAGGAAGGGCAAGATCGTCTATCAAAGCTTGAATATAAAAACCTGTTCCGCCGACAATAATGGGCATCTTACCTTTGCTAACTATCTCATCTATAGCTCGCTCACCAAGTTTTTTGAAATCATTTGCATTGAAGGTTTCATTTGGATCTGCTACATCTAGAAGATAGTGTTTTATACCTTGCATTTCTGCTTCGGTAATCTTGCCTGAACCGATATTAAGGCCTCTGTATACTTGTCTAGAGTCGGCTGAGATAATCTCTCCATTGACCTCTTTTGCCAGCTTTACAGCATAATCACTCTTGCCAGAAGCGGTAGGTCCGACTATTACAATTATTGGAATTTTTGCCACATCATTCATGGGGGAAATATAGCACACTATTTACGAAATATTTTTTCCTGACATGATTCTTCTCATGATATTACGGACATTGATTTGACTGGATTCCCGCCTGCGCGGGAATGCCATCGCACTAATAACAATAATACTCTAAAAATTCCTAAAAAATTTCCTCAATAAATATATGATATACAAAGGCCAATCTGTAACCAAATCATAGAAATCCGAATGATGAATTTCGAAGCCGCCAAACTTCTTTTTGAAATTTGTAAGACCATCCCAATTTTTGTTTGGCATATCTGTCGTACTAATACCACCGAAACTAAAATATTTTGCTCCAAGAGACTTGGAATGTTTGATTGCGGACCAGATCGCACCATAAGCAGGGGCGCGGTTTCTTTCTTCATTGCTAGTGCAGGCGAAGACATAATTTGCAATGTCTCCGTAGCGGATTATTAGATCCATTGCCAGGATTTTGTCACTATACTTGGCTATAGTCAGGAATGCATAGCTTTTATCCAAACTTTTGAATATTGTTTCATAATATTTTTTTGGATGAAGACTAAAACCATTTCTCTTGGAGGTGATTTCCATTAAACTATAAAAATCGTTCAAATATCGATTGAAATCTTGATCTACAATCTCGACATTTACCTCTTTTCTTTCGCTAAGTCTTACGGAGTATCGATGATTGTGCTCCATGCTTTCGTATATATCTTTTTCGGATTTGGCTAGATCGATGAACCATTCGCGTCTTGGTTGGAAATATGCTGAATGATAGGTAAAAATTGGAGCCTTGATAAAAAACTTTTTTATGAAACTTTTTTGACCATTTTCTTTTATTGCAGGAATAAAATCCAAGCGAGTAAAAACCGCTTTTTCTTCTTTTGAAATAGTCTTGAGATAACTTTTGAGCTCTGATAGAAATCTTCCACTAAGATCGGTTGTGACAGGGCCATAGGGTATGTAGAGATATGATTTACCGAAAGCAAGAGGGTATTTGATTATTTGAAAATATGAAATAACTCTATCGTCATTTCTAACCACAAATCTTCTAACTTTTCGGTCAAAAAATTCTTGCCATTTTCTATAGAAATCAGATTGTGTAAATAAGCTTTTTGGTGTAATCGTAAGCGGATCGAATACTTCCTCATTTCCAAGCTCAATAAAATTGTATGGCTTTTCCTCCATGGCTTTATTATACATCAATCATTTTTATTTATAGAAATGATTAACCAAGTTGCTTTCGTTTATATACTTACTTGCTTGATTATATATAGTCTAATTTAAGCGTTGCTCCCATATAGATTTGTAGGGAGCTCAAAACTGGTAAGTATTGATGGGGTAGGACCAAAGCCTAATGAAGTTGTATCTTCATCCTTGAAAAACAATCTAACCGCATCAACTATTTTAGATTTTAATTCTTCGAATGTTTTACCCTCTGTAACAATAGGTATATTAACACCTTCAGCGGTATAGGCGTTATTTTCATTTGAAATGCTAAATTGTATTATGTTTTTCATATATAAAATATATAATAATACCACCAACTAATCAATCTGGTGCCGGGAGGGAGAATCGAACTCCCATGGATTACTCCGCACGATTTTGAGTCGTGTGCGTCTACCAATTCCGCCATCCCGGCAAATATCTGGTATATAACAGTTTATATTACTATTGCTATAAGTCAATTTCGTATATAATATCCTCATGAATACACCTTATGATAGCAATGCAATCTTTTGGATTGAAGTAAATAAGATCAATCCCAATCCTTATCAACCACGCAAAGAATTTGATGAACAAGCCCTAAAAGCCCTATCAGAATCTATCCGCATGTACGGAGTCCTACAACCATTGGTGGTCACTAGGAAGGAGGTCTATCATGAAGGAAGCGGTATGTCGGTCGAGTACGAGCTCATCTCAGGAGAGAGACGTCTACGAGCATCCAAACTTGCCGGTCTTCAGGCTGTGCCTGTACTCATACGCAGTGGAGAAGAAGATCCTCAACTCAAACTTGAGATAGCAATTATCGAAAATGTCCAAAGAGAAGATCTCAATCCAGTAGAAAGAGCAAGATCATTTGAGAGATTGGCTAGAGAGTTCAAACTCAAGCAAGCTCAGATAGCAGATAAGATAGGCAAGAGTAGAGAGTATGTCTCAAATTCTATGAGAATTTTGAGCCTACCAGATGAGATGATCAATGCTCTTGAAGAAGGTAAGATCTCTGAAGGTCATACAAGGCCTCTTCTTATGTTGCAAGACAGACCAGAAGAGCAATTGGTCTTATTCAAAGAAATTATTGCAAATAAACTTTCTGTTCGTGAAGCTGAGTCTCTCTCTAGGCGAGTTGCTACTGAGAAGATTCGCAATAAGGACCGATATTTGGATCCAGCTATTATAGAAATGGAGAAAAACTTTACCGAGAGCTTGGGTACTAGAGTTAGGATAGAGAAGGGTAAGAGTGGAGGCAAAGTTACTATAGATTTCTTCGGTCCAGAAGATTTGCAGGCTTTACTCGAAAAATTAGTAAAGGGTCAAAAGCAAAATGAAGCACAAATAAAAGTCAGTGAAGGGCAGTCTGGTGATACCCAATCAACAGTAGAAGACAGACCTATTGACGATCGTTCTCCAAATGAAATTGTCGAATCAGACAATGAGGAACTTTATTCCTTGAAGAACTTTTCGGTGTAAAAATTTATGGATAATAATTTTGATATAAATAAATATATAAAACAAGGTTTTGATATTGTGATCGAACTAGATGACGAGGTGGAGTATCTACTAAATAGTCAAGCCGTAGAATCATTACGAAATAAAGAGGAAACGGTCATTCTGATCAGATTAGTCGATAGGGTACCAATCCTGAAGAAATCTAGCGAAATAATTAAATCATTGAGGGAAACTGGTGTTATTGATTTCTTGAAAAACGCTTAGAATGTTGACATTGTGTGGAAAAAACTCCTGAGGCCTCGCCTCGGGAACTACTTTTTCTTTTGAAACCCCCTTGGTTTCTTTGGGATAGCAAGCAATTCCAGTGCGCGTTCTAGAGTAATGTCATAAACATTGTCAGGTACTTTGATTGAGCGGAAATTGCCATCGCTACCGACATATGGACCAAATCTTCCAGCTGAAGCGATGACATCTTTGCCTGTTTTCGGATCCAAACCCAAGTTCCTAGGTAGGCTCAAATATTTCATAGCATCAGCCACTGTAACCTTGCTTGGATCTACACCCTTTGGTATCGAAGCCATTTTTGGTTTCGCTATTACAGGCGCAATCATCTTATCGCTTGAACTATTTACCTCTAAACTTTTTATGTCGTCAACTACCTCTAACCTTTTACCTTTTACCTCTAACCTCCTACCTCCTACCTCTTGATTTTCATTTTTACCAACTACCTCTAACCTTCCTGCCCTCTGTAGCCTTGGCGAAGGAGGGTTACCTTTTACCCTACTACGCTCGCTATTCGCGAGCTTCGTAGGGCGGGCCTTTTGCCCTTCCTGCCCTCCGTAGCCTTGGCGAAGGAGGGTGCCTTTTTTCGGTGCTTTCTCCCCCAACTGTACATAAGGACCAAATCTTCCATTCAAAACAAAAATTGGTAAGCCCGTAACTGGATCATTACCGATCGGTGTATCACTTTTGAATTCTGTACCATCAATAGTCAATGCTCCATCGCAATCAGGATAGCGAGTACATGACAAAAACTTGCCATTTTTGCCAAGTTTGATCTCCATAGGACTTGTGCCACATTTTGGACATTTGAATTTGCTATCAGAGAGACCTAGATTTGTCGCCTTGGCTAGCTTGTCTTTTGATTTTACTTCTTTGTGGAATGGTCCATAGAATTCGGTAAGAGTTTTCTCGTATGTCCTTGTGCCATTTGCTATATCGTCTAGTTTGTCTTCCATATCTGCTGTAAAAGAGTCGCTGATATATGAAGGGAAGTACTCTTCGAGGAATGAAGAGACCACATCACCGGTGTCGGTTGGTCTTAGAGATTTATTTTCTTTTTGGACATAACCTCGATCTTCGATAGTCTTGCAAATAGAAGCGTAAGTCGATGGTCTTCCTATACCTCTTTTCTCCAATTCCTTGATCAATCCGGCTTCGGTATATCTTGAAGGTGGTTGGGTCTCTTTTGCAATTTCATTTATAGAAATAAGTGAAAGAATTTCGCCTTTTGTAGCTTGGGGTAGAGAGTTCTCATCTCCTGTCGAATCTGGATCTGCTTTTAGCCAACCATCAAACAATATTCTAGAACCATTGGCTTCGAAGTCTGGTATAGACTCTTTGGAATCTACATTTGCAATGATTTTTGTCCTTGTAATATGCGCATCGGTCATTTGTGAGGCTACCGCTCTCTGCCAGATCAGACGATATAGTTTCTTCTGCTCATCATTGTGACCAGCATTTTCTTTTTCGAAATGAGTAGGTCTTATCGCTTCATGCGCTTCTTGAGCATTCTTGCTTTTTGCATTGAAGGCATGGAATTGCAAATATTCCTTACCGTACTTCTTTTCTATTGTACCAGCGATCTGACCTAGAGCTTGCTTACTCAAATTTGTCGAATCGGTACGCATGTATGTTATGAGACCTGATTCGTAGAGCTTTTGGGCTATGCCCATAGTCCTTGAAGGTGAATAGCCAAGCCTTGAGCTTGCTGTCTGCTGTAATGTGGAGGTTATAAATGGAGCTCGAGGACTTCTTTTTTGTTCGGATTCTTCTATATCCAAGATACGCCATTTGTCCTTTTTGGCTATTTTCAAAATATGATCAACCTCACTTTTTTGTCTAGGCTCTACCGAGCAGGTCATCGATAATGCATCACCCTTTTCGGTATTCCAAATACCTTCTATGACCCAATACGGTTCTGGTTTGAAAGCTCGAATCTCTCTTTCTCTTTCCATTATTATCCTCAATGCTGGAGATTGGACTCTTCCGGCTGATAGACCATAGCGGACTTTCTTCCAGATAAGTCCAGACAAATCGTAACCGACTATACGATCGAGCACTCTTCTTGCTTCTTGAGCTTCTCTCAAATGCTCGTCTATATCACGAGTATGATCCAAAGCTTCTAAGACGGCTTCTTTTGTAATCTCATGATATGAAGCTCTTTTTATTTTTTTTGAAATACTTGCACCAAGACGATCTTTCAAAACTTCTTTTATATGCCAAGCTATAGCTTCACCTTCTCGATCTGGGTCGGTAGCAAGGACTATTTCATTTGACTTCTTCGCAATATCGGTAATTTCAGCCAAGACTGGCTCTTTCTTTGGGACTATTTCGTAATGAGGAATGAAACCGTGCTCTATATCAACGGCTTTTTTATTTGATTTTGGAAGGTCTCTGACATGACCGACCGAAGCGCGAACTGTATAGCCATCTCCCAAATATTTGGAAATGGTTTTTGCTTTTGATGGGGACTCGACGATGACAAACTTCATATATTGATACTAGTATTACATGTAAATAATATTTTGCAAAATTTACCACCTTTTGAGTCGTATTTCTGATCCATCATTCAAAATCATATTTTTTATTTCTAATTGACTAAGTAATATACTCAACTCGATTGCATTTAATGAAAGTTTATTAACAATTTCGGTTTTGGTTTTTGGATTTTCTTTTAGCAATTCGATTATTGATTTTTCATTGGATGATAAATTGTCATAAGTGGAATTATCAAACATATTCATACTGCCCAGGCTATCCCTTGTCTCAATATCTGAATGTGACTGGTTTCGAGTATTTCTATTTGGTATATCTTTTGCTTTGCTAGTCTCTCGTCTTGATCTGCTGGTAGAAATGGGAGGGCTAAAATCTTTGAGTCCAAGATTGTACAAAATTTCATCTGAATTTGTAATGGGTATAGCACCTTCTTTGTACAATAAGTGTGGACCAAAACTCGTCTCAGAAAAGATAGATCCAGGGATGATCATTACATCTCTATTGAATTCCAAAGCATGCTTGGCTGTCAGTAATGTACCCGAACCCTGTTTGCCCTCTATTATTAGAGTGGCATGACTTAAACCTGCCATCAGACGATTTCTGGTGGGGAAAGTCCATAAAGCGCTTGGTTGGTCATTTTCAAAAGGTGAAATAAGGGTATTACCGGTGTCCAATATCCTTCTTGCAAGGGAAATGTGACTATGAGGATAAATCACACCGTCGGATAAACCGGAGCCTGGTACAGCTATCGTTCTCAAACCGTTTTCGAGGGCGGATTCGTGAGCGATAGAATCTATACCTATAGCTAGTCCAGAGACTATGACAATCTTATGACCCTTTAGCCCTGAAATAATATGCTTCGTAACATCAGCTCCATAATCTGTAAAATGTCTCGCTCCCACTACGCAGAGGAATCGATAATCATCTTCGACAATATCAGCGCCAGCAAGTTCCAGAAATGGAGGTGGTTTGTCTATCTGTCTCAGGAGTAGCGGGTATTGATTGAATGTTATTCTTCTTGTTTGCATTTTATGAAATGTTGCTGACTTTAGGTTTCTTTTTGATAAAATTGTGGTATCTTGCGAGGTGAAATTCCTCTCTCGACCTAAGCTGGGGGCAAGACATCATTATGAGCTCGCGAGGATCAATCCTCTCTTCGACAATGTTGTTGGGGGCGAGCTACAAAAGTCCCGTAAGGGGCTTTTGTGTTATTTGTCCATTATGCTCCAGAAGTGATAGTGGCCATCTGGAAGTATACAAAATCAAAATGAAAAACTTATGAAAAAGAAATGAAAAAAGAATAAAAATTGCGAGGTTAAACCTCACAAATCTAATTGTGAGGTTTAACCTCGCAAAAAAATTAGCCTCGCAAGTCAAATTAGGTTGTGATAGACTTAAATTATGCTAGACATCAAGTTTATAAGAGATAATAAAGACCTTATTACTCTCGCTTCAAAAAAGAAGCATATCGACTTCAAAGTCGAAGAATTATTGGCTGTGGATGAAAAAAGACGTTCTCTAATGTCTTCCGTCGAAAAGAAGCGCGCCGAACAAAATTCCGCAAGCGAAAAGATTGCAAGAGCTAGCGATCCCGCTTCTCGCCAGGCCCTCATCGACGAGATGAAAAAAGTCAAATCCGATCTCGAAAAAGAAGAAGAATCCCTCAAAGATGTGATGAAAGATTGGCAAAATCTGATGCTTCGAGTACCAAATATCCCTGATATGTCTGTACCAGATGGCGACAGTGATGCCGACAACAAAGAAGTCAAAGTTTGGGGGGAGAAGACCAAGTTTGATTTCGAACCAAAAGACCATGTTGACCTCATGACCATGCATGGCATGGTTGATTTTGAGAGGGGTTCGAAAGTCCATGGTTTTCGAGGGTATTTCCTCACTGGTGATGGTGCAAGATTATCTTTTGCAATATGGAATTATGCTTTAGAATTTTTCGGTAGCCGTGGTTTCAATCCTATTATCCCGCCTATTGTCCTCCGACGAGTAAATTTTCTTGGTAGCGGATATTTGCCACAGGGCGAAGAAGATCTATACAAGACTCAAGATGGCGACTATCTTGCCGGTACAGCAGAAGTTCCGATTATGGGTTTCCATGCCGATGAAGTTTTGTCCAAAGAAGAATTACCAAAAAAATACCTCGGTTTCTCACCATGTTATAGAAGAGAGGCGGGTGCGCACGGCAAAGACGTTCGAGGTCTCATTCGTGTTCATGAATTTTACAAATTCGAGCAAGTCATAATCTGCGAGGCAAATCACGAGACATCGGTCAAACATCATGAAGAAGTCAATACAAATACCGAACAATTCATCGAATCTTTGGGTATTCCGTATCATACGGTTGTCAATTGCGGAGGAGATCTAGGTCAAGGGCAAGTCAAAAAATACGATATCGAACTTTGGGTACCCAAGGAGAACAAATATCGCGAGATAAGTTCAGCTTCGTATTTCCATGATTTCCAGACAAGAAGACTCAATATCAAATACAAAGATGAACAAGGTGTACAGCGTTATGCCCATTCGCTCAATTCTACCGCTATTCCTACTCCAAGAATTCTTGTTTCCTTAGTCGAAAATTACCAGCAAGCCGATGGAAGTATCAAGATTCCTGAAGTCCTTAGGAAATATTTTGGGAAAGATTCGATCAATCTGCTATGATTAAAGGATGAAGTCATATAGCCGACTTTCCAATATTCAATCAAAAAAGTTTGATCATGTAAAAAGAAAGAAAAAGGCATTTCTCATTTCTTTGATACTAATAAATCTCGGTCTGGCTATTTTCTGTATTCAGAGATTCTTTGGTCTGGATTATTTTGATATAAAATCCATCACAATAAATGGGGCAAATGAAGCAATTACTACAGCGATCCAAAATAAATCTAGTGAAATTCTAAACGGTTATTATCTAAATTTAATTTCAAAAAATAGTATATTTACATATCCAAAGACTCGGTTGATCTCTGCAATTGGCGAAGTGTCTCCAGATATTCAAGGTATCAATATATATAGTCAAAATAGGAATAGCCTTATCATCGATATAGTCGAAAAGAAACCGGCGGCCATCGTATGCACCTCATTGCCAGACAATGACAATGAAGAGGATTATGATGATTGTTATTATGCCGATTGGTCTGGTCTACTATTTGCAAAAGCAAGTACTAGTACATCGAAAGTTCATTTCTACTATATTCCAAGACTAAATAGCGCCACTTCGACAAGAGAAAGTTTATTGGGAAGCTATGCCACTTCGACAAATGACTTTGTAGCTCTTGATAAATTCTACAAAAATGCAGAAGACAATAATCTAGAACCAAAATATATTTTGATCAATGATAATGGTGAATTTGAAATGTATGCAAATGATACGGTAATTTACTTTAGCGCAGAGAAGTCTCTCGATGAGCAGTTGGACAACTTGATCTCGTTTTGGAAGCATGCAAAGAGCAATAAACCCGACTCTAAGTTTGAATATATAAAATTGCAATATAGTCCCAATATCTTCTATATCGAAAAATGAAAAACTTTTTTATTGTAATTTTTGGCGGAATATTCTTAATCTTTTTTGGTATAGCGATTTTTGGTCATGATTATTGGGGATTAAGGACCGATCTTGTAAAATATTTTAGTGATTTGGCCTCAAATGGCGTGGCCAATATTACCAATGCTGTTACTACACCTATTCAAAATAGTTCAATCTCAGGCTTGAAGAGATATGTCAGATTTACAGCAAGTGAAGAGGAAAGTCTGCTCAATGCGGCAACTCTTTCATTACCAAAAAATTATGATGAAAATATATCGGCCAAAAGCTATATTGTAGTAAGATTGAGAGATAATAAGACGGTGATCGAGCACGATGCTGACCGACTTTTGCCTATTGCTTCACTGACCAAACTCATCACAGCAAGTGTCGCCAAGAAATTGGTCAAAGACAATACTAAGGTCAAGATTACAGCCGATATTATGAATACCTTTGGTAATACTGCTCAATTCAAAAATGGCGAAAGTATATTGGCTGGAGATCTATATTATCCACTTTTGATGGTCTCTTCCAATGATTCAGCAGAGGCTTTGGCAAGAAGTTACAATCGAAAAGAGTTTATCAAATATATGAATAACTTTGTTCAATATTTGGGTGCTTATAGGACGACATTTTATGATCCATCCGGTCTATCCCCAGATAATCGATCTACTGCAAATGATTTGGCTATTATTTATGAGTGGATTGAGAAAAATTACCCTGAGCTTATCAACATTACAAAGGAGAAAACGCGCTCGACAAGACTTCATGTTTGGACAAATCCAACTCACTTCCTGAACTGGTCAAACTATGAGGGTGGTAAGAATGGTTATACCGAGGAGGCATTACAAACTGGCATTGCCGTATTTCATATAAATAAAGAGCGGTATTTGTTCATTGTTCTTGGAAGTCATTCAAGAGATCAGGATATGATTAAGTTGATGAAGAAGTTGTAGGTATACAAAATAGCATGGAACTACATACTTTCTTCGTGGCCGCAAAAATGTTGCAACATTTTTGCTTAATCCTCGAAATTTTTTGCTAAAAATTTCTGCGGAGCCACTCAGAAAATATGTAGTCCCATGCTATTTAAGTCTATTTTGTCAGTACACATCTTTAAATATGCACGCCTTACTAGTTGACCACATGAGGAATTGAATGTAAAGTGTGGTGATGCAAAAAATGGTAAAGAAAGGCAAAAGACCAGTAGAAAAGGGTGAAAATGAGGCGTTTTCTAATGGTTTCTGGCTGGATATGAAAAAGCCATTTTTTTGTCTGGCACCTATGGCCAATGTTACAGATTCAGTTTTTCGAAAATTATTTGCAAAATATGGTAAACCAGATGTAACTTGGACCGAATTTGTCTCTGCTGATGGATTAAATTCAAAAGGAAAAAAGAGATTGCTCAAGGATCTTGAATACACAAATAAAGAAAGACCGATTGTTGCTCAATTATTTACAGGTCACCCTGAAGAAATGTACCGAGCTTGCAAACTGGTAGCAGAGCTCGGCTTCGACGGTATCGACATCAATATGGGCTGTCCGGATAAAGCGGTAGAGAAGCAAGGTGGTGGTGCATCATTGATCAAAAATCCAAAGCTTGCTCTTGAAATAATAGAAAGTGCAAGAAAAGGTGTGCATGATGCTTACAAAAAAAGAAATAAGAAAAAATTTCCAAAAAAAGTGATTCCGATTTCGGTTAAGACACGACTTGGATACAATAAAATTGATCTTGATTGGATAAAAATCCTGCTTGAACAGGACTTGCCAGCTCTTACTGTCCATCTAAGAACTAGAAAAGAAATGTCACTTGTAGACGCGCATTGGGATTTGATGAGTGAAATTGTCAAACTTCGAGATGCTATCTCTCCAAGTACCAAGATTATAGGAAATGGCGATATCATTTCAAAAAAAGATGGAGAGGAAAAGATCGCTAAATATGGTTGCGACGGAGTAATGGTTGGAAGAGGGGTATTCGGCAAGCCATGGTTCTTCGGGGATGTGACACATCCCGGGACAAATGCAGATGTCACACATATGCAAATTTCATTTCGTCTGGGAGTAATGGTTGAGCATGCAAAAGCATTCGAAAAGGCATTCAAAAATATAAAGAGCTTCGACATTATGAAAAAGCATTTCAAAGCCTATGTTTCGGGTTGGGATGGGGCGAAGGAATTGAGGATAGAGTTGATGGGAGCGAAGAGTGCAAAGGAGGTGGAGAGTATAGTTGGTAGGTATTTGAGTGTTATCAGGGAGATAAATTAATGGCTAAGGGAAAAGGGTAAAGGGTAAAAGTTAAAGGGCAAAAGTTGAGGTTAAACGTTCAAAGTATTAAACAGCAGGTCGCTTGCCAATATTATTGTACTATAACTCTATACTTTCAACCTAATCTTTTGCCCTTTAACTTTTGCCTTTTAACCTAATCTATCGCCTTTTCCCTTTTAATTACAAATGCTACTATACCCACATGTCTGTCTTATATCGCACATATCGTCCAAGTAAATGGTCCGAAGTGGTGGGTCAGGATCATATAGTCAACCCACTCAAAGAGGCAATCAAAAACAACATGATTGCTCATGCCTATTTATTTTCTGGAGGAAGGGGTATCGGTAAGACCTCCATTGCAAGAATTTTTGCAAAATCGGTCGGGACAAATGACGAAGATATTTATGAGATAGATGCTGCATCAAATCGAGGTATTGATGATATAAGAAGTCTGAGGGAGCATGTCTCTGTATTACCATTTTCTTCGACATACAAGGTTTATATTATCGATGAAGTCCATATGCTGTCGAAAGATGCTTGGAATGCTTTACTCAAGACATTGGAAGAACCTCCAAAGCATGTGATTTTTATTCTTGCTACTACCGAATTGCAAAAGGTGCCAGATACCATCATATCTCGTTGTCAGACCTATTCATTCCAAAAGCCAAATAGGGAAGTTATAAGAAAATTGATTATTGAAATAGCCAAAAAAGAAGGATTTACTATCGATCATAGTGGAGCGGATCTTATTGCAATTTTCGGTGATAATTCATTTCGAGATGCTTTGGGCACATTACAAAAAGTCATTTCTACTTCAAAAGACAAGAAGATAGATCGAGAAGAAGTCGAGGCGATCACGGGAGCTCCGAAACTCAGCTTGGTCAATCAATATATTGAGGCTCTGGTCAAAAAAGATTGTGATAAGGCTTTATCAATACTTACTACAGTCGAAAGTCTGGGTCTTAATATCGGTATTTATTCTGCACTCATTCTCGAAAAGTCTCGCTTCATTTTGCTTTTACAATATTCAAATACAGCACTTACAAATATCAAAGACCGAGTATCGACCGATGATTTGGAATTTATTTCAAATCTAGCAAAACAAAAAGTCTTGAAGACCGAACATTTGGTCTATCTACTGGACGCTGTGGCCGACATAAGTCGCTCCAAGATCGAAATCCTGCCTCTTGAGCTTGCTACGGTTAAGATTTGTGCGTAATTATTTGCGAGGCTAAACTTTGCAAAATAAATCAGGCCTCACTTCCTTGCGGATGTGAGGCCTGTGAGCCTACGC
Organism: uncultured Candidatus Saccharibacteria bacterium; assembly: GCA_964645315.1. GTDB lineage: Bacteria > Patescibacteriota > Minisyncoccia > Phycocordibacterales > PALSA-1337 > C7867-002. Next base: position 11,651 of record CAZYBH010000012.1, on the reverse strand, counting down.
TTGAAGCGGGGGCTAATTCGTGATCGGAGCCAGCTTCCGGACCTCCTTCTCATCGATGAGGCCGACCTGGGACACCAGTGCATTGCAGTGTTCCCAACGACCATTCCGCTTCACCTCCCACTTGGTATTGTAGGAGAGGGTGATGATTTTTCCTCCAACTCCTCCAAGAGAGGTGGAGTGGATGCCACGCATCTTCTCAAGGTCCTTCTCGTTGAGAGCCTTGAGCTCGTCGATGGTGCCCTCGAAGAGCACCTGCGTAGGGCCACCGCTGAAGCGAGTGCCGGTGCGGTGGTTCACAGCGAGAGCCCGAACGGCGACTTTGTGGATGGGATCCATCCGTTCGACGGCACACCTCGCACGATCGAAGGTGTGGTAGGGCACCCAGATCATGGCGTGGGTGTAGGCACGACCCGAATTCGGATCATTGCTATCCCGAATCAGGGCGACCTTGTCGCCCGGGCTCGGCAGAATGTTGATCCATCCCGCTTTGAGACATTCCCCCTTGGGGGTCACGGTCAGATCACTCACCCCCTGACGGATGTGGCACATGATCTCCCGATCGTCGCCGTTCTTGGCAAACATGAAGCCCTTACTGTCGTTGACCTTCATGACCGTGCAGACGATGAATTCAGCAAGCTTCATAGGTCCTCCATTGTCTCTCGATAATCTTGTGAAGGTAGTGTCCTTATTTCCTCATTTGGACTACTAGCACATGCCTTGAGACACCGTGTGGTGTAACAAGCCCTCATTATCAAGGAACTATAAAGTATTATGCATATAATCGGTAGTTTGTCAAGTAATTAAAATTATATGAATAAAGCAAAGCCGGCCTCGCAGGGCCGGCGTGAGGAGCTATGCTCCGGGTTGATTCCAATGGAAGAACATCCGACCGGAATTTCTTGTGACATCTCCGGACAGTGGGCCGACATCGTATCCTGGATAGATATCGGTGACTCGTATTGAGAATGCGCCATCCTCCTTCTTGAATTCGTAAACCACCGTCACGAGCGATGTGTGTGGAGCCTTCCTGTGCCGACGGCCATTCTTTAGCATCAAGCCGTGTGCTCCAACATTTGTTACTGGATGAAACTGGGGATCGAAGGTGAATGGTTCGAGGTCGTGCATGCTGTAGCACCCCAAATCATCGGTCCATGACCATCCGACGACAGATCTCGAATTGAACATGAAGCTACATTCGTTGTAGGCGCCTTCTTCACTTGCAGTTCTGGCATCCTCAAATAGTGACCTTGTAAAATCTTGGTCCTTGAATAGCTGACCCACGTTGTCCCAGACAAAAAATGTTCCGGCTTTCCGAAATTGCGGATTACGGAAGCACCGTCTTTGGATCATTTCAACATCTCGGCGCCTAACGATCATTAAGACCGGAAGTTCCTCAATCCTATCGTCATAATGCTTAAGCATAAAAGGTTCGGTTGTTTCTATAACCATTGTGCATATTTAGCAGGCTATTGTCAAATATATTGTTTGAACGCTTCTATAATAATGTTTTTGGACATTTTGGTCATTTTCTTGTATATTGCTTGGGTGAGTTTTTTATTGCGGTCCTACTACGCTCGTAATGCACGAGCTTCGTAGGACAGGTCCTAGAATCTCATACAATTTAGTATTTGTGATCAGTTGATTTCTAGTAAGTTTGTGTAATTGAAATTGCGGGATAGTCTAATGGCCCTACTACGCTCTCCCTATGGTCGAGCTTCGAAGGGCTCCAGTCTGTGGTATTCTGATTAGGTGGTTTCTAGTAAGTTTGTGTAATTGAAATTGCGGGATCGTCTAATGGTAGGACACGAGCCTTTGAAGCTTGTTATCTTGGTTCGAATCCAAGTCCCGCAGCAATGGTTCGCGAAAAGGCATATTATGCCTTTGAGCGAAGCATATTGCTAGCGGAGCGCAGGATGAGAACGCCGGAGCGTGCGAGGTCTAGCAAGACCGAGCCGCGAGGCGGTGCCCAGCCCGAGCGAGCGGGTAGCGAGCGAGAGGCGAGGGCGAATCCAAGTCCCGCAGCCAAGTCGAGCTAGCTCGAGACGCATTAAATTTATTTATTAATTAAATATAAAATGGTTTTCTTCATAATATTGTATAGTTATCTTGATAGTCTAAAATGGATTATATTGATTGGTATTATCACATACCTATTTAGAACACAGATAAAAGGCATATTGGATCGTCCTTTTTCTTTTAGTAGAAATGGTACAACGGTAACCTTCCCAATAAAACAATCAGCAGAAGAAGATAACGAAATCGAGAATGAACAAATTAAACAGATTGAAAACAAAAAAGAGGACGACATAAAGCTGATTAAAGATAACCTTGAGAAAAAAGATTCAGAGATTAAGGATAAAGATCAACAGATATTTAAATTAACTTTAGAAAAACATTTCGAATATACGTATAGACTAATTTTCCGTTCACAAATTCAATTGTTACAAAATCTTCAAGCAATTAGTGACGGCTTCTCATCCATTCAGATTGAAAGTCATTTCCAAAATATTAGGAATTCCTTTTCAGAATTTAATGCATGGAGTACTGATTCATATCTAAAATTTCTTTTTGATCAAAATCTTTTAATAAAGGACAACTTAACCGGTAAGGTTAAAATTACGGTTGTGGGCGATTTATTTTTAAAGTATTTAATTATAAGCGGGTATAATTTTATTAATGAAAAAAATCTATAATTTAAAGCGCTCAAGTTGCGTCGATATGCTAGACTAAAACTACTTAATTCCACCAATCAGGGCTTGATCGATCATGGTTCGGTTTCGAGTCGGACAGCAATGGTTCGCGAAAAGGCATATTATGCCTTTGAGCGAAGCATATTGCTAGCGGAGCGCAGGATGAGAACGCCGGAGCGTGCGAGGTCTAGCAAGACCGAGCCGCGAGGCGGTGCCCAGCCCGAGCGAGCGGGTAGCGAGCGAGAGGCGAAGGCGAATCTAAGTTTCGTAGCATTTGATCTGTTACATATGATAATGTACAGAATTTAAAAAAATGAAAAATCTTATTAATAATCCGTATCTGAAGCATCCATTCGTACTGTTGGTATTAAGTATGCTATTAGGTGCAGTAGGTTTTTTAATTAAATATTATTTTTTCAATGACAACTTTTCAACGACTAAAATTAACCAAACATCAATACAAGCATCGAGTAGCAATATTGCAATCGGAAATTATGCTCCAGTTAATCAGAATCTAACTGTAAATCAAATTCCAAAACCAATAATTAGTCTTGAGAAGACACGGTCAGCAACCAAGATAACTAAAGTAGATATATTGACTGCAGGACTTTTGGGTCAATATTCTACGGATTATAGATTATCGATTAGGTCGGTTCAACCTATTCCTAGGATCATATTGTATACAGAAGGTAATGAAAGAGTTTTATGGTGGGTTATGCAAGTTACTGATTTTAATATTAATCTAACAAAAATGACCGGACCAAGCCGTGATTTTACAATCAATAATGCAAATGGCGATTATATTGTTGGTGTTGCGTCGACTTCCAGTAATTCAATAGTACTAAATTATTCAGTGGATTAGTTTCGATATCTATGATCCTTAATATTATTATTTTATTGTGTAAAATAAATATATGTAGCGCTAAATATCAGGAATCAATCTTCTAAAAAATGCCTCCAATTTTCAATAAAACTGAATGGGAACAAAAGATCAAGGATCCATTTTGGTATTCCGATGTTGAAGTGGTGATGAATAAAATGATTGAGTTACGCAGTAGAGACATAAATGAGTACAATAAAACCAAAGATCAGATTTACTCATTTTTTGAGGATCATTTGAGGATTGGCGATATAGCACTGGGTGAGACTGGTACAAATTGGGATGCAGAATGAAAAGGGATTGATACGATAGTAATACATCATACGAGTAATCCGGAAGGACTATCGAATGAGCGTCTTTCTGCTATTGAACTTATTAGACTATACGCTACCGAATATGCAAGGAGGGAAAGAAGAGAGCCGATATATTCATCTCATCTTCGAAATGGTAAACAAGTATTTTATCCTTATCATTGGATAATACGAAGTGATGGGACGGCCGAAAGACTATTGTTCGATAATGAGATAGGTTGGCACGCAGGAAATTGGGATATAAATTGTAGAAGTGTTGCTATTTGTATCGATGATGATCATGAGTTTTCTATACCTGACAATAACGAATTAAAAGTAATTTCAGATCTTATCAAAAGTAACTATCCTAATGTGAAAATCGATAGAATTTTCGGTCATTGCGAAATAAATTTGAAAACAAATTGCCCATCGGAGCTTTTTTTGAGTACAGAAAATAGAAGGGGTTGGAAAGATGATCTTTTGGATCTCATTGCACAGACAAAATAAAAAATCTCTAACAGCGGGATTGCTGGAAGAGATTTCAACCAAGGATGTGCTTGGTTTGAGTCGCGCTTGAAGGTGGAACTCGTTTACCTATTGTTTAAGATCCCGATTCTAACTATTCGTCATCTGGATATCCAGAAAGTTGAATGTTATGTCTTCAGATCTCAAATCCATTGAGGAAAGAACCAAAGTCTTGCCTCGCATGACATGATCGATTAGTCCTACCGAGGACCTCACCGTAATGGTGGAGTCGCTATGGCATTTGTAGATGCCGTAGATGGTACCACCATTTTTTCGAATGGTAATTTTTACCACTGATTGCCCGGACTTGAGTGACCGAAGCCACTCCGACCGTTTCGTGGTAATCGAAGCAATCATTTTCGCAATACCAGGATCGATTCTTTTCACAATGTGCCTTTCTACTGCAGGTTAATGCATTGAAACAATTATATACCACATACAGTAACATGTCAATAGTAGTCTATCATAAGCATATTACTTCAATATAATGGCTCAAATTATAAACAATGCTACAATAGCCTAGTATGACCACTTCATCTGAAAAGTTAAAAAGTGTTTTGTAAATAAAAAATATAATAGTGAAACTACTGAAGATGTTGTAAAAAAATACTACCGATGTTATACATAATAGCGTATATCAGAGCAATAAATTTTTATAATCATGAATATAATAGATAAGGTTCTGAATCTAAAATTACCCGAGAAGCAGTTTGTTGTAATGGGCAGTGCCATACTCGAAGTGAAGGGTATTAGAAAAGCAAAAGATATTGATATAATCGTTACAAAAGAGCTTTTTGATAAATTAAAAAATGATCCTAATTGGGAATACAAAACTGAAATTGGGAGTCTTGGTAATATACAAGTTGAATCTTTAGAAAATCATGATGGTGTTTCATTATACTCACATATTTATGCTGGAGGAGATATTGATTTCTTTCGAAACAACAGAGACAAGATAGAAGAAATAGATGGAATGTACTTTGTAAGCCTCTCAAATTTACTTGAAGTCAAATCAAATTCTTGGAACAGGCAAAAGGATAGAGAGGATGCTGAGTTAATTAGGAAGTATATGAATGGTATCGGTCGGTAAAAACTTTTAACATATTTCCATTTTGGAAAGATGATCTTTTGGATTTAATTGCCAAAAACAATGCTACAATAGCCTAGTATGAAATAAGATCAGCTATTTAATATGTTTATGAAGTGGAAACATCCATCAAGAACAAAAATTTATGAAGCACTCGGAGCTGTCGCAGATGGTCGTGTAATTTTAAATGGAAATGAGGCTAAAGTTTATTCATCCTCAAAAAATAAGTATTATAATGTTACATTCGATCCGTCGAGCTCAAGGATAATGTGTAATGATAACAGTTCTTATTGGAAGGGAGAATTAGGTTATCCGTCCATTGCGTATCTAATGCTAATTGGTAAGTTATCAATTGATATTAAGGTGGCAGAAATTTTAAAAGATATTCCTTGGAAGGATATAAATCAGAAATTTAAGAACAATTTTGATGAGGCTCTCGAATATATATTGAAAAAGAAATCAGTAAGTGAGCGAGAAATTTTGAAGCAGATTGTAGAAAAAATTGATGGTGAAATTCGTAATATGGATCTAGAATTGCTTGGAGAGAAGGTTCTACCACCCAGTGGATACTAATTTCATGCTGTATCGAGTTTTGCTTCTCGAACATTTATTTTCTGTTATAATTAACCCATGCTAACCCCAATCATAGTAACTGCGATCGTTTATTTCATTATTGGATTCTTGATACACGGACCATTATTTGGCAAGTTGTGGATGAAGCTTGCGGGCGTTACTCCGACTGGCAACGAAAAGTTTTCTGATATGTATGGTCAGATGTTTTGGAATATTGTCGTAAATCTTATTATCTGTACGTTTATCTATGGAGCTATCTGGGTCGCAAGTCATTCTCCAATTATCATGGGCGATCTTACTTGGTACAAGGGTGCGATGGTGGGTGCGTGGTTATGGTTTGGTTTCGTAGTTCCAAATACACTTCTAGATGTTATCTGGATGAAGCGCAAATTCTCTTACTGGCTATTTGAAGCCATCTGCTCACTTATCTGCATGGGTGTTGCTGGAGCGATTTTGGCGGTGTGGGGGTAATTTTATGTCTATCTTTCGTCAATATCCATATAGCAAAGCAGTAAGAATTTTAGAGAAAGCTAAAGGATCTGATGATATTTCTATTATCAGAGAGTCGATTATCAAATTCTGTGACTACATGCAATTATTTATTGAAAAAGTTGATGTGTATACGGAGGTGTTTCCATTCATAAGTGACAATAAGTTTATCTTTCCTGGAAAGCATAGGGAACTGTCTGTACACAAATTGGAAACAGAAGTTTATTCTTCTGGATATTTATCTCAAATATTGAGTAGTTTGAACATAAAAAATCATTTGGAATTATCCGAGAGTTTGCAAGATGCTATTGGTGAACTTCATTCTAATCTTTCTCGAGGTATCAAAAATATTAATGGTGATAAAAAAAGTATATTAGAAATATTAAATAATCTTAGGAATGTTGTACAACAAAACGGCTCCCTTTCGGGAGCCTCCAGTGCCTAACGGCAATAAGTATGTCAAGTATACCAAATGGTGATAGATAGTCTATATAAGTTGTATTGCGAACATCATATATATAATATTATTAGAAAATTTAATCAAATAACAAAAAGTCCCCGCCGTGAAAGCGGGGACGCGTTGTGTGCAGAGTGATAGGATCACTCCCTACGCACAAACGAAAAAAGTTTCGGACTTCGCCTACCTCGATCGGTTGTGATCTTGGTGGCGATATTGTCGACACGAGCGATCTCATAGACCACCCGATCGAGATCGGCGTATGCGACGGTTGGACGGTTGGTGATCGAGCCCGATTGTTTGACTCGATCCCACTTTCCGTCACCATCGTCGTCGAAGACTGAGATCGAAGGGAAATCAATCTCATTCTCCTTGTAAAGGAAGAGAGACCGAACATAGCAACCATCGTCGCTATGCCAGTTGTCTTCGACGAGGGCACGCCAGGTTCCTGAGGGAAGTGTCACATCCCCCGTGTAGACCACGAGGGCAATACCTTTCGGTGGAGGACTGTTATTTTTCTTCCCGAATGGGTTGAGAAAATAGCGGGCGAGAGCCGCAATCACTACTGCGATCGCGAGTAGTACCAATAGTACAGTTTTCATAGGACTCCAAAAACAATATACCACTAATCATGTTATCGTGTCAAATGTTTGTGGATAACAAAAAGCCCGGTCGTGTGACCAGGCTCGAAGGTCTGACGTTGCAATCAGTTAGTTGCGACGTTGATCCACCGCACGATTTCCGTCACTGGATACTGCCACTGTCTTGAAGACAAAACATCGTGTCCGCAGTTTACTGGAAGAACAGTGACTGGTGCATTTCTTGTAGCCATACTGCCCAGACGCTCGGCATATCGCTTATGGGTATTGGGATTCACCCATCGATCGAGTGCGCCATAGCAGTAAAAGAGTGGACACACCGGTTTTTGAAATTTCGGTGGCCGGAATGCCAGCTCACGTGCCTCTGGAAGACTGACAGGCCTTCTTCTTTGAATCATCGGCATCACCCTGCGAAGGTCCAATGGCCCAGAAAGGTCATCGAGCTCCTTCAGGGTTAGGCTTAGTTCACCCTTCGTGCTACATATCAACGGGACTATATGACGAAGCATGCACTTCACCAGAGTCGGCGTAAAAATGAAGTAGCCCCTGGGAATAGATGGTGTGATTAGTACCTCACCTGCCACTGGAATCTCATGAGATACGATATGACAGGCGCTACCTCCAGCCGAGAAGCCAACCAGGATGATTTTCTCACCTGATCGAACACGCTCGACTTCATTGCGAACTGCCTGGACCCGATCCTCATGTGTTCGCACATCCCTGATATTAGTGAAACGGACAGAGTGGCCATGATCTTTCAGTTTATTTGATACATCCCCAAACCTGAGTATTCCATCACCGGTCATCCCATCAGTCAATATCACAGTTGCCATTTTTCCTCCATTCGATTGTTATGTTCAGTTTCAAAAATACATTACCACATCATATAGTAATGTCAAATTGAGTTTATTAATTCAATAACATGTAGTCTGTCCACAATCTATTCAGTAAAGCGAATGTTATAATTAAAAAGTTCGATTATTTTTAACAAAATAAAAATGTTTAAAAAATACATTTTGGCTCTAGTATTGGTATTATTGGGCGTTGTCGGTGTTGCAAAAGCTAGTGGAAACAAAGTTTATGTTTGTCATGTCACTGGATCAGAGAAAAATCCAGTTGTTTTGATAGATGTATCTGCATCAGCTTTGCAGACTATGCTCGATAATGGCGATTATCTTTTGCCAGATGGACAGGCTAGTTGTGAAGGAGGTGATCCTCTTCCAGAATAAAGTCTGATCTCATTATAATAAGAGCCATTAATATGGCTTTTATTATTTCCAAAAAAATAAGTTATAATATAACGATGAAAAGCATAAAAAAACAAATAATTTTATTAGTCGTACTAATTCTCCTAGTCATCGTTATTATCTCTGCACTCATGGATTCAAATTCTAAGAGTATAGAGACTATAGGAACGGTCAATTCCTCCGCCTTCAATTCAAAAAACTCAACATTTGAAATAAATAATATCGTAGTTAGTCTCAAAAATGGTTACGAGGAGAAGCGCTCACCTGACGATAAGTATACTATTTCCACAAGATATTTCGGCAATGAAGTCCGTGGCGATCTCAATCGCGATGGACTTATCGATTATGGTTATATCGTAGTCCAAAACAGCGGTGGTTCAGGATCTTTTTATTACGAAATCATTGCACTTTCAAACAAGGACAAGACTTATACTACAAATGCATTTCTATTGGGTGATAGAATAGCTCCACAGAGTTCAAATCTAGCTTTGGGCAAGTTAGTCGTAAATTTTGTCGATAGGAAACCAAATCAATCTTTTTCTGTACAGCCTAGTGTCGGCAAAACTGTTACATTCGAAGTCAATAGTGTCGGCAAAGTAATTCAAAAATAATGAATAATCGATCCCTTATCATTTTTGGAATTATCCTTTTGCTATTTTTGGCACTTTTTGCTTTTGGTCCAAGGAGGAATATTACAAACTATCCTTCAAATGGTACCGACATCATCGCTTATGGTGATAGTTTGGTGCAAGGAGTCGGATCAAGCAGTGGCAATGATTTCATTTCTCTTCTATCGAAGAAGATTCAAAGACCGATTATCAATCTTGGTCACAAGGGTGATACTACTTATGATGGTTTGGAAAGGTTAAATGTAGTCAATAATTACAATCCAAAAGTAGTCTTGCTACTTCTTGGTGGCAATGATTATCTAAAGAAAATTTCAAAAGATGAAACTGAGATCAATCTGGCCAAATTGATAAAATCATTTCAATCAAAGGGAGCTATTGTGATTTTATTGGGGGTCCGAGGTGGTCTTATCCAGGACAATTTCAAATCTATGTATAAGAGGCTAAGTAAGCAATATGGCACAGCTTATGTAGATGATGTTTTGAGTGGTTTGATCTGGAATACAAATTATATGTCCGATGCCGTACATCCCAACGATGCCGGATACGCTCTTATTGCCCAGAAAGTCTATCCTATTTTGGATAAGGTGATTAGGTAATTGGGTGCTTTGCATATGTCACACATGTGCAGGGATATTGACAGAGATAAATATATGACATATTATTTAAGCATGACCGCAAAAAGATATATCGCGAATACAAATATGTGCCACCAAATTAGTCTTTGGGGCTATTTTTCAGTGGATTCAAAAATTCACTATCATATTGTGACCAGTCGCGATATTTCTTCTAATTAAATCTAATTTAATTCTAATCGTTTAAGAAAAATCCCGACTGGACATAAGTTGGGATTTTTCAATTTAGTCCAGTAAACAGAACCTCAAAACAAAGGAATACAGATGGATACGAAATACTCGCGGATAATCAATCAGTACTACATATTGTCATTTATGTTTAGTGCTGGTGGTATGTCAATCATAAGTGCGATCTATGCTTCGTACTTGATCAATCACGGTTTGAATCTATTTCAGGTAAATTTAGTTAACGCAATTTTTTACGTTACCTTGTTTACTTGTGAGATTCCGACAGGCGCATTTGCGGATGTTTTTGGTCGCAAAGCTTCATTTGTTGTGGCTTGCGCACTGCTGAGTCTAAGTATGGTTGTCTATGGATCCTCATCGACGTTCGTGGGATTTGTCCTAGCAGAGATGGTTGGAGCTGTTGGACATACATTCCGTAGCGGGGCTTTTCAAGCATGGCTTGTTGATAGCTTGAAATATCATGGATATGACGGTCAATTCAATCATATCTTCGGACAGGAATCTGTTGTAAATAAAGTAGGTGGTGGACTAGGAGCATTATTAGGTGCCTATCTCATGCATTACAATTCCACATTTCCGTGGTTTTTTGCAGGTATGGTAATGGCTGTAACTGCTATTGCTGCCTCCACAATCATGAAAGAAGTATACTTTGTACGAACAAAGTTATCTTGGAAAGGTGGTCTTGTCTCTATGCAGGAGATTGCAAAATCGAGCATTAAGTATGGCATAAATGACAAATCAGTCCGCTTTATTCTCCTAATAACCGGTTTTCAGATTTTTGCTGTTCAAGCTCTGAATATGTACTGGCAACCATATTTCAGGAATAACGGTATGTCTGACGTTCATCTCGGGTATTTGTACAACGGGATGATGGTTATGCTGGCTATTGGATCATACCTCGCCTCTAGGTTCATGATTAGAGATCGAGAAGGTACTGTTATTGTTCTTTTGCATGCAAGCGTGGGCTTGCTAATCGTTTGTTCAGTTATTGCAACGGGAAATAGGATGATGGTAATCTTATTCCTGCTTCATGAGGTCCCAAGAGGTTGTCTTGGTCCATACATGGATAATTATATTCACAAGAGAGTTCCTTCAAGTGAGCGAGCGACAATTGTTTCATTTTGTTCAATTGCCCACCATGTGGGTGGTACGATCGGACTTTTGGTAAGTGGTGTCGTTGCACAACTGTATGGAATATCTACATCGTGGATAGTATCGGGCCTATGCCTGATCATCGGATCACTCGTTGTACTTAAGAGAAGGAAATGAGTTTACTATTCCGACATACAAAAGACCCTCGTTCGCGGGGGTCTTCTTTATTATCTCTATAAACCCTCAGCTTTAGCTGAGGTGTACGTTTGAAGGCA
>CAZYBH010000011.1:0-34005 GCA_964645315.1 uncultured Candidatus Saccharibacteria bacterium | reverse complement strand
CAAAGCCTTGCAAGGCTTTGCCTCTGTTTCGGAAATTCCTTGCTAGGAATTTCCTGCAAATGTCCTTCAAGACACACATTCCTTGGGTGCCTTCATCCGAAATAAATAGAAACATTGCTTTTGCTTTGTTATGCTACAATTCCAATATGGTAAAAAAGGGTTCAAAAATGAGATTGGTTTTGCTTGATGCGCATGCGATCTTGCATCGTGCTTATCATGCATTGCCAGATTTCGCTTCCTCCAAAGGTGAGCCGACTGGAGCTCTCTATGGACTATCGACAATGCTCATAAAGATAATTGAGGATTTGAAACCCGATTATCTTGTAGCTTGTTATGATGTGAAGGGTCCTACATATAGACATCAGGTTTACAAAGATTACAAAGCACAAAGAAAGAAAGCTGAAGATGATCTTGTGGCCCAGATGATACGATCGAGAGATATATTCAAGGCTTTGAATATTCCGATTTATGATAAAGAGGGATTTGAGGCTGATGACATTATCGGTACGATAGTGGAGAGACTCAAAGACGATAATGATATAGAAATAATCATTGCTTCAGGAGATATGGACACTCTCCAGCTTGTAAGTGGTACTCATGTTCGTGTCTATACCTTGAAAAAGGGCATCAAAGACACGATCATTTATGATGAAAGTACAGTCAATGAAAGATATGGTTTCGGACCAGAAATGATACCTGACTATAAAGGGCTTCGAGGTGATCCTTCGGACAATATAGTCGGTGTAAAAGGTATAGGAGAAAAGACCGCTACAACCCTGATCAAAACATTTGGAGGTGTAGGGGATATTTACAATGCATTAGAAAAAGGCGAAGAGTCTGCATTTAAAAAAGCTGGTATTACACCAAGGATTATAGAATTGCTAAGGACAAATAAAGAAGAAGCAGAATTTAGTAAAATGTTGGCTACAATAAGAAGGGATGTGCCAATAGATTTTGTAATTCCCGATAAAGTATTCAATCAATCTGTAGAAGCAAAAAAGATTAGTGGCTTGTGGCATGAATTAGAATTTAGAACGCTATTTCCAAGATTAGAAAAAGTCTTGACTGGCTCAAAAAAGGAAAATAGTCAGATCAAAAGTGGCAATACATATCAAGAAAGTTTCGAAACTGGCCACGATGAAGAAAGTGAACAAAAGATCGAAACTGGCAATATTTGGTCAAATCAACAAATAGACAAAGATGATCTAGAAAAGACAGCATTAGCTTTGTGGTTGGTAGATTCAAATATTACAAATCCAAGTGTGGATGATGTTATAAATTTTGGCAATCAGCTCGATTATGCCAAGGCCAAGAAAGCGATATTTGAAGAGTTAGAAAAAAGAAATTTGAGAAATGTTTATGAAAAAATAGAACTACCGCTTATACCTATTCTCAAAAAAATGCAAATAAGAGGTATTACGATCGATCGAGCATTCATAGGCCGATTGGCCACAGACTATCACAAGGAGTTGGAAATTTTAGAAAAGAAAATTCATTCTTTAGCAGGAATTTCATTTAATATAAATTCACCAAAACAGTTAGGAGAAATCCTTTTTGATAAATTACTTTTGACGGCAAAAAATCTCAAGAAGACAAGTGGGGGAGCGAGGTCGACAAGAGAATCGGAGCTGGAGAAACTTCGGGATGCACATCCGATCGTACCGTTGATCTTCGAATACAGAGAATTGCAAAAACTATTGTCTACTTATATAGACGCTATTCCACCTCTTCTTGATGGAGAAAATAGACTTCATTCTACATTCGTCTCGGCGGGTACGACTACGGGTAGGATGGCTTCAATCGATCCGAACTTGCAGAATATTCCTATCAAATCTGAACTAGGAAAGGCAATACGACGCGCTTTTGTGGCAAGTAAAGGTTATAAACTTTGTAGTTTCGATTATTCACAAATGGAATTGAGGATAGCGGCCTTTCTATCAGGAGATAGCAAACTTATCGAAATATTTCGCAAGGGTGAAGATGTACACACTTCAGTTGCTTCATTTGTTTTCGGTGTTAGTCATGACAAAGTCAGTTCCGATATGCGTAGGAAAGCCAAGGTTATAAATTTCGGCATAATTTATGGTATGGGGGTTTTGGCTTTGAAACAAAATCTTGGTACAAGTAGAGATGAAGCGCAAAAATTTCTAAATGATTATTTTACAACATTCAATGGTTTGGCAAAGTATTTGGATGAAGTAAAAGCGGAAACTGAACGAAAAGGTTATACCGAGACATTATTTGGTCGCAGGAGATATTTCGAAGGGATCAATTCCAAAATTCCATATATCAAAGCTTCAGCCGAAAGAATGGCCATCAATGCTCCAATTCAGGGAACAGAAGCTGACATAATCAAGCTTGCTATGATTGCTATCGATGATTATATAGCAAAAAATAAATTGGATGAGATAGTCTATCCATTACTCCAAGTCCATGATGAGTTGGTCTATGAAATAAGAGAAGATAAAGCCGAGGAAATAGCGACTGAGATTGAGAAGATTATGGAAAATGTCATCGACAAAGAAGTTACAAAGGGTATAGTGATGAAAGCTTCAAAAGCTATTGGCAATAATTGGGGAGAATTAAAATAATGCTTTATATTTATTATGGTACAGATCAAAAAAAGGTAGCAGATAAGGCTCGAAACTTGGTCGACTCTCTTCGTGCCAAGAAGCCCGAAGCATCCTTCGTAGAAATAAATTCTGACAATTGGAGTCCTTTTGTTATTGATGAGCATGCTGGTGGTCAGGGTCTATTTTCAAATAAATATATAGTTTATATAAATAGGGTAGGTAATAATGAAGAAAAAGTAGAAAATATTTTGGAGAAATTGCCCTTGATGAAAGAGTCGACAAATATTTTTATTATTAGTGAAGGCAAAATCAATGCTGAATCAAAAAAGAAATTTGATAAATATGGAGATAAGGTTATTGTTTATGATGAAGTTGAAAAAGTTGCCAAAAAAGAATTCAACATTTTCTCTTTGGCGGATGCTATAGGCAATCGCGATCATATGAAATCTTGGATGATATATAGGCAAGCTTTGGAAAATAATCTTGAACCAGAAAGTATTTTGGGTACGATCTTTTGGCAATTGAAATCGATGGCTGTAGCGGTTGATGCAAAGTCGGCGGTGGAGGCCGGACTCAATCCTTTTGTCTATGCGAAAGCAAAGAAGGGTGCTGGTTTGTTTGAACAAGCTGAACTCAACGATTTATTGGAAAGGGCAATAGTCTTGTATCATGATAGTCATAGAGGTCTTACTGATTTGGAATTGGGTATAGAAAGGCTAGTTTTGAGTATTTAGTAGAAGTAGCTTTGGCATATGTGTGACATATGCTTGTTTGTTTATTGTCGTGGTACAATAATCACCAAGATGAATAAGCTTAAAATATCTGCGATAGTTGTACTTATAATTGTATTGGCATGTTCGGGTTATTTTTATAAAAATTATTTTGCTAAAGTATCGAAGTTTACTGATTCTGTTACAGGACTATCATTTTTATATCCACGAGACTGGGGTTCGGTAAATAAATACGAATCTAAGATTGTAGATAAAGATTTAAACCGTGAAGGGTATATTGTAAAAAAGGGATATAAGATTTCAGATTTTGATGGAACAATCTTAACCAAAGGAAATGTGGTTGCGATAAATTTTGAAAAAAATAAATCTGTTGAAAGTTATACACTTCCATCAGTTTATATCCAAGTTTATTCATCAGATTTTCAAGAGGCTTCTGGTGCCGAAGAAATCATACCTTTTTATTCGAAAAAGAATTTTGATAGTAAAAAAATTGAAAATTTGAATCAAGAAAATTTGAAGGATGTGGCATGTCCAAAATATGACAATAATATTTTGAATGAACTTTCATGCAAGCAGGAATTAATTGATGGAAAACCTGCTTATACTCAATACATAATGCGGTGTGGTCCTCAGAGCCCGGATTGCTATTTGTATGGTCGAACATATATATTAAATAAAAATTCAAAATTTCCACTTATTCAAGTTGGTTTCAATAGTAGTTATGGAGAATTGAATAATCTAATAGATGATTCTATTGTCGAAAAGAATAAAGGTAAGAATGACTATGAAATTAGATTGCTCAGTAAAGTTAGAGAAGAACTAATTAATTCGAACTCCAAGATTGGGAATGATGTTGGAAAATATGAGCAGTTTGTAGACACCATTAGAATCAAATAAAATTTTTTGCTACGTCTTTAGGATACTTGCGATAGTGAGATTTTATGGTATTGTTTATCGTATCCTATATTTGCGCCCATAGCTCAGGTGGTAGAGCAACTCCCTTTTAAGGAGTGGGTCGTTGGTTCGAATCCAACTGGGCGCACCGAATGAGCGAAGCGAATGAGGTGTGACCAAGGACGCACCTGCGCGCGTCCGAGTTGGATTCGAACGCCGGAGCCATATCGCGCCTAGCAAGGCGCGATGGCGAGGCGGTGCCCAGGCCGAACGAGCGGGTAGCGAGTGAGAGCCGAGGGCGAATCCAACTGGGCTCACCTCGACTCGTCGCAAGCTCCTCGCTCGGTGCTGATATCAAATGAATGAGGCAAATGTCTACTTGTAAATATCGTGACTGCCTACTGTAACTAGTGCAACAGTTTTATTTTTTATGTATTCAAAAATTACACGGAATTTATAATTTATAGAAAAACTAAATCGGTTTTTAAGTCTGCCATGTAGTTTATGGACCTTCAGTGATCTGTGATTATTGGTATTCTTGAAAAGTTCAATTTTTGATTTTATTTCTAACTGAAGATCTCTTTCTAATTTACTGTAAGTTCTTACGAACTCGGGTGTGTATCTGATTTCCAAATTCATATTAGGAGTACATTTTTGCTAATTCATCCAAATCGCCTTGCAGAAGTTTACCCTCTTTTATTTCTTGTTCTGCTCGAAGAACAGAATTGACAGCCGCATCCTCGCGTAGCTTTATGAGAGCTTTTCGGACCAAGTCCGCTTTGTTTGCGGCAAAACCACTTTCGACCATATTGTCAATAAACTCTTCCAGAAAGGCGGGAATTGGAACTGATAATGTAGTCATAATTACAGGTGATTATATGATAATGTAATATGATATTATCATACATATTATCTAGAATTCAAGTATAACTATAATGAATTAATTTGGTTGTAATCAATAAGAATTCATAAGCTTTTCCTTCCAAACTATTTTATAATAGAGACATATTAATAATTACATTATTATGTTCGAAATATTTATAGCTATTATATTATTGGCCTTCGTAATCAATCACTCCTTGCGACTTCAGAAAATTGAGAAGACTTTGAGGTCTGGCGCGGTTGATCTATCAAAGAAGAGTCCTAGCGCAGATAAGGTGACGACGCAGACATCGTCTCCTATTGTCGAGACTACATCTACTCGTGTCGCACCTACTCCTGTTCCAAGTATTCAAACACCGATCGTTAGTTCCGAAGAATCTTCTGGCAAATTGCTTGGAAGATTGGGTATTGGAGCTGTCTTGGTCGGCGTAGCTTTCTTCTTGAAATACGCTTTCGATAACAATTGGGTAGGGCCGACCGGTAGGGTAATGATAGGAGTATTGTTTGGTCTAGCTTTCATTGCTCTCGGCCAATATCTTAGAAATAAATATTTGAAGTACTCTGATCTACTGATCGGTGGAGGTGCTGGCATACTCTATCTTTCATTCTATGCCGCACATGCATTTTATGGTCTTATGTCTCCGACCGTTGCAGGATTCATGATGTTTGCGGTTACAGCGCTTATCTTTGCAATGAGTATAGTAAATGCAACAATAACTCTATCGGTAGTTGGCATTGTCGGCGCATTCGTCACACCAGCTCTTGTCGGTACAAATAGCGGTTACAATATCCTATTCTATTTGGCGATCATAAACTTCGGCGTTTTGGCAATATCAAATTTCAAGAAATGGCCTCGTCTAAATGCTCTGGCATTCGCTGGTACAATGATCAACTTCCTTTCTTGGCTATCGCTTATTTATAAGCAAGAATATTTGGGGATTACACTTACATTCGTAGTCGTGACTTTCATTACCTTCATTTTTGCTACTATCCTAAGAGGTCTCAAAGTGGGCGACAAGGCCGAAAGTACAGATTATTTTGTCCTCGGCGCAAATGCTTTATTTATCGGCTATACGATAGTCGCTTTGCTCGATAGGGATTATCATTGGATACTTGGTTTTGTCTTTGCTCTTATCGCCCTTGTCTATATGGCTGTGGCTTACATGATAAATAAAGCAGATCCAACTGATAAGACAATCAACATATTTCTTCCAGGTCTTGCCGTCGTTTTCCTATCTTCAGCCGTACCTTTGCAATTCGATGGTTCGTGGGTGGCTGTAGCATGGCTTATCGAGGCTGCAGCGCTTTATTACATCGCATCTGTTATTAGCAATCGAGGTTTCCAAGTTATGGGTCTTATTGTCTATATCCTGGGTGGTCTAAATATGTTTATTCAGCTTTCAGACTGGTATTACGCTCAAGTTTATATTCCTATTATAAATAAAGATTTCGGCATTATCTTGCTTGCTGTTGCTGTAGCATACTTCGTCTCATATATGTATAAGAGATACGGCAGTATTACGGTAGAAATACAAAAGAGGGGAATCATTGCCTTTATAATAGTTGCAAACGTTCTGACTTTGTATGGACTTTCCTTGGAAATAGATAGATATTATTCTTCGAAAATAAATGATTTGAGTCAAATTAATTCACAAAGAATATCTGAATGTGCTAGATATCAAATAGATAGTACTTCAAATTGTTATAACACGGATAGTAGTTATTATTTGAAACAAAATAGTTTGAGAAATACCTCAAACACTCTAACCTCTATTTTGTGGACAATATATGCTGCTATTTTGACTGCTTTGGGATTCGGAAGAAGGATAGTAGGCTTGAGAAGGATGGGCTTGGTTTTGTTTATCATTACAGCCTTTAAAGTTTTGATCGATGTCTGGTCTTTGGGTCAATTGTATAGAATAGTTTCGTTTATAGTCTTCGGTCTAATCGCTCTTATTGCATCATTCGCTTATGCAAAGTACAAAGATCGTCTAAAAGAAATAGTATAAAAAAATGAAAAAAATTATCTTAATAACATTAGCTTTAGCATTTATATTTGCAAATAAAGCTCAAGCCGAAATAGACAAAAGTCAGTGGCAATTTTATCGCTCTATAGATCGAGTTGAGACCGATGGTTTGGTAGATGTGATATTACCTCCAAATATGGTCTGGAAAAATAGCGATCTTTCGGATCTGCGTATTGTCGATGAATCAGATAGCGAAGTGCCTTATCTTTATTCCAAATTCGTCAAAGCCAAGATTGCTCCAAGACAGGCCAACTTGGTCAATAATGTCAAAGAAAGCAATGGTGAGACCAGATTTGTCATGGATATGGGTCAAGAGGGCAATGTCGTTTCAAGGGTAGAATTTGATATTACAAATCCAAATTTCAGAAGACAGGTCAAGGTTTATTCTGCTCCTCAATTATACAAATCAAATAGTAATAACTGGTCTCTGGTTTCTGATAAGGGTTATATTTATTCAGTTCAGGATCTTGGGAGTGGCACAATTTCACAAAGGAAATACATCGATTTTTCTGGCAATAGTTCGAGGTATTTGATGATAGTGATCGGTCAAGGTGAAGAGGGTGCTCTTAATGTAAGTGGTGCTAGATATTCGTTGGCAAGGGAAGTCAATCTACCAAAGTACAATGTGGATCTAATGGCAGAGATTTCTCAAAATAAGAAGAATAAAACAACAGAGATTTTGATCGATCGCAAACAATCTGGCTTAATTACAAATTCTGTAAATCTAAATATTAGTGATAAGAATTTTGTTCGAAAGGTTGTGGTCGAAGTTACTGACAATTATTCAAGTACAACAAATAACTGGACTTATATCAATGGTGTTGTAATTTCAAAAATAAATACCTCGATCTTCAATGGTGGAGATACCGAAGTAAGATTCGATGATCAAAATAAACGCTATATAAAATTAACCATAGTAAATGAAGACAATCCACCTCTAAATATTTCAAATGAAGTAAATGTAAGTGGTACAAATGCTGAAGTTATATTTGAGGGTAAGAGTGGCAAATCCTACAGGATTTATTATGGTAATAAGCACGCTACTGCGCCAAGGTATGATATTTCTAGATTGTCAGATTATATCGAAAAGAATGATTTGCCAATGATCGGAGTCGGTCAGGAATCAGAGAATCCCGGTTTTGTACCGGACAAAGATCCTGTGGTGCCGTTTACCGAGAGAAATAAAACAATTCTAAATGTTTTCTTGGTTATTATTGTAATAATAATCGGAATATTTGTCGGTCTCTATTTGAAAAAATATTCGAAAAATAACATCACAAATAATCCAGATAATTCATCTAGCAATAATCCAAATAATTTTCAGACTGGATCCAATTAAAGTGGAAGATCGAAAGCAAATACTCCAGGACCAGTGAAGAGTAGTGATAGTGCAATTACAAGGAGGATAAAATAATAATTGATACCATCGCTAAAGAGGGACTTGCTTTTGAATTTGAAAAATAGTTGAACGGCTAAGTAGGCAAAGACAATCAAAGCGCTGACTTGGGTATAGAGACCAAGGAGAAGTGATAATCCACAAATCGCTTTGATCAGAGTAACTATTCTTTGCTTTATATCTGGATTTTTCTTTTTGAACTCTTTTATTGACCAAAAAAGGATAACTGCTGACAAGGTTATTCTCAAAATAAATGGTGAAAGTAACTGGAAGACAAAAAGATCTGGAAAAACTGAAATCATGTTTATATTGTTATTATTATGAGAATATTATAGGGTATTTCTAATAATATGAAAGATCTGGTAATAATTCTGGACAATATTCGCAGTGTTCACAATGTTGGTTCGATTTTCCGCACCGCAGAGACTGCGGGTGTTAGTAAGATTTATTGCATTGGTACGACTGCGACCCCAAACGATAGGTTTGGTAACAAAAGATCCGATTTTGCAAAAGTCGCTTTGGGTGCAGAAGACTTGGTCGCTTGGGAATATGCTCTGTCGGGATTGTCATTAGTTAAGAAATTAAAAAAAGATGATTATACAATCATTGCTCTTGAGCAAGACAAAAGATCGGTAAACTTTAGAAAAATTAAGCTTGGTAAGAAGAATGCTCTTATTGTAGGGAATGAGGTGGGCGGTGTTTCAAAGAATCTTTTGAAATTATCTGATCAAATCGCAGAAATCCCCATGAAAGGGAAGAAAGAGTCTCTAAATGTAGCGGTTGCCACGGGGATTATGTTGTTTGTTATTGGCTAATATACTACTTCTGATGCACATTACAAAAATGTGTGGCACGGCCAGCAACAATGATTCTGCAAATCTTGCCGGAACAGGATTGCCTCGAGCATTTCTCTCCGGTTCTTTGATAGGCACGGTGTTCTTCTTGGAAATTGCCTTTATTTCCATAGATATTTCTATAATCTGACATAGAATCACCACCAAGATTTATACCTCGAGAAAGGGTTGTTTTTATTGCTTTGAAAATTTCTTTCAAAGATTTTGCATCTATTTTATTTACTTTTGTCTCTGGGTGAATACCTGCTCGCCATAGACTTTCATCGGCATAAATATTTCCGATTCCTGCTATCAGTGTCTGATCCATAAGTGCTTGTTTAATTTTCCAATTTGGCCTTTTATTTATATTTTTACAAAAAATAGGGAAGGTGAATGTTTCTTCTAGCGGTTCTGGACCAAGAGTTTTCAAGTGTTCTGATAAATGAAAGTCTTTTGCGTCAATTAGAGTAACTTTGGCAAACTTTCTAGTATCAGACAAAGCAAGATGGTTTTTATTGTTTAGAGTAATAACCATTCTAACTCTTCGATTGAAGGGATCTTTTAGACCTTCTGGTTCTATCGGTTCCCATAGATCGTTTCTATTATTTTTATTGAAATGATATTTGCCATAGAGTAAGTGGCCAGTCATTTTCATGTGAATAAGAATAATTTTATTATTGGAGAGGAAAATCAGTATATTCTTTGCTCTTCTTTCAACCTTCTTCACCTTTTGTCCTACAATTATAGATTTGAAATATTTGAAATAAGCGGGATCTTTTATGGTATTTGATCCTTTGAAATACGAACTATTATAGCTAGTCCAAACATCGGTTATTTTTTGACCGACAATAAATGTCCTCAAACCGTTAACTGTTGTTTGAACTTCGGGTAATTCTGGCATATGCCAACTATAATGTATAATATAGTTATGCGCCACATCCTAGTCTTTCTTTTTCTTGTAGCGGTACTTATCGTACCGTGGCTGACTTTCAATCCTCAATGGGCAAAAATTGTATTTTATTACATTGGTTCCGCCGAAAATGAATTGGCAAATGTAATACTTACGCATAGCCCAAAATCAATTTCAGAAATAAAATCCAAATATTTTGCAAAGGAAGGGATGTTCAACACTCCATCTCCGGCTGATAAGGTCAAAATTCTGATCGTTCCCGGACATGAGCCAGATTATGGAGGTGCCGAATACGCCGATCTTTTCGAAAGAGATATGACAGTCGATCTTGCAATGCAACTCAAGAGCTTTTTGTCGGAAAATAATCGTTATGAAGTCTATATTACTCGAGACAAAAAAGACTGGACTTCTACATTTTCCAATTATTTCAAAAAAAATTGGAACGATATTATCGAATGGACAAAAAGTCATGTAGAGGAGATAAATAGACTGTCAAGAATAGGGGAATTTCATCCAGTTATTTCAAAAGTAATTCACAATGTCGCTCCTAGAGATATAGCTTATAGACTTTATGGCATTAGCAAATGGTCAAATGAAAATGATGTTGATATTATCATTCATGTTCATTTCAATGATCATCCAGGTCATGCCAAGACTTTGCCAGGTGATTATAGTGGTTTTGCTATCTATGTTCCTCAAGATCAATATTACAATAGTACGACGACACAAACCGTGGCAAAATCAATTTTTAATCGTTTGAAGAAATATAATCCAGTTTCAAATTTTCCGGGAGAAAAGTCCGGAATAGTCGAAACTCAAGATCTTATTGCTGTCGGTGCTTACAATTCTATTGATGCGGCAAGTATGCTTATCGAATATGGTTATATATATGAGCCACAATTCAATAATAAAGAAATTTATGATTTGGCAATAAAAGATTTGGCATTTCAGACATATTTGGGTCTGCAGGATTTCTTCGATGATCATAGTCCAAATAACATTGCTACAAATGGTGATAGTCTGCTTTTACCCCATACATGGAATACAAGTATCGTAGATAAGAAATACAATCCAAAAGATGTTTATTCACTACAGACCGCTCTTATGACTGACGGTATGTATCCACCATCGAACCGCTCTCTAAATGATTGTCCTCGTTCTGGCAATTTCGGCAATTGCACAAAAAGTGCAGTAGAGATTTTCCAGAAGCGCTCTGGGATAAAGGGTGAGGGAGGGATGGTCGGTCAAAAAACAATTGAAGAACTTAATAAGCGCTATTCTGTACAGGTTATATAATATTTTCGGTGGCGGTACAGACATTCTGTTTTTTGCCACGATCAGCTCCGCTCGAAGACCAAAAAACTCGCGGAGCTGTCTCTTCTCGTGCCGCCCTTTTGTAGTATTCGGATTTGTGTGACGGCGGCACTGCGAAAGGGCAAAAAACAGAATGTCTGTACCGCCACCGTATCCATTTGCTAAATTTTCGGCACTGCGAAAGGGCAAAAAATAACATACATACCTCGCCGTGCTATTCCTAAAGACTTGAAACCTGATAAAACTTCTCTAATTCTTCTTTGACTACTTTTGAATCACTCCAAGGAATTTTTGAATTATTTGGTCCTATGATATAAGGATCAGTGCCTTTGCCTGTAATGATAATAGTGGAACCTGGGCCAGCTATTTCTATAGATTTTTTGATTGCCTCTCTTCTATCTAGAATAATAATAGGATTGTGATTCTTGATACCTTTGATAATATCACTGAAAATCTCTTGAGGATCTTCATCGTATGGATCTTCATTTGTTAGGATTATTTCTTTGCAATATGTGTCAGCAACTTTGCCCATTTCGGTACGCTTCCAGATATCGCGACCTCCTCCAGTGCCACCAAGAATTGCTATTATTGGCGTGTTTTTGTAAATTTCATAAACCATTTTCAAAGATTCTACTGTATGAGCATAATCGACAATAATATCGAAGTCTTTTGCTTTGATGGTTTCTAGTCTTCCAGGGATATTTTTGAATTGTTCAATAGCTTCTTTGATATTTTCTTTGGAAATGTTTTCGCTCTCTGCACAAGTAATGGCTGCGAGAATATTTGAAAGATTGAATTCTCCTAGAAGGTGACTGTGAATATTTATGCCCTTATAGGTGAAGTCTATGCCGTTTGAAAATGAGTAGGGCTTCAAGCTGTCGAGAGTGTATGTGATCTTGCGCTGAGATTGGACATTTGTGAAATGTACATGTTCTTTGTCATCACCGTTTACGATGACGGTTTTTGTATCTTTGCAAGAGGTATTGAGGTTTCTGGCAATATCAACTTTTGCTTCACGATAGTTTTCGTAGCTACCATGCGCTTCTATATGCTCTTTTGATAAATTGGTAAAGATAAATGTATCTAGATGAATAAATTTGTGACGAAATAGTAATGAAGCTTGTGATGAGATCTCTAGAATACAATAGTCACATTTTGCATTTACGGCTTTGCGGATAAATCTTTGGAGGAAAAATCTACCCGGCGTGCTCATCTTGTAGAGATTTTTGCTGGATTCTTCTCCTATCTTGAATCTAATGGTATTGGATAGGGCGGTCTTGTATCCAGCTTTTTCAAAAATTGCATTGATAATTTCTGTGGTCGAACTTTTGCCTTTTGTACCGGTTATGGCAATAATCTTTATATTTTTTGAGGGGAATCGATATATGATTGCAGCAAATAGGGATAGTGACCAATGATAAGCAGGATTAAAAAAGTCAAAGATGGTGGTTGGGATGAATTTTTTTATTTGAAATAAAATGTTGTCTAACATATTAGTTTAGGACTTTGAGAGCGGCTTTGATCTTCTCTCCCGTGTCTATTATATCGCGATCTATTTTCTTTAGAGATTCGCGGGCTTCATCCGTATTGTAACCAAGCATTTTGAGGGCTTCTATTGCATCCGCATCGCTACTCAAATCACTAGTGTTTGCATAATCTGTAATTGAAGCAATTTTATCTTTGAGTTCTAAGATAATCTTTTCGGAAGTCTTTTTGCCTATTCCAGAGACCTTTGTCAGATGTGCGGTCGAGCCGGTCCGGATTGCATTTGTGAGGGTCTCTATGGAGACGGAAGAGAGGATATTGATTGCGCCTTTTGGTCCGATACCGGATACACTTATAAGCATACCGAAGACTTCTAGTTCTTTCTTATTTGGGAAACCATAAAGATCCATAGCGTCTTCTCTTACGGCAAGATGGGTAAAAAAGCTAGTACTATCACCGACAGAAAGGGAATTGATAATATCGTTTGTGGTATGTATGCGATATCCAACGTCATTTACATCCAAAATCAGAGATTTTTGGTCCAAATAACTAACTGTTCCTTTTAGTGAAGCTATCATATTGGTATTATAGCAATTTTTGTTATTTTGAGCCTGAAATGTAGAAATTTCATAAGCCCTTTACTTTATATCTATATCATGATAACTTACTTAGCACAAAACTTATGGCAATTACATCTTCTGCAAAGAAAGCAATTCGAAGCGCAAAAGCAAAGCGTGTCTTCAATTTGCGAAGGAAAAATGAGATTGAAAAGCAATTGAAAGCTTTTCGTAAGTCTATTTCCACAAAAAACAAAGCTGAAGCAGAAAAGATAATTCCTTTACTCTACAAATCTCTAGATAAGGCTGCAAAGACAGACTATATCAAAGCAAATACAGCCGCACGATTGAAGTCCCGTGCCTCAAAAGCACTTGCCAAGTTGAGCAAATAAAGCCCTCGTCGTTCAACGGATAGGACGCAAGATTGCGGATCTTGTAATCGAGGTTCGATTCCTCGCGGGGGCACCCGACCAAAAAATACTGAGTTTTCTCAGTATTTTTTGGTCGCATGTAGGAACTATGAGAAATCGAAAAAGTTGAGCATGTCGCGCATAGCGTAGCGAGCACGACGCGAAACCTGTACTGAAGCTGTAAGCTTCGATTCCTCGCGGGGGATATATTGGGTTGACTTGAATAAGGAATAGTATATACTTTGTAATACATTATATTACACTGGCAGTAAGATATAATCTATAATATGAGATCAATATTGAACATATCGATTCCACCCTCTTTAGCACAGATAGTAAAAGAGGAAGTCAAAAATGGACATTTTGCTTCTACAAGTGAGTTTTTTCGTTACCTACTTCGATTGTGGAAAGAACAAAAGTTACAAAAGGATCTTAGAGATTCAGAGGAGGATTTTTCAAACGGCAAATTTAAGGTATTGAAGTCTTTGAAAGATTTGAGATAATTGCTTCGTGCAAATTTTATATTCATCAAAATTTGAAAAACAATATCGTAAATTATCTCGGGATATTAAGGCTTTGGTGGAGGAGAAGGAACAGGTTTTTCGTCGTTCGACTTATCATTAAGGACCCACAAACTTCATGGTAAATTTAATGGATATTATTCTTTTTCTATAAATGGTAAATATAGAATAATTTTTGATTTTGATGAAAAGAAAAATGTGCGGTTTCATTACATAGGCGCTCACGATATATATTAAAAACCAAAACCTTGCGATTTATGACTGAGAAGTTAAAGTTCTGGTTGGCCGATTACTACGGTTTTAATGGTCGATTATTGTTTTTTGTGTTATTTTTTATATGTAATGAGTAAAATAGTAAGTAAATTCGTGTCATTGTCTGTTATTTCTTTTCTATTTCTATTAAACCCCAGCATTTCCTCTGCAAACTCTGTAGGTCTTGAAAAAATTTTTTATATTTCTGAATCAAAAAATGGTATTGAGAGTTTTCGTACTAACTCATCGTTTATAGATGTTGTTGCACCTCAGAGTTACACATTAACTAGCAATCTCGATGTTTTCGGGATTGTCGATTCAGAAATTAAAAAAATCGCCACTGATAACAAGATTAAAATTATACCGCTTATTGTAAATCAAAATTTTAGCCAAAAAGTTATCCATAAGTTACTAACTTCAAATCAGGACAATCAAGATCGAGTAGTGGATTTCATGATTACAGAAGCTAAAATAAATAATTATGCTGGATGGCAATTCGATTTTGAACATATTTCCTATCTTGATCGGGATTTATATAGTCAATTTATCGAGCGCGCTAGCAAAAAATTTAAACTCAATAATTTATCTTTAAGTATAGCTGCTGTTTCTAGAATCAATGATGAACAGACCGATTTTTATAAGAACTGGAGCGGTGCTTTTGATTATGAGAGACTTTCGAGATCTTTGGATTTTATTAGTGTAATGACTTATGATGATCCAAATTCTAAAGGCCCAAGTGCATCAATGCCATTTGTAGAAAATGTATTTTCTTATCTTAAAGATAAAATTCCAAAAGAAAAACTTTCATTAGGAGTGCCATTATATTACTGGAGTTGGAGAGAAGTCCCATTTATTAGATTGAGATCAGGAGGTAGTTATGAAAGACTCAAATATTTAAGGTCAAAATATGATACATCAGAAGGGTTTGATGAAATATTTAAAGTACCGTATCTTAAGTATTCAGTTGGGAAGGATTCATATATTGTATGGCATGAAGATTCGAGAAGTTTTGGTAAAAGAATTGAATTTATCAATAAAAATAATTTAAGAGGATTTTCTGCTTGGGTTCTTGGTGTAGAAAATCCTGGTATTTGGAATGTCTTAAAAAATGATCTGTCTAATAAAAAGGGTGAGATTGTGAAGGACAAAATGCAATTAAAAATTGAAAATATGACCTTGGAGCAGAAAATCTCTCAGTTATTTATGGTCGGTCTGTACTCTGAAGATAGTAATATTCAGTTGGAGAATTTGATAAGAGAAAACAAGATTGGCGGTATTTTATTGCTAAATCAAAATATAAAAGGCAAAAGTGTATACGATGTTACGAAGCATTTTCAGGATGTGGCTTCAAGTTCCAGTCAACCTCCATTACTTATTGCGGTAGATCAAGAAGGGGGTACAGTATCACGTATCAAAGAACAGCTATCGGATCTAACGTCTCAATCGCAAATTAATATGTCTAGTCAGGCTTACAAAGTTGCATTTGACCGTGGTAAGGAGCTTCTTAGTAAAGGAATCAATGTTAATTTTGCTCCAATACTTGAGTACATTACAAACGATAAATCCTTTCTTTATACTAGAGTTTTTAGAGGCTCAAAGGAAGATATTATTTCTTTTGGTGCAAATATGGTGAGAGGATATCAAGAGTCTGGTATCGCTTCTACAGTCAAACATTTCCCTGGTCATGATAATGAGTCGGTTGATTCCCATAAAAATCTACCAGTTTCAAAAATTGATAATAAAACTTATCCAGAATTTATAAGGACATTTACTGACGTAATAAAGAAACAAAAGCCTGATTTGGTGATGACTTCGCACGTTCTTTATCCTTCTATCGATCCATTATATCCAGCCACATTATCTCAAAAATATATCAACGATTTAAGACAAAATTATGGATACGATGGGGTAGTTATTACTGATGATTTGAATATGGGGGCAATTTCAAAGAAATATAAATTAGAAGATAGTGTGGTAAGAGCTGTTAATTCAGGCAACGATATCTTGCTATTTGTGGCGCCAATTAAGACAGTAAACAAAGCTTACTCCGTTTTGCTTAATGCTGTGCGTGATGGGGAAATAGAAGAATCAAAAATAGATTCAAATGTCAGGCGGGTTTTGAATTTAAAGGAAAAAATAGTATTAAAGAATCAACAAATCTAGTCTAAAACCCAAAACTTTCTAAAATGCGATGGAGGAAATGTTCGTGATGCTCAGTTTCAGCAATGTATCTCAAGAGAACTTCGCGGACAATCTCAGGATCGATCTCATCAATAAAAATGATGATGTATGGCATCATAAATTTGCGAGACTTCAAGATGATTTTCGGAGGCATTTCATCATGAGGAATCCAAAATGATTCGAGGTGGAGGAATGAATAGAATTTGTCATGAATCATAATACCACGATCATTGACCTCGTGATAGACAATCCTGGGTGGTCGGGAAGCGTGAATGACCAGGGTCGTAGCAGCAACCAAGACAAAGATGCCTGTAATGATACTTCCGAGAATAATACAGACAGCTGATATAGCAAGAGTGATGATGCCTACTCCCCAGTACCAATCGGGAGTTTTTTGGACATGGAAATGTTCGGGAGCGTTCCAATAGATAAGAGCTTCGGTTGCCATGTGTTAATTATATCTTTTCGTCTTGATTTGTGGAAGTTATTAAGATTATCTCCAGCTTGGTATCCAGATTAGTTGTTTGAGTTTGTCTTGTGATATAGGTAAACCATAGGTAAGTGGAGCCCAATAAACAAAGGATGCGGTGGTAAGGACAAGAATAATGGCAATCAAAGCTTTTTTGTAACTAGGTTGTAGAGAATCCAATAAGAAACCGACTGCGATTATACTTATAATCAAAGCCGCTTCGTAGTGATATAAGAACATTACTCTTCCGATAAATGAGAACGGTAGCCAATTGACCAAAAAACCGATAATGAGAAAAGTAATAATTATGAAGGTGTCTGGATTGGTTGGGACTATTTTCCTAAATAATAACTTGATAATACCTAAGATAATTGTAATGAAAATCGCTAGAGTAGAGAGCCAGTAAACAAATGGATTGCCCAATAGATAGATGTACGAATCGGTGGTGCCATCTGATTGCGATGAGCCCTGCCAATAGAAAATGGAGCGAAGCATTATCGGCCAGGTATACCATTTGCTGGCATTTGAATGGGTAGCGGTAAGTCCGGCACTTGAAGTGTACATGACTTTGTTTAGTTCGAAGACTTTGTCCAAAAAAGTCATAGGTGTAGCAATGGCTGTCGGTACATGATTGTCTTCGAGAGTACTTTGAAATTCTGGAGACATAAATGCATCTCCAGTACCAGAATGAGTAAGTATGGAAAAGTGCATTGCAAAAAGCATCAGGTATACCATCACCGATATAGCCAAATATTTTGAAATGAAAATTAAATTTTTCTTAAAAAATATTTTGAAACTTTCGTAATCTATATACTGCCTAGCCATTTCTAGAACAATAATCATAAATAGATAGGTAAGGCCGGTCCATTTGATCGAAAGGGCACAGGAAGCAAATATAGTCGATAGGCCGAAAAACCAAGTAGTCTTACCTGTACCGATTCTTCTTGTGTATTCAAGATATGTAAGGATAGAAGCAAAACCAAATGTGTGAAGTATGATGTCTGGCAAAATAAATCTAGATTGGACTATAAGAGAGCTTTCGAGAGTGATCATCATGGCAACAACGAATGAAGAAGCTTTGGACATCTCAAATCTTCTACATATAGCGTAGATGATAAGCGGTAATATGATGCCGGCTACCATCGGTATTAGGCGAAGATTTACCATTTCTATAGGAATAGAATTGCCTATACTTGTCCAGTCAACATTGTACTGATCGAGACCAAATAATTTGCCTACAAAAGCGAAGAGTAATTTTACCAATGGGGGATGCAGGTCAAAGAAATATAAACCTTGCCAATACTGACTAGCAAAATTGCCATAAAATACCTCATCGAAAACTACAGACTGAGGCCAGCCGAAGTGGTAGACGTGGACTAGGCCACTTATTGCAAAAATTATTATCGGTATCACGATGGAATTATAACAATATTAAGGTTTTTTCTCTATAATAAATGTCATTTTTTTGCTATTGTAAACTCATGAATTGGTTCAAAAAGAGTGTAGGATTTATTGGTGAAAATAAGATTTTGGCAATTTTTCTTCTAGTTTTGATTGTATTTTGTCTTAGGATAGTATCCAATACTTTTTATTTCGATACCAATAATACAATTCACTCCACTCTTGAAGGTTACGGTGATTTGCCATTGCATATGGGTCAGATCTCAAAATTTGCTTTTGGTCCATTTGATTTGAGTGAGCCGATTTATTTTGGTGCGAAATTACAATATCCATTTCTCTTGAATTTTATTCGAGGAATAATCTTGGCGGTTACTGGTTCTTGGACAATCAGTATTTTATGGCCACTCTATTTTCTGGTTATTGGAAATATTGTTTTGACTTATCTCATTTACTACAAGCTTTCAAAAGACAAAATAATCGCTTATTTATCATCGATAATTTTTTTCTTTGGAAGTGGTCTGCATTGGTACTATGAATTTTTCAAAGGGCAATCAGAAAATACTTTTTATTTGAGTTTGCAATATCCATTACAAAATATTTCCTATGGTCCGGCTCTGATCTCGATGGTTCATCAACATACATTCCATATCGGCCTATTTCTCTTTTTGTTATTCGTTTATTTTATTTTGGAATTTTCCTTTGAAAATAAGCTTATTAATATAGCTTCAGTTATTATTCTTGGAATTTTGCCTCTAGCTCATATTCATAGCTTCTTGGTGGCTGGATTACTTCTGATTATATATTTTGTACATAGTTTAATCATCAAAGATAAAATACGCGCAAAGAAATCTTTTATTGTCGGTCTATGCGCTTTTATTATATCTATACCACAATTGTACTTTTTGCTTGGCGGAAGGTTGGGTGGGGGATTCGGACATTGGAGACTTGGTTGGATGGTAGAAAGTGGTTATGGTGGGGCAAATTTTGCTGATTCTGTGCATACAATATTTTCATTTTCATATATCAACTTTATTTGGATAAATTTTGGAGTATTACTTCCACTCTTTTTCATTACTCTCATTTACTTTATTTCAAAACAAATAAATTTGAAAAAAGATGATTCAATTTTAACAAGACAAGCTCCATTTTTGTTTTCTGGCTTATCAATATTTCTATTTGCAAATATATATCAATTCCAACCTTGGGATTATGATAATAATAAATTACTAATATATTTTATTTTCTTCATTTCTATCTTCACTCTGTACATGGCAAGTGTAATTCTTGGTAAACTTATATCAAATAAATATATTATTTATATTGTTCTAGTATTGCTTACTGTATCGGTTTCATTTTCTGGTTTGATCGATCTTTATAGAAGATTTACCGTACCAAGAGACAATCTAACCGTAGTCTTCGAAAGAGAATATATAGAAATGGGCGATTACATTTCAAAAAATACTGATAAAGATAAAACAATAATATCAAGTCCAGATCATAGAAATCCTGCTATGGCTCTTGGGGGTAGGCAGGGTGTCATAGGTTATGATGGTTGGTTGTGGAGTAGGGGTATCGACTATACAGATCGAAAAAGGGAGGTTGAAACATTTTTCTCTGATCCAAAAAGCCATGATGAGATCTTTTCCAAATATAATATTGGGTATATCCTAATAGATGAAAAGATAAAGTTGAATCGGGGTGTTGTTTCATATTTCGACCAAAATTTCAAAAAAATGAAAGAGACCGAACGCTTTGCTTTGTATCAAATAATATAATGGATATTTCTATAGTCATACCAGCATATAATGAAGAGAAAAGATTGGGCCAGACTCTTCGACATGTAGCAAATTATCTCGAGTCCAAGTCATATCAAAAAGAAGTTCTGGTAATCAATGATGGTTCGAAAGACAAGACAGGAAGTTTGGTGCAAGAATTTTGCAATAAATACTCTTTTATAAAATTGATCGATAATCCGATAAATAGCGGTAAAGCCTATTCGGTAAATAGGGGAATGTTACTAGCGAGCGGTAGAAGAATTCTTTTTATGGATGCTGATGGTTCGACACCGATCGAGGAATTAGAAAAATTGAATAAAGCGATTGAACATGGATTCGATATTGCCATCGGTTCAAGGAGAGTCTCGGGAGCAAATGTAGTAGAGGATCAGAGTATTCCTAGATTATTTTTGGGTTGGATCTTTCGCCATATTGTTTCATTTATTTTGCCTCTAAAAATTATCGATACCCAAAACGGTTTCAAATTATTCAAAAATGAAATTGCAAAAAATGTTTTTTCCAAGCAAAAGACTTTCGGCTGGGCCTTTGACGTGGAAATTTTACTAATTGCCACAAGGCTTGGTTATAAGATCAAAGAAGTACCGATTGTCTGGCACAATGATCGTGAATCGAAAGTCAAATTGCTTGGCAAAATAAAAATGCTTTTTGAAATTTTAAAGATTAGGTTTTTTGTTTGATCATTGCAACTTTTCAAAACTTTGTTAGTATCCAATATAGAAGGAGGAAACATGCATAAACCTAGTGTTAAGAAGAGTCTCCAAGAATTGGAAAGGAGGGGCATCGAGCTTAAAGTGATGCTTCGCTTGGCTCAAGAAGCTGTGCAGGAGGCGAATCGGAATCTGGAGTCGGTTCAGGGTCAGATCAACAGATTCAGGGATGAATGTCACCACCCAAAAGGCCGAGTTGTTGATGAGGCGTTCACCGATGGGCCTGGTCTGAGACATGTGCCCATTTGCCAAATCTGCGGATCCGAAGTTCGATCTCGTCCGACCTTGGCGTGAGTTTCGGTTCTTGAGAGTTTCTCGCACGACCGCATTAGCTTGCGGTCGTTTGTTTTTGTAACAAAGCCCTCCGAGGGGAGGGCGATGTGAAGGGGCTAGAGGACTTGCCAAGCAAGTAATGGTGTGCGAGCTGGTATACACCCACCCTCGCTGAAAGTGTGCACAATTGTTTCAAGGCTTAGGCCGCATGGCTTTGGTCTTAGACTTGATATCATGGCTTCGGGGGTGAGGCCCATAAGGCGGGCTTGAACAAGATCGGCTTGCAATGTTTCCACTGCACATGTGCCTCCATAGTCTCGTGGTGCCACAAACACCACGAAGCGAATTTTGAGAGGCAGGAGAGTGACTCCATTTTCGTTTTGGGTGCTCATAGGTCTAGGGATATTTTAGCACTAAAAGTGAAGGGCTAAAATGATAATCGTCAATCTAATTTGGTATTTTTTTAGCAGAATGTAAAATCTTTTTAGTTTGCTTTTCAAGTAGTTTTGCTTCTTTCCTGACTTCTTTGATATGTTTCTCTGGCTTAAGATTTTCAGGTAATGTACCACCAATATCTTTAATTGTTTGTCTGACTTTACCGCCGACCATATTGTGGGTATTTCGTGCCGCAGAATCGCCCTTTACATTGTCTTTTTTGAGCTTCTCGTCTGTCTGAGTAATACGGAAAAGATTAGCTGCCAATTCAGTCGCACCCGCTCGGTCCAGTAGCTCACCTTTTTTGATACCTTTTCTTGCTTCTACATCAGATAGAGGTGCTCCGTAAAGACCACGATAACCTGCGTCATTGAAAAGTCCAAAATGAGAAACACCTGCTTCTTTTGCGGTTTTAAAAAGCTTCTTATTTTCATTCGTTACTTCGCCACGAATGAAGAGTCTCTTTTCGATATCTGGTAAATTATCAAATATTTCTTGTCGGCGTGTTTGTATTGCAAAATATGTTTGGGCTAAAGCAATTTGAGGTATCTTCGAATCACCGTTTTGAGCTATGAGATAGCAGGCGTATCGATCTAATTTCCAGTCATTGACGGCTCTTTTTGTGCGTGTAATATCAGAACCTATCTCGATCATTTTCGTCAAGCTCCGAAAATGATAGTCAATATCCTGACCACTATTCACGGCAGATTTTGCGGCACGTTTAATAACCTCGTCAAATGTTTCCCAACGAGAATATCCAAACAATGGAAAGAGCTTTCTGGCAGTCCAAAACTCAATGCCATTTTCATCAACCTCTTTGATGTCTTCAAAGCCCTGACTCGGACCATTTACAATAATTTCAATTGTCATGGCGCAATTATATTCTTTTTACATATGGTTTTCTACTTACAAAAAAATTTAAATTTGGTGTAGTTAGAAAAATAAAATTTGATAAACTATCGAGTCTATAATTTTCATTTACTTATTTTAGTACTTCGTTTATTCGTTTGAGCTATTCACTAAATCATTTAGGTGAGATCCTGTCGATGTATTTTAGCAGTTCTGTTAGATTTTTTTATTTCTCAGTATCACTTGTTTTTAAAAAGTTTTCTGGAAATCCATTCGGCAGAAGCAATTTTTTCTTCATTCAATGAATTATTGGAACAAAGAATCATAAGATGATTATAGTATTCGGAATCTCTTTCTTTAATAATCGGAATTCCAATATAAAATGGTTTTGCAAAGCTATTATGTAAAATCTCAAACCACATATTGCTTGCACGATTAAACAAAACTGACAGATGGCGGATAAACATATACGGAGTGTCCTTGTCGTCTTTCATTCCAAGTATCTTATGTTCAAAGAATTGCTCTTCTCTTTTTATTGTTTCTTCTGAAAGGTTCGGACCTTTATCATAGACTTGAATAGCTTTTTGAAGAAGATTACTCGCTAAAGAATCTTTTTCCCAAAGAACTTTGGCAAATTGAAGGTACACGTCAAAGGTATCAAGGATTTTCTCTTCTGGGACAGGAATTTGGAACGCCTTCCATTCCACATCTTCTCCACTAATATCTTCGCGGTATCCTTTTCTTGGAATTCCTTTATCAAACAGCATAATAATGTCCCAATCGCTATGTGGACGTTCTTTTCTGGTCACACGAGAACCATGAAGAAATATACCAACTGGTTGGTATTTTGATTTGAGATAATCAACAATTTTTGTCTCCCTATCCAACTTTTGTATGGGTGTCATCATATTAAGATTCTAAAACCAAATTGCGGATGGGGTGAGATTCGAACTCACGGTCCCCTTGCGAGGACGACAGTTTTCAAGACTGTTGCCTTAAACCACTCAGCCACCCATCCAGTCTCGACATATTAAACGAAAAACGATTGTTTCGCAATGACTTTATTGTTATTGTATATATATGCAAGAAAATAAAAAAAGACTATTAGGTATAGATTATGGCTCAAAAAGGGTCGGTTTGGCCCTATCAGATGAGGGTAATAAGTTTGCCTTACCACTCTCTGTTATTACAAATGATGATCAATTGGTCTCAAAAATAGAAAAAATTGCTATAGACAATGAAGTTGGGATTATTGTTTTGGGTGAATCGAGAGATTTTAGTGGCAAAGCCAATGCGATTTTGATCGACAGTTTGGAATTCAAAGAAAGACTTGAAGCTAGAGGATTCGAAGTAGTATTTGAACCAGAATTTCTTACCAGTGTACAAGCCGAGAGGTGGCAGGGCAAAAATGAACTTATCGATGCTTCAGCAGCTGCTATTATTCTTCAAAGTTATTTAGATAAAGAAAAGGTAGTTAGTGATTAGTGCCTAGCCACTAGTCATCACATTTGCTATGCTTTTCTTACTAGTACTAATTCCTAGTGGCTAGTGACCAACATGATTTCATACGAAGATTTCAAAAAAGTTGAGATACGAGCGGGCAAAATACTTTCGGCGGAGAAAGTGCCAAATACTGACAAACTTTTGCGTTTGACTGTTGATTTTGCTGAATTTGAAGAAAAGCCTCTTGCGAGTGTCGGTAATGAAGAAGTCCAAAATTCTGGCAGTACAATTATTGCAGATAAGGAAGGGCAGAAACAAGAT
The DNA here is from genome assembly GCA_964645315.1 of uncultured Candidatus Saccharibacteria bacterium. GTDB lineage: Bacteria > Patescibacteriota > Minisyncoccia > Phycocordibacterales > PALSA-1337 > C7867-002. Next base: position 9,345 of record CAZYBH010000011.1, on the reverse strand, counting down.
AGTAGAGATCTACCAAAAGCACAAATTCAGAAAATTCCAAAAATTCGTCAAATTATTTCCGGTATATCACTTTACTTTCCAGATCATAGCGTTCTTGTAGGCAAGACTTGTATGTTTGTCACAAATTTGGAACCAAGAATGATAAAGGGCTTCGAAAGTAATGGTATGATCTTGGCAGTATCCACCAAAGAGGGAGGTTTTTCACTATTAGAACCAAATAGCACAATTCCTCCAGGTACTTTGGCATCATAATGGATTTTTCTTTTTTACATTTTATTACTGATCCTAAGTCGCTTATACAAGCGGCAGGTCTTATCGGTGTTATTGTGATAATTTTCTTGGAGACAGGGGCATTTTTTGGTTTCTTTTTCCCAGGAGATTCATTGCTTTTTACTGCAGGATTTCTAGCATCACAAGGATATTTGTCTTTGCCAATATTACTATTTGGTACATTTATAGCTGGTATTTTGGGAGATAGTTTGGGTTACAGTTTCGGTCGCAAATTGGGTCCGAAATTATTTACAAAAGAAGAGTCAATTTTTTTTAATAAAAAACATATTGCAAAAGCACAAGAATTTTATGAAAAGCATGGAAAGAAGACAATTATTATCGCTCGCTTTATGCCGATAGTCCGTACTTTTGCCCCAATCGTCGCTGGTATAGGCACGATGGAGTACAAAACATTCATTGCTTTCAATATTATCGGAGCTTTTCTTTGGACTTGGAGTATGATTTTGCTTGGTTTCGGACTAGGCTCACTTATACCAGATCCAGACAAATATGTTTTACCTGTGATTATTGTCATAATCTTGGTCTCGGCTTTCCCTGGTATAAAAGAGGCTTATAAACATTTCAAAAATCAAAGTTTTTAATTTGGCTATATATTGATATAATTAGTGCATGCATTCGTCTTTGTTCTTCAAACTTTTTCCTCCACCAAAATTCATGGTTATGAAACATGCTGGTTTGGATATAAATGACGACTCTATTTCTTGCTTGGAATTTTCTGGATATTTGCCTGGATTGAAGATACACAAACACAAATCTATAGACTTAGCTCCCGGCATTATCGATGGTGGGGAGATCAAAGATGACAAATCTTTGGTCGAAAGCCTTACGAAGCTAGATAAAGAATTGAATCTTACCTATGTTAAGGTTTCTTTGCCTGAAGAGAAATCATACCTTTTCCAGACTGATGTAGTCTCTACGGATCCATTGGTCAATGCCCAAAATATCGAATTCAAGATTGAGGAAAATGTCCCACTGCCAGTTTCTGATGCGGTTTTCTATTTCGATCTACTTCCTATGTCTGTGACAGGTGGCAAACTTCGAGCAAGTGTCTCGGTTGTCCCAAAAGCTTATATTGAGAAGATTGTGACTTTGCTTCGTTCGTCCGGACTTTCGCCTATAGCATTTGAGGTTATGCCAAAATCCATCGCAAGGGCAGTATTGCCAAAATCTCTCAATGAATCGGTGATGCTCGTGCATATCATGAACAAAAAAACTGGTATATATATCGTTTGTGGGGGAGTAGTCTGTTTTTCTTCTACTGTCTCCTGGGGAAGTCAGTCTGATCAGAGTGTCGATATCAAAACGCTCCAAAATGAATTAATAAGGGTCAATGAATATTGGATATCTCACCATCCAGAAAGTTCCAAGCTTGGTCAGGCAATTTTGGTCGGAAATGATTGCGGTAAGTATGAAGGAAGTATAGGTGAGTCATTGGCGGGTTCTGATCTCGCTGTCAGTGTGGCAAATGTTTGGACAAATGCTTTTTCTTTGGATAGCTATATACCTCCGATTATGAAGGAGCAGTCACTCAAGTTTGCGGTAGCCGCAGGACTTGCAATGGAATTATAAATATGAGACATACACTTTTACCATTACATGAAAGAATATTATTGAGACGTGAATATCATGTCAGGATCACTATTGTATTTCTCTTTATGGTTTGTGTTTCTCTTTTGGTGGGTATCGCATCTATTTTGCCTACATATACTAGCGCTTTGAATATGGAGAGTGAGATTTTGAATAAGACTGTAAAGACAAAAGACGATTCAAGTCAAGAAGTAAAAGAATTCCAAAAGAATGTTGCCAGATCCTTGGCACTGCTCGATTCTATTGATAAAGGCAAAGACTCGGTGATATTTCATGATGTTATTGCCGGTCTTATCAGTCTTAGAGGGACACTTAAGTACAATAACTTCTCAATTAGCAAGACTGGCACGACTACCTATGCTATCTCGCTTCAGGGTTACGCTCCAAATCGAAATGCTCTTTTAGCATTCAAAACAAGCTTTGAAAGTTTGAATCCAGATAATAAGGTTGATTTGCCAGTTTCAGAATTGGCAAAAAGCACCAATATTCAATTTTCAATTCAATTGAAACAACATATCAATGAAAACTAACCACACTATACTTCTAATATTTGCTATTATCGTCACCCTCATTGTCGGTTCAATTTATGGCTTTATGTATTACCGTATCGAGTCTTCAGCTCAAAAGATAATCAAAAATCAGGCGCAGATTGACTCGGCAAATTTGGCAAAAGAAAGAGAGAAAAAGTTCTTGGAAACATACAAAGCCACAGCCGGCAAATGGTCATCGTTGCAAGATCTTTATGTTCGTTCTGATGAGGTTGTTACATTTATTGAGAAAATAGAATCAATCGGACCTCAATCAAAAACCGAATTTAACATTGCAAATCTAGATGCTGACAATATGGACAATGCACCATTTGGTAAAGAAGGTAAAATAAAAATGCATATAACTTCAAAGGGTAGTTGGGAGGAAGTGATGAAATCATTGGCTTTGGTAGAATTATTGCCATACAAAATTAATGTAAATAATGTAAAAGCTAGCTCATATAAAAATCAGCAACAAAAAGGCAAGACTACGGTGACAAATATGATTTGGGAATTGTCATTTGATCTTCAGGTTGCAATGTTATCGGTCAATACAAATGTCTCAACAAGTACAAATTCAGTAAAATTAAAATAAATGAAACTATTTAAAACAAAAAATGATAATAATGATTTGAATACCAAAAGATCTTTTTTGAAGAGGATCGGTAGAGATGTTCATGTTGATTGGACACTATCGGTTGTTGTGGCAATATTGATCGCTATTGGTTCAGTTGCTCTCGGTCTCAAAATTAAAGCAGATTTCTTTAGTAAATTAAAAGAAGAGAAGGTGAATGTCAGCACAAAAGACGCTTCAAATATCGACACCAAGACTTTGGATAAGGTTTTGGGTATTTATGATAATAAGAAGGAAAGGAGGGACAATTTATTGCGAGAATATGTTGGTCCTATTGATCCGGCTATTTAGACTTGGTACTTATCGATAAATATGTTATTTTCTTACTACTATCCCCCTTGTAGTTCAATGGATAGAACAGCGGACTTCTAAGCCGTTGATCGTGGTTCGATTCCACGCGAGGGGACCCGCATATAGTGAAAAATTAAAAGTGCAAAATGCAAAGTTTTATTCAACTTAACACTTTGCACTTTTAATTTTTAACTTATTTTTGTGCGCCCTAAGAGACTTGAACTCCTGACCTTCCCAGTGTAAATGGGTTGCTCTACCAACTGAGCTAAGGGCGCGTACCTTTGCAGTATGTTACAGATTAGCGTATATTTTGATAATGAGCAATAACTTATTAAAAGAGATACATATATTATATGAAGATAAAGATTGTATTGTAATCGATAAACCGGCTGGTCTTATGGTCCATCCGGACGGTAGATCACAAGGTCCTTTTGTGACTGATTGGATTTTGGAGCATTATCCTGGTGCAAAGAATGTCGGCGAGGGCATGAGAGATCCTGATGGTGAGGCGCTGGAGAGGTCTGGTATAGTCCATAGACTAGATCGAGAGACTTCGGGGGCTTTGATAATAGCAAAAAATCAAGATGCTCATTCATTTCTAAAAAAACAGTTCCAAGATCGCTTAGTCCAAAAGAAGTATATTGCTTTTGTTTGGGGTGAAATAAAAGAAGAATTCGGCACGATCAATAGACCTATTGGAAGATCTGGAAGTGATTTCCGTAAGTATTCAGCCCAAAGAGGAGCGAGAGGTGATATGAAAGAGGCGGAAACATATTGGACAAAGCTTGCGGATTGCAGGGCTACGATTGACGGATCAGAAAATAAGTTTTCTTTGGTAGAAGTTGAGCCGAAGACTGGAAGGACTCATCAGATCCGAGTTCATTTCAATGCAATAAATCATCCCGTAGTCTCTGATAGTCTTTATGCTCCGAAGAAGCCCAAGGTACTTGGTTTTGATAGGATAGCTTTACATTGTCATTCGATAAAATTTACCAGTATGAAAGGTGATATTATCGAAGTCTTAGCGCCTTTGCCAAATGACTTCAAAAAGGCGATAAATGACTTGGGTATTGAATCTTTGAAACTAGTATGATAAGGTTATTCCCACTATGGCAACCAAGGTAATCAGTCCAGTAAATATAGAGGAACGCAAAAAACTAGACATTCGTCCAGGCGATGTTGTCCGTGTCTGGCAAAAGATCGAAGAAGACAAGGGTCGTTTTCGTTTGCAAGCTTTCGAGGGTATTATCATGTCACACAAACACGGCAGGGAAGCGGGTGCAACATTTACAGTAAGAAAAGTCGTTGACGGTGTCGGTGTAGAAAGGACATTCCCACTATATTCTCCAATGATCGATGAAGTAGAGAGGATCAGCCGATCAAAAGTCCGCAGAGCAAAACTATACTTCGTAAGACGCAAAGCAGCAAAGGAGATTAGGAAGAAAATGAGAAAGATTATGGACACAAGAGATGAAGTAGCAACAGTCGCTACCGAGACACCAGCAGAAGCTCCATCGACAAATCAAGAGACAAAATAAGATTAAGCCCCGAGAGGGGCTTTAATCTTATGTTGAATATAATATTAGTTTTAGCTATAGTATTTCCTATGCGCAGGTGGCGAAATTGGTAGACGCACTACCTTGAGGTGGTAGCGCCCTTCGGGCATGGAGGTTCGAGTCCTCTCCTGCGCACAGAATGAGTAAGCGATATTTTGTTCGCAGAGCAAAGCATTTTAATGCTTTGTGATAGAGACTTGGAAATAGAGATGACTAAAAACTCCTACAAATCATCAGCTCTAGCGGCCTTGGCTTCAGCATCTTGTTTGTCTGCTTCGGTCTCGTGTTCGATGACTTGGACACCAATCCTTCTGCCGAGTAGGGTGCGGATCTCTTCGGCTATCTCGGAGTCTATAGGATCAAAGACGGTGTCGGTCTGATCACCTTCTTCGATCTGTTCATGGCCAGCGGACAATATTACGAGACGACTTAGACCTAGTATTCTATAAAATAGAGGTCGAGTTACGTCGACATTTTGCATTTGTCTGTATGGTATAGAGATCTCTTCGACTCTAAGGACTCCTTTTCTCATTCGCAAGCCAAATTCTTCCAAAGTAAATTTGAAACAGATATATCTCAAATAATTTACAAGTATACCGATTCCGCCGAGGATTATTGCTAAGAAAAACAAAACAGGTATGACTATATTGCTCAGAACACTGTAGTTTGGATCTACTGCTGGCATGAACTGATACAAAATATCTAAACTTGAACTATCTCCAAAACTAATGCGGTTTTTGATAAAAGAAAGGGCAATGACAATGAATAAAAATAATACACAAGGTATCAAACCTTGAATGAGCATAAGGATCATCGTCTTACGTCCTAGATGCTGAGGTCTACCTATTGGAATCATGGTCTAATTTTACTTTATTATTTTAATTATTGCTATAATCAAATTATGTTATATACAAGAAAAGGCGACGATGGTACGACTAGAGATTTCCTAGTCAAAGACAAAAGAAGACTTTCTAAGGGTTCTTGGCGTACCGAAGCACTAGGAAGTCTCGATGAAGTCAATTCATTTTTGGGTTTAGTCAAATTGCAGGGCAATAAGAAGTGGAAAATTTTGGGAAAGAATATTTCTCAAATTATCAATATAGTCCAAAATGATCTATTTATAATTCAAGCAGAAGTGGCTGGAGCTGAGAAGAGTATAGAGCAAAAAAAGATAAAAGAAATGGAAGAATTGATCGATTTGATAGAGAAACTCATGCCCCCAATAAAGACTTTTTTCATTTCTGGAGGTATCGAACTTTCTACGTATTTGGATATATCAAGAACTCTTGCAAGGAAGGCCGAAAGATCGGTGGTCAGAGCTATAGAACACAAAGATTTGAAGATTAGTGCGGACACCCTCGGCTATCTCAATAGACTTTCTTCTTTACTCTATGCTTTGGCAAGATTTGTCAATTTCAAGTCGAGAGTGAGGGAGCAGGCGCCGTTTTATTAGTGATTCGGCACATCATATTGATTAATACTGAATTTAATATATACTTTGCATGTGTGTTTTTTCGTTGTATCGTTTCAATATGGTGCCTATGGTGTAATGGTTAGCACTCGGCTCTGTGAAAGCCGCAGCATGGGTTCGAATCCCATTAGGCACCCATTTTAAGTTTTCCCTAAAATATGAATCTAGGCACAATGACTTTTCAGTTCTAACATGATAGACTTTTAATATGAAGTTGAAATCTTTGTATGCAGTTTCTTTCTGGTTTGGACTAATCTATTTAGTGTCAAAATTACTTTTTATTCCTGGCATGATTATGTTGTTTCGGGCTCAAGGAGTAAGTTTTACTCAATTTGCTTATGTCATAAGCACAAATTCTTTTACAGCTAATCTTACATACTTTGGAAGTCTAATCAGCGGCATCCTCATCGGAATACTCATAGCAACAATATCGTTATCTTTAGTTCGTAATAAAATAAGTACGAATAAAATGATAAATGCAGGAGTTATAATTATTTCTGTTTTCGCTTTAGTAATGGTAGTAATCATGATTGCGGCTATAGTTCTTGTGATATCAACACCTTCAGTCCAGACCTTGTTAAATATGAGTGGGCAGCTATCAAAAATGACTTACCCAGTATTTCCCGCCTTTTTCTTTGTCTCCATACTTTTGCTCGCTGCTGGCTATATCAAAGAGAATCTCAAGACTTCATCAGTAAAAGATTTTAAGGTTGTATTCCCATCGCTAGCCTTATTAATTATTATTTTGATTGATCTTATAAAGATTTTTCACTAATGAATTAACGGTAGGAAAGGTGGGGATATAAATCGTGATATCATCTAGTCTCTCAAAAATAGTTCTAACATCCTCTACGACGGCACCCTCGACAGCTATTTAAAACAATATCTTTCAGGTGTGCAGATCGACCAAAGCTTTTGTGGTATTATATTTTATTTGCAGCTATTCTATATCTGGCTAGTAATTTTGATCCTTCATATCATTGGATTCGTTTTAGTAAAAAAGTATTCCAATTCCGAATTAAAGTCATACTCCGTTAAAGGGGAAGATTTTCCAAAATATTTCTTTCTACTCGACAAATATATCGGTATAGCCATGTTTTTTGGATGCATAGTAATCCCTTATTTTCTTTTAAAGATTCACATTCTCGGATTCGACATGTATGACTTAAGGGTTCGTGGAATAGTTTCTTATGTACTATTTATAAGTTCGATATTCTTGATTTTAGAGCTATTCCTACTTTTCTTCCCGAGGTTTTCTCGTTTTCAATCTTTGTGGTCAAAGGCAAAAATTGAGACTTATCCAGGTAGATACGCAACTAAAGCTGAAAGAGTAGCGGCTGGTAAGGAGTCTAGAAAACTTTTTGACAAATACAGATTAACCGTTGATTCAAGAAGACTTGCACAAAATGAATGGTGGAAAGCTATAGGTATTAGTTTTTGTGGCTGGTTAATAGTGGGGATTTCATTGCTATACGTATTCGGGTCGTAGATTTTGAAAAGCAATTTGTTTTCGAATACGACGGCACCCCAATTTTTTCCAAAAACATAAACACCTTTTTTAAGATGAATGGTCATATGATATAGTCGATACAGAATGTTCATTATGAAAAATAAAAATCACCCAGTTCTTGGTGTCGATTTCGGAAATACCATTGCCACGCACTACACTCCTATGCCTGACTCATTGCGGGTCCTCAGTAGGCTTTCGAGAGAAGTCTTCGATGGAAGGGTATTCATTGTTTCGAAGGTAAATCCTGATCAGGAGCGTAAGGTTCGTCTGGCTCTAGAAAAATATCCCATCCTCGAAGCTTTGGATATCACGATGGATAGTGTGATCTTCTGTCCTAATCGTGCCGATAAGGCACCGATTTGTCGGGAGCGAGGGATCACTCACATGATCGACGATCGTCCAGAGGTCATGGTCGGCATGCCAACTACCGTGAAGAGGATGATTCTCATGGCTCCTCTCATGGATGATTTTGTCCGGTTTGCACCGCAACTTCGGCCAGTGACTATCGTCCGTAACTGGCTAGACATCGAAGAGTATTTCTTCGACCGGGTCTGATATTCATGGATCAGACTTCATTTCCACAAGCGCGCATTTGCGCGCTTTAACTTAAAGAAATAATTTTACTATTTATATTATGTATAAAAATTACGGCCCCAACCGAAGTTGGGGCCGAGAAGGACAGAGTACGGCTTAGGAGGTCAGATCCAACCCTGTTTGACGCGTTGCTCGATGATCAGGTCGTACATCGCAGCAACGATTGCTGTGGCAGCCATGAATCTGATGATGGCCACAGGTCCATCCGATCGCTTTTCCAAAATCCACTCCGGATGTTCCCAGGGGTGGACGAAGCACATAGTACATGGCTCCAAGCCTCGGTGAAGTCTACTGTATCCAGGCTCATTTTGCTGATCTTTTGGGGTGCCCATAATACCGCATTCAGCAAGTCTTGCCAGTGTCGCGGTGTTGAGATTTCGAAGGTCGACGTAAACTCGCCTGACGAGATCTTCTCTAATATTGGCAGCAATAAGATCGAATTTGTAGTTGCTGATTCCAACCTCGTCCTCGTCGACACCGAGTTGACCCATCAGGGTTTTGGCAAAATTCCTGATGTATCTCCTGTTTGCTGGGTTTCCCATATGTTTTTTCCTCTCTTGTACCAACAATCGTCATTGAGACAGCAAGCTATGGGATTGCTTGATCGGGCAAAGCCCTTGTTGGAGAAGTAGAGCTACTTCTGGTGAGGATACTATATCTAACGTTATAAGAAGTCAATGATGAATTACTGATCTTGTCCGGTTTGCACCGCAACTTCGGCCAGTGACTATCGTCCGTAACTGGCTAGACATCGAAGAGTATTTCTTCGACCGGGTCTGATATTCATGGATCAGACTTCATTTCCACAAGCGCGCATTTGCGCGCTTTCTTATTATCTCTATAAACCCTCAGCTTTAGCTGAGGTGTACGTTTGAAGGCAACGC
>CAZYBH010000010.1:0-34748 GCA_964645315.1 uncultured Candidatus Saccharibacteria bacterium | reverse complement strand
CGGCGCAGACGGCAAACACAAAGCCACCGGACCTAAGTCCGGTGGTCGGTTACTCCACAGTTTTTCTTGTGTGCTTGTGTAGAGTGCGGGATAATGAGTATTAAGCCAAAATGCCCTTATGCTTTCAAATAGATATTCATTTCGATTCATAAAGAGTGAACCGAAAAGTTCGGTGGTCAAATCTACATTGCAAGAAGGTAATTTTGCATCTCAGGATGATGGTAAGGTTAGTGATGATGGGAAAAGGGTATTTCTCAAGGCCTTGGGTATAGCTGGAGCTGGGCTTATAGCGTCTCAATTATTACCAAAGAAAACTGAAGCTTTGGTCATGGGAAGTACACCAGCATCAAATGTTGTCGGAATCAAAAATTCTAGTAATTCAAGGATAAATCCAGCTACGGAAGATACTTTATCTGCTCTAAGAACTGGTCTTAGTGTAAATAAATTGACTATTAATCTAAGTTCTTCTGGAAATGTGCGAACACCGAGTTCCGGTAAGAAAATTAGGGTCTATGCTTCAAGATTTTCATTAACTGCAGATGCGACCTCTGTTTCATTTAGATTTACTTCTGGTGGTACTGATCATGAAAAATATATTTCACCAAAAGCTGGTGGTTTGTATGGGGCAAATAATCATCCAAATTATATAGAGGGTGGGATAGATGAGGTTTTGTATTGTGTCATCAGTGGTACGACGACGGTCCAAATTAATATAGATTATTTAGAGGTATAATTAATAAATCATATGGCAAAAAGAGTTGTAGAACATATTTTTTCTGGATATTCATATGTACCTTATACGGCTTATGATTCTACCAAGACGGTTCTTGGTGATTTGATCAAGCAGTACAACGGTGCGACTTCGGCTGATGATTATGCGGGGCCAGTCAAAGTTGCTGTAGCTAGGCCAAACGAAACATCGACGGCTATACCAGGAGTGTTTCCTCATGTGGTTAGATGGGCAAGTAAAAACGGTTTTTATACTACTGGTACCGTGGCAGTATCTGGCACTTCAGTTACTGGCACCGGTAGCTCTTGGCTTTCTGGTGGTGTACCGGTAAATGCTAGAATAGGGTTTGGTACAACAGATCCAAACCTAGTTTCGACATGGTATACAATAACAGCTGTAGTATCTGATACATCTATTACACTCCAAAGCACTGCTGGAACCATCAATTCTGGCACTTCTTATGTTATAGATAAGACCTTGAATATAGATTGGGTGTTTTTGGCAGATAACGCAACTGCTGCAGCAACAAGGAGAACAACTCTATTTACATTTAATCGCGATACTTCTGTTTTTACTTGGTCCGGATATATTACACACACATATCCTACTGGTACAAACCAGACTATTCGAGGTTTGAGGGCAGTATACAAAACATACACAACTGGTACCGTGGCGGTATCTGGTGCAACTGTTACGGGTACAAATACTACTTGGTCTGCTGACAGGATATTTATTGGATGTAGGATAGGTTTTGGTTCTACAGATCCGACACAAATTTCTACTTGGTACTATATCAATGCAGTTACAAATGATACATCGATCACAATTCAAAACAACGTCACTGCCTCTGGTACCGGTGGGGTTGCATCCAGTCTTTCAATTAATTCTGGTACTGCATATGTTATAGAAGAATTGATTATTTTGCATGCAATTACAAATGCCACCACAACAAACGGGGGTCTTTATATGACAAATGCTGTAAGTTTTAATGACTTTGCTTCTACAGGAACTGCAATTGCTGCCGCAATTTCCACAGATAAAGTCAAAGCGGTTTATTGGTTGGCTGATGCCGCCACCGTTACGAACATGACAGCTTGTGGTCTGGCTATAGATGATATGGACAGCAGAACTCAACAATATTGTTATATGATAGACGGTACAGTTAACCCAAAGACATACAAATACAATTTCAGAGTATCTTTGGGTACTATTACCTCAGGAAAGACTACTGCTGCATTTGTATATGCAACAGGACAACAAAACGTCACGGGAACTCTTTCACAGGTAAATAATGGAAGAATTGGCACTCTTACACATGGTCCAGGAGCCAATGTTAAAAGTTTGTATTATGCAACCACTACTCGTATTTATAGAGCTCCGATATCCGGAATTACAAATGGTTCGATTACCTATAGTACTGATAGTATGGTGGAAGTTCCTACTGGGGGTACTGGTACTTATGCTGCGACTGGAGCAATGTCAGTTGTGGAGATAGCAGATCAGATTGATCGATTGATTGTTCTTAGTACAGGATCTGCCGGAGTTAGGTCTTATGTTACAAAATATAATACAAATTCTGATCCATTTGATCATATTTTTGCAATAGATTCAAAACAATTGGACCAATCAACTGCAGATTCAAACTCTGTACCACATCTAAATATTCAAGCTGCGCAATTATCTGTTTGGTCTGAAGCTGGATTAGCTTATATTGCAAGGTCCGGTACGGCTTCTACAACAAACCAGCTTTATGCTGTACCACTTGGAGCCGATTGGTCATATGCATCTGGTACTGTAAAGCAAAGACTGATTACGGCAGAGCTATCAACAACAAATGCTAGTAAATTTGTAAGGTGTTATTGTAACCATGCTGACGCGTTGGGTTCGGGTAACCTCACAATTCCTGTCGAACCGCTTAGAATATATTATAGGACGTCCGGCATTTCTGACGATAGTGGTTCCTGGACTCTTGTTGACAATACCGGTGATTTATCCTCAGTAACCGCTACAAATTCAATTCAATTTGCTATTGAGTTTAGGACTATCGGACCATTTTGTTTGCCTGCAAGAGTCTATTCTCTAAGTTGCATATATGAAGATAATACGACCGATAGTCATTATCAACCTTCAGTTGGTCAATCAAATACTACAAGTGCTTATTTTGCCTGGAGATTTGCTACCGCATTCAATGGTACAGTACCAACATTAAGAATAAGACTTTATGATGCGGTATCAGGGGGACTACTTCTTGATGATACTACAACTTCTTCAGCTAGCGGTACTTGGCAAAAATCGACTGATGATGGTGTAACCTGGGGTTCGTACGACACAAATGATAAATCAAACAATACTACCTATATAAGATACACACCAAATTCAATTGGTAGTAATATTAAAGTTCGAGCATTATTAACTCAAAACTAATATGATACATCTCGAAAAAGGGCAATTATTGAAAAGTGATCAGACATTGAGGGTGGCTGTACCTAGTGGTGATTATAATGAAACCGATCTTATCGAATGTTATTCGGCAAATGGTGATCCAGAAAATCCCACTGGTATGTATCAGGCTCAATATATAGCTTTTGGTGGAAGTGTATATCAGCAGTCAGAAGAGCTTACTGAAGATCAGGTATCTGCTTTTATATCAAATATACCGGCAGATCAGATTATTAATAATAGAAAGCTTATTGATGGCAAGAAACCCGCTGCAAAGTACGAGGGATCGATAATCAGTAAAAAGGGTATAAAGGGTAGGAGGGTAATGAGGGGAGATAATTCAGTCATAAATTTCAATCAGGATATAAACAAAAAAATAGATTTAAATAACCAAAACGCTGAAGCAAGCACGACTCAAGCTAGTTCTACGGAACCTGTATCGACTCCAACTCCAAGTCCTAGCCCGACTCCAACACCGTCACCTAGTCCTTCACCCACGACTACTCCAACACCAACTCCAACACCAACTCCAACACCCACTCCGACTCCAACCGCCAATCCTGAACCAACGGTAAATCAGGATTTTGCAACTAGTACTCAAGAAACGGGGAATACAAACTCTACATCATCACCACAAATACCTACAGATTTATCACCTCTACCTGCAACCTCGACTGAACCTATAATTGATAACAATCAAGTATCTAGCTCAACCCCTCCATTACCAAGTTTGATACCTAGTCCAGAACCAAGTCCCTCTCCAACTTCTAATGGAGATACATCGTCAACGACGGATGCGGTCATATCGATGGCCAAAGTGGGTCTTAAGAGAGCTTTAAGACTATAAAATATGGCACTTACTGATATAAATTTTACTGATGGAGAAGGGCAAGATTTTTTGGTTGAATTACCAACAGGTATTCTTCATGCAATAAGTGATATCTTGGTAGAAAGTCAAGGTTCGCAATTTTTGCTTCTTGAAAGACCACAGACCGGTTCCAGTATATTCATTATGTCGGAATAGTGTAGTACTATTATTTTGTGGAAGAATTAAGGAATTTCATAAATAAATTTACTCCGTACTTGGAGGATATTCGCAAAAGACTATACATGACGGCTTTTTGTTTTATGTCCGCTTTTGCAGTCGGTTTTTTCGCAACGAGGATAATTCTTAAGTCTATATTATCTTTTTTTGAATTAAATGACGTGACAATCGTTACCACATCTCCTTTTCAATTTGCTGATCTTTCTATAGATATTGGTATTTTCTTGGCTTTTTTGATTAGTCTACCTATTCTTATTGTAAACATTTACGCTTTTTTGTCTCCAGCTTTTAGTAAAAGAGAAAAAAGGATATTTTTGATTTTGGCACCTGTATCTATTTTCTTGTTTGTATTTGGTTTTATTTATGGTTTTGGAATTATGTATTACGCCTTACTTATTTTGGCTAAGATCAATATCAGTGTAGGTATAAAAAATATTTGGGATATAGGTATGTTTTTGTCTCAAATAATAATGACATCTTCATTATTAGGAGCCTTATTCCAGTTCCCATTATTCGTTACTGTTCTTATAAAGACCAATATATTATCTGTGAGCTATCTCAAGGAAAAAAGGCGTATTTCTTACTTTATTATCCTTGTTTTTGTAACTTTACTTCCACCAACCGATGGTCTATCATTAATAGCGATGTCATTACCACTTGTCTTGCTCTATGAAGTTACAATTTTTGTAAATTCCAAGAGAAAAGATATTTATTCAAATAAAATAAAAAATTATGTTTAGTAGCATAGGAACCAAAGAAATAATAATAATTGCGGTTGTATTTATTCTTTTGTTTGGGGCAAAGAAAATACCCGAATTATCAAAGAGTTTGGTAGAATCGATAAGACACATTAGGGGAGCTTTTAAGGATGGTGTAAACGACGAAAAAATAGAAAAGAAGAAATAGTATCTTCAATTAAATGCACGTTTGGAAACTTGATAAATTAAAAAAGGGTTTGTTTGACCTAAGAATATTTGGGTTATTTATTGCATTTACTCTCTTATTATCAATATTCAATGTTGCGAAGGCTTCCTATGAAAGATATTCGGTAGGTGACACCGCGGTCATCGGAGATTTTGTATACGATGATGATTTCGTTGCTACAACTACAGCAAATTGTACGGTTACAATATACAACCCTAGTGGTAGTCTCATTGTCAATGCAGGTTCGATGACTTCCAATGCAAATGGTTGGACTTATTATTCCTATAGCATTTCCAATTCTGCTCCAGAAGGAGTCTGGCCCGCTTATATGACCTGTGGAAGTGCGCTTGTTGGTGATTTGGTCAGGCAAGACAAGACTTTTATTGTTGGTACGACTATAGTATCTTCGTCGACTGTTGCTTCTGCGGTTTGGAATAGTGCCACAAGATCCTTAACATCTTTTGGTACTCTTGTTTCTGATATTTGGTCGAATGGCTCTAGGACTCTGACTTCTGGACAGATAACTGCATCCGATGTTTGGAGTTATTCAGGCAGATCTTTGAATAATGCCAATCTAGATACAGGCTCTCTTGCCACACTTTCAGATGTTCAGAATGCCTCATCTTCTCTAAATTCAGCTATTGCGAGTGCTCAGTCGGCTATCAATAGCAATACAAATACTCAGATAAGTTCTGCCTCAAGTTCTCTTGGAAGTGCAATATCGCAAGCAACTTCTTCTTTGAACAGTATCTTAGGAAATACAATTAATACAGCATCAACTTCTATAGGCTCTGCTATTAGTTCAGCTCAGTCAAATATAAATTCAAATACAAATAATCAAGTAAGCACTGCATCTTCATCTCTTGCTAGTGTACTAGGGGGAAATATAAACACAGCTTCAACAAGTCTAAATTCAGCTATTAGTTCAGCGGTAACCACCATAAATTCAAATACAAATACTCAAATTTCAACAGCTTCATCGAGCCTCGGTAGTACGATTGGAAATGCTTCGAGTTCTTTGAATGTAGCAATCAATTCTGCAGTATCAACTATAAATGCAAATGTTAGCTCGACCGTCCTAACAGCATCAACATCATTGTATTCGACTATACCTACAGCTGTATGGGGAAGTACCTCAAGGACACTTTCATCTTTTGGGACTTTGGTCTCAGATGTATGGTCTAATGGTACTAGGACTTTGACTTCGGGTGGCAGTTCTCTTACAGCTTCAGATGTCTGGTCTTATGCTTCAAGGAGTATTACCGATGCAAGTTTGACCACAGGCTCTCTTGCCACACTTTCAGATATTCAAAATGCCTCATCTTCTCTAAATTCAGCTATTGCGAGTGCTCAATCGGCTATCAATAGCAATACAAATACTCAGATAAGTTCAGCTTCAAGTTCTCTTGGAAGTGCAATATCGCAAGCAACTTCTTCTTTGAATAGTGTTATTTCAGGCACGATTAATTCCGCCTCCTCATCTATCGCAAGTTCAATATCATCTGCAACTTCTTCTTTGAATAGTGTATTAGGAAATACAATTAATACAGCATCAACTTCTATAGGCTCTGCTATTAGTTCAGCGCAGTCAAATATAAATTCAAATACAAATACTCAAGTAGGCACTGCATCTTCATCTCTTGCTAGTGTGCTAGGGGGAAATATAAACACAGCTTCAACAAGTCTAAATTCTACTATTAGTTCAGCAGTAACCACTATAAATTCAAATACAAATACTCAAATTTCAACAGCTTCATCAAGTTTGGGTAGTACGATTGGAAATGCTTCGAGTTCGTTGGCAAGCATAATTAGTTCATTACCTGCAACGATCTGGGCGTATGCAAATAGAACCTTAACCTCGGCTTCAAATATAGCCAGTGATATATGGAGTGCGGCAACAAGATCTTTGACTACAAGTAGTACAGGTGTATCTGTCTGGTCTTTGAGTACATCTGATTTCGATACTGTTTCTGCAGGTGGCAATTACTTAGCAACAATCTTCACAACTCAAGATGGTAAACTGACTGATTCTGCAAATCTGCCTACTGTAACTATTTATGATCCAAGTAGAAACGTTGTAGTAAATGGAGTGAGTATGACAAGAGCTTCAACAGGTACTTATACATATTCATATACAACTTCTTCTGGAGCTGCGGCTGGAAACTGGGAAACTGTATTCAATGTTGCTCCTGATACAGGTGTAAATCTTTCTGGAAATGATTATTGGACAATATCATCTAGTCCTGCTCAAGTAATAATAAACAGTATGGGTAGTCTAACCATTCCAAATATTACATCCAATGTTACTATCACAAATGAAGGTTTGACTGGATATGAATACCAGTACGAATGGTGTGTTGTAAGTGATATAAATAATGCGTGTGGTGGGGGTGATGATGTTTATCATGCAACTGCTGCAAAATACATAAATCCGGGTGAAGATTTCAATACAACTCTTAGTGCGACAGTTCTTAATGCGGGCAATTATTATTTCAAAGTCGTAGCGTACTTCGGTACAGATAGCTCAATTGCATCGAGATCATTTACTGCTGTAAGTGGCAATAATGGATCGGCTGGAGGAGGTGGCGGTGGAGGGGGAGGTTCGGCTGGAGGAGGGCCATCTGCACAACCACCAATTGCACCCGTAGATTCGGCTTGCCAGTTGGCGGCGGATTTTAACTGTGATGGCAAAGTTAATTCTGTAGACTTTTCAATTTTGCTTTTCTATTGGAAAAAGAAAGGTGAAATTGCCAATAGAAAAGTTGATATGAACAAAGATGGAAGAGTGGATTCGATAGACTTTTCAATTTTCCTTTATAATTTAAAAAAGAAATAATATGAAATATACAAAAGTTATAGCGATATTGATTGTACTTGTTGGTATAGGATGCCAAAGAGCTAGTGCGGCAACGGTCTTTGTGGAGTCTAGTCGTGATCAGATTTCTGTCGGTGATTCGGTTATTATTTCTGTCAAAATAAATGCTGAAGGTGAAGTTATCAATACTATTGATGGAAATATCGCCATCGAAGATGGGGTTGGCAAAAGTTCGGTCAAGGAATTTAGTTTAGCAAATTCTGTTTTTGGAATGTGGCCAAGGACACCGTCTCTTGATTCAAAAGGGAAGCTTATTAGTTTTGTCGGTGGTGTACCAGGTGGTATGAGTATAGAGAATGCTACTGTTTTCAAATTTGTTTTGAATGCGGACAAAGAGGGAACGATCAGGATTATCCCAAAAAATACTTTGGTATTTTTGAATGATAATAAGGGAACACAAACTAAGACTGTGTTGAAGGACCTTTCAATCAAAATAGTCCCCAAAACTGGAGCGACAAATACCAACGATTGGCAAAACACTCTTAGTTCAGACAAAGTTTCCCCAGAGAAATTTATAATAGTTTTGGGACAAGATCAAAAAGTTTATGACGGTAAAATTTTTGCTTATTTTAGTGCTGTAGACAATCAATCTGGTATCGATCACTATGAAGTAATAGAAAATGATAGCAAAGCGGTAAGGAGTGGCAGCGTTTATATTCCAAATGATCAAAGCAACAAATTGAGACTCAAGGTCACCGCCTTTGATAAGGCTGGTAATTCCACGATTTCATATTATCCGAATTCAAGCAAACCGATTGCCTGGGGATGGATCATTGTTGTAATTATTTTGGGTCTAGTCGGACGATTTATTTATAAAATTAAGAATGCAAAAATTATACAAAACTAAAAATCAATTTAGACTTTTCGGTTTTTTGCTTTCCACGATATTCTTTTTGCTGATTTCTTTTAATTATGCAAATGCCGCAATCTTAGGTGTCTATCCATCTTCGAAGCTTGTGAATGTCGGAAATATAGTTCCTGTAAAGGTTACGGTAAATGCTACTGGTCAAGCGATAAATAACGTAGAGGGTATAGTTAGTTTTCCAAATGATCTAATGGAAGTTACATCGGTGAGCAAGACGGCTTCAATTTTCAATTTATGGTTTGATGAACCAAGTTTTTCTAATTCTTCAGGGGAAGTTACATTTAATGGAGGCCTACCAAGCCCAGGATATACAGGTTCATCAGGTGAAGTTGTTACGATTTTGTTTCGAGCCAAGAAACCTGGACTCGCAAATATTTCAATAAAGAACCCAGCAGTTCGGGCAAATGATGGACAAGGTACAAATGTCTTGCAAGCTGTACAAAATACTTCAATAACTATTGGTCAAGAAAGTAAAGAAGCTATATCGCCAGTAGCAGAGCAAGCTATAGATCCGCGTGCACCAGAAAAACCAGTTGTCTCATCTCCAAGTCATCCAGATCAAAATCTATGGTCAAAAAACAATACGGTTACCTTTAATTGGAAAACTCCAAATGATGTAGAATATGTAAAGACTTTATTTAACAATAAACCAAGTTCTGATCCAACTGTTTCCTACGACAATTCGGTTACAGAAAGAACGTTTACTTCGGTCTCTGATGGTATTTATTATTTCCATATCAAATACACAAATCAATATGGTTCAAGTAAGACTACTCATTATAAAGTTTCAATAGATACAATTTCACCGGAAAAATTCTCGATACCTGTTGAGGAGATAGGGGGGAGAAATGTTATTGAGCTTAATGCAAAGGATATTACTTCAGGCATTGATAATTACACAATAAAGATAGATGAATTAGCTCAGTTTAGAGTAAATAAAACTGATTTGGATAGCGAAAATAAATATCAATTGCCGGTTTTGAATAATGGAAGTCATAGAGTTATCGTTATTGCAAACGATTTTGCAGGGAATTCTACTCAAGCGGAAAATTCATATAACAGCACTTCTATTATTGCTCCAAAAATCACGGTAGAAAGCAAAGATGTAACAAAGGGCAATGCTATTACAATTATTGGAAGCAGCATTTATCCAGATACAAATGTAAATATTATCGTAAAGGGTAATAAAGATAATAAGATTTATTCTGTAACGACCGATAAGGATGGTAATTTCAAATTAAAAACTGCAAAAATTTATGGTGACGGTTCGGTTGAACTAGCTTCCGAAATGATGTTTTCTCAAACCGTAAAAAGCCCTCTTTCAAATTCGATAGTCGTCAATATTAGCGATTCTGTAGTAGTTGATACAAGTAAATCGATAATTTATACATTGTCATTCGTTGTACCAGCTTTGGTTTCTATTATTTTTGTAATTTTGATTATATATATTGGTTGGCACAGATTTTTCGGTCTGAAGAGGAAAATACGTCAAGAGGTAAATGCGGTTAGAAGTAGTGTCCATAGAGAGATGATGGATTTCAAAAACGAGCTTGTGTCTCATTTAGAAGGCATTGAAGAGTTAAATAAAGATAGAAGTCTAAACAGCAAAGATAAAAAGTATATATCGGAGCTCAAAAAGAAGATTGATTCTATTGATAAAATTATCGAAAAGAAAATTGGAGAAATTAAATAATTAGATCTCAGTCGAAGTGGCAAGTACTAAGTCGGTACCGCTTAAGAATGCTTGAAGTGATTTCGTGGTGGTGGAGTTTTTTGAATATTCTATTAGAATTTTTTGATCGATTATATTTATGTTTAATGGCTTAACATTATTGCCTAGAAAAACTAAATTTGTGCCCTGATTGCCAGCTGTAGTATGTAAGGCGGATGATAGATAATACAAAGGTCCTCTGTCTGGATCATCTCTTTTTATGATAAATGCTACATCTTCTAAATTGTCATTGTTGAGATCTCCATAAGCTTCAAAGCCAAAAAATTGCGGTTTTTTGTGTTGAGATTTTATAATATTTGCCTGATATACATCCTGTGAATAAAAATTATTAGAAGGAAGATTTATTTGCTCAACTATTCCTGCTAAGACCGCAAGGATGGCTATCGATAGTATTATATAGCCCTTTATGCCTATTTTTATTAATAAACCAGCTATTATTCCATAAATCAAGAAAACAATAACTGTAAATGCAAATTTTGTTGCTAGTAAAGTCGAATCGTCGGTAAGTATTGTAAAAAGGGGAGTTAGGGTTGTGTATTTTAGTATATTACCAGAAATATAGTTGCTGTAAGTGACAAATGCTTCGTAGCTCGCAACAATTACACCAATGAAAAGACCAATAATGGTAGTTTCAAATATACTGAGTCTATTTTGCATGTAGAAATAATATCACAATGGAAGAATTAATTAAATTTTCTTACCGGTAAGCTTACATGGAATGTACTGCCTTTGCCCAAACCTTCTGATTCGACCCAGATTTTGCCATGGTGTCGGCGGATTATTTCTCGAGATATATATAGGCCTATACCCATACCTTCGGTATCACAAAGCATTGCTTGTTTACTACGGTGGAACTTGGAGAACATTAGAGAAAGTTCCTTTTCTTCTATACCTATACCACTATCTTTGACTGAAATTGTTACGTCATTTTTGTCTCCGGAGACTTTGATTGAGACTGTAGAATTGTCATTTGAATAATGAATAGCATTTTCTAGAAGTGTTTGTATGACAAATTTGATTCTTTTTGTATCACCATATATGAAGACATTGTCTATTTGCTTTACCAAAGTAGCTTTTTTAATTTTTACTTGATTTGATATTTCTTTTTCGATCTCATCTATAAGATCCAAAAATTCTATTTTTTCGGAATTGTATTTGTAGTAGACACTTTCGGATTCGGAAATATTTACTAGAAGATTTGTAAGTTCGACTAGATTATTATTTGCTGTTTGGATATATTCGAGTTCGACTTTGGCTTCATCACCAAGAGGGAGTTTGGCTAAGTTTTCGCTAGCCCAGCGAATATGAGTAAGAGGAGTGCGAAATTTGTGTGTGACGGTAGAAATGAATTCTGATTTCAATATATCGCTTAATCTGAGCTGTCTCCAAATCAGAACACCAACGGTTACTACTGCTATAGATAATATTATGGGGAAAATCCAAGTAGGGAAGCTTGGTACATTTACTATTATTAGATTGTTTATATAATTGAATAAAACAATAAGCAAACCTATTGCAATGACAGAGACAGAATAGACTAAGGCTTTTTTTGCCACGATCTTGATGTCGAGTAGGTCATATTTGAGTAAAGCATAAGTAAATATTATAGAGAATGAAGGCACCATAAGTGCTCCCCAGGCTGGATCGATCTTGATATCGAAGACAAGCCAATATGCCTGCCAGCCGAAAATATAGGCGAATAAAAAGGCAATAAAAAGATATTTGAGTCTATTTCGCAATATGAAATCGGCCTTTTTGTACTCGACAAGCATCTGGTAGAAAATATATAGGGCTACGATTATATTCCAAGCCATCATCAGTGAATATAATCTGCCTGCATCGTAATAATTTACAAAGTACATTTTTGGGACTGATGGACCAAGGAATAAATCCGGATTAATTATCATAAAGGCAGTCAGACCTAATGAAAAAATATAAATCAAAATTATCTGGGATTTTTTTGCTTGCAACTTGCCCATAAAAGACAAAATTGTATGAGCAATAAAAACTCCAATAAAGATTGTAGAAAGATTGAAAGTTAGAATTGAGCGAGATAAAACTGGATCAGAAATATTTACGGCTATAACATGAGAAATGGTATAGCAGGCTGTTGCCAAAAAACTCAAAATCATCAGTTTATTTGTCAGAGGTTTATGATCTTTGAAAAAGACAAAGAGTGCAAGATAGATAAGTAAGGCCGAAGACAAAATATAACCGGAATTGTGAATAAAAAGATGAACAAGAAAGGACATGTAATAATTATAACACTTTGAAGATAAATGTGGTCTTATTATTTTCTGTTATAATTGTAGGGATGAATTTTAATCTTGAAAGGATCCCTTTGAATGTTGAGATCAGATTAGCTACGTTTTTCTTGGCAATATTTTGTTTATTATTTTTCTTTAGGGCCGATAAGCCAGTGGTCAAAGTTGTTGAAGTTGTAGAATTGCCGAAAAGACAAGAGATAGTAAGGGGCGATACAAGTAAGAGGCAAGTTATATTCACTTTTGATGGAGGAAGTACTGATGTCTCTGGTAAGAAGATTTTGGATACTTTATCGAAATACCAGATTAAGTCGTCATTTTTCTTGACTGGTCAATTTGTAAAAAATAATCCTGATTTGGTACTTAGGATGAAAAGTGAAGGTCATGAAATATACAATCACACCTTGAATCATCCTCACCTTACGGAAGTAAGTGATATGGAGATAATAAATCAGCTTGAAGCGATGGATAATATATTGAGAAACGTAGCAAATATTTCTACCAAACCGTATTTCAGACCACCTTATGGTGATCGTGACAAAAGAGTTTTGGATATTGCCTATAGAAATGGTTATCAGTCTGTCTTTTGGACTATCGATGCCAGAGATTGGCAAGAGACGGAAGGTATGACGAGGGAAGGGGTAAAATCTATTATTCTCGATTCATTGGCTCCTGGCAATATTTATCTTATTCATATTGGAGACAATATAACAGGAGATATTTTGGATGATGTTATAAACGAGACTTACAAAAAAGGATATAAGATTGTATCCCTAAGACAAGGCCTATGAAAATAAATAAAGCTAGAAAAGAATTAATTAAAGATTTGATTTTGGTTCTAATTGGAGGTTTTATGGCTTTTGCTTTGGCCAAACTTGGTTTTATAGATTGGCTTGTTTCTCTTGTCGGAAATGTGATCGTTTCAAGTTTTTTGGCGGGAATATTTTTTACATCAGCTTTTTCTATTGCTCCAGCCGCTATTGCTCTTGTCCATATAAATGGCCCGACTCACATAGTCGCCTTTTGGGGAGCGCTTGGAGCATTGTGTGGCGATCTTATTTTATTTTATTTCATTCGAGATAGATTCGCCGATCATCTGATGCGATCTTTCCGCCCTTCATTTACAAGACATATTCTTACTTCCTTTCATTTGGGTTTTATGAAATGGTTGGCGCCGATTTTGGGGGCACTTATCATTGCTTCACCATTACCTGATGAATTGGCTCTGACACTTATGGGTATTTCTAAGACCAGACTTGCTATCCTTATTCCTGTTGCATTTGTCATGAATTTGCTTGGCATTTTGTCTCTTTTGAATTTTGCAATATATCTATAGCTTGATTATATAGCTTTTGTGCTTTAAACTTGGCTCATGAATATACAAAGATATTTCTTTTGGAGTAGTTTCGTTGTTATTATTGTCCTTATTATTTGGGGTTTGGCAGTTTCTATGTCCAAGGATTCGACTTTGGGTAAGCCCAAGGCTCCGGCAGCAATTAGTGCCCAAGATCATATTATCGGTCCAGACAATGCACTCGTCACACTTGTAGAATACAGTGATTTCCAATGCCCAGCTTGTCAGATGTATTATTTTGTAGTCGAAAAACTTTTGACAAGTTCGACTGTACCAGTTCGCTTTGTCTATAGACAGTTTCCACTTGCTCAGCATGCAAATGCAATTCCTGCAGCCTTAGCTTCCGAAGCGGCTTCTCTACAGGGTAAGTTTTGGGAAATGCACAAACTTCTTTTCGAGAAGCATACCGAATGGGAAAATTTGCCAGATCCTAAACCTGTCTTCAATAACTTTGCTACAAAGATTGGTCTTGATCTAGAAAAATTCAAAAAAGACATGGCTGACGAAAATCTTAAGAAGTCGATCGATAATAGTTCAAAGGAGGGATACAATATTGGTATCAACGCCACTCCAAGCTTCTTTATTAACGGTAAATTTATAGAAAATCCACAAGGATATGAGGAATTTAAATCAATTATTGAAAAAACAGCTCTTAGCAGTTCCAAATAAAGTAGCAATCTTTGTTTTTATCATCGCTCTTTTGGGCTTTATTGATGCTAGTTATCTTTCGATAGAGCATTTCCAAAATATCATTCCTCCTTGTTCGGTTACCGGTGGTTGCGAAGTTGTTTTGACTAGTATTTATTCTACTATATTTGGCGTGCCTGTTTCTCTATTGGGTGCTATTTATTATCTGATAATAATGATTGGAACTCTCATCTTTCTTGAGAGCAAAAATCCGATATTATTCAAATGGTCATTACTTCTTACGATTCCCGGTTTTCTATTTTCTTTGTGGTTTGTCTATATCCAGATTTTTGAATTACATTCATACTGTATATACTGTCTCGGTTCATTCTTGACCACGACTATTTTATTCGTCTCCACTATGGAAATAATCTCTCGCTATCATGAACAATAAAAATACAAAAGTCTTAATTGTACAAAAAAGTGAGGACTACGAATTGATCGATAGTGGCGATGGTGAGAAACTAGAACGCTTCGGCAAATATGTCCTGTCTCGCCCTGATCCTCAAGCGTTGTGGCAAAAAGGTTTGAGCAAAGAGATTTGGTCAAAAGCCGATGCGGTTTTCGCAAAAGACGATGAGAAAGCTGGCTGGAAAATTAAAAATAAAATGGAAGATAAATGGCCGATAAATTTCGCTGGGTTGAAATTTTTGATAAAGCCGACTCCTTTTAAGCATGTAGGTATATTTCCAGAGCAAAGCTCAAATTGGCAATGGTTGGAACAAGTTATAAAAAATTCAAATGGAGAGCAAAAAGAAATATTAAATCTTTTTGGATATACAGGTGGAGCTAGTCTTATTTCTGCAAAATCCGGTGCAAAAGTAGTCCATATAGACAGTTCAAAATCTGCTATAGCTTGGGGTAGGGAAAATGCAGAGGCTTCAGATCTTGGTGCCAAGCCGATACGATGGATATTGGAAGATGCGCGAACATTTGTCCAAAGAGAGATCAAAAGAGAGAGGAAATACGACGGTATCATAATGGATCCTCCAGCTTTCGGTCATGGTCCAGATAATGAGGTTTGGAAGATTGAAGAGGATTTTATCGAACTTGTAAATAACTGTTTCAAGATCCTAAATGACAAACCAAGTTTCTTTTTGATAAATGGTTATTCTGCTGGCTATTCTGCCTTGGCTTATGAAAATTTACTCAAACCGCTTTTGGATAAATTTGGAGGCGAAATCGAAATAGGTGAATTGGCAATTAAAGAAAATAAAGATGAAAAAACCGCAAGACTTTTGCCTTGCGGAATTTTCGCTCGTTGGAAAGGGATTAATTCTTAAGGTCACCAATATAAAATCCGTCTAGGACTTTCTCTGGCTTCTCTTGGCCACCATGAGCTTTGTTGTAAGCTGACGTGCCATCTATACCGCAAATTGCAAATATTGCTTTGTCACCACCTGGATGCTTGGCTGGCCAAGTAGTAAGATCATAGACTTTGCCACTAATGGAAGTCCAGCAGTTGCCATCTTTATTATGTTTCTTCACCTCATCCAAAGTATAAACCTTGGCAGTAGTGGTCGATATGTTTGTAGTAGTACTTGCAACTGTATCTATGGAACTTTCAGAACCTGATAATTTCGCACTCTCCTCGTTTTGAGAAGATTTGTTCTTATTGATGTAGACTGCTCCAGCAATCACAAGGACAAGAACAATAATTGATATTAATATTTTTTTCATTGAGGCATTGTAGCATTTTAATTATCGATGACAAATTATTAGACCATTATTTTCGGCTTATTGCTAGTTGGCTGATAATACGGTAGTCTTATCTTATGTCTGCAAAAATTCTATCCGGAATCGATATAAGAGAGCAATATATTCCAAAGCTTAAAGCTGATTTTTCTACTTTGACGGCAAAGCCAATACTTACGATTATCGAAGTCGGCAATAGACCTGATACAGCTTCATATATCAAAGCCAAAAAAATCTTTGGTGAAAAAGTGGGTATAGAAGTTCGGGTCATTTCCTTCAAAGAAACAGTTTCAAATAGTGATATTATTTCTACAATAAAAAAAGAAAATGAAGATACAAAAGTGGGGGGTATAATAGTTCAATTACCTTTACCAAGTCATTTGGATAGATTTGCCATAATAGAATCTATTAATCCGAAAAAAGATGTAGATGCTCTGACTTCTATTAATATAAAAAAATGGATGGAAAATGATCCGGCAAGTCTATTGCCTGCTACAGCAAGGGGAGTAAAGACTATGTTGGATTTTTATAAAATAAATCTTTCTGGCAAAAAGGTCGCTGTTTTGGGAAGATCGGTCTTGGTAGGCAAACCCATAGCTCTCATGTGTCAAAATAAGAATGCAACTGTAACTGTTTGTCATAGCAAGACGGAGGATTTGAAAAAAGAAATTTTGCTTGCAGACATTGTCATTTCTGCTACGGGTAAGATAAATTTGATCAATAAAGATAATGTTAGGGCGGGGCAGATAATCATTGATGTGGGAATAAATACGATCAACGATCAAAAATTAGAATTGGAAGGTAAGAGGAAGATTGTTGGCGACGCCAATTTCTTGGAAGTTGGCGATATTGTTCAAGCTATAAGTCCAGTACCTGGCGGAGTGGGGCCTCTTACAGTACTTTCGCTTTTCCAAAATCTTTACGATCTATACAGGTTAAATAATAATTGACGGCCTCTTATCTAATAGTTAATATTAGATTATTACAAGTAAAATAATTTTATGAATAACATACCAAATAAATTTTGGAGTTCTGTTATCGGTGCTATTGGTATTCTTACTATTTTCTTGGCCATTGTTGCAATCAAGGAAATAAAATCAATATTCTATGTTGGTAAGAATCCAAACATGACCAATATGATAACGGTCTCTGGTGAAGGAAGTGCTGTGGCTATGCCAGATATTGCAAGTTTTAGTTTCTCAGTAACAGAGACAGCCAAGACTGTCGATGAAGCACAATCTTTGGCTACAAAGAAGATCAATGAAGCACTCAAAGTCGTCCGCGAAGCTGGTGTCGCCGACAAGGATATTGAGACTCAGTCTTACAACATCAATCCTCATTATGAGTATCAGACAAGTACCTGTACAGCCTATTCTTGTCCATCGAAGTCAGTCTTGACTGGTTATGATGTTAGCCAATCAATCACAATCAAGGTTCGCAAGCTTGCTGATGCTGGTAAGTTATTTAGCTCTATCGGTTCTGTAGGTGTGACAAATATCAATGGTCTTACTTTCTCTGTAGACAATCCTGATAAGGTCAAAGAAGAAGCAAGATCGAAGGCAATAAAGCAAGCACAAGATAAAGCGGAGACTTTGGCCAAACAATTGGGTGTGACCTTGGTCCGTGTTACAAGTTTCTACGAAAATGACAATTCATATCCAAGACCTATGTATGGCATGGGTGGTGCTATGGAAGTTTCTGCTACAAAAGCTATGGATGTTCCAGAGATTCCAGTAGGTGAAAGGAAAGTTAGCTCAAATGTCAGTGTGACCTACGAGATCCGATAAATTGCAATAACATTGCGCAAACAAAAACAGCCGTTATGGCTGTTTTTGTTTCTATTTGACAAAAAATAAATGTGATTGACTTATTATATTATTTGAATATACTGAATCAAGCTTCGAACTTTAAAATGAAATTGAATTTTTGAATTGTAGATATTTCGCCATAGCATTTAGTGGTCATTACTATTATATTGCAAGTTTTGAGTAGACCATTGAATGCTGTGGCGAAGACTAGATTCCTAGCCAATACAGCAAGTACAAATCCTAAATGTCCAATCCGGAGCGCACTTATAAATAGTGGTGCAATGGGGAGGCAAAAGGAGAGTATGAAGAATAGTAAGTTAGACTGGAAGGGTGTCGGGCAGTTCCTGGCGGTGCTGGTGCAGGTTTGGACCATTATCAAGTTGGTGGTGGTCCGTGAGAAAGTTAGACTCGAGATCCTGGACTGGATGGTCGGAGATGGCGAGCAAGACTTCCGAAATCTCGTGTACGGTCTCACGGATAAGTACAACGAGTACTTGTTGCGTCAGAAACAACTTTCCGAAAGGGATATTGACTTCGACTCAACACCCGTCTGTCCGCCAGGTCTTACGATCGCTCCGGATAGCGACCAGATCACGAGCCGGGTGCGAGGTAAGAGGAAGCTGAGTGATATAAGGACTCGTCTCCATCTCGATGCCGGCCAGACGAATGTCACGTGGGTGAAGGGTTACGACCTTAAGACCCGCCTTGAGGGTCAAGAAGTCTACGGAGTCCAGCTTCTGGAATATTACCTCAAGCACCTTGACCGCATCCCGGAAGATTGGAAGCGAAAGGGATCGATTTTCTTTTGGGGAACAATCTTTTGCGACGATAAAGGCGACCTTTATGTTCGTTGCCTCGAATGGCGCGGGATGAATTGGGTCTTGAATTACCGCTGGCTAGGCTACAATTGGGGAGTTAATGACCCAGCCGCGATCTCCGAAGAGTCTTCCGAGAGCAAGCCATAAACTCTTAGGAACAATTCGCCGGCTTTGTTCCGAACTTTTCCTGGTTTTTGATAAAACCTTGTAGCAAAGAATGATCTGCTAACAACATTCAGGTCCCGCAGTAATGTGTGGGGCTTTTTCTTATGTAATAAGATTTTATAAGGTCCGTGATAAAATTGAAATAATTAGCTATTTGACTCCCTCTATTACATCATGATAGTATATGCAAGTAGTCCCCGCAGGGGTTTTTTAATACAAATATGAAAATTACAGATTATATAAAGGATACACAAGCCGAGCTCAATCATGTCAACTGGCCTTCAAGAGCCCAGACTATTCGTTTTACAAGCATGGTTATTTTTGTTTCGGTTGCCACATCACTTATCTTGGGTATATCAGACTTTATCTTTGGTAGACTTATTACTCTATTATTCTAACAACTATGTCAAAACAACATTCAACAGGCGAGAGAAGTTGGTATGCCGTACACACATACGCCGGCTATGAGAATGCTGTTGCTCGTAATTTGAAACAAAGAATCGAGTCTCTTGGTATGGAAGATAAGATCTTCAACGTCATTGTCCCAACAGAAAAAAAGATCAAGGTTAAGGGAGGTAAGAGGGTAGAAGAGGAAGAGAAGATCTATCCAGGTTATGTCCTTGTAGACATGATCGTTACCGATGATTCTTGGTATGTTGTCCGCAATACTCCTAGAGTTACTGGTTTCGTCGGAGCCGGAGTCTCTCCTGTACCTCTAGATCAGAAGGAAGTCGATATGCTCTTCTCTCGCATGAACAAAAACACTACCGAACACTCTATCGATCTTACAAATGGTGACTTGGTCAAGATAGCGGATGGGCCTTTCAAGGACTTCGAGGGCAAAGTAGCCGAAGTAGACACTCAAAGAGGTAAGGTCAAGGTCTTGGTTTCTATGTTCGGAAGAGAGACACCGGTCGAATTGGATTTCTTGCAAGTTAAGAAAGTATAAGGTAGGATAGCAAAACTATGGCAAAGAAGATAATCAAGAAAGTAAAGGTAATCGCTCCAGCGGGTAAAGCAACTCCTGCGCCTCCTTTGGGTCCTACTTTGGGTCAGGCCGGAGTCAATATTGGTGATTTTACAAAGAAATTCAACGATGCAACAAAGGACATGATGGGTGATATGATCCCTGTTGTTATCTCAGTTTATGAAGACAGGACATACTCTTTTGTCCTCAAGACTCCTCCAGCTTCAAGTCTTATCTTGAAAGCAATCAAGAAAGACAAAGGTTCTGGTAAGCCAAATTTGAGCAAGGTTGGTTCTATTACCAAGGCTCAGATAAAAGAGATTGCCGAAAAGAAAATGCGCGATCTAAATGCAAATACTGTTGAGCAAGCTGCAAAGATTATTGCAGGTACAGCAAGATCGATGGGAGTCGACGTTAAATAGGTAAAAGGTAAGAGGTAATAGGTAAAACAAAAGACCCTCGTTGGTCTTTTGTTTTTATTCGAGCAGATGTCAGACTTCTGTATTTTGTTGTCCCTGCGTCATTCCCGCGAAGGCGGGAATCCATACTTACTTATTTATGACTTCGTACTCCAAAAAGATTACATCATCTGATAGCTTTTCTACTGAAAGAAGCTTTGTATCTTTGTCTATTGGCTTATTGAATATCGTAAGACCCTGACCAAATAGCTTTGGTTCAACTGTAATGTAGATTTTGTTTACAAGACCACTTTGGATAAACATCGTATATATCGTACTTCCTCCACAGATCGCTACCTCCTTGTAGCCCTTGGAGGAAAGTTCTTGTAACAATGCTTGTGGTGCAAGTTCGGTCATCATCACACCTTCTATTGGTGGAGTGTCTTTTGGGGCATAGACTACATTTAATCTTCCTGGTAGTGGTCTGCCTATGGTCTTGTAAGTAGTAAGTCCCATGACTATCACTCCAGCTTTCTTCGTAAGTTCGACGAATTTCTTTTTGTCTGCTCCACTAGTCCAGACTGTGGAAGGTTTGGCTTGTCCTCCTATATCCATAGGTGCGATGAATCCGTCTGCTGTATGGGCTACGATTATGAATGTGTTCATTGGAAATTAAAATTATCGCTTTGTCATCTACTCAAGATTGACTATAAGGATTATACTTCAAGAGTAATAAAATAAAAACTATGTCACATTCATATGAAGTTGAGATAAAAAGCCTATTAGGCTCAAAAGAAAATGCCGAATTATTGAAAAAAAATTTGAAGGTGACTTTTCCTAATATAAAAATGGTAGCTGGTTCAAAGCAATTAAATCACTATTTCAATTCACCGCAAGATTTTTCAAAACTTATTTCAAATCTCAAACCACATATTCCAGGCGACAAACAGCATTTGTTTGAGGAGACCTTGAAAATCGGCAAGAAAGTCTCGATCAGGACACGTGATGCTGACGGCAAGGTTTTACTTGTGATCAAAGCATCCGTTGGTGATGATACCAGTTCAAATGGTGTCAAAAGAATTGAATTTGAAAGCAAGGTGAGCTTGTCTCTTTCTCAATTGGACAATTTACTTTTGGATTCTGATTGTACATATCAAGCAAAATGGTCTCGTGAGAGAGAAGAGCTGGAGGATGGAGATTTGCATGTATGTATAGACAAAAATGCCGGTTATGGTTATTTGGCCGAATTCGAAAAAGTCACAACTGATGAAAGTTCATTAGATAAAATAAAAAATGAGCTAAACAATATTATGGATGAGCTTGGTGTACACGAATTGAAACAGGACAGATTAGAAAGAATGTTTGATTATTACAATAAGAATTGGCGAGATTATTACGGTACGGACAAAACTTTTATTATAGAATAAGACCATGTATTTATCTGATCAAGACATATTGAAAGCACTCAAATCTGGCGAGATTATTATTCGCAATTTCGATGATGAAAGATTGCAACCAGCAAGTTACGATATCTTGCTTGGCAACAAATTTATTGTTCACAATACCGAAAAGACGACAGCTATTGATCCTGTAATGAAGATATATCCAGAGACAAAAGAGATTATTATTCCAGATGATGGTTTGTTTGTACTTCATCCAGGTATAAGTATTTTGGGTACTTCAGTCGATTATTTCGGGTCTGAGAAATACCTCATCCATCTTTCCGGCAAGAGCAGTTTAGCGAGACTTGGCCTGATCATTCACAATACAGCAGGTATCATCAATCCAGGACATTTTTTGAATATTACATTTGAATTGTGCAATCTAAACCATCTACCTATTATATTGAGACCAAATATGCGCATAGGTCAGATTCTATTTTCAGTTTTATCTTCAGCACCCAAAAAAGATTACAAATCTACCGGTCGATATTTCAATCGCGACTGGCAACATTTTGTAGATCCTAGGGAAGAAGAGAAAAAATTATTAAAAAAGAAGAAAACAAAAAAATAACATGGCCAAAAATAACGACAGGCATCCCGAGTATCAGTATCTAGATCTTCTTAGAGACATTTTAGAAAATGGCACAGTCAAGCACGATCATAATACTGGTATCGGGCTTACTAGTGTCTTCGGCAGGCAAATGCGTTTCGATTTGTCCAAAGGCTTTCCTTTGCTTACAACAAAGAAGGTTCCATGGAATAGTATTATGCACGAGTTATATTGGTTTATGTCTGGTCAGACAAATATCAAATATCTAGTTGATAATAAGGTCCCAATCTGGAACGATTACCCATACAAAATTTACAAGAAAAAAGCAGATAAAGGTGAATTGCCACAATTATCTCAAGAAGAGTTTGTCCAAAAAATCGCTACAGATGATCAATTTGCAAAACTACATGGAGAATTACCCAAGATTTATGGAGAACAATGGAGAGCTTGGCCAGCGAGTGATGGTCGCAAAATAGATCAACTTGCATGGGTTATTGATACCGTAAAAAACTTTCCAGAAAGGAAACACGCCATCTTGTCTGCATGGAACCCTCAGTATCTCTATGCAATGGCAAAACCTGGTGAAGCCTTATCATTTCCTCTATGTCATATTCTCTTCCATTTCAATGTATCTGGAGACAAGCTTTCTTGTCTACTTTACCAGAGAAGTTGTGACACATTTCTCGGTGTACCATTCAACATTGCCAGTTACGCAGCACTTACAATGATTATTGCAAAAATTGCCGGATACAAGCCAGGCGAATTTATCTGGACTGGAGGCGATGTGCATATTTATCATGATCATATAGAACAGGTCAAAGAACAATTGAAAAGGGAACCAAAAGAAATGCCAAGGCTGGTTTTGAGTGATGAA
Source organism: uncultured Candidatus Saccharibacteria bacterium (assembly GCA_964645315.1). Lineage (GTDB taxonomy): Bacteria > Patescibacteriota > Minisyncoccia > Phycocordibacterales > PALSA-1337 > C7867-002. Next base: position 11,116 of record CAZYBH010000010.1, on the reverse strand, counting down.
ATCAAGGATTTAGAATCATTTAGACCAAATATGGTAAGTTTGGAAAATTACAACCCTCACGAAAGAATACTTGCCAAAATGACCGTTGCTGGAGGATTTGATGAGAAAGATAGAAGGGAATTCAAGAAAGATACAAAGTCGAAGTCAATCTCTAAGCCAAAAACCAAGCTAAAGTCAAAAAAATCAAACAATAAATCGACTTCCAAATCTAAAAAGAAAAAAGTTGTTGCTAAGAAAAAGAGATAAAAATCAAATTTGGGGATTGCACTTCTCCAAACCATGCTATAATAATACCGGAAGACATTGCGCCTCATGTGATCCATGCTCCAGGTACGTGATTGTTGGTCATAGAGGATGGGTGGTGTTACCTAATGCGTCAGAGGCGCATTGCGGGGCCGGTCAAGGGATCGGCCCCCTTTTATTTATTTTTTGTAGTGGTAGGATTGAAGTATGAAAGATATACAAATAAAAAAACTAATAGAGGCGGAAAAGAAGAGACAGAAAAAAGTTATAAATCTAATTGCGTCGGAGAATTATGCTTCAAAGGATGTTTTGGAAGCACTCGGTTCAGAATTAAATAATAAATATTCAGAAGGTTATCCTGGAAAGAGATATTATGGTGGCAATGAAATAACAGACAAGGTGGAGACACTTTGTATGGAGCGAGCACTTAGTCTTTTTGGTTTAAATAAAACCGGTTCCAAAGTAAAATGGTCAGTCAATGTCCAACCATTATCAGGATCGCCAGCAAATCTGGCAGTATATACTGCTCTTGTACCTCAAGGAGCAAAGATTATGGGTATGTCACTTGCACACGGTGGACATCTTACTCATGGTCACAAGGTCTCTGCTACTGGCAAGTTTTGGTTGCAAGTACCTTATGGTTTAAATAAAAACACTGAAGTTTTGGATTACGCAGATCTCAAAGAAATTGCCAATAAAGAGAAACCTGTCATTTTGGTCAGTGGTTATACAGCCTATCCTAGGACTATAGATTGGAAAAAGATCAGAGAGATTTGCGATAGTTGCGGAGCTCTGATGATGGTGGACATGTCTCACATCGCTGGACTAGTCGCTGGTGGAGTATATCCAAGTCCGTTCGAATATGCCGATGTCGTTACTACGACTACTCACAAGACTTTGAGAGGTCCAAGGTCGGCTCTTATTTTCTCAAGAAGTGATGAAAGAGAATTGGACAAAAAGATAGATAAAGCTGTTTTCCCCGGTTTGCAAGGAGGACCTCACCAAAATCAGATTGCTGGAGTAGCAGTCGCTCTCAAGGAGGCCAATACTTCCAATTTCAAAAAATACGCAAAACAAGTTATAAAGAATGCTCATGTTCTTGCTACAGAATTAGCCAATTTGGGTTGGAGAGTGGTCTCTCTAGGTACTGATACTCACCTCATACTTATCGACACTTGGAATAATGGTAATCGCAACGAAAAAGGTCGTGGAGCAATCTCTGGTAAAGAGGCAAGTACTAGACTTGAGAAACATGGCATTATCGTCAATATGAATGCCATACCTTTTGATACAAGACCACCTGCAGATCCATCAGGTATCCGTCTCGGTACTGCCGCTGAGACTACTCGCGGTCGCAAAGAGAAGGATTTCAAGAAAATTGCCCAGACTATTGACAAGATTTTGATGGGGGTGTAGTAGTTCACACTTTCTGCTACAATACTTTTGTGAATATTCAAGAAAAGATAATAAAAAGTCTAGAGAGTGTCGTAAAGCATTACGGTGGTGATTTTGCTATTTCTCTAGAACATCCCAAAGATAGATTGCATGGCGATTACTCTTGCAATATTGCTCTTATCCTTTCCAAAGAACTCAAGAAAAAGCCGATTGAGCTTGCTCAAGAGATTGTCTCAAAACTCAATGAATCTGGTATAGAAAATATATCAAAAATAGAAACTGCCGGTCCGGGTTTTATTAATTTTTATTTGAGTAATGATTTTGTCCAAAAGCAGATAGTCGAAATAGCAAAAAACGGCCTACAAAATTTCAAAAAAAATGGTAAACAAGTCTTGATCGAGTACACCGACCCAAATGCATTCAAGGCTTTTCATATCGGGCATATGATGTCCAATGCTATCGGCGAATCACTTTCCCGCATAATCGAAAATTCAGGATCAGAAATAAAACGTATCTGTTATCCAGCTGATGTTGGTTTGCATATAGCAAAAGCGATTTGGGCCACAAAGGCAAATATTGCCGATCTTCCAGATGAGAGTGCGCCGATCCAGGAGAGAACAGAGTTTTTGGGCAAGATGTATGTTTTGGGTACAAAATCATATGGCGAAGATCCACAAGCAAAAGCAGAGATAGATAGTCTCAACAAAGTTATTTACGAAAAATCCGACCCCACTATAAATGAAATATACGAAAAGGGTAGGAAGTGGAGTCTGGATCATTTCGAACAATTGTACAAAGTCCTGGGGACTCATTTCGATGAATATATATATGAGAGCCAAGTGGCAAGTATCGGACTTGATCTAGTCAAGAAAAATATAGACAATGGCATTTTCGAAAATAGCAATGGAGCCTTGGTTTTCAAAGGAGAAGAATTCGGTCTTCATACTCGCGTATTTGTAAATTCTGCTGGCATACCGACTTATGAAGCCAAGGATTTGGGTCTCAATATTACTAAGTTCAAACATTATCCAAAGGCAGATCAGTCGATAATCATAACTGCAATTGAGCAAAATGATTATTTCAAAGTTATTTGCCAAGTTTTGAAATTGATCGATAAGGCAAACGGTGATAAGACCAAGCATATAGGTCACGGTATGATGCGATTTGCTTCAGGTAAGATGTCATCTCGAACAGGCAATGTTATTACCGCCGAGGCTTTATTGTCAGAGATAAAGTCCATGGTCGAAGACAAAATAAAAGATCGTGACTATTCACAAAAAGAAATAGAGGAAATAAGTGAAATTGTCGCTGTCGGCGCAATAAAATATACGATACTTAGGTCTGCTATTGGTGGCAATATTGTTTTTGATTCGAAGGCTTCCATATCATTCGAAGGTGATTCCGGTCCATATCTGCAATATTCAGCAGTGCGAGCAAGGTCTATTTTAGTCAAAGCAGAAGAGCAAAGTATTGGAGACGATATTGTATTTAGAGATTCTATTCATGCTTTGGAAAATCACATCATTAAATTTGATGATGTAATGATGAGAGCCAATGTAAGTCTGTCCCCACATTTTATTGCTGGATATTTGACCGAGCTAGCCGGATTATTCAATAGTTTTTATGCAGAGCAGGTGATTGTAAGCAAAGAAGACAAATACTCTCCATATTTTGTCTACCTAACCAAAGCCTTTTTACAAGTTATGCAAAAAGGTTTGGCTCTATTGGGTATTAGAGTACCGGAGAGGATGTAGTTGTAGATAATAACTAGCTCTCACAGTGAATTATATGGCAAGTAAGCATTTTTTCTGAAAAATGCTAATATAATCTCATAATGAATGAGAATAAAGTAGAAAAATCAAAGAATGCAGAGCGCGAAGAGCGTATTTTGGCATATTGGCAGGAGAAAGATATTTTTGCCAAATCTCTCAAAAAAAATGAGGGAAATGGCAAGAATTTTGTATTTTATGAAGGTCCACCCACAGCAAATGGTCATCCTGGCATACACCATCTTGAGGCTAGAGCCTTCAAAGATGCAATTCCTCGCTACAAAACTATGCAAGGATATTATGTTCGACGCAAAGGTGGATGGGATACTCATGGTCTACCAGTAGAGCTACAAGTCGAAAAAGAATTGGGTCTCAAATCAAAAAAAGAGGTTGAAGCTTTTGGTATTGCAGAGTTCAATCAAAAATGTAAAGAAAGTGTTTGGAAATATGTCCAAGAGTGGGAGCAATTTTCTGAAAGAATGGGTTATTGGGTTGATCTCAAAAATCCATATATCACATACAAACCTCAATACATAGAATCGATTTGGAGCATATTGGCAAAAGTGAATAAAGATGAACTTTTGTACAAAGATTACAAAGTCGTACCATGGTGTCCGCGTTGTGGTACGGGTCTTTCATCTCACGAATTGGCTCAAGGGTATCAAGATGACAAAGATATTTCTCTTTATGTAAAGTTCAAAGTCAAAAATCCAGAGAAGCTCGGACTTTCTGGAAATGTATACATTGTTGCCTGGACTACTACTCCTTGGACTTTGCCAGGCAATGTGGCGTTGGCAGTAGGGAGTGAGATTGAATATGCGGGAGTTAGGTTAAAGGGCAAAGGGCAAAAGGTTTACCCTTCGGAGCTCGCGATTAGCGAGCCTAGTAGGGCAAAAGTTGAGGTTCAAGGTGAAGAAGTTGAAAATAATGACTCTCATAATTCCAAAGATAATAATGAAGAAATTTTAATTGTTGCAAAAGAAAGGGTAGAAAATTTGGCAAAGGTTTCGAAGCTCGATTTCATATTGGATGGCAAAAGCTGGAAAGGTTCAGATTTGGTTCGTTTGGAATATGAGCCTGTATTTGATTTTCTTTCCAGTTTTGGTAAAGCTACAGAATCTTATGGTTCAGTTGGACATGAAGCACAGCTTCAAGCATTTCAGAATGCTTTCAAAGTCTATCCGGCGGATTTTGTCACAACGGCAGATGGTACTGGTATAGTCCATATTGCTCCAATGTACGGTCAAGATGACTTTGATTTGGGTACCACGGTTGGTTTACCCAAATATCATTTGGTCAATGATGATGGTACATTCAAATCAGAAACTGGGGAACTCAAAGGTCTATTTGTAAAGGATCCAAATACCGATGTGGTCATAATCAAACATTTGGCAAGTAAAGGTACATTATTTGCAAAAGAAAAATTTGAGCATAGTTACCCACATTGCTGGAGATGCAAGACTCCGCTTATTTATTTCGCCAGAGATTCTTGGTATATAAGGATGTCTAGTCTTAGAGACAAATTGGTCAAAGAAAATGAAGATATAAATTGGGAGCCTGCTTATATCAAAGAAGGAAGATTTGGCGAATGGTTGAAGGAAGTCAAAGATTGGGCAATATCAAGAGAAAGATATTGGGGTACACCTTTGCCAATCTGGATTTGTATAGATCCAAAATGTAATAAAAGAAAAGTTATAGGCAAAGTTTCCGATTTATCCAAGAAAAAGCAAAATCATTATTTCTTGGTAAGACATGGTGAAGCCGAAAATAACTCACTCCGTGTCCTTAGCTCTGATCCAGATTATCCACATCATTTGACGAAGAAGGGTAGAGAGCAAGTCCAAGATTTGTCCAAAGAATTAAAAGGCAAGAAATTTGACTTGGCCTTTATTTCACCATTTGTAAGGACAAAGGAAACTTTTGAAATTTTGAATGAAACTCTAATGATAAAACCAGAAAATATTCATATAGAGTCTCGACTTGGTGAATACAAGACTGGAGTTTGGAATGGCAAAAGTGTTGATGAATATATGAAGCATTATCCTCATAAAGATCGCTTCGTTCTTAAGCCAGAAGGTGGGGAGACATATGGAGAAATGAAAAAGCGCGTTTGTGAATTCTTATTTGAATTAGAGAATAAATATAAAGGCAAAAAGATTCTTATAGTCACTCATGAATCACCAATTTTCATGCTTGTTGCCGGAGCAAAGGGCTTGGATCAAAAACAGGCTTCGGATCTTCGTGGAGACAAAGAGTTCATAAATAATGCGACGATGCTTGAATTGGATTTTGATAATATTCCAAGAAATTCTGATTATGAATTGGACTTACATCGACCACTTATAGATGAAGTTGAGATAGATTGTGAATGCGGAGTAAAGATGAAAAGAGTCAAAGAAGTTATGGATGTTTGGTTTGATTCTGGTGCTATGCCTTTTGCTCAAGATCATTATCCATTCGACAGCAAAACTCTAATAGACAAAGAAGGGGGTTATCCAGCGGATTTCATTTCTGAAGCGATCGACCAGACAAGAGGTTGGTTTTATACACTACATGCTATCGGCACACTTGCTCACAAAGGCAAAGCATTCAAAAATGTCATTTGTTTGGGTCATATCTTGGATAAAGATGGCAAGAAGATGTCCAAATCTTTGGGTAATATAGTCAATCCTTTCGAAATCATGAATAAATATGGAGCAGATACGGCAAGATTTTGGATGTATACAGTCAATCAACCGGGTGAATCAAAAAACTTTGACGAAAAGACCGTAGATGAAATTGTAAAAAAGGTTTTCAATCTGACCTCAAATGTTCTTTCATTTTTCAAAATGTATAAGACAAACGATGTAGAATTTTCTGATTCCTTGCCGAAGAGTACAAATATTCTAGACAATTGGATATTAGAAAAGCTATCCAATCTGAATCAGTTGGTAACGACAAATCTAGATCAATACAAATTCTTCGAAGCTGGAAGAGCTATAAAAGAATTTATTGCCGATCTATCTCAGTGGTATGTCCGAAGATCGAGAGATCGATTCAAGTCTGAGGGTATAGACAGGGAAGAATCATTGAAGACAACTTACTTTGTCCTTCTAAATTTGGCAAAAATCATGGCGCCAATGACACCATTTTTTGCTGAGGATTTGTATCAAGAATTGGGTGGTAAATTGGAAAGCGTACATTTAGAAAATTGGCCAAATCTCGTATCGAAGGATGGTAAACTTTTGGAAATAATGGAAACTGTTCGTTTTATTTCTTCAAAAGGCTTGGAGGCAAGGAATATTGCCAAGGTCAATGTTCGCCAACCGCTTCAATCATTAACAATAAAAGAAGAATTCAAAAAAGATTTAGATGATAGAGCTCTCGCTGTTATTAGAGATGAAGTAAATGTCAAAGAAGTTTTGTATTCAAATGCTGTGGCAGGTGATGTGGAGTTGGATACAAAAATATCAGATACTTTGAGGGAAGAGGGTATGCTTAGAGAATTGATAAGAATTATACAAGATTTGAGAAAGACAAATGGTTTTACGATCAAAGATCAGGCTAGATTGAGTCTAGATTTACCAGAAAATCTAAAACTTTTTGTTTCAAAAAATGAAGCTCAGATTGCTCGCATGACTTTGCTAAAAGAAATAAAATACGAAAAAGTTGAATCAGGAGAAGTGGACCTTGTCGGTAATAAAATAAAGCTAATTCTCACAAAGTAGCATCTGTATTTGTTGTGAGGATCTCGAATATAAAAAATGACGGCGACCCTCCCAAGAGGGTCGCCGTGGTGCAAAGAGCCAGTCAGGACTGCCAGCAATCCTGGAGGAAGGCTCGGAGCACCAAAAGTCATAAAAATGCGCTCAATAATGAATTCGAAACTCAAATGCATTATTGAGCGCATAAGCGCTCGATCAAAGTGCACCTAAATAGAAAATAGCACAGATAATATATTTGTCAACGTGTTTCATTTGCCAATAAATGATAGATTAACTGGTGTATCATATCCATACAAGTTTAGGTTTTGTTTTGTCTAGTAAGCCATATCGAGAAGCGGATAGGGTCTATCAAATTTTTACAAAAGAATTCGGTCTTATCTCGGCCATAGCGCAAGGTATTAGATTTGAAAAATCAAAGCTTCGCTATAGCATCAATGATCTGCAAGTCTCAAACTTTTCTCTTGTTCATGGTAAAGAATTTTGGAGAATAGTCGGAGCAGAAGCAGTCAATCAACCACAAAATTCAAAAAGAATTATCGTCATTTTGGCCAAGCTTTCTATTTTGCTCAAAAGACTAATTCATGGAGAAGAACAAAATGAAATAATATTTAATATTTTGGCTGAAATCGCTAGTCTCGATGTTGATGATCAAAATTTGGCAGAAAATATTGAATCATTGAGTGTATTACAAATTTTGCATCAGCTTGGTTATATAGCCAAGACAAAGGATAATGAAGAATTCTTTGCTGGCAAAGTTCAAGATTTGGCAAAAGACATCGATGTTACCAAAAGGAAAATCATAAATCAGGCTATAAACAGCGCTCTCAAAAATTCTCAGCTATAGTGAAATTTCAATTTTTGTTTTATAATTAATACATGTCGATCGAAGACAAAAGCTATATTGATGAATTGAAAAAGTCCTTATATTCAAGGACGGTGCCAGATATTCAGACTAGAAGGAAACTCAAAATCGAAGAAGACGAAGAGGTGGTCCAGAGAGATTGGCCCCAATCTCCAAGAAGAGAAGATCAACCAGTAGTGCTCAATACAGAATACAAAACAAATAAAATGTCTTTTTTTACAAAATTTTTTATCGCTTCTTTGTTTTTTTGTATTATTGTCGTCTCAATTGGCGCTTATTTATTTTTCAAAGGTTCAAATCTAATTTCAGCTGACAACATTAGTATTGAGATCAATGGCCCAGTTTCTATTCCAGGTGGTGAACCTGTAACCTTTGATATTATTGCAAAAAATAATAATAAAATAGATCTTGAAGATGTTAGTCTTACAGTAGATTTCCCAGATGGAGCGACCGAACCAAACAATCCAAGCAGTCCACTCAAAAGATATTCGAAGGATGTGGGTAGTATGCCTGTCGGTGGTGTCTTCAAGGATACAGTAAGCGCTATTATTTATGGAGAAGAAAATTTACAGAAATCTCTAAATGTAATTTTGACTTACAATGTCAAAGGTTCAACTTCTATTTTTACTAAGACCAAGACTTATGATGTTTTGGTCAATTCATCACCAATAAAGGTCAATATTACAACCCTAAAAGAGGTGACTTCAGGTCAAGAATTCGATACAAGGGTAGAGATCAGTTCAAATTCCAAAGAAAGTCTCAAGGGTATATTGTTTGAAGCGAGTTATCCTTTTGGATTCAACTACATCTCTTCGACTATCAATCCAGTTTCTGGAAATAATGTTTGGAATATCGGCGATCTGCCAGCAGGTGCTAAGAGGGTCTTTTCGATAAAGGGTTCACTTACTGGAGAGGATACCGATTTGCGATCATTCCATTTCAATATAGGCTCGAAAGGCAATAATCCGGTCAAGATTGGTACACAATACCTTTCTCTTGATAGAGAGATTACAATTCAAAAGCCATTTGTCAGTCTGGCTCTAGACATAAATGGAACTTCAGGGTTTACCGATTCGGTCGGTCAATTTGATAGAAATTCAACGGTCAATATCCGTTGGTTCAATAATCTTTCGACTATTGTTTCAAATATGAAAATTGTGGCAAAACTTGAGGGTAGTGCATATGAAAAATCCACCGTCAGTCCTCAGAGTGGTTATTTCAATTCTTCAGATAATACTATAACTTGGAGCGCTCAGACCAATAAAGAGTTTTCTTCAGTCGGTCCAGGTGATAGTGGTACAGTAAGTTTTGCATTGGTTCCAAAAGACTTTAGTCAGGCTGGCAAAATTATAAATAATCCGAAGATAACCGTAACGGCCAGTGTTTCTGGAGAGAGAACGCAGGAGACAAATGTTCCTCTTGCTGTTTCAGCTAGTACAAAAAGAAATATTATTATCCCATCGGCTGTAGATCTTTCTTCTAGGATTGTTAGAAATGTCGGACCATTTTCAAATAGCGGTTTCATTCCTCCTAGAGTCGATAATATATCTACATACACTGTTATCTTGAGTATAAGCAATACAACCAATCCTGTAAGAGATGTTGAGGTTACCGCTATTCTCCCACCTTATGTCAAATGGCTAAATCAATTTGCTCCAAATACAGAAAATGTCAGTTATGATCCAAATAGTGGATTGATCACCTGGAGTGTGGGGAATATCGAAGCAAATAGAGATTCTTTGTCACGAAAAGAAGTAGCTTTCCAGATCGGCTTTACTCCAAGCATAATTCAAGTCGGTGGAGCACCAACACTTATCAATCAGATTAAGCTTGTCGGTACAGACAATTTCACTAATACTTCAGTCAATAGTAGCAAAGATTCTTTGACTACTCGATTTAGCACAGATCCATCGTATAAGGCTGGAGATGAGATTGTAGCCAAATAATTTAATACTTTGTAAAAATGGTTTTTTGATATAGAATGGCTTTATGACAAATAATAAGGAAGCAAATGTAATGGAAAATATAATCTCTCTTGCAAAAAGACGCGGTTTTATATTTCAGGGATCAGAGATCTATGGTGGCTTGGCAGGTACTTGGGATTATGGACCACTTGGAGTCTCTCTCAAAAACAATATCAAAAATCTTTGGTGGAAGCGCTTCGTACTAGATCGTGAAGATATGTATGGTGTCGATGCTGCTATTCTCATGAATCAAAATGTCTGGAAAGCTACAGGTCATGCTCAAGGTTTCTCGGATCCTCTTGTCGAATGTGCAAAATGCAAGCATCGTTTCCGAGCGGATCAATTACAAGACAAAAAGAAATGTCCTGATTGTGGTGGGGCATTGGGTCAAGAAAAACAATTCAATATGATGTTTGAGACGCATGTCGGCGCGACTCAAGATGACAATTCACTTTCATATTTGCGACCGGAGACTGCTCAAGGCATGTTCGTCAATTTCAAAAATATCTTGGATTCATTACATCCAAGTCTTCCATTTGGTATGGCCCAAGTCGGCAAAGCTTTTCGTAATGAGATTGCACCTAGAGATTTCCTCTTCCGTGCCAGAGAGTTCGAGCAGATGGAGATAGAATATTTCGTTCATCCAGACAATTGGCAGGATACTTTCAATAATTTTGTAAAAGAAGTTCATTCATTCATTGTGGATATTGGTCTTACAAAAGCAAAAGTCTATGAAAATGAAATAGGTGAGACTGATCGTGCCTTTTATTCAAAAAGAACTATAGATTTTGAATTTGATTTTCCTTTTGGACGCAAGGAGTTGTATGGTTTGGCATATCGTACAGATTATGACCTGAAGCGCCATTCAGAATGGAGCAAGGTCGATCTTTCTTATTATGATGAAGAAAAGAAAGAAAGATTTATACCTCATTGTATCGAGCCATCGTTCGGTCTGGATCGTACAGTATTGGCGGTACTTTGTGATGCCTATAGAGAGGAAGGTGAGGGTGAGGACAAGAGAGTCTATCTTAAGCTTGATCCTAAGGTTGCTCCATACAAGGTTGCTGTTTTTCCTTTATTGAGGAACAAACCAGATCTAATCAAAAAGGCTGAAGAAGTCTACAAGATGATCAAGAAAGCTATTCCAGAAGTGATATTTGATGACAATGGCAATATTGG
>CAZYBH010000009.1:0-39567 GCA_964645315.1 uncultured Candidatus Saccharibacteria bacterium | reverse complement strand
AGATGATCAAGAAAGCTATTCCAGAAGTGATATTTGATGACAATGGCAATATTGGCAAGCGATATCGCCGACAAGATGAGATTGGTACCCCATACTGCATTACTGTCGACTTTGAAACCATCGAAAAAGACGCTGGTGTGACTATTAGAGATAGAGATAGTGGTAAGCAGGAGAGGGTGGCTATAGATGAGTTGATTGAATATCTGAAGTCAAAGATTGCTTAAACATCATTGTAAGATCTCAAAAATCATTAAATAATATTTCTTCTCATCGTGTAAGTTGTTTTTGTTTTTTATTGTAATAAAATACTAGTGCCTGCAAACATTACTAGTAAAATAAAATAATAATATGCAAACAAATATCCAAAATGGATCAACTATTACTATTGATGATCTTGCAGTCATGATCAAAAAAGGTTTTGACGAGGTAGATCGACGTTTTAGCAAAGTTGACCAAAGATTTATAGATATGGATGAAAGATTCGATAAAATGGAAAAAAGACTAGATCATCTTGAGGTTCGTTTTGATAAAATGGAAAAAAGAATAGATCATCTGGAGGTTCGGTTTGGCGTTTTAGAAACAAGATTTGATAATCTTGAAAAAAGATTCGGCGTTTTAGAAACAAGATTTGATAATCTTGAAAAAAGATTCGGTGTTTTAGAAAAGAGATTCGATCATTTCGAAGTTAGATTTGATGTATTTGAAGACAAGTTTGATCGTCTTTCTGATGAAGTATCAAAAAACCATTCAGTTAGATTAAAGAGGGTGGAAAGGCGACTGGCAATCTCATAGACTGATGAATATTCTTTCGATTCAACATTGATCAGTCCTATTTGGCACGCTTTAATTTATCAAAAAACAACACCTGTGCTAAAGTTGCTATATGCAATTCAATAAAACAACTCTAAAAAATGGTTTGAGGGTAATCACAGTTCCGATGGCAGACAATCCATCGGTTACAGTTTTGGTAATGGTCCAAGTAGGATCAAAATACGAGAACAAAAAGAACAATGGGCTTTCACATTTCTTGGAACATATGGTTTTCAAGGGTACAGCTCGACGACCAAAAGCCATCGATATATCGAAGGAGCTCGATTCTATCGGTTCGCATTACAATGCATTCACAGCACAAGAATTCACTGGCTATTATGCCAAAGCCGATAAGAGACATCTCGACACAATCATAGACATCATATCTGACATGTATCTCAATCCTCTTTTCGAACAAAGTGAAATAGAAAAGGAGAAGGGTGTGATAGTCGAAGAATTAAGAATGTACGAAGATCTACCACAACAAAAAGTCCAAGAAATATTTATGGAATTGCTCTACGGCGACAATCCTGCTGGTTGGAATATTGGCGGGACCGAAGCAAATGTCCGTTCATTTACAAAAGATGATTTCATCAAATATCGCAAAGAGCACTATGTCAGCTCATCGACTATAGTTGTGGTTTCCGGTTCATTCGATGAATCTACAATTCTGTCCAAAATCGAAAAAGCTTTCGAAAATATTAGCCATGACAACAAAGGTTCGAAGTTGCCAGTAAGTGAAATTCAAAATGAGCCACAAGTTTTGTTGCAATTCAAAGAAACCGATCAAACACATTTGGTCTTGGGCAATAGAAGTTTCGCTACGACCGATCCGCGTATTCCTACTATGCTTGTCCTTACTACCATTTTGGGTCGAGGTATGAGTTCAAGATTATTTTCCAAAATGAGAGATACTTTGGGTATTTGCTATTATGTCCGTGCCGAAAACAACACATTTACTGATCATGGATATTTCTCTATTTCTGCAGGGGTAGACAATACAAGAGTTATAGAAGCTATAGATGGAATAGTAGAAGAGTGTCAGAAGCTCAAAGATCAATATGTAGGTGAACAAGAGATAAAGAAAGCAAAAGACTATATAAGCGGTACGACGATGCTTGAGCTTGAAACATCGGATTCTAGGGCTGAGTACTGCGGTTATCACGAATCAATGAAAAATCGCGTCGACAATCCAGATGAACTAATAAAGAAAGTCCAAGCTGTCACTGCCGATGATATAAACAAACTAGCCAGGGAAATATTTGTAAATGAGTCATTGAACTTTGCTCTTGTCGGCAGGATGAAAGACGAAGCTAAGATCAAAGAACATCTCAAATTCAAATAGGAAATTTAGTCATCTTTTTGATACAATAAGTTCATGAGCAATTCTCATGAGGCAAATATTATAATCAGCACCGGTACAATCGTGCGATTTTTCCTAATTGCAATTTTACTTGGAGCGATATATTTCATGTCGGATGTTGTTTTGGTTATTATCACCGCTATCGTCATCGCTTCTGCTCTCGACCCTATCATTAGAAGGCTTGTCCGCTACAGGATAAATAGGATAATAGCCGTAATTTTCGTTTACATAATAATCGTTGCTGTCCTATTTGAACTATTCATCTTCTTTATCCCTTTGGTTGTAAATGATGCTGTTACATTCCTTAGTAGTTTGCCTAGGTCTATCTCGGTCCAATCATTGTGGAGTCCAATATCTATGCTGAGTGGTCAGACTTCAAACGTTTTGTCAGAACATACGATTTTAATTTCCGACCTTATAAATAATCTAAGAAGTCTCATAGTCGGTACAAGTACTGGGGCATTTGAGACAGCTTCCAAGATCTTCGGTGGTTTCTTCTCATTTATTATTATAATGGTTCTATCATTCTATCTTGCCATGAAGACCGATGGGGTAGGTGAATTTTTGAGAATTGTTGCTCCGGTCAGGCACCATGATTATATTATCAATCTCTGGAAAAGATCTCAGCGTAAAATGGCTTTGTGGTTGCAAGGTCAAGTCGTCCTCGGTCTTATTGTGGGAGTTCTCGTCTACTTGGTATTAGTGATAGCTGGTGTGCCACACGCTCTTGTCCTTGCAGTGATCGCCGGCTTACTTGAGATTATCCCTGTTTTTGGGCCGATCATTGCTTCTATTCCTGCGATTATATTGTCCTTCAGCTATCAAGGGGTCGGTACTGGTATAGTAGTGATGATTTTGTACTTTATTATCCATCAATTGGAGAGTCAGGTATTTTATCCTCTTGTAGTAAAAAAGGTCGTAGGTATGTCTCCAATTTTGGTCATCATTGCTCTTGTGGTCGGTGCAAAACTAGCTGGAGTGCTCGGCGCTCTTATCGCTGTACCGCTTGCTGCTGCCTTCATGGAATATATAAATGATGTCGAAAAAGATAAAAAGGCCGAAGTTGAAGATCAGACAAGGACAGAAACCTTCGAATTCAAATAATTTGCAAGAATCTCTATAAACTGTAAACTCATTATATGAATAAACCTTTTTACATAACCACAACATTGCCGTATGTCAATTCTGATCCACATATCGGTTTTGCTATGGAATTAATTAGGGCTGATATTATCGCTAGATACAACAAGATTCAGGGCAATGAAGTCTTCTTCAATACTGGTACAGACGAGCATGGGGTCAAGATTTATCGCAAAGCCAAAGAAAATAATGTTGAGACTCAAGCATATGTCGATGAATATGCTAAGAAGTTCAAGGACCTAATTCCGCTACTTGGTATTTCTCCTGATATAAATTTCATAAGGACGACTGACCCTCTTCATATCAAATCTGCTCAAGAGTTTTGGAAAATTGCAGACAAAAACGGTTTGATTTACAAGAAAAACTACTCAGTCAAATATTGTGTCGGTTGTGAATTGGAGAAAACCGAATCAGAACTTGTCGATGGTAAATGCCCATTACACCCTCTACAAGAATTAGAAATTATTGCAGAAGAAAATTACTTTTTCCGATTTAGCTTATATCAAAAACCACTTTTGGATTTGTACAATAAAAATGAAGATTTCGTCATTCCAAAGACCAGACTAAATGAGATTAGAGCATTTGTTGAGAGGGGTTTGGATGATTTTAGTATTTCAAGATTGGCTAGCAAGATGCCTTGGGGTATACCAGTACCAAATGATCCAGAACAAGTCATGTATGTCTGGTTCGATGCTTTGGTAAACTATGTTTCAGCAATTGGCTGGCCTCATGATCCGAAGTTATTTGAAAAATTTTGGGTCAAAAGTGGTGGGGTAGTCCAATATTGTGGTAAAGACAATTTGAGACAGCAAGCGGCAATGTGGCAATCTATGCTCATGGCAGTCAACCTACCTCCATCGAAGCAGATAATCATCGATGGTTTCGTCACTGGCGAGGGTGGTATCAAGATGTCCAAATCATTGGGCAATACGGTCGAACCTATTTCAATCATAAAAGAATATGGTACAGACGCTTTGAGATTTTATGTTATAAGAGAAGTGGCACCATTTGAAGACAGTCCATTTACGATGGATCTATTCAAGGAGTCATACAATGCCTATTTGGCAAATGGTATAGGCAATCTAGTCTCAAGAGTGATGAAAATGGCCGTGTCAAACAATATTAAATATGATAATGAAACCCAAAATAATCTAGAGCAAAGTGAAGAGTTTATTCATATTTTCCGATCCTATAGCGAAGGATTTACCAAATACAATCTCCAACAATCAATCAATGCTATAATAGAGATAGTGGCAAATACAGATAAGATTATTCAGGAGAAACAACCATTCAAAAAGATCAAGACAGACAAACAAGGAGGAGAAAATGATATAAGAGATTTATTGGCTAGACTAAATATCATTGCAAAACTTCTAGAACCACTTCTACCAAGTACATCAAGCATTATGGTAGACCTTATAAAAAATAATAAAATACCCGATAATCCACTATTTTTGAGAAAATAATGAAGTACATAGATATTCACGGACATATCAATTTTGCTGCCTACGATAATGACAGAGAAGATGTTATTCATCGTGCAAGAGTGATGGGTGTGGCTATTATTGTAGTTGGCACTCAATTTGAAACTTCAAATTCTGCTATAGATCTCGCAAATAAATACGAAAATGTCTATGCTTGTATCGGCCTTCACCCTATTCATACTTCGAAGTCATATCATGATGTTCAAGAATTTGGTCTTGAAGGCAAGGACTTCACTAGCAAAGGTGAAATAGTCGATTTCGAAAGATACATAAGTCTTGCTAGTCAAGACAAGACCGTGGCTATAGGTGAATGTGGTCTCGATTATTATCACTATGATGAGGCTGACAAAGAGAAGCAGGAAAAAGCCTTTATTTCGATGATAGATCTCGCCAATTCTGTACGCAAGCCTCTCATGCTTCATCTTAGGAATGGTGCAGGGAAGTCTGCTTACAAAGATGCATATAAGATTATCAAGGAACGATCTAAAGTTAATTCAAATCTCCATTTTTTTGCAGGCAGTATCGAGGAAGCAAAGCCATTTCTGGACTTAGGTGCAACTTTCTCATTTACTGGCGCTATTACATATGGTTCAAATTACGAAGAAATTATCAAATACTTGCCTCTAGATCGGATTATGACTGAGACTGATTGTCCTTATGTCTCACCTGTGCCACATCGTGGTAAGAGAAATGAGCCAGTCAATGTTATTGAAGTGGTAAAGAGGATTTCTGAGATCAAAGGCCTAGATGAGGAGATAGTCAGAGTCCAGGTCCTAAATAATGCAAAAAATTTCTTTAACATTACTTTATAACTTTTTCATTATTTTTTGAGAAATTTTTCAGTACATTTTTCTCCATTCCTGTTATGATTATATGGCCTGCATGTTGCGTTATTGCTCTTTTCGTGTTAGTCTGATTTTACATTACTAATTAATGCAATTGGTCCCCATATGGGGTCCCGAATAAATAAGGGTCACCAATTGATAAAACTATGAATGAAAATAAGACTGATCGCTTGTCCGTTTATGAGTTGAGTTATCTTATCGCTTCTTCTATACCAGAAGAAAAGGTAGGAGAAGAACTTTCAAAAATCCAAAAGATTGTCGTAGATGGTGGTTCAAGTATCATTGCCGAAGAGCAACCAAAACTTGAAGAACTAGCCTATACAATCAAAAAGAAGACAGTTGCTGGTTCATATGACAAATTTGACGAAGCATACTTCGGTTGGATGAAGTTTGAAGTTTCACCATCCAAGATCGAGGAGATCAAGAAAAGCGTAGAATTGATACCATCGGTCATTAGGGTTTTGGTCATTACAACAATAAAAGAAAATACTTATCTCGGCAAAAGGGCAAGTTCTACCTCCAAGATCGAGGTTGAAGCCGAAAAGCCTGTAGAAGTAGCTCAAGAAGTTGAAGTTACAGCCAGCAGAGAAGAGATAGACAAGAGCATTGACGCAATGGTTAAAGAAGCATAATTAATATTATTAATGACTCTATAGAGTCCAAATAAAATGTATCTTAACAAAGCGTTCATAATAGGTAATCTAACAAGGGATCCAGAAGTCAAAGCATTGCCTTCAGGATCGAAGGTTTGCAGTTTCGGTGTTGCGACAAACCGCATATTCAAAGACAAAGATGGCAATAGACAAGAAGCAGTCGAATATCACAATATTTCTGTCTTCTCAAAATTAGCCGAATTGGCTGGTCAATATCTCAAAAAAGGCCAACAAGTCTTGGTTGAGGGAAGGATACAAACAAGGTCATGGGAATCAAATGGCGAGAAGAAGTCTAGGACCGAGATAATTGCCGACAACATCCAATTTGGCAATAAGTCATCAGGTACTTCATCACCAGCATCCAAGTCTGCACCTGCAAAGGCAGCCGAAGAACCTAGTCAAGAAACAGGAGACAAGATCGATTATCCACAAGAAGAGATTAATCCAGACGATATACCATTCTAATAAAAATCATATGAAAAAACAGTGTTATTTCAATCAACATAATATAAAGTTTATAGATTACAAAGATACAGAGATTTTGAGCAAATTCCTCAATCCTCACGGTCGTATCCTAAATCGCAAACAAACAGGTGTCTCCGCAAAATATCAGAGACAGCTAAGTCTTGCAGTCAAAAGAGCGCGCTATATGGGGTTGTTGCCATACGTAGCAAAATAAATACAAACAAAAAAGCCGAACTCATCGGCTTTTTTGTTTGTATTTGTTTGTTCTGTCTATTTTTAGCGGTGGCGAATATGTATTTCTCGAGGCCGCAAAAATGTTGCAACATTTTTGCTTAATCCTCGAAATTTTTTGCTAAAAATTTCTGCGGAGCCTCTCTAAATACATATTCGCCACCGCTAAAATGTCACTGCAATGTTAAATTATTTGACCCTTTCGCGATATTCTTCGGTCTCGGTATTGATCCTGATAATGTCGCCTTCATTGACGAATAGTGGGGCGCTAATAGTTGCACCAGTTTCCAATTTGACGATTTTTTGACCGCCGGTCATGGTGTCACCTTTGACATTTGGTGGAGCTTCGACGACTTTGAGTTCGACTGTAATGGGCATGCGGAAGCTGATAGGTTGCTCATTGAATAGATATTGAGTAAGAATTGTATTTGGCTTGAGGAATTTGCCTTGAGGTCCGACTACTTCGGCTGGAACCTTGAAGCGCTTGGATGGATCATTTGGATCTGCAAACCACCATTCACCGCGATTTGTGTATAAGTATTTGACCTCCTTTTCGTCTATCTCTGCTTCCTCGACTTTTTCGGATTGATGGAAAGAATATTCGGTAACCTTACCAGATAGAAGGTTCTTGAGTTTTGTTGCATTGACGGGCTTTCTTTGTTGTTTGCGGAAGACGTGAGAAGAGATCACTTCGTATGGAGAACCGTCCATGACGATGAATTTCTTCTCTGTTACTTCATTATATTCAAGTAATGACATGTTATTTATTGTTATGTTTGGCCATTCTATAGGAATTGCATCATAATTGCAAAGTGTAAAGAGTCAGAGGTGCGGGAATGTATTTTTTAAAGACCCGTTTTTAATTATTATTTAGTGGTTTTAGAGCTGGCAAACTTTGGTGTATTTAGAATGAGAATTCAGTTATTAAAGATTGACACTATAGTAAAATAGTGTTAGCATATTAATGGTCTTAAAACTGCAAAAATAGAAACAAAAAGCTCTTTGAATTGTGAAAAAACTGAAATACCTAGCGCGTGTATGGGCGCTTTGCAAACCATACCAACGGTATATACTCACTAGCCTCTTCATGATGCTGGTGTGGCAATCGGTCGCATCACTGCAACCGATATTCCTCGGACGCATCGTAACAGCAGTCACCAAGCAGGACAAGCACCTCTTCATGACTGCGGTGCTTATCTGGCTGGGGCTCGCTTTGAGTCGCACTCTCGTCTACTACTCGAAAGAGTGGTTTGAGATCAGGAAACTTGAATATGATTTGTCGCGATACATGTCGCGCGTCTCGATGGAAAAGTTTTTCTCGATCTCGATGGGTCAACATCATCTCGGTCACTCCGTGATCAAGAGAAGTGTCATATCCAAAGGAGAAGCCGCGGCTATGGGGATAGTCTTTCAGGCGGTCTACGAGCTTGTTCCAACTGCGCTCATGATTCTCCTGCCTACTGTCTTTCTTTTGATCAACGCCTGGCAGGTCGGCCTCTGCGTTCTCTTTGCCATCGCAGTCTTCACTTCGTATACGGTCTTCTATAACACTCGATTTGTCCCGCGGATACGTTCGCTGGACACCCTGTCTAACAAGATCGGAAAGAAGCATGGCGAAGTTATCGCTAATTCGGACGTGGTCTACGTCAATGCTCAAGAGGAGCGTGTCAAAGCCGAGTGCGATGCTGAAAACGCCAAGAGTGCAGTTGAAGGAGTGCCTATGTGGTGCTCCTATATCAACTGGTTCTATGTCGGACAGTGGACAATCTGGATGTGCCAAGCATCCTGCTTCACGGTCGCCGGATGGCTCGCTTTGAACGGCAAGCTCGATACCGGTATGTTTGTGACGATCTCGTGGTGGATCATGTCTGCTTTGGGAACGCTCACCAACATCAGCCACATCCAGAGGAACTTGGCGAAGAACATTGGTCCCGTAGTTAAATACTTCCGTTTCCTCGACTACGAGCCTGACATCGTGATGCCTGCCAAGCCGGTTCCTATCGAACACTTGCGCGGACGGATCGAGTTTCGGCACGTTAGCTTCACATATCGTTCGCGTACCGACAAGGATGCGCTCAATGACGACACAGAAGACGAGGAAGAGAAAAAGACTACCGGTGAGAAGTCGGAGATTCCGGCGCTCAAGGACGTCTCATTCGAACTCGAGGAAGGAAAACGCTACGCGTTTGTAGGACGGTCGGGAGCTGGCAAATCAACTCTCGTCGGCCTCATTCTGAGGGCATTCGATCCGCAGGAGGGACATGTCCTTGTGGATGGTGTCGATATTCGGATGCTGAATTACCGTGAACTGCGTCGAAATGTGGGACTTGTTCCACAGGATGTCGCTCTGTTCGATGGTACGATCAAATACAACGTTACGTTCGGCATGAACGGGTCTGCCGACAAGGTCACCACTGACGAGCTCGACCGTGTAGCGAAGCTGGCTCGTATCTCGGAGTTCTCGGACAAACTGGAGAATGGCTGGGAGACAATGATCGGCGAGCGGGGCATCAAGCTCTCCGGCGGTCAACGTCAACGTGTCGGCATCGCCCGGGCGCTCATCAAGAAACCGCACGTCCTCATCTTCGACGAGGCGACATCAAGTCTCGATACCGAGAATGAAGCGCGGATACGCGAGAGTATCCGTGAAGCTTCCGTTGGCAAAACCACGATCATCATCGCTCATCGTCTCGCCACAGTACGCGACGCTGATAGGATCTTCGTCTTCGACGAGGGTAAAATGGTCGGCCAGGGCTCGCACGACGAGCTACTGCGTACGAACGAGTATTATCAGCGACTGGTTCACAACCAAGTAATCGTGGCGTGAGAGATCGCGCCCTCGCACTGCGGAATCGAAAGGTTCCGCAGTTTTCTTAATCTAAATATAGCGGGTCTCGAAAAACATCATCTTGCCAGCTCGTTTTTTACTCATGAGAATTTAATTTTTCTCTAATGGTTTTTAGAATATTTTCTCTAATCTCGTGATTTTCTTTGAGGAATTGGCGGGTAGCATCATAGCCACGACCCATCTTGGTCTCACCAAATGAATAGGAAGCACCGGATTTTTGGATAATGTCGTATTTTTCTCCGAGAGCGATAATCTCGCCTTCTTTGGATATACCTTCATTGTACATAAGGTCAAATTCGGTTTGTTTGAATGGGGCAGCAACTTTGTTTTTGACTACTTTGACGCGGACTCTTCCTCCCATGATCTCTTCACCCTTTTTGATCTGGGCTATACGCCTGATGTCCAATCTGACTGAAGAGTAGAATTTCAAGGCTTTGCCTCCAGGAGTAGTCTCTGGATTGCCAAACATTACTCCGATTTGCATACGGATCTGGTTTAGGAATATGACGACGGACTTGGAGCGGGCAACGATGGCGGTAAGCTTCCTCAAGGCTTGAGACATAAGTCTTGCTTGGGTACCAATATGTAATGCTCCCATATCTCCTTCGATCTCGGACTTTGGAGTGAGGGCGGCGACTGAGTCTATGACTACCACGTCTATTTTGTTTGTCCTGATGAGGCTATCTACTATATCGAGAGCTTGTTCACCTGTATCTGGCTGAGAGATGAGTAGATCGTCTATCTTGACTCCTAATCTTGAAGCGTATTGTGGATCCATGGCATGCTCAGCATCGATATAGGCGCAGACACCGCCCATCTTTTGGGCTTCGGCTACGATGTGTAGGGCAAGAGTTGTCTTGCCGGATGATTCTGGGCCGAAAATCTCGATAATCCTACCTCTAGGTACTCCTCCTATACCCAAAGCCCAATCTAGGCCAAGTGAGCCTGTAGGGACGGCATTTACATTGACTTTTTGTTTCTCGCCGAGCTTCATGATCGAATCATCACCAAACTTGGCACGAATAGCATCGACGGCATCTTTGATACCGGAGTCTACTTTGCTTGGTTTCGCTGGCTGTTTTTCTTCTAGTTCTGATTGTAATTCTGCATCATTATCTTGAGGTGCAGAAACGGTCTTTTTTGATTTTTTTGTTGGCATGTTTTACAGATAAATAATAAATGCAGGCATAGTGGAATAATACCATTTTATTTTACGCAAAGACTATTGATTTATTTGGCCAACTATGTCCAATTGCTTTTGAGAAGTTCTGCCGAATTTGTCTTGGACTTTTAGGGTGATTTTGTTTATTCCAGGGAAGACAATAAGAGTTTCTTTCCAATTTCCATGTTCATCAATATTGATTGAAAAGTCATTTATATAAATTTTATTTATTCTTCTTGCAACACCTGATATTTCAATTGTTTTTGTCGAAATTATCGCTCCATTTTTTGGATAATTGATCTCGATATATGGACCTTTGAGGTAATTTAGACTTCGAAAGAAAGCAAAAATTGCAATAATCAAAAATAGCAGTGTTATGAGCGACCATTTTATTAACCTGATATTGGTCGAGCGGGAATTTAGCATATAGCTATTATACAAATATAGTCTTATATAGCTACTGTCTCTTCTGGATTGGAATCTGTGGGAGCATCGCCTCCCACTAGGATATCTCTAGGCTTAGAACCATTTGCTGGACCAACTACACCTCTTGCTTCAAGGGTATCGATCAATTTTGCTGCTCTAGAATATCCGATACCAAATTTGCGCTGGATATACGATGTGGAAGCTTTTTTGGAATTGATAACTTCTTCTCTTACTGCTTCATAAAGATCGTCATCGTCCTCAAGGCTTTCTTCATTCATCATAGAATCGAATGCGGCAGAAGAGCCTGGTTCGGTAGGAGTAAGATTGATCTCGTCATTTATCTCATCTCTATATTCATCAATCAAGTATTTGACCACTCTTTTGACTTCAGATTCGGAAATATATGCGGATTGGAGACGTATTGGCTTGGACATTTCTCCACCGAGATAAAGCATATCTCCTGCACCGAGAAGCTTCTCTGCACCCATTTGATCTAGGATTGTGCGGGAATCGATCTGAGACGATACTTGGAGGGCAATCCTGGAAGGTATATTGGCTTTGATAAGACCGGTAATGACATTTACGCTTGGTCTTTGGGTTGAGATGATAAGGTGAATACCGACTGCTCGACTCATTTGAGCGAGGCGGACTATAGCCGCTTCTAATTCTCTTGGATATGTCTGCATTATATCTGCCAATTCATCGATAAATATAGCGATATATGGCATGGTCTCAGGAAGTTTCTCTTCGGAATTGCTTTTCTTTTGTTTTTCGATCGCTGGAGCTAGCACTGTTTTGTGATATGAATCAATATCACGTGAAGAACATTTCTCCAAAACATCATACCTTCTTGCCATTTCTTTTGCTGCCCATTTGAGAGCGAGTATTGCTTTTTTTGGATCGGTAATGACAGGTGTAAGAAGGTGAGGGATTTTGTTGTACATAGTCAATTCAACTCTCTTTGGATCGATCATAATGAATTTGAGATCTTGAGGACTATTGCGATATAGGAGAGATGTGACAAGTGCGTGGATCGTGACAGATTTACCCGAACCAGTCGTACCAGCGATTAGCATGTGTGGAGCTTTGGCTAGATTTGCGAAATGTGGTTTGCCAGTAATGTCCTTACCCAAAGACATGAGAAGTGGCTTTTCTGATTCTTGATAATCCGCTGAGCCAAGTAAAGTGGCAAGACCAACTGTAGTCTTTGCGGTATTTGGTACTTCTATACCGACTAGAGATTTGCCGGGGATTGGTGCTTCGATGCGGATAGGGTGAGCGGCAAGAGCCAAAGCCAGGTCATTGTTTAGACCGACTATCTTGGAAAGTTTGACACCTTCGGCAGGTTTGAGTGCATAGCGAGTGACTGATGGGCCGATAGAGATCTCATCCATCTCGACTGTTATATTGAAATTTTGTAGGGTGCGCTTAATAATATTTGCGCTTGCCTTGATATCTCCGGTCTCAGGCTTGCCCCGATCTTTCTCGAGAAGGGTAAGTGGTGGAGGTGTAAAGGATTTGAGATGAGGCGTGACTACTGAAGTTGCAAATTCACTCTCCTCTTCATCGGTAAAGTCCATAAGACTCTTCTTCTTGGGTTTGTCTTGATTGGATGAATTTTTCTTTTCTCCTGGCTTGTCCAATTCGATGTTGTTTTTGATTGCTATTTCGTCTAGCTTTTTGTCGAGTACTGATTCGTCGTCCAAATTAGTATCTTTTGATTTTTGGGTATCCTTTTCTTCCTCGTCTTTTTGCCAGAATAGAAGATCTTGAATTGTGAAGTGTATATTGAAGGTCATAATAATCGAAACAATAAGCAAAGCAAAAAGGATCGCTGAAGTTGCCCAATAGTCTAGGAAGTTTATGAGAGGGGTAGCGATATATCTACCGACAATACCGCTTGCTCCAGCATATATGACATGGATGATACCAAGACCAGAGATTAGAAATAGAAGGGAACCGATCATTCTGGATAATTCGAGACGCTTCTTGAGCCCTTGGAGGAATGAAATGCCAAGCATAACGAACATTATCGGTAATAAGAAATATCCAATACCAAAAAGCTTGTACAAAAATTCGAAGATCTTTTGGCCGATCCAACCCGCTTTGCCAAATGAAGCAAGTAGGGTCAAAATTACAATCAAAAATGAAAAAATAGACAAAATAACCTGCACAGTCTCATCCTTCATATCCTCCCAAAATCTAAGCTTAGAAGTACTATCAAGATTTTCTTTTTTCTTGGCCATATTGATAAATGATTATTGAATAATAATATCACAAAAGCCATATTTTATATAATAAATTTGCAATATATCTCTATTGGACTATAATAGACAATGCCTGACCGTGAGATTTTTATAGGTCATATAAGACTGATAACGGACAAAGCTGTAATGGACAAAAAAGACAACAATTCTGATCATATAAGTAACCCTTTAAATTGGAAGGATTTAGGCTTTTTTTCTGCCGATGATTATCTGATCTATATATTCAAAAAGACAGAGAAGATCACTGCGGGTTTGTACTTGGTATCCGGTCTTCTAAAGGACGAAGAACCGATCAAATGGGAATTGAGAGATAAAGGTATCGATTTCTTATCATCTTCTTTCTCCGCATCAAGCGCAATGCCTGGGGACAAAAATTCTATTATCCAATCTCTCTTCACTGCCGCTCTCGAGACTCTTTCTTTGCTTAATGTGGCCAAAATTTCAAACTTGATTTCTGATATGAATCACAAACTATTAGTTAGCGAGATAGATCATGTAGTCGGTATGCTTCGTGATCGCTTGGCTCAAAATGCAGAAAATGCCGGGTATATTTTGTCTGAGAATTTCTTTAAGACACCGGATCTATTTTCTTCTGGATTCAAGGTAGGAGAGAGAAATAGGGGTGATATAGTTATAGGACAGTCATTCAATTTATCCAATAAAAATAAAGTAAATTCATCATCTTCGGCTAGCATCGAAAAAGGACAAGGTGACAATTCTGTCAAAAGAAATGAGCGACAAGAAATAATATTGGCCACATTAAAGACACAATCGAATCTTTCGATCAAAGATTTTTCAAAAGTTATCAAAGATTGTAGTGAGAAGACTATACAGAGGGAGCTTATAGATCTAGTAAATAAAGGAATGGTCAAAAAGGCTGGAGAAAGGCGCTGGAGTCGTTATTCTCTCAACAATTAGTATATATGCCAAATGGGGCATATTTTAGGCCATTTTTACTAATACGGCTTATTTATTGACTTTTTTGATGTTTTCGGCTACAATGTATCCAACTTACTTATAGTCAATACAAAGCTTTTGAAGCCTATTTTGTAAGTGTGGTACTTCAAATAATTCCGTTTTTGGATAAATAGATTTTAAATTTAGGATTTGAAATCTAAGATTGAAAATTATCCACATTGAGTTTTTTGCATAGTACATTGTTTTCGATGTATAATGCTTTGCAACGAGTGTGCGAGTTTCGCATATTCGTCCCAAAGCGTATCTTACTTCTTTCGAAAGATTGAAGGTAGAAGCTAGGGAAGAACTTTGAAAAATCAATAGTTGCATTATCAAAATAATTTGATTTTGCAATAGAAATTCCAAAGTTCTTTGGATATTGAATTGAGATTGTAGAATGTCGAAAGTCTACAATCACAAAATCAATTCACTATTCAGATTGTTCACTTCGCCCACAAATTTTCCTCATAAATGTGTCGATAACAGTTATAAGGAAAAGTGGAAAAAAAGGTTAACACCTTATTATTAATAGTTTACAAACAAACTGTATTTCTCTCACTTTATTATTAATAAGAGAAATGCACTTAATTATAAAATCATACGTATGAAAAAAGTTCTTATTGCATCAGGTATAGCAATCTTTGCTATCGCTTCGATCGCAGGAGCACAGTCATATACCTTCAACACCAATCTTACAGTTGGTTCAACAGGTGCTGATGTCGTAGCTCTTCAGACATGGCTTATTGCAAACGGTTACAGCATTCCTTCTGTTGCATCAGGTGCAGCAGCTAAGGGTTACTTCGGTGCTCAGACTCAGAAAGCTGTAAAGGCATACCAGACAGCAAAGGGTATTCCTTCAACAGGTTTCGTCGGTCCTCTTACTCGTGGTGCTTTGAATGGTGCTCCAGTTGTTGCAGGTTCAATGACTTGCCCAGCAGGTTATGAATGTAAGCCAGTTGCAGGTACTCCTTCAGTAGCTCCTTCTGCTATCACAACAGTTGGCGTACCAGGCACATTGGTTTACTCAAAGGAATCTTCATTCAACAACAGCTCACTCGACAAGGGTAAGTCTGTAGATGTTGCTAAGTACAAGCTACAAGCTTCAGCTTCTGATATGCAAGTCACAAGTATTTCTTTTGACTTCAACAAGAGACTATGGTTGTACACAGGTACAGTAACATTGAAGGATGATTCAGGTGCTGTTATCGCTACAAAGAGCGGTTTGACAGCTTCTGATTTCTCAGAACTTACAGTTGGTTCAAGTTATCGTTTGACAATCCCTGTCAACTACGTTGTTCCAAAGACAACATGGAAGTATGTAACACTAAGTCTTACAGCACTTACAACAACAGACAGGACATCAGCTGAAACTATCTCTATCACTGGCTCACAAGCTCGTGCTGTTGATGGTACAGGTGTAAATGATACACAGACAGACGTTAATACACAGTCAATTAGCTGGACAGGTAGTAGCAATGCTGCGATTGTTACAACAATCAACAGTGCTTCTCCTGCAACAAAGCTAGTTCAGGTTTCAACATCAGTTGAGACAGATAACGTTGTCTTGGGTGTCTTCGATATCAAGTCACAAAATACAGATACAACTTTGAGAACATTGAAGTTGTCTGTACGTACAGCTGATGGTTCAAATACTGTTGCTGGTATGTTCAATGATTTGAAAGTTAAGATCGGTGGTAACACTTATTCTTATAACTCAATCAGCACAAACGCAACAGCTTACGGCGAATCAACAGCCTCAACAACAGTTACATTCACAAACTTGAATGTTACATTGCCAAAGGATACTTATGTATCAGTTACAGTATTGGGTAAAGTTGCTAAGAATGTCAGCGGTGCAGCATCAACAACCCTATATGCTAACTCAACAAACATTGTTGTAGAAGATTCATCTTATGCTAGCGTTTCAGTTAACTCAGCAGTTATTGCTGCTAACGTCCAGTCCTTCACAACAAGCGGTCTTGCTATGGCAAGCCCAGCTGTTTCAAAG
Organism: uncultured Candidatus Saccharibacteria bacterium; assembly: GCA_964645315.1. Lineage (GTDB taxonomy): Bacteria > Patescibacteriota > Minisyncoccia > Phycocordibacterales > PALSA-1337 > C7867-002. Next base: position 22,908 of record CAZYBH010000009.1, on the reverse strand, counting down.
GGTACAAAGACAGTTACAAATGCTGGTACAACAACAGAAACATTTAACCTATCATTCAGCCTAACAGCAGGTGATAATGCTATCTATGTTTCTAAGACAGCTTCAACAGCTTTGTCTACATCAACAACCAATGCTGCTGTAGGTATTACATTGACTGATTGGTCAGTAAATGACTCAAACAACGATGGTTCTACTTACTTCTACATTGCTCCAGGTCAGACAAAGACATTCACAGCTACTTACTTCGCAAGTTCAAATCCTGAAGCTTCAACAGTCTTCAAGATCACCAATATCAAGGGTGGAACAACAAGTGGTGCTATGACATCAATAGACTTGAACTCTTCAGACATTGCAAACAGTTTGAAAGTTACATTGTTCTAATTGTTGGGAGTTTCCTGATAGTCTAACTATCATACAAAAACCGCCTTCGGGCGGTTTTTGTGTTTGGGGAATTTAAGTTGTAGAATAGGTATATGATAAAAAACGATACAAAATCTCTGAAGGTGAATGGCTTTTTGATTTTTGTTATGGCATTTTGTATGGTTTTTGATGTTATACAAACAAGGGCTCAGACGACGGTCATTACAAATCCATACTCATCTACTATATCCACATCAAATACAGCATCGGTATCAAATACCGTTATTATTTCAAATTGTTTGGATCTAAGTTATGACCTATACCAAGGTCTTTCTGATAAGGCAAATGACAAAGCGGTTACAAATTTACAGAAGTTTTTGAAAAATAATCAGTATTTATCAGCAACACCAAATGGTTATTTTGGTCCATCGACAAAATCAGCAGTCAAGGCATTCCAAACGAAAAATGGTATATCAAATACTGGTAGAGTCGGCCCTTCGACAAGACGAGCTATAAGAAATATTTCCTGCCAGGCCAATACAAATTCGGCTTCAGTCATAGAGGCGGTTGCGACACCGAAGCCAGAAAGGATCAATGCTTCAAATTTGACGGTTACAAATCCAGGTACTGGCATGGTTTTGAGATCAGAAAATAAAACTTCAGTAGAATGGAAAAATATTCCAAATGCTATTTATGATATAAAACTTGAAGATAAAAATGGTTTGAGCTATGGATTTATTGCAAATTCGGTTTCGGGGAGTAGTTACAATTGGGAAGTAGGCAAAGTCTTTTCTTCAAGAACCAATTCGGATATCTATGTAGAGCCTGGTTCATACAGGGTTGCTATGACTAGTTCAAATTATCGCCCAGAAATACCGGATCAATATAGTGGTCTGTTCTCTATATTGGGAAGACCTTTGGAGATAGACAGTATGACTCCAAATACAGTAGCAAATAATGTCGATAATTCTATCGTCTTGTATGGAAGAGGATATGATGCAACTACGATTGTCTACTATTCAAATGATAACCTCAGCAGAAATATCCCACCAGATTTCATTTCTTCTGATGGTAAGATCTTGGTTTTCAAAATTCCATCACAATCAGTAACTGGTCAATATGCACTTTATGTCTACAATACCTATTCATCTGGAGCGACAAGTACACCTAGCAATGCTCTAAATCTAACAATAAAAAATTAATGACAAATCCATTGGATCATAATTTTTTCAAATTTTTAATAGGTTTTGTCTTTATTCTTGGCATTAGTTTCGGACTTATCTATGTGGCCGGTACATATTCCGCTCAAAATGAGACAAATGCCTATCTCATTTCTCAATAATTCAACAATAAATTAGGGAAATTTTATCTTTTCTTCATCGAAAATTCATAAGAATTTCATTTCACTTTGATATTATTTATCCATTATCAATAACAATATCAAAATGCTTATAAGAAAAATCCGATTTACTCTCATTATTGCCGCTGGTGGTTTGCTTTCACTGCTCAGCTTCACTAGGTTTAGTCATGCACAGACTATAGTAAGTGATGGATATTTGAGTACTGATACTGTATGGGACCGTGCTCATAGTCCATACATTATCGAAGATCAAGTCTATATCCCAAATGACAAAAGTCTTACTATAGCTCCAGGTACTACAGTTATCGCAAGTTCTTCTCTATCTGGATTAAGCCTGATTTATGTCCAAGGCGGACGACTTCAGGTGGGTGACAACCGAGGTGAACCTGTGCGATTCTCAGGAGATTCTGGTATTACGATCAACCATTCACATTCCATTATTGCAAATTCTCTTGTAGAACTTTCTCGTGGACTCAGTGTATATGATTCAGAGATTAGCCTATCCAGTACTACTATTGTCAGGACAAATTTGGCATTGCGCACAAGGACTAGTCATATAGATATTGTTGATAGCAATATTTCCGAAAATAAAAAGGGTATATACATAGAAGATCCAAATCCTGCACCGATTTTTCCCGCATATCTAAGTTCGAAGTATTATTTCGGTGGTGAGGGCAATATATCACTAGATTCCGATGTTATAGCCTCGACCACGCTCAAAATTTCAAATTCATCCTTGGTCAGCAATCGCGATTTTTCTATCAAAAACGAAGATCCAAATTTTGTAATTGCAAAAAATAATTGGTGGGGAGATGTCGATGGTCCTAGTCTTTTAAGTTCAAATAAAATAATTGGCAATGTATACTATGAGCCTTGGATCAAAGATCCTCATTCCATTTGTTGTTCAAATATTGTATTTATCCCTGGTCTCGAGGCAAGTCGACTATATTCAGACAAAGGCATTATTGGCAAAAACACTCTCTGGGAACCAAATCGCAATGCAGATGTTAGCAAGCTATTTTTGGATAATACTGGCAAAAGCAAGAACGATATTTTAGTTGGGAATATTTTGGAAAAAGCCTATGGAGTTGCTGATATATACGGGACATTTTCAAAATATCTAGATAGTCTCAAGCAGTCAGAGATCATAAATAATTGGCTGGCATATAGCTATGATTGGAGGAAATCAATAGACAAAGTTATCGATCAAAAAGAAAATAGACTAGACTCTAGTCTTGATGATCTTGTTACATCGATTATGAAAACTGCCTCGACCTCCAAGACTGGTAAGGTAACATTGATTGCTCATAGCAATGGCGGTTTGATAATGAAATATGTATACAAAATCTTGAAAGACCGAGGTTTAGAAAATATAATCGACAAAGCTATAGGTGTAGCTGTACCATATCTTGGTACTCCGTCTGCCATTTCAGGTTTATTGCACGGTGATGGTCAGAGGATAGCAGGCGGTCTGTTTTTGAGTCAGTCGATTGCAAGGAATCTTGGGGTCAATATGCCAAGTGCTTACAGCTTATTACCCTCTATGTCATATTTTGCAAAGGCATTTGGTCCTACTATAGCTTTTGCTTCTACGACAGTCCAAGGTCTCAATGATGCAAAATATGAAAAGGAGATCAATAATTCAAATAGTCAAAATAACTTCATATTGGATACAGCAAATAATAGGAAAGTTGATAACAAAAATACTAATCTACCAATAAAAGGGAATAGTGGTCTTTTGCACGCAGCAGAGATCATTCACAATCTTCTCGATCCATTTCCTTGGAATAAAGTCATCAATTATTGGGCTATAATTGGTTGGAATAAATTGACCACTCAAGGCATCAAGTATGACAATAAAGATTGTAAAGACTGTTCAGGAATAACCCATACAAATAAAAGTACAAAACTGGGTGATGGTACGGTTGTGGCAAATAGCGCCGAGCACGATTCTGGTAATAGTGCCTATATTGATCTCGCAAATGCTGGCAAAAAAGAGGGTAGAGATATAGATCATTCAAATATAATGGGAGCAACATCAACAATAAATTCGATAGATAGGATCATAAAAAACGACGAAGACAATGAGAAAATCAAAGAACAGCTAAATAAAATCGATGGCGTACAAGTCACTACTTATTCAAAGCTACCGGTAGACAATAGCTATATCATAGTCAGCACGCATTCTCCTGTAGATTTGCATGTATATGATCGAGATGGCAAGCATGTGGGAATAAACAATTTAGCTCAAGAACTGGGGATAGAACCAGGTCTTGTCACATCCGCTGATCAAGGTATTATCGGTAGTACAATTGAGTTTCAAGAACAAAATGATGGCAGTACGGAGACATATATCTATCTTCCATATGAAATTGGCGAGAAATATAATATTCGAATAGATGGTAACAATTTCGGTCAATTTTCCTATAAAGTAGAAAAGATTGTCAACGATGAAAAAGTAGACTCTATTATATATGAGAATATTCCAGTTATGCCTACAAGTGTCGCTTCAACCAGTCTATATATCAAAACCGGTTCAAGTCTAAAAGATCAGGTTGCAGATATAAATTTGGATTTTGATGGTGATGGTCTTGTCGATGATAAGATAAGTACTATAAGTCAGTTTGATGATTATCAATTGATCCTAAAATTGAGAAAAATGCTAGACAAATATTGTCTTAGTTCTAACAATTGCAAATCACTAAAAAATCGTCTGGACAAAATTCAAGCCAAAATGCTTAACTCAAAAAATACAAATAAGAAAATCGATCTTGTAATTTTCGAGGCTATCGGTCATATTGAGAAGGATCATTTTGATCAAAAAAATAGAGACAAAGTTATGCAAAATCTCTCACAATATATCAAGCAATTGGAGTGATTTGAATGTTCGTTGCAAGGATTTAGAACTCCAAAACAGCCAAAATCAAAACCCCTTTCGGGGTTTTGATTTGTAATGTTGGAAATGTTATTTCAATTCTACCTTTCCACCAGCTGTTTCGATCTGTTTCTTCAAAGCTTCTGCTTCGTCTTTCTTCATACCATCCTTGAGTAGAGAAGGAGCTGCATCGACTAGGTCTTTTGCTTCCTTTAGACCAAGAGCCAAAGCTTCTTTGACTACCTTGATAACAGCGATCTTCTGAGCACCACCATCTGTTAGATGAACAGCAAATGCTGTCTTTTCTTCACCAGCTGGAGCGGCTCCACCTTGAGGTGCTGCGGCAGCGACTGCTGCAGCAGAAACGCCAAATTTCTTTTCGAGTAATTTTACGAGTTCATTTAGATCCAAGACAGACATTGTCTCGATAGATTCAACGATAGTCTTGAACTTTGCAGGGATTTCTACGTTTGTTTCCATGTTATTTATTTAATTATAATTATTTTTTCTCGGCAATTTTGCTAAGGGCAACTACCAAACCTTGAATTGGAGAGTTGATGACATTGACGAACATACCACGAAGGGTAGCGACAGGAGGAATATTGGCAATAGCCAACATCTCTTCTTTTGACATAAATTTGTTTTCGAAAACACCACCGACGATCGCTATCTGATCTTTGAGTTTCTTTTGGAATTCGTAAATTCCAGAAGCCGGAGCAATAAGATCTTCTCCGTATGCCATACCGAATTCACCGATTAGGTCTGGCATATTGCCTTCGTACTTCTTTGCTTCAAGAGCTTTTTGGGTCAAAGTCTTTTTTGCAACGAAGAAACCGACGCCGTTCTTGGTCAATTCTTTTCGCATAGGAGTAGCATCCTCGACTTTGAGTCCGTGAATATTTACGAAAACCAAGGTCTTTGCTTTACTCATTAGCTTATCCAATTTTTCAACGATCTCTTTCTTTTGAGTCTTTGTTCTAGACATGATATGCAATTAGTACTTAGTAATTAGCCACTAGAAATACAAATGCAAAAGCAATATTGTATACCAGTAGTTTTCGACCTTTTCGGCCAAAAGGAGATTTGTAACCTCGGAAGGTCTTGTAACCGTCAACTTGATAAGTTAGTATCAAATTGGCTGAACGCCTTCTGTCTTTAGCCTTAATCCTATGCTACAATACAAAACCACAAATATCAATAGCACAACCATGGATACGCTAAGTGCAATTTTCGGTAATCTAATCAAGGTCAAAATTTTGAGACTATTCCTTTTCAATGAAAATACTCCTTTTTTGGTAAAAGAGATTTGTGAAAGGACCAAGTCTCCGATAAATTTGGTAAAAAAAGAATTAAATATTTTGGAGAAAACTGATTTTTTGAAATCGCGCAAAATTTCAAAAGATATACAAGTTACAAAAGGCAAAAAAATTGTAGAAAAAAAGCTAGAGGGTAACGGTTACATTCTAAATCCAAAATATCCATATCTAGATCCACTCAAAAATTTGCTTACTATCACATCACTTAGAGTCGATGAATCTCTAACTCGAAGATTTACAAACGCTGGCAAAATAAAATTATTTATTGTCTCGGGAGTTTTTATCCAAAATTGGGATTCTCGTGTGGACTTACTCGTGGTGGGGGATGATCTCAATCTAAATAAAATCGAATCTGTTATAAAAAATATTGAAGCTGAGATTGGAAAGGAAATTGCTTATTCCGCTTTTGAAACACAGGACTTCGAATATAGACTTGGTATCCACGATCGTTTGGTTAGAGATATTTTGGATTATCCTCATGTTACTCTATTAGATAGGCTTTCTATTGAGCCAAATCAATAAAATATCCACATATAGCCTCTTTCCAAAGTGGTATCGTGATATAATTAATCCATTATTGGAATTAATTTATAAAATGATGGAGTTTTTTCAAAATTTAAGTGATGTCTTTACAAGCTCACTACAAAGTGTCTGGAAAGCAGTATCAGCACTTATACCAAATCTAGTTATAGCTTTGGTATTCCTAGCTATCGGTTGGATACTAGCAGTCTTGATCGAGAGATTGATTGAACATTTGTTCAAGAGTCTAAAGATCGACGCTCTTCTAAAGAGTGCAGGGGTCGAAGATGTACTAAAGAAGGCTGGACATGATTTGAATTCTGGCCTATTCGTAGGTTCATTAGTGAAGTGGTTTATCGTTGTTGTCTTCCTAATGTCATCATTCGATACACTCGGTCTTGTACAGTTCTCTGCTTTCTTGAGAGATGTAGTCGGTTACCTCCCAAATATCATTGCAGCTGTATTGATTTTGATGGTTGCAGTTATTGTAGGTAATACAATGGAGAGAATAGTCATTGCAAGTTCGAGGGCTACAGATGTTCATGCTGCAGAAATGCTCGGACATGTAACACGTTGGGTTATCTGGATCTTTGCTTTGATCATGGCACTTCGTTCTTTGGGTATAGATACGATGATCCTAAATACTATCGTTACCGCAGTCTTCGCTGGTGCAGCTCTTGCACTTGGTCTTGCCTTCGGTCTTGGTGGTAAGGACTATGCCCAAAAGCTCGTCGAAAGGACGATGAAGCGCTGGGAAAATTAATCCAAATTTACTTAGATTACAAAAGGGTGGCTGTGAGGCCATCTTTTTGTTTGTCCAAATTCTATTCATTAAAATATGATTATAGGTAAAAGGTAAAAGGTAATAGGTAAGAGGTAAAATCTTCCTATATTAATATTACCTCTTACCTTTTACCTCTTACCTACTATAAGACCTTGACTTATAATTCAATATCCGTATACTTATTTCCACTACCGAATGATTACAAGAAATACCCAAACAACAGCCAGGCCATAGCCATTTCCTTTTGGAATGTGTTGTCGCCGCTGTAAAGCGGTTTTTCTTTTCAGAACGACTGACACATTGAAAACAACATATGCACAAAATCCTCTTCGAAAGAAGGGGTAAGACTTGAAGATCATGTAGTACATGATTTATTCAAGGTTCATTACTGGATTGGTCTAATTTAGTAATGAAATGTTGTAGGTATAATGTACTGTACGATCAATGCAAGCGATCGTACTAGCGGTGTACAAATTTCCTAATAGGAAATTAAGGGCGTATGGTGGATGCCTAGGCTAGAAAAAGCGATGAAGGACGTGGCGTGGCTGCGATAAGCTTCGGGGAGGTGCCAAGCAACCTTTGATCCGGAGAATTCCGAATGGGGAAACCCCGTTAGGTAAAACCTAATGATCTTTACATAAAAATAAAGATGCGTACCCTGGGAAGTAAAACATTTCAGTACCAGGTGGAAAAGAAACAAATATGCATTCCGTTAGTAGTGGCGAGCGAAAGCGGAGAAGACTAAACTCAATGTCGCAAGACGTTGGGGGTTGCAAGGTAGAGACGTGCTATTTATAGCAGAGAAGTTATAAAGTTTATTATTAGAAGAATCATCTGGAAAGATGAGCCCTAGAGGGTGATAGCCCCTTATTCGAAAATAATGAACCTTCTTTGTTTCTATTCTTAAGTACCTCAGGACACGAGTAGCTTGAGGGAATCTGCCGGAACTAACCGGTAAGTCTAAATATTTTTCTAGACCGATAGTGAACTAGTACCGTGAGGGAAAGGTGAAAAGCAGCCCGGAAGGGCGGTGAAATAGATCTGAAACCATATGCCTACAAGGAGTCAGAGCGGTCATCACAAGGCGTGTGATAACTGCAAGTGTAAAGTGAAAAATGAAAAATGCAAAGTTTTGTCGCAAATGCGATTTAACTTTTAATTTTTAATTTTGCAATTTTAACTTGCGGTCATCGCACTTCGTGCGATGACCGTCATGGCGTGCCTATTGAAGAATGAGCCAACGAGTTTTAGCAAGCAGCTCGACTAAGGACGAGAGTCCGGAGTCACAGGGAAACCGAGTCTGAACAGGGCGCTTGTTGTTTGCTAAAGACCCGAAGCCAGATGAGCTTGCCACGCGCAGGGTGAAGTTCGCCGAAAGGCGAATGGAGGCCCGAACTGGTTAGCCGTGCAATACTATCGGATGACGTGTGGTAAGGAGTGATAAGCTAATCGAATCTGGTAATAGCTGGTTCTCTCCGAAAGAACTTTTGGGTTTGCGTTAGATTTACCTCTATGGGGTAGAGCACTGGAAGGTCTCGACAGGTCGAAAGATCACGAGACCTATCAAACTCCGAATACATAGAGCCACTATCTAGCAGTTAGTCTATGGGGGCTAAGCTCCATTGGACAAAAGGGAAACAGCCCATGATCTCTATTTAAGGTCCCTAAATCGACATTAAGTGCGCTTAAGGTGGTGAAATTTCTTATACAATGAGGATGTAGGCTTAGAAGCAGCCATCATTCAAAGATAGCGTAACAGCTCACTCATCGAGAAATTTCGCGCCGCAGATAATCGGGGCTAAAATGTCGTACCGAAACTGAGGGCTTGTGAATTTAATTGAGGATTTTTTGTTCTTTATTGTGATTTGGGAGCTGGTTTAGCTCAGTGGTAGAGCATCACTCTTCCCGGGTGAATGTCGGAGGTTCGAATCCTTCAACCAGCTCCAAAACTTTGTTGCCTAGTAGCTTAATTAAAGCACCGGATTTCTACATCTGGTTATGGTGGATAAAGTCCATCCTAGTCTGCTCATGTTTTACTTTTACATGGCGTTTTTAAAAAACGCCTCCTCAATTAAATTCACAAGCGGTAGGAGAGTATTCCATTCGCGATGAAGGTGAAGGGGTGACCCACACTGGAGCATATGGAAGTAAGAATGTTGGTACAAGTAACCGCAATGCGGGTGAGAATCCCGCACGCCGAAAGACCAAGGTTTCCTTGGCAATGTATATCAGCCAAGGGTTAGTCGGTCCTAAGGGGATGGCAAACGCCGCACCCGATGGATACACGGTTAATATTCCGTGACTTTTGCGTATTGCGATGGGATGACGGAGTGTAGTATGTCTAGCGCACTATTGGATTTGACGCTCATGTCGTAAGGATGGGTCCTGGAAAATCCGGATCCTGCTTTTAATAGCGAATCTAATCGATGTGAAAATTTCTGCCTTCGGGCGGGGAGATTAGACAAAGCACGCTTCCAAGAAAAGTCTCTAAGCTCAAATATGCAAAATCCGTACCGCAAACCGACACAGGTGGTTAGGTCGAGCAGACCTAGGCGAACGAGTGAGTGGTCTCCAAGGAACTCGGCAAAAAAGCAGCCGTAACTTCGGAATAAGGCTTGCCCTTTGTTTACTCAAGGGGCCGCAGCTAAAGTATCTCTGGCAACTGTTTATCAAAAACACAGCTCCCTGCGAACTCGTAAGAGGAAGTATAGGGGGTGACACTTGACCAATGCGAGAAGGTCAAATAATGGCGGTGCGATTATATCAAGCTGACTGTTATAAGCCCTCGTGAATGTCGGTCGTAACTATAACGATCCTAAGGTAGCGCAATTCCTTGTCGGGTAAGTTCCGACGCGTTGAATAGTGTAATGACTGGAGAACTGTCTCGGAGACCAGCTCGGTGAAAATACAATACCGGTGAAGATGCCGGTTACCTGCAGTTAGACGAAAAGACCCTAGAAGCTTTACTGTAATTTGATATTGACCATACGTTCTTGATGCGTAGCGTAGTGGGTAGGATTTGAAGTTTTCCTTTCGGGGGAAATGGATCCGACGATGAAACACCCATCTTTAAGCATGTATGTTCTAACCTCATAGGTATAAACTACGGGAGACAGTATCTGATGGACAGTTTTAGTGGGGCGCTATCCTCCAAAAGAGTAACGGAGGAGCCTAAAGGTCAGCTAGCCGTGAATGGAAACCATGGCGATAGTGTATGGGCACAAGCTGGCTTGACTGCAAGACGTACGTGTCGAGCAGATGCGAAAGCAGAGCCAAGTGAACCGACCATTCGCATTAGATGCGGTGGAAGATTATCGGACAAAAGCTACTCTAGGGATAACAGGCTAGTTCCGCCTAAGCGTTCATAGCGACGGCGGAGTTCGGCACCTCGATGTCGGCTCACCACATCCTGGGGGTGGAGAAGCTCCCAAAGGTTTGGCTGTTCGCCAATTAAAGTGGTACGCGAGCTGGGTTCAGACCGTGAAGAAACAAAGGGAAGTCAAAAGTGTAAAGGCAAAAATCAAAAGTTAAAGTAAAAAGTGTAAAGTTTTTGGACTTTCAAACTTTTTACCTTCACTTTTGCCTTTGAACTTAAGACTTTTAACTTTGCGATTTCACAGTCTGAATCCCTTCGAGAGAAACTATTTTGTTTTAAAAAGCAAGAAAGTCTTATTAGTCTATGAAAAAGTTAGGAATGAACAATCATATCATGGCGGTCGAATTAGTAATTAGCCACTAGTAATTAGTGATTAGTTCTAGTTCGAACAAGTCGATTTATATCGGTGGACTCCAGAAATGGATAATACCGAGGGAAGTTTCAAAATTTAAGATTAAAAGTCAAAAATAAAATATTGTTATATAGTTTTTATTTTAAATATTTTATTTCTAATTTTGTAACGCCCGTAGAGACTAAACATCGACGGTGTTATATTTTTCACTAGTGGCTAACACCCTAGTGGCTAATCTCTAACATCAAGCTATAGTCCATTGCACATAGTAATATGTGATAACAAGCGTGAGACAGGTTGGTCTCCTATCTACTGCAGGCGTTGATACTTGAGGGGAATTGACTCTAGTACGAGAGGACCGAGTTGAACGAACCTCTGGTCTACCTGCTGTCGTGCCAACGGCACCGCAGGGTAGCTATGTTCGGATCGGATAACCGCTGAAAGCATATAAGCGGGAAGCCGGCCCCAAGATTAGGTATCGTTTGAGGCCCGTAAGAGATGATTACGTTGATAGGCTTTAGGTGTAAGCACCGCAAGGTGTTCAGCCGAGAAGTACTAATCCGCCGATCTTATTAGGAACTTTGTACGCAAGCATTTACTTACAACATGTGCATATGTTTTGGATTCTCTGTTCTGGTGGTTCGGCGCTATGGCAACACCCGTTCCCATTCCGAACACGGCAGTTAAACGTAGTTGCGGCGATGATAGTCCGAGAGGGCAAAAGTAGCTTGCCGCCAGAACTGAGAATCCAAGGAAAACACGGTTATCCGTGTTTTTTGTTGCATTATTTCCTTTCTATGTGATAATTATTGTATGAAATTCTTAAAAACTATAGGTGATAGCATTACAAATCGTACTTTTTATCAAGGTATACCGAGTCATTCGACCAAGCAGTCATGGAAGTATTTTCTTGGTCTAAATCTACTCTCAGCTATTGTTGTATATTTCGGTCTTGTTTTATTTATTACACCAGTCTTTTTGGTCTTGACCAGCAAGGAGTCACAAACTGAACTCGAAAAAGTCTTCCCAAGCGATTTGGTTATTACTGTGAAAGGCGGTCAATTGAGCACAAATCAGCCAGAACCTTACACAATTCCTTTGCCAAAATCTCTACAGAGTACAAAGAATTTTGAAATCAAAAATCTAATTACAATAAATACAAAAGAAGATTTCTCATACGAGGCTTATACCGATAGTCAGTCATTCGTCTATGTTACAAAGAGCGTTGTTGCTATACCAGACAATGGTAGAGGTCAGGTTAAGCTCAATTCACTCAGTAAATTCGGAGATATTGTCATTGATCACGACAAATTCACTTCGCTTGTTTCTATGTTCTTTTCGTTCATCAAGAAGCTAGCGATCTTTGCTATTATTCCAGTTTTTGTCTTTGTCTATGTATTCAATACCGCTTCAAATATAATATTCATTGCAGTTTTATCATTCATCATTTGGCTTATCCAAATGCTCACCGCCAAAAATAAATCCTACGGTGCTATATTTTTGGAGGGCTTGTATCTTATAACCCCACTGATTATCTTAGATGTTTTACTGGTCCTCATTGGTGTCGGTTCTATTACACTTCTAGATATTGTTATTTATCTTTTACTATATCAGTTGCTAATAGGATACAAAAAATAATATGGATTCATGGGCTCGCAGAAGGAAAATAATTTATGCTTTAATCGTACTTATTTTATTGGTACTTGTTATCGGTATACCTTCATTTCTAATTTTCTACAAGGCTCCGACCTGTTTTGATGGAAAACAAAATGGTGGTGAATCTGGTATAGATTGTGGTGGGCGATGTGAAAGGTTGTGTCAAAGCGAATTCCTGCCAGCAAGCATATCTTGGACCAGAATGGAAAAGGTAAGTCCAGGTATATATAATGTTGCTACATACATTATAAATCCAAACAATCTTGGTGAAGCTAGAAACGTACCATTTAAGGTTTCATTATACGACAATTTTGGCAAAGCTATAGTAAGCAAAAACGGTATCGTAAACATTCCTGCCCATAGAAATGTTTTGGCATTCTCATCACTTCTTCAAACCGGAAATGTTGTACCCACCAAAGCTTCTTTCGAATTTACTCAAGCTCCAGATTGGGTCAAAGCCCAAGATGCTTTGAAGAGCATCGGTATTACAAATAAAGAATATTCAGAACAAAACAATTCCTCTGCATTGTCTGTCAACCTTTATAACGATTCTTTGGAAGACATTAGGAATCTTTCTGTATTTGCAATTTTGTATGATCGCTTGGGCAATACTATCGGATTTTCCAAAACCATAGTCGATCAGATAAAGGCCAAATCATCAGCTCTTGCTCCATTTACTTGGAACACAAATCGAAATGGTGAGGTAGTTTCCATTGAGGTCTTGTATGTGGCAGAATAGGGGGGTGCAAAGAATAATAAATTTATTTTCTACAAATCGAGTCGATAAAGAGGAAAGTGGTTTTACTGATTGGTGGCTATTTGCCTCGACTTTACCCTTGGTCCTTGCCGGTCTTGTAACTATGCACTCATTTTCTGCTGACGATTCTTATGCGTATCATCAGGTTATTGCTATTGCTATATCGTTTGGTGCATATTTCATAATAAGTAGATTTTTGGATACAAAAGTATTGAGAAAGTCCTCGGTCTCAATTGCTATTTTTATAATTATGATTATTTTGCTCGGCACACTTACCGTTTTGGGTACTATCTCTCACGGAGCAAGAAGTTGGTACAACTTCGGCTTTCTCTCATTTCAACCTTCTGATTTTGCCAAACTTGCATTGATTATTATTCTTGCAAAATATTTTTCTAGGCGACATATAGAAATTGCCAATATAAGGCACATTTTGGTTTCTGGTTTTTATGCTTTTGTATTTTTTGTTTTGGTTTTGACCCATCCAGATCTAGGTTCGGCAGTAATTATAGCCTTGATCTGGTTTGGTATGATCGTAGTCTCCGGAGTTTCAAAGAAGCACATTTTTGCCATGGCGGTTTTGGCTATCATCTCTTTTGTTTTACTTTGGTCTTTTGCCTTCAAAGAATATCAAAAGGATCGTATTAGAAATTTTATTGATCCTCTATCAGATATTCGGGGTAGTGGTTATAATGCCTATCAATCCACGATTGCAGTTGGTTCGGGTTATATTTTGGGCAAGGGTGTCGGTTATGGTACCCAGTCTAGACTCAATTTTCTTCCAGAATATCAGACAGACTTCATCTTTGCTGCTTTTGCAGAAGAATGGGGTTTTATCGGTGTTAGTCTTTTCTTTATTTTGTATAGTTTATTTATAGCGAGGATAATATATCTAGCTTCTCGTGGTTCATCAAATTTCGAGATTTTATTTGGTGCAGGTGTTGCTATTTATTTCATTGTTCACCTATTTATCAATGTTGGTATGAATATTCAGTTATTGCCCGTGACTGGTACACCTCTACCTTTCTTGAGTTATGGAGGTACTCATATATTGTCAGAGTATATCTTGCTCGGCATTTTGGTGGCTATGAAGAAGCATTCTAGGGTAATGCATAGAGATATGGACAACAATGAATTTGTCGGACCTCAATAATTATCCACAGAATATAGTCTGGATTGCATTATTGATGATATAATTTATCCAAATGGCAAATTTTCTTGATTCAAGTGTTTTACCAGGTGATACTATACCCAAGCATCATCATTACAAATTGCTTGTTATTTTATCAATATTAGTAGTGCTTGCTTTGGCGGCTTTGGCCTATATGCTTTATGGACCAGGTTCGAAGCAAGATCAGTCCGAACAATACGTCCCAAAGAACACCGTAAATCCAGTAGTCGAACAACTTAGAAAGGACGCTGTACAATTGACTGACACCCAGAAACTCCAAGCGTCGAAATTCCTTAAGGATTCAGCAAAGCCATTGACCAATGAAGAGAAGCTCAAAGCCGCCGAATTATTAAAACAATTATCCAAATAAACTTATTAATATGAATATAAAACAACTAAAAAGAATAGCAGCACTTGCAGGACTTATGGTCGGATCATTTGCTGTAGCAGTTATGGCCGAATCATACACTTGGACTCCACCAGGTGCGACAGCTCCAGCAGGTAACGTTCCTGCACCGATAAACGTTGGTGGTACACACCAGACCAAAGGAGGTAGTCTTGCTTTGGGTGGTTCTACTGCTAGCCCAGGAGGTTTTGCTTTGGATGTAAATGGTCCTGGATATTTTACAGGTCTTACTGTTTCTGGATCGATAGTAGTAAACAGTCTTTTTGTTAATGGTACAGATAAAGATAAAGCTGGTTACATACTTACAAATGACGGCAACGGTAAAGCAGAATGGAAGGCAAAAGGCTCAAGTTCTGTTACATTAAGTGAAGTTACTTCATTTGAAATTGCTGTTCCTAGAAATGGAGGAGTTAAGTCTCTAACGACACCTAGTACATATCTATTCTGTGCATTGACCAAACTAGGTCCAGATTATGCAAACTCCAACAATGCTGGATCATATTGCCAAATACAAAAAAATGTTGATGGTAAATGGACTATATCTGGTTATAGAGGTGATGACCCAGACAACATTTGCGGTATGACTTGTTTCAAATAGACAAACTTTACAAAAAATAAAAAACAAAATCGATATCGATTTTGTTTTTTATTTGGATGAAGTATTAAGTGAAATTTGTATCTTCTATATTAATTCAGTCCAAAAAAGCGGTAAATACGATATTGTTATTTGTACAACCACTCATTGTCTTGAATCATTTTTGTAAATGAATATTTGTTTGTAACTTTCTCTTTTAGAGCATTGCCGTATCGCTTCCTCTCTTCTGGATGTTCTATCATAAATGATATAGCGTGGGCCAATTCTCTAGAATTTCTTGGTTGGATAAGGATACCAGATTTCATATCTTCGACAATTTCTGGTATACCACCGACTGTAGTTGCGACAGTAGCTAGATTTGCCATGCCGGATTCTAGGATTGCATAAGGTAGACCTTCTTTGATCGATGGAAGGACAAAGACAGTAGCGGCTTTGAGATATTCACTAGCATTATCGATTCTGCCAGTAAGAAAGATTTTATTTTCCAGTTTATTTGTCTTGATCTGTTCGGCTATTTGCTCTTTGTTTTCACCATCACCGATGATTAGACAAATAGAATTTGGTTGCTGTTCGGTTACGCTCTTCATTGCATCGCATAAGTATGTAAGACCTTTATTTGGATGCAATTCGGCTATGGTTGTGACAATATTTTTCTTATAAAATTCGGCGAAGTCCATACCGATAATCTTGGCTAAAGCCTGCTTCGCCCCATCTACGGAGATGAATGTAACCGGCTTGATACCAAGAGGGATAAGTCTGAGTTTGTCCTTGACCCAAGGGAAGTACGTAGCTTGTTTGAACTCCTTTTCTGAAAGGACAATAGTAATATGATTTAGGAGCATTGTTAGCCATGAGAAAAAGTAAATTGCCAATTTTTCTATGGCAGGCCGAGGTTCGTTAAATGTCCAGCCGTGTACGGTGGTAATGATCTTTTTTGTGCCTAGCAATCTACCAGCCAAAGATCCAAGACCTGCGGCTTTGGGACTGTGAAGGTGGATGACATCTGGGCGCTTGTTTTTTATTACATTGTATATTTCTTTGAATGAACCTGCGTCTTTACCTAGATTTATATCTCTATTCATATTTGAAATAGAGAAAGTATATACGCCCGCCTCCTCAAGCTTTTTTTTGAGAATACCTTCACCGCCAAGGGCGACCCAGACTTCATGTCCATTGGCTTTCATGGATGTAGATAGGTCAAAGACGTGCCTCTGGGCTCCACCCCAATTTGACTTAGTGATAATATACATTATCTTCATACCATAAAAATAACATATAAAGGGTATTAAACAAAGAAAAATCTAGCCTTGATAAAATGACAAAAAAGTGTTAGTATTTTTGAATGAATTCTTCAACGAAAAATAGCGGAGCAAACTTGCTAGTTATCGGTGATTTGATTGTCTATTTATTCTCATTGATCTTGACCCTAGCGATTCGTTACGGATCTTTGCCTGGTAGATCACTTCTCCTTAGTCACTTACCATCTTTTATTTTACTCTTTATTGTTTTTATCTTGGTTACTTTTAGTGCAGGTCTCTATGACAAGCAGGTAGCTTTTATTCGAAGGCAGATCCAGGGTATTTTGCTCAGGGTTCAGATTATCAATATATTCATTGGTATAGTCTTCTTCTATTTGGCTCCAGTCGGCATTGCACCAAAGGCAAATTTGTTTATTTATTTTGTGGTTTCGACAATCCTACTATTTGTTTGGAGAATGATAATGTTTCCAGTTTTTAGTATTTCAAAGAAACAAATAGCAATCTTGGTCGGTAATGGGGAAGATATATTCGATCTAAAAGTTGAGATTAATTCTGCAAATGGTTATGGAGTATATTTCAAAGAACATATCTATACCGAACTCAATAATCCCAAGATTCAGGATAAGATCGACCAATCGATCAAAGACAATTCTGCAAATATCGTTGTGGTAGATTTACACAACAAAGATTTGGAACACTTGGTTCCTTATCTACATTCTCTTATTTTCAAAGGTATCAAAGTCTTGGATGCAAGCAAGTTTTATGAATCAATTTTCGACAAAATACCGCTATCGATGGTAGGTAAGACTTGGTTGGTTGAAAATTCAAGCACATCTTTGGGTAATCGTACCATTTATGACTTTTTGAAAAGAATTATCGATATTGTTGTTTCCATTATCGGCGGTCTTATTTCTCTTATCTTTTATCCTTTTATAATTTTGGCGATCAAGCTTGAAGATAAAGGTCCAATCTTTATCAAACAAGAGAGGGTTGGCTCCAATGGTAAATCGGTAAAGATAATCAAATTCAGGAGCATGTCTGGAAATGATAATGGTCAATATGGTCAAAATGGTACTACTACGCTTAGGGTGACCAGGGTTGGCAAATTCTTGAGAGTCTCTAGATTGGATGAAATACCACAATTCATAAATATTTTGAGAGGAGATTTGTCTTTGGTCGGACCAAGACCAGAATTGCCAAAATTAGTTGAGGTCTATCAAAAAGAAATTCCTTATTATGGAGTAAGGCATTTGGTCAAGCCGGGTGCATGTGGTTGGGCTCAGATTTATCATGAAAATCATCCTCATCATGGTATCGCTACCGAAGATACAAAAGACAAGTTATCTTACGATCTTTATTACATCAAAAATCGATCTCTACTTCTCGATATAAAGATTATCTTTAGAACATTCCAGATTCTTATTAAGCGAGAAGGAAGGTAAGCGTTTTAATTTCGGATTTTGTAAATGTCTTCACTATTTACAAATCCTCACTTGTCGTTATATGCACAAGGTTTATATAACGACTGCGTTCG
Source organism: uncultured Candidatus Saccharibacteria bacterium (assembly GCA_964645315.1). Taxonomy (GTDB): domain Bacteria; phylum Patescibacteriota; class Minisyncoccia; order Phycocordibacterales; family PALSA-1337; genus C7867-002. The sequence continues at coordinate 4,591 of CAZYBH010000009.1, read as the reverse complement.
GATTATGTAAATGTCTTTGACTATTTACAAATCCTCACTTGTCGTTATAATACCGCAATATGCTTAAACAACGATCTAAGGCAGTAATGATATTCGTTATTGCAATTATTATTGGCTATTTTGTCTATGTTTCGAGTGCTCCAGGTGGTTCAAGACCATTCGTTTTGGGTTTGGATTTGTCCGGCGGTTCGCATCTAGTATTCAATGCTGATGTTTCCAAACTAGATCCCGCTGATGTCAAAGCTTCCATGACAGCTCTTCGTGATGATGTAGAGAAGAGGGTAAATACCTTCGGTGTTACTGAACCTCTCGTATATACAGAAGAGGGTAAGTCTCTAAGCTCAAAAGAGAGCGCCTATAAGCTTATTGTAGAATTGCCTGGCGTAACCGATCCAGATAAAGCTGCTTCTGCTATTGGAGCAACTCCAAAACTAGAATTCAAAGTTATCACGGCAGATGAAATGAAAGCCAATTCCGGAAAGTTTGAAGGATTAAGTGCAACTTCTACCGAATATTTGCAATTCCTTTCTCTATTCAAATCTACTGGCCTAAACGGAACTATGATCGGCCGTGCTTCTCTTGTTTTCGATCAGACCACAAACAATCCTCAAGTTGGTCTTACCTTCAATTCTGAAGGACGAAAGTTATTTAGTTCTTTGACCAAAGCTCATGTTGGTGATTATATCGGTATATTCCTAGATGATAGATTGATTCAAGCTCCAGTCGTTCGAGAAGAAATTCCAAATGGACAGGCGGTTATTAGTGGAGGTTTCGGTTTGGAAGAGGCTCAGACTTTAGTTAGAAATTTGAACTTCGGTGCTCTTCCGGTTCCAATCAAATTGATTTCTACTCAGACCATCGGTCCTTCATTGGGTGGAGAAGCAGTAAATGGTGGCATCAATGCAGGTATAATCTCATTCTTGATAATCTCAGTCTTCCTGGTGATTTGGTATAGACTTCCAGGCTTAGTAGCTGTCTTTGCACTGGCTTGTTATACCGTAGGTATGTTGGCTATATTCTTGATCTTCAAAGTAACTTTGACTGCCGCAGGTATCGCTGGTTTTATTATCACTATCGGTATGGCAGTAGATGCAAATATTCTTATTTTCGAAAGAATGAAAGAAGAATTGGCTAGAGGTCATGGGGTTTGGGATTCTATGCATGAAGGTTTCGCTAGAGCATGGCTATCTATTCGTGACTCCAATATCTCAAGTATAATCACTGGTGTAATACTATATTATTTCGGTAGTACTTCAGTTGTCACTGGTTTTGCTCTAGTCTTCATTGTTGGTGTTCTTGTAAGTATGTTTACTGCTATTACAGTCTCAAGACTATTCTTGTACGCTATAGCCCCAAAAAGAACTACAAAATTTAGCACATTCCTTATCAGTAATGGTTTTAGCAGAATAAACAAATAATAATATGTGGGTAATCAAACATAGAACAATATTTTATACCTTCTCAATAATCTTGATTGTTGCTTCGGTATTCTCATTTTTCAAATGGGGTCTAAACCTCGGTATAGATTTTACTGGAGGAACTTTGATAGAAGTTAGCTATAGTAATGACAAACCAGATCAAAATTTAATTCAAGAATCTCTCAAGAAACTCGATCAATCTACAACGGTTCGTCCAGCTGGTAAAGATGGCTATCTCATCAAAATGAAGCCTATTGATCAAGAAGAGAAATCCAAAGTGATGGATATTCTAAATGTTACAAAAAGTGAAAGCGCCTCAAGTACTATTGGAGCAAATCTCAAAACCTTCGATTCGATTGGTCCTATCTTGGGCAAGGAAGCTTTGAGGAAGGCTGCGGTTTCGATTGTTTTGGTTATCCTCGGCATAGTCCTATTTATTACTTTTGCCTTTAGGAAAGTTTCCGAACCAGTTTCTTCCTGGAAATATGGTCTTGTTGCTATCGTGGCACTTATTCACGATGTGATTATTCCTACGGGAGCATTTTCTATTCTAGGCCACTATCATGGTTATGAAGTAGACACATTGTTCGTAACTGCAATTCTTGTTATCTTGGGCTTTTCGGTTCACGATACAATTGTCGTATTTGATCGTGTTAGAGAAAATCTAAGATTATCAAGTAAGGGCAAATCATTTGAGGTTGTTGTTGGTGAAAGTATCAATCAGACTATTGTCCGCTCGATAAATACATCACTTACTACTTTGATCTCTCTTTTGGTTTTGTACTTTGTCGGTGGTTCTGCTACAGAACATTTCTCTTTGGCTCTTATAATCGGTATTGCCGCTGGCACTTATTCTTCAATATTCGTAGGTTCTGCATTGCTAGTAACAATTGAGAAGTGGGGTCGGAAGAAATAAATAAATATTTTTTCGTAAATTGTTATAACTCTTCTAAGGGAGTATAATCTTTTGCATGTCGAATAAGGATTTGAAAAGTGAAAAATCTATCATTCCTATTGAAGTTGTCTCACAACGGATATTTCTTATTCGTGGTCAAAAAGTCATGCTAGATGCCGACTTGGCTGAGTTGTATGGAATAAAGACCATGGTCTTAAATCAAGCTGTAAAAAGAAATATTGGCAGATTTCCGCCCGATTTTATGTTTAGACTCTCCCTTGATGAGAAGAGTGAGGTTATCACAAATTGTGATAACCTGTCGCGTCTAAAATATTCAGCAAAGTTGCCATATGCCTTTACCGAACACGGTGTTGCTATGCTTTCTTCGGTTCTTAGAAGTCCTCGTGCAGTGCAGATGAATATTATGATTGTTCGTGCATTTATTAAAATAAGAGAAATTCTCGCTTCAAATAAGGATTTGGCCCAAAGAATAGAAGAATTGCAAAAAGAGCAAAAGATTCAAAATAAGCATATAAATGCCATATATGACATGCTCGATAAGCTTACTATGGAACCAAAAAGACCAAATAATCCAATAGGTTTCGGAAGGGTATAAATAGGCTTTTTTGCCACTTGACTTTATTTTTTCCTCAAGTAGTATGTATACCACGCCATGAATATGGTGTATTAGAGGACATTGAAAACTAAAAAAGAATGTATTTGTTATTCTGTTTTTCAAACAAACAGAAAACGCTTCATAATAGAAGATATTATGAAAGTGCAAGAACCAAATATTTTATTGATTCCACTTAGAAAAATGAGTTAGGAAAAATATAGAAAAAAGTAATAACGCTTTCTATTTTGTTCCGTTTGTTTATAGTTAAGAGTTTGATCCTAGCTCAGGATGAACGCTGGCGGCGTGGATAAGGCATGCAAGTCGAGCGCCCCGCAAGGGGAGCGGCAGACGAGGTAGTAATAAATAAGTACGTACCCTAGAGTCGGGCATAGCTCGCCGAAAGGCGGGGTAATTCCCGATAGTCTCGCAAGAGTAAAGTTTTTCGCTCTGGGAACGGCTTATTCGGTATCAGCTAGTTGGTAGGGTAATGGCCTACCAAGGCAATGACGCCTAGGGGACCTGAGAGGGTGACCCCCACCGATGGGACTGAGACACGGCCCATACACCTACGGGTGGCTGCAGTCGAGAATTTTCCGCAATGGACGAAAGTCTGACGGAGCGACGCCGCGTGGAGGATGAAGTTCTTCGGAATGTAAACTCCTTTTGCCAGGGAAAAAGTTATTGATTGTACCTGGAGAATAAGAAGTTGCTAAACTCGTGCCAGCAGCAGCGGTAATACGAGTGCTTCGAGCGTTATCCGGAATCATTGGGCGTAAAGGGTGTGTAGGTTGTTATGTTAGTCTCTCGTCAAATCTTTCGGCTCAACCGAGAGTCCGCGAGGGAAACGGCATAACTAGAGGTTGGGAGAGGTCTCTGGAACTCATGGTGTAGCGGTGAAATGCGTTGATATCATGGGGAACACCAAAAGCGAAGGCAAGAGACTGGCCCACACCTGACACTGAAACACGAAAGCGTGGGTCGCGAATGGGATTAGATACCCCAGTAGTCCACGCCCTAAACGATGATCTCTAGCTTTGAGGAGTATCGACCCTCTTCGAGGCTAAGCTAACGCGATAAGAGATCCGCCTGGGTAGTACGGCCGCAAGGTTGAAACTCAAAGGAATAGACGGGGACTTGCACAAGCGGTGGAACATGTGGTTTAATTCGACGCTAAACGAAGAACCTTACCAGGGTTAGAAATCCAGACGAAGACCGGCAGAAACGTTGGTCGTCGCAAGACGGCTGGACAGGTGCTGCATGGCTGTCGTCAGTTCGTGGTTTGAACTGTTCCCTTCAGTGGGGTAACGAACGCAACCCCTGTTGCCTGTTATATGTGTCAGGCGAGACCGCCCCGCCCTTTGCTCGCGAAGCGAGCAAAGGGAGTGAAAAGTGAAAAGTGAAAAATGCAAAGTTTTGTCTCATTTGCGACTAAACTTTGCACTTTGCACTGTAAACTTTGCACTCCCTTTGCGCTTACGCGCAAAGGGCGGGGAGGAAGGTGGGGATGACGCCAAGTCAGCATGGCCCTTTGACACCCTGGGCTACACACGTGTTACAATCGCATCTACAACGGGACGCAATACCGATCGAAGGTGGAGCAAACCCTAATAAAAGATGCGCCAGTTCGGATTGAGGTCTGCAACTCGACCTCATGAAGCCGGA
>CAZYBH010000008.1:0-43192 GCA_964645315.1 uncultured Candidatus Saccharibacteria bacterium | reverse complement strand
GCCCGCGACTCAAAGCTCGCTACCCGCTCGCTTTGGTCTGGGCACCGCCTCGCGGCCTCGCATGCTCGCTCGGCATCCGCTCCGGCGTTCTCATCCTTCCATTCTCACACAACAGACAGCAAAAAAGACTGGAGCAAACCAGTCTTTTTTTGCTGTTGTGGAGATGGGCGGAATCGAACCGCCGTGCAATTGAAATGACTGGAACGGATCTACAGTGATAGCTTTATTTATTTGCTTGCGCATTTAGTATTATATCCCAAGAAATAAAGCGAACAGATATAATACGATCTCTTAATTCAGAAAATAGTTGAGAAGGCTATTTCCCTACATCCAGATTATTACACCGACTCCTTGGTCAGGATCCCCAAGAAGCGATGGCTCTTAAACAAGAGCAAATGCAAAGTCCTTTTGTCCAAAATATGGAGAAACGGTTGATTTAGCATTTAGGGTTTCTATTGGATTTACAAGACAATAGAGCTTGCACTGCGCGGACCAGCATCGACAATCGTCAAAGCCGATCATCCCCTTTAATACGCCGAAGCTCGTGCGTTACGAGCGAAGGTGATTTCTATTTATCTATCAACGAACTCCCTCCTAACTCTTCTATCATCTTCACGTTTCTTGATCGAAGCGCGTTTGTCGTATTTCTTCTTACCCTTTACGATCGCTAATGATAGTTTTATTAGGTTGCTTTTATTATATAGTGAAATAGGTACTACTGTCAAACCAGTAGCATCTATATCAGCCAGCTTTTTTATTTCATCTTTTGATAGTAATAATCTTCTGTTGCGTCTCGGATCATAATCCCTTGGAGTGTTATTTTCTTGATATGGAGGAATGAAACTATTTACCAAAAAAGCCTCACCGCCTCTCACGATAATATACGAACCTTCGAGAGAGCCCTGACTTTTTTTGATTGATTTGACTTCGAAACCGAGTAGCTCTACTCCAGCGTCGTATTTTTCGATTATTTCATAGTCAAAACTAACTTTTTTATTATTGATAAAAGTTGTCATGACCTCATCGTAACATATTGTGCAAATTGCCTACAATGACCACTTTTGTACTATAATGAGACAATGCCCAATGAAAATAACTGGACCCTGTACTCCAATAACCATCACGCCTGGCAAGCTATTCTATCGGATTGTCAAAATGCTCAAAAATCTATCCATATTGAGCAATTTATTTTTACTAATGATGAATTTGGCAAAAAACTTATAAGCATTTGCAAAGAAAGAGCAAAAAGTGGCGTTGAAGTAAAATTTCTATGGGATGCGGCCGGAAGTTTCACTCTTTGGGGTACAGAATTGGTCGAGGAATTAAGAAAAAACAATGTTCAATTACTCTTTTGGAAGACTTTGATTCCGGGCTATTTCAAAATTCCAAAACTTCGTTTTTGGTTTTTCCGCAATCATCGCCGTTCGATAATCATCGACAATAATATTGGCTATACTGGAAGCATTTGCATTTCAGATTATTTCAAGAATTGGCGTGATACAAATGTCAGGATTACTGGTCCAGTAGTCGACCATATGACTAGAGCTTTTTTGCAAATGTGGGCTCGAGCTCAAAACAAAAGACCCGAAAGACAAAAAAGACAGAATAGATACAATGAATTCCGATACCTGACAAACTATCCAGCCCCGGGTCGTAGAAGGATTTATTCAGAAATTATAAGAGCAATGAGAAATGCTCGCGACCATATCTATATTACCGTTCCCTATTTCGTACCCACTCATAGATTATTGAGGACGATCAAAGGTGCTCTAAAGAGAGGGGTCGACGTTCAGATTATTTTGCCAGAGAAATCGGATCATTATCTAGTCGATTTGGGTGCGCAATCATATTTCACCACATTACTCAAAGCTGGTGCAAAAATCTTCCTATATTCTGGCAATATGATTCATAGCAAAGCCATAACGATCGATGATACCTGGTCTACAGTCGGCTCCATGAATCTTGATAGTGTAAGTCTGCTATACAATTTCGAATCAAATATTGTCACTACAAACAATAGTTTTGCCAACACCCTAAAACAGCATTTTCAGGAAGATCTACATGAGACGATACCAGTCATAATGGATGAATGGAAAAAGCGTTCATTTACCAATAAAATAATGACCTTTTTTGTCCATTTTATAAAGAGAGTTTTGTAGATATTCCATGCTTGCTATATCCAACGGAATATGCTATAAATATGGCTCTAATCGTAATCTTTGAAACATTGGCAATAAAAGTCAAAATCAATTATCAAATCAAGGCGCCTGAATTGCGCGTCATCACTGCCGACGGTGAAAACCTAGGCGTAATGACTCTTGCAAATGCCCAAAAAGAGGCTCAAAATCGAGGTTTAGATTTGATTGAGATATCACCGACTGCAGTGCCACCAGTAGCAAAGATAATGGATTATGGGAAGTATAGCTACGAAGAGAAGAAGAAAGCAAAAGCGACCAAGAGTAATAGTCAGACCAGCGAACTCAAAATCGTCCAGGTCAAGATCGGCACAAGCGAACATGACCTAGAACTCAAGGCAAAAAAAGTCTCCGAATGGCTAAATGAGAAACATAGAGTCAAAATCGACCTATTCCTTCTCGGCAGATCCAAGTTTATGGACATCAAATTCCTCAAAGAACGTATGGAAAGAATCCTAAAATTGGTAACTGTAGATTACAAAATCGCTCAAGATGTCGTGAAAGGACCAAAGGGACTTTCAATAATTATCGAAAGAAAATAACAATAACATGATCAAATCAAACAAATCATATTTGAAGAGATTCAAAATCACTAGAAATAACAAAATTATTGCTAGGAAACCTGGTCAAAATCACTTCAATGCAAAAGAAAGTGCAAAGACCGGCATCAATAAGCGAAGATCTACTGAGGTCATTATGAGCAATAAGGCTATGAGTCGATTTTTGGCAAACATTTAATAAAAATTACAAAATAACATGACAAGAGTTAAAAAAGGAGTAAATGCACTAAAAAATCGCCGCAGTCTACTCCGCGCTGCAAAAGGATTCCGATTCCGCCGTTCAAAGACCGAAAGAGCTGCAAATGATGCATTGATGCATGCGGGTGCCTATGCCCTAGCCCATCGCCGAGACAAAAAGGGCGAGTTCCGCAGACTATGGAATGTTCGTATCAACGCTTCTCTAAGACCACTTGGTTTCTCATATTCCAAATTCATCGATGCTCTCAAAAAGAAAAGTATATCCCTAGATCGTAAGACTCTAGCGACACTAGCCGAAAGCAAACCAGAATCATTCAAAAGACTGGTTATGTCAGTAAAATAAATAAAGCCCCGCAAGGGGTTTTATTTTATCATATGGATTGTACAGTATGGATGAGGCAGAGCATGTAATTTTATTTTTTCATTTATCTGCGTAACTCGCTTCGCTCAAACATACTCGATAAATGAAAAAATAAAATTACATGCTCTGCCTCACCAAACACTGGTTTAAATATAGCCAATTACGCAGATAAATGAAAAAATAAAATACACATTTCGCCTTTGCTTATAATATTATTTCGCTGCCCAATTCTGGACTGATTGCTTTTACGTTGAATTCATTGTTGATGCGCTGGGCCAAATACATCGCTGACTTCGGCTCGCCCATGACTACAAAAACTTCTTTTAATCCTTTGGCGGTACCGACGAAATCGAGCAATCGATCACTATCTTTGTGTGCAGAATAACCGAAGAATGTCTCGATCTTGGCTTTAACTTTTATTGTATCTCGATAAATTTTGACTTTCTTTGCACCTTCGGCCAATTCTCTACCGAGCGATCCCGAGGCCTGATAGCCTACCAACAAAATGGTATTTTTTGGATCTGGCAAGTATCTTTTCTCATGACTGATCACTCGACCACCGATAGACATACCCGAACCAGCAAGAATAATCTTTGGATTTGGAGCATTCTCTATTTCTTTTGACTCTACAGATGTCATCGTAAATTTCAAATATGGAAATGAGAATATATTATCACCAGAAGAGATTTGATTTTGAATTTTATGGTTAAATAATTCTTTGCTATTTGAATATATTTCGGTTGCCTTGATTGCCATGGGTGAGTCGACGAATATCGGTATTGTCGGTATTTCACCTTTCTCGACCAGATTATTTAATTCGTACAAAAGAACCTGTGTCCTATCCACCGAAAAAGTCGGTATCACCAAAGTACCACCTCGATTTATCGCTTCATTTACTATTCTTTTGAAATGATTGTCACGACCTGCACGATCTTCATGGTTCCTATCACCATAGACACTTTCCATCAGCAAATAATCCACTTCCCCGACCTCTTCTGTATCTCTAAGTAGTGGCGCTGGTGAATTGCCCAGGTCGCCAGTAAATAATATTTTGGTTTTGATTTGACCACGACTTATGGTCACCTCATACATCGTCGAACCTAGTATATGCCCAGCGTCCTTTAGATAAAAAGAAATATTTGACGAATATTGGAAATTTTCGTGGTAGTTTAATGTTTCCCAATAATTAAAAATATTTTGGACATCGTTTGTATCATAGAGAGGCTCGATCTCATCTTGTTTGGCTTCATTTGCAAGAATGGTAACCGCATCTTCAAGGACAATTTTGGCAAGATCTTTTGTCTCTACAGTCGAATATATCTTACCCCGAAAACCATCCTTAACTAATTTTGGAATTCTACCCACATGATCTAGATGAGCATGGGTGATAAATAAAGCATTTATAGATGATGGTTCAAAAAGCCAAGGTTTACGATTTTCTTCACTAGCAACTTTTGCTCCCTGCACCAAGCCACAGTCAATCAGAATCTTCTCATTATTATACTCCAATAAAAAGTTGGCTCCTGTAACATTGCCTACACCGCCACAAAATTTCAATTTTACTTTGTCATTCATCGCATAATTATACTAGAGCCCAACGAAAAATGCCTATTCCTAAAGTGCGAAGGAAGAGGCATTCTTCGTAGATTGTAAGAGTTATACCTGTAAGAACAGGTGGGTCGCCTAGCTCCAAACGCCACAAGGGTCGTAGAAGAAATTGAAAAGTTTGACCAATTCGTCGGCATCCCGTTTTGATTTGTATAGTTTTTATCTCTTACAATCTGTATATATTTTAAAATTGCTACAACCTTATTGCAAGAAGTTTTATTGTTAAAACACACTTTTGACATTTATATCAAAGGTGACTTCAATAGTAATTTTGTAAATTACTATTGAAGTCTATAACAAATACTGCATGAAGTTATATATAGTGTTACTTTTAGATAATAGTAACCGCCCTTTGTATTTTATTTCTAGAACGAAGTAACTGCATTTTAATTTTTTTATTTATCGAGTATGTTTGAGCATAGCGAGTTACGCAGATAAATAAAAAAATTAAAATGCAGTTACGTAGTGACTATTCTAAAATACCATCTAGATCAACATCATAGAGCATCTCTTCAACAATCAATCGATAGTTGAATAGTTCTTCTTTTTTGAACCAATGTGCTATCTCATCATCCGCTTCTTTGACTGAGCCAGAGGCGTGTACAATATTTCTAACAGAACGACCATCAGAATCGCTCATTCTATAAGAATCTAGGACATAATCCCCCCTTATCGTCCCAACTTGAGACGTTACCGGCTCGGTACCACCCGTGATCTTCCTCACAATCTCTACCGCATGAGCGCCTTGCCAGACCATTACGACTACTGGACCCTTGGTCATATAGTTGACTAGATTATTCAAAATTCGACCGGTAATCTCCACAGGATCAGTCGAAGGAGGAGTGAGGCCTTTGTCCATGTAGCTTTTTATGGTTTTTTGACCAGTTTTGACACGCCATTCTGGATCTAGAGTATAGTGTTTTTCGATCAAATCTTTTGTAGGAATCATCATCTTGATCCCTACTAGTTTGAGTCCGACTCTTTCGTATCGATGAATGACATCACCGATCAAGGAGCGCTGAATACCATCAGGCTTGATAATAACAAGTGTTCTTTCGTCTTTGAAATGTTTGTTCATATTAATAAAATTAGGATAATTCTGTCCTTATCTTACCCTATTTTTATTATATAAACTACAAGACTGTTACCACTTCTGCCCCACTCTTCGTAACAACAACTGTGTGTTCAAAATGACAAGATGGCTTACCATCTCTAGTTTTGAAGGTATAACCATCTTTATCTAAATAAATATTTTTTGTTCCGAGATTGAACATTGGTTCGATAGCGATCACCGCTCCAGATTTCAAGACTTCCCCCTCGCCTTTGGAACCAAAATTTGGAATATATGGATCTTCATGTACAGAATATCCTACCCCATGACCAGATAATTCTTCCACTAAACCATAATTATTTGCATAAGCAAATTTTGATATTGCTTGGCCAATATCACCTGTTTTGCAACCATCTTTAACTGCCTTTATACCAGCATTTAGTGCTTGCTTAGTATTTTCCAAGAGGCTAACTAGATCTGGTGAAATATCACCGACTGGTACTGTAACAGCCGCATCAGTAATCATACCCTTGTGGACGAGGCCAAGATCAATACTGACAATATCACCTTTTTTCAAAATCTTTTGTTCTTCATTTGGTATACCATGGACCACTTCATCATTTATCGAAACACAAATAGTAGCAGGAAATGGTCTTTTTGCACCGTAAGGTTTGTATCCAAGAAAAGCAGACTTGTCGCCACCTTCTACTATCAACTGCCTAGCTTTATTTTCCAATTCCAAAGTATCAAGACCGGGTCGAACCATTTTTGCTAATTCATTTAGAATATAGGCATGCCTTTTGCCACCCTCTCTGAGGATTGCTATTTCTTCTTTGGTCTTAATTGATATCATTTATACAAACTACAATAAACCGAGCCTTTTGACAATATCAGCATGAATCTCTTCTGGACTTCTCTCTCCGTCTACGTACAAGAAATTATAATTTGGATTGTCTCGATAGAACTCAATAGTCGGAGCCACATCAGTCTCATACCAACTCAATCTTTTCCTAATGTCCTTTTCGGTATCATCAAGTCTTTTGCGTTTCAATAGGCGCTTTACGGCTTCTTCTTCTGATATACCGATATTCACGACCCAGGGTTTATCTAATTTGTAAAAACCAAACATTGAGTGTAGTACCCCCGCTTCATGGAATTTCCTTGGTGTACCATCGAATATAATATGCTGGTTGCCATTGTAATTTTCTACCAAAGGCCTTACCCACATATGCACGGTTAGAAATTCCGGCATAAGTCCGCCATTTTCATAAACTTGCTTAGTTAATTTTTGGGTTTTGGTATCGCCCTTTATAAATTCACGAAATTCCTTGCCTGTATAAATATACAAAATTTCATGCTTTGGGTCTTTTTTCTTGAGAACATCCATAAGCATTTCGATCTGTGTGCCCTTTCCACAACCAGATCGTCCAATAAAAACAAATGATTGTAAGTCCATTTGTCTATTATAGCGAACTTATCGATAAGTTAAAATAACAGTCGAAAGTTTAATATTTAAACACAAAAGCTAAGCTTAATTTTTAACTTTTTATTTTTAATTTTTAATTTTCTAATATTCCCTCATCGAAACTTGAGCATCGACTTTCTTGAGTAAATCGAGGACAACAGAGACTACGATTAGTAGAGCGGTACCGCCGACGGCAACAGAACGATTGTTGTCAGGAGAAAATGCCTGGATAATAAGTGGCAAAATTGCAACTATACCCAAGAACAATGCACCAACCAATGTGATTCTAGTAACAATATTTGCAACATGAGATTGTGTCTGTTCTCCCGGTCTTACCCCTGGAATGAAGGCTCCACCTCTTTGGAGATTTTCGGCAATCTGCTTTGGATCGAATGTAACTGCAGTATAGAAGTAAGTAAATAGAACTACCAAGACAAAGTAAATAATACCGTAGACTAATTGATTTGAAAGTAAACTTGAAACATAAGAGCCAAATTCAGCAAGCATTGGATATGAAGTGGCTTTGGACAAAGAAGAAGCTATAATCTGAGGAAATAATAGAATAGACAGAGCAAAGATAATTGGAATAACACCGGATTGATTTAGTCTCAATGGCAAATATGTAGTAGTACCACCATAGACTTTATTGCCCCTAACCTGTTTTGCATAAGTAACAGGCACTGATCTTTCGGCTTCAGTGACATAGACAACACCTGCAACAGCGATAACTGCTACAACCAAAACTCCTATATAAAATGGCAAGTCTGCTAGACCTGTAGTAGAGATCTTCTGAACGTTCTGAGTAATCGCTACTGGCAAACGAGAAACTATACCAGCAAAGATAATAAGTGAGACACCATTTCCAATACCAAATTCGGAAATAAGTTCACCAATCCACATCAAAAGCATAGAACCTGCAGTAAGTACTATTACATTTATTATAAATGCAAACATATCGAGATGTGGTAGTACATTTTGTGATTGTAATAGGACAATAAATCCAACTGCCTGAACAATGGCAAGTGGTGCACCGAAAAGTCTAGAATATTGAGACAATTTCATCCTTCCCGCTTCACCTTCATCATGAAGCATTGCCTTCCATGAAGGAAGCATCATAGTCAAAAGCTGGATAATAATAGAAGCGGTGATGAATGGACCGACACCAAGCATAACAATGGATAGATTTGATAATCCTCCACCAGAAAAGATATTTAGAAAGCCCAATAATTGGCTTGAAGCTAGAAGCTTGGATAGATTTATGGCATCTATACCTGGAATTGGAATTGTAGCCAAAACCCTAAACAAAATAAGCGCCAAAATTGTAAAACCAATTCTCCTTCTCAAGACTTGATCCCTCAAAGCTAGACTAATTTTTTCGAAGAATTTTTGCATATTATTAACTTATTGGGATTTTTTATTATTTGCTAACTTTCTTGGTTTGTTTTGCTTTGACTTCTTTCTTTTCTGTTTTTGCTTTTTCTTTTGGAGCTTGCTCGGTGATCTCGGCTTTTGGCTTGACTGGTTTGGTTGTATTTGCAGATGGTGCTTTTGTGACCACATCTCCTCCGGCCTTTTTGACCTTTTCGATGACTGATTCTGAAGCCTCGCAACCGGATATAGTAACTGACTTTGTAATCTCACCTTGACCCAAGATTTTGACCTTTGGCAAATTGCCAGAATATGTAGACAAAACACCCTTAGCAACCAAAGTAGTAGGAGTAACTATTTCACCGTTATTGAAATTTGCTTCAATGGTATCTAGATTTACGACCTCAGCTCTCAAAGCAAATGGTTTATTTGAATTCTTGCCACGACCGCGTAGCTTTGGCAAACGCTTGATTATGTCTCTCCATTCTGGTCTGCGCTTATTACCCGCACGAGCAGACTGTCCCTTACCACCACGACCAGCAGTCTTGCCACGCTTACCACCACGAGCGACAATCATTCGCTTTTTATTTGGGTGTATTCTTTTGATTTGATTGATTTGCATAAATTTATTTTATTGATTCGGCAATCTTTGCACTCAAAGCTTTTCGGCTAAATCGACTAACTTTCTTCAAAGCTTCAATAGTAGCTTTTGCATTGTTTAGACGATTCTTGCTTCCTGACATGTATTTTGCACAGACATCCTTGATACCTGCCAATTCGATAATTGATCTAGCTGAGCTTCCTGCGACGACTCCGCTACCGCGAGCGGGGAAAATCTTGATCCTAGCACTAGAATATTTGCCTTCTACTGCATGAGGAATAGTCATCTTTGGAGAAAGATTGATCCTGATGAGATTTTTCTTTGCTTCACGAGTTGCCTTATCTACTGCCAATGCTGTGTCTCCAGCCTTACCAAGACCGACTCCGACGCGACCCTTGCGATCACCTGCTACGACAGCGACGCTAAATGAATATCTTCGTCCTCCTGTAGCAACACGAGTCACTCTTCGTATATCTATAATCTTTGAATCGAATTCTGGCTTGACTCTCTCACGAACCTCACCTCTTGGAGCACGGCCACGACCACCTTTCTTGGATTGATCGTTGCGCATCTTCCTTCCAGGAGTAAACTTGCCTGGTGTAGGATTTTCGGCTTCTACTGCATCTACTGCAGGAGCTACGACATCTGCTACTGGCATATTTTCTGTTGTATTCAAATTGTTTTCTTTGTTTGTAGTCATGGTATTAGAATTCTAGTCCTTCCTTTCTTGCAGATTCTGCTACGACCTTGATCTTGCCTCCATACATATATCCACCTCTATCAAAAACTACTTTTGTAATTTTTGCAGACTTGGCTTTCTTTGCGATCTCTGCACCCAACTCTTCTGCTCTTGCAACTGGAGTCTTTGCTTTTGATTTGACTGTATCTGCAGATACAAGAGTATGACCCTTATTGTCATTTATGATCTGGGCATAGATATATTTGTGAGATTTGAAAATAGAAAGTCTTGGTCTTTCTTCTGTGCCATGAACTTTGGCACGGACACGAGATTTCCTTCTTGCAAACTTTTGACTTTTTATCTGTAATTGCTTCATGTTATTATGCGGCTTTCTTACCTTGCTTACGTCTTATAACCTCATCAGAATATCTGATACCCTTTCCCAAATATGGTTCTGGCTTCTTCAAAGCTCTGATCTCTGCTGCAAACTGTCCGACTTTCTCTATATCGATACCAGAAATCGTAATAGTTGTCTTCTCGACTGTAACTTTGAGATCGGTAGGAATAGGAACAGCAATAGTATGCGAAAATCCAACTGCCAAGACCAAATCCTTGCCTTTTATATCTGCTTTGTAACCAATACCTTCGATAATCAATTTCTTTTCATAAGGTTTATTGACACCTTCGATCATATTTCGGATATGAGAAGCGACTGTACCCCATTCTGATCTTGCTTGGAGACTGCCATGACTCAATGTAAGGGTGATTTCATTTCCGACTATCTCTACACCAATATTTGACTTAACTGGCTTCGATAGACTACCAAGAGGACCCTTGATCGTAATAAGACCACCGGATACACTTGCTTCGGTCTTTGCTGGAAGGACAATAGGTTTTTTTGCAATTCTTGACATATTATTACCAAATCTTGAAGAGTAATTCGCCACCGACCTTGTTTTTCTTTGCATCAACATCGGTCATAATACCCTTTGATGTTGAGATGAATGAATTTCCATAACCACTTCTGTACATGCGTATATCTTGAGCCTTGATATATATCCTTCTTGAAGGCTTAGATATCCTCTCTACGCCATTTATGCGAGGAACGGTATCCAAATATACAAGTCCCAACTCTAGCTTGCTTGTAAAGACTTTGCCTTGGCGCTCAATAGTAGAAATGTAACCAGCTTTCTTCAAAGCATGAGCGACATTTTCGATGTATTTTGAATAAGGCACAATTACAACAGGCTTCTTGGCATCACTACCATTCTTGATTCTGATTATTAGATCTGAAATTGGGTCTGTTACCATGATGATTTCTTTATACCTGGAATAAAACCTTCGTTAGCAAATTCACGGAAGCAAATACGGCAAATATCGAAGTCTCTCATATAGCCATGCTTACGACCGCAACGGAAACAACGCCTAACTACCCTAGATTTGAACTTGGGCTTCTTTTGTGATCTTGCTACTACTGATGTTTTTGCCATTTTTGTAAAAAAATGAAGATTGGTTAGCTATTATCTCTAGGATAACTTGCTTCCAACCATATTATTACCTATTTTTTAAGGTATTCGTAGCTTAGCAGATCGTAGTTGAAGAGTCAACCTGCCGAGGGATGTGACACATCCCGACGCAACATCTTTTAACATTTGTCACAGATGATTGAATTCAAAAGAAAAAAGTGGTTGAACCACTTATTTCTTATCCTCACCCTCTTTCTTTAGAGGTAAGCCAATATGTTCTAGAAATGCTAAAGTAGCATTTTTGTCGCTAGATGTAGTGACAAGAGTGATAGCAAAGCCAAATACATCTCTCAAATCTTCATCTGAAGTCTCGGCGAATATAGTGTGTTCTTTGATACCGATAGTGTAGTTGCCCATAGCATCAACAGATGTTCGAGATAGACCACGAAAGTCTTTTGTACGAGGAAGAGCGATATTGATTAATCTATCCAAAAAGTCATACATCCTCTTGCCTCTCAATGTAATCTGATAACCAATAGGATCGCCAAGCCTTGTCTTAAATGAAGCAATAGCTTTCTTTGTCCTTCTTACAGCAGGCTTTTGGCCGGTAATCTTGGAAAGGCGGTTTTCGATCAATTCTATCTTATTGCGATCTTTGACTGAACCGAAGCCACAAGAGATAACGACCTTCTCCAGACGAGGTGCTTGCATTGGATTCTTGAGACCGAGCTTTGTCTTCAAAGCATCAAAAGATTCTTTATTCAATTCGTAAACTGTTTTGTGTGTCATGGTTTTTGCAGATTGGATAATCCCCAACCTTTATTACTATTATTTTTTGCTTTTAACTTTTTCGGAGCTACGAGCCTTACTTACATGAAAAGGCATAGCCACTTCGACGACCTGACCCTTCTGACCTTGCTTGCGAGGTCTTTCGTGTTTGCGGACGGTATTTATACCCTCGACGATTATTTGACCGGTCTTGGGCATAGCTTTTACAACCTTGCCAGACTTACCTTTATCGTCTCCGCTAATTATTATTACATTGTCTCCTTTCTTGATATTCATGGTAGTTATTTATACGATTTCTGATGCTTTTGAAGCGATAGATTTGAAACCAGCCTCGGCAACCTCTCTTGGAATAGGACCGAATATGCGACCAGCAATAGGTTCTTTCTTCTCCTTTTCGACGATAACAACTGCATTTTCGTCAAAACGAATATATGAACCATCTTTCCTTCTCAAAGGCTTGGTCTGTCTTACGACTACTGCTTTCAAGACATCTTTCTTCTTGATTGTCTTTCTTGGCTCAGCTTTTTGAACAGAAAGA
Source organism: uncultured Candidatus Saccharibacteria bacterium (assembly GCA_964645315.1). Lineage (GTDB taxonomy): Bacteria > Patescibacteriota > Minisyncoccia > Phycocordibacterales > PALSA-1337 > C7867-002. The sequence continues at coordinate 30,313 of CAZYBH010000008.1, read as the reverse complement.
ATGACCAATTCGCCGATCTCAGCGTAGCGCTTCTTCGATGCTCCAAGTACTTTGAAAATTCTACCGATCTTAGCACCAGAATTGTCTGCAATATTTACGATTGATCTTGGTTGAATCATGGTATTTTATTAGGCAATTATTTTGAAAGCTTTGTGCTTCGAAAGAGGTCGACATGCCTCGATTGTAACCTTATCGCCAATTTTCTTTTCATTGTTTGGATTGTGAGCCATAAGCTTGGTCTTGCGCATGATGAATTTGTGATACTTAGCATGCTTCTCATAGCGTCTTATCTCGACCACAGCTGTATCTTTCATTTTGTCAGAAATAACCACACCTGTGAAAGTTTGGCGGGAGACTTTATTCTGTTTTGTTTCATTTGTGGTCATGTAAGTTGTGATACTACTTTAAAATTTGGATATTGTCCAGAGATTACTATTTTTTGTTATTAATGGCGGTCAAAATCCTGGCAATGTCCTTTCGCAGCTCCTTTGTCTCTTTGACATTTTTATTTTTTGCACCACTTGCACCAAATCTAGATAATCTCAAAGCTTCTCGCTTTTCGCTTAGAAGTCTTGCCAAATCAGGCTTTGTCTTTGTAATAATCTCTTTTGATTTCATAATATTATATTCTGCTTACTATCTTTGTCTTAATAGGCAACTTTGTACCAGCCTTCCTCAATGCTTCTGAAGCGACTTCTTGCTCGACTCCATCAATCTCAAAAACAACTCTTCCTGGCTTGACCAAAGCTACGAAACCGACTAGATCTCCCTTACCCTTTCCCATCTTCACTTCGGCAGGCTTTTGTGTATATGGATGATCTGGGAAAACTCTAATCCAGACTTTACCAGACTTGGTAGCATAACGAGCCATGACCTTGCGAGCTGCTTCCAATTGATTTGATGTTACTCTACCAAATTCCATTGCTTTGAGACCAAAAGAACCAAAGGCTACTGTTGTACCTCTTGTATCAGCATGATTTGCCTCCTTGACTGGATGCATTCTCTTTGTGAACCATTTGCGATGTTTAACTTTCTTTGGGAATAACATGGTAGTAAATATTATTTATTGTCCTTAGCTTTTTGCTTGAAAATCTCTCCTCTGTAAATCCAGACTTTGATGCCGATATCACCATATGTCATATGAGCTTTCTCTCTAACAAAATCAATATCAGCTCTCAAAGTTTGAAGCGGAACTCGACCCTTCTTCATCTCTTCACTTCGGGCGATTTCTGCACCACCCAAGCGACCTCCAAGTCTAATACGAATACCCTGAACGTCTTTGTTTGCCATAACCTTCTCGATAGTCTGTTTCATCACACGGCGATATGGCATACGTTTCTCCAATGATTCTGCAATCTGCATTGCCACGATTGCGGAGTTTGATTCGGGATTACGGACTTCTTCGATGTCGATCTTTAGCTCTTGTTCACCTAGATCAATCTTATTGTCTTTCAATAGTCTTAGAATCTTGGCTCTCAACTTGACCACACCATCACCAGCCTTACCGATAAGTAGACCTGGTCTTGAAGTCTTGATAATTATACGAATAGCTTTTCGATTGCGCTCTATGTCTAGTCCACCAACATGGTTTGAACGTAGTTCTTTCATCAAAAATTCTCTAACCAAAAGATCAGCTTTGAGAGATGTCCTGTAAGCCTTGTGTACAGAAAACCAGCGACTCTTCCAGTCACGAATGATTCCTAAACGATGTGAATATGGGTGAACTGTGTGTGACATAGTATTATTTCTTATTTGTTTTCTTATTTTCGGAAACTGGTGCCAACTTGATTGTAATATGACTTGTCCTCTTCTTGATAGGATGTGCTGATCCACGAGAAACAGGCATGTATCTCTTCAAGACGAAACCTTGATCGACTCTTATCTCTTTTATGAAAAGTGTCTCTGGATCAAGTTTCATATTGTTCTTCGCATTTGCAATAGCAGAATTTAGAAGATCACCAATAGGACTCTTTGCCTTCTTGAGAGCATTTGCAAGAATGTTTTGGGCGATTACGGCATTTTTGCCACGGACCATATCGGCAACCAATCTAACTTTGCGTGGTGAAACTCTGTAATTTTTTAGAGATGCTGTAATCATAGTAGTGTTTATTTAGTTGTGGCAGTTGTAGCTGCTTCCTTTGCAGATTTGGCTGCAGCCATCTCTGCCTCCTTTGCCTTTGCTTCCAATTCTTTTTGCATCTTACCTCCATGTCTTACGAACTTGCGAGTTGTAGCAAATTCGCCCAATCTGTGACCGACCATATCCTCAGTAACAAAGACGTCCACATGTGCACGACCATTGTGGACTCCAAATGTAAAACCGACCATTTCAGGAGAAATCTGTGATCTGCGAGCCCAAGTCTTTATAACCCCGGTTGATTCGGGTTTCTTGCCAGAAATCTTCTTGAGAAGATTCTCGTCAACATAAGGACCTTTGTATAGTGATCTAGACATGAAAAGTTAATTAAAACAGCCCAAAAGAGCTTGAGATGCATGTTAACAGAGCGGTCTTACGAAGTCAAGAAATATGTTATCATTAATGGTAATATAAAATTCATTATGCAATATCAAATCTCTATTGACGGCATCACTTATATAAGCGGAAATCTCCTAATAGTTGCAATTGTGGCTCTAGTTCTTGTCGTAATAGCCATCATTGCCTTCATAATAATCCGCAAAAGACTGATCGAAAACAATCATATGAAGTACGAATTCGTTACGATTGTCGCTCACAAATTTCGCACACCAATGACTTATATCAAATGGGTCTGCGATACTCTCATACCAGATGAGACAGATTCATTCAAGAAAAAAAGCCTCGAAGATATCAAGAAATCAAATCAAAAAATCATCGATTTAGTAAGTACGCTCATTGAGATTGCCGACGACGAAAACAAAGCCGGAGCAAGTTATGTTATAGACAAATTCCCTATTTACGAATTTACAAAAAGCGTTGCCGACCGATTCAAGGATACTTTGCATGAGAAAAATCTATTCTTTAGTCTAGATTGTGACGACAAAACCGCTCTGGTCAAAGCCGATCAAGGCAGGCTCGAATTTGTCCTAACCACCCTCCTAGACAATGCTCAGACCTATACAAATCCAGGACAAAACGTCGCTGTATTTATCAATACAAACATGCTTTCAGTCAAAATTAGCGTCCAAGATTCTGGTATTGGCATATCCAAAAACGACCTACCGCATATATTCTCCAAGTTCTATAGAGGCAAAAACGCCCGCTCCACTGACACCGAAGGCTTCGGAGTAGGTCTATACTTAGCAAATTCAATAATCAAGAAATTGGGAGGCAAAATGACCGTAGAATCGCAAGGCGAAGGTACAGGTTCAACATTCACCATTACCCTACCCCGAGCAAGATAGAAGACTAGCCAATGAAAGACATAAAGATCTTTTCAAAAACTTTATTGCTTATTTTTACTAGAAATTTGTACACCAGAATATTATACCGAGCTTGTCATGTTCTTACCAGGAGTTCGTCTTGATACAACAAAGACATTTGAGTATTTCTTTGAGCGTCTTGTCTTCTGACCCTTACCAGCTGGCTTACCCCAGCGAGTCTTGAGTCTGCGTAGACCTCTACCTTGTCTTTGTTCACCTCCACCGTATGGGTGATCGACTGGGTTTTGGGCTGTACCTCTGACTGTAGGTCTGATACCCATCCATCTTGAGCGTCCAGCTTTACCGATATTGACCAATCTTGATTCTTCATTTGAGACCGAACCGATACTTGCCCATGCATCTTCGTGAACCTTGCGGACTTCAGTAGAAGGCATCTTGATATGAGTATAACCAGCGTCGTTTGCAACTACTTGAGCAAATGAACCTGCAGAACGAACTAATTTTGCACCTGAGCCTGGCTTAACTTCAATATTGAAAATATATGTACCAACCGGAATGTTTTTTAGAGGTAGTCTATTGCCCACTACTATTGGAGCATTTTCGGAAACGATGAATGAGTTGCCTACTTTCATTGTCTTTGGCAAAAGAACGTATCTTTTTGCTCCGTCTTTGTATGCAACAACACCGATATAACCAGTGCGGAATGGATCGTATTCTACGGTCTTGACTGTCGCTACGATGTCTCTTTTGTCATACATAAAGTCTATATCACGATAAAGCTTCTTATGTCCTCCACCTTTGTGTCTTACTGTGATACGACCATGAGAATTTCTACCCATATCTCTCTTCATACCTCTTGTAAGAGACTTGAGAGGCTCTGATGCAGTCAAATACTCCTTGAATGGGAGTACGGTCATATGTCTTCTTGATTTACTTGTTGGTCTAAATGATTTCATGGTTTTATACTTATTGAGCTTGCAGACTATACAAAATCTATCTTATCTCCCTTTTTGAGAGTAACGACTGCTTTTTTGAAGCCAGATACAACACCCTTCTTACCTCTAACAAAAACTCTACTTGGCTTAACATTGATCACGGCAACCTTGATTGGGCTTACTTTGTACAAAGCCTTAACAGCATTTGCAACTTGATTTTTGTTTGCGTTTTTGTTGACTTCAAATGTATAGACACCATCCTGACTCTTGATACCAGATTTCTCTGTAACTCTAGGACGATATATGATAGCGCCGATATTTTCGCTAAGATTTTGGCTTGATTCTTCGCTCTTTATAGCAGGGACTTTTTCGGCTTTTATGGCCTTAGCTTTTGTAGCCTTTTTTGGCTGAACTGTTTCTTCAACCTTATTCTCTTCTTTCTTTTTTAATCCAAATATAGCCATGATAGTGTATTAGTCTTGCTTAAAGGTCTTGAGTGATTCTTCTGGGTTGGAAATGATAATGTATTTGTGATTCAAAATGCTTACAGGATTGATATTTCGAAATTCTTCAACAGAAATGTTGCCGAAATTATTGAAACTCTTTTGTACTAGATCAGATTTCTTTTCGAGTGCAATGATAGCGGTATTGAACTTCTTTGTTGACAAAGTCTCATATCCCTTGACCTTGGATAGATTTGAGAGAATGGATTTTGCTTCTTTTGTCTTTGGCTTTTCAAATTTGAGTGAATCTACAAACAAAATCTCTCCATCCTTGAACTTTTTGGATAAAATGGAGTAAAGAGCCTTTGTTTTGACCTTTTTATTGATCTTTCTTGAGAAATTCTTGTCGTTGCGAGGACCATGAGCCACACCTCCACCGACCCAAATAGGAGAACGTGTAGAACCGTGTCTTGCTCTACCAGTACCCTTTTGCTTCCATGGCTTCTTACCACCTCCTCTTACTTCACCTCTTGTCTTTGTATGAGCTACATTTGTGCGAGAATTTGAATTCATCAATCGAACAACTTCATGAACCAAGTCTGCATTCCATCCTGCAGCAAAAACAGACTTCGGTAATGAAATCTTGCCTGTTGGCTTTCCTTCTTGACTGTAAATTGTGGCTTCCATGTAAGAAAATAGGCTCGAATGAGCGTGCAAAGCATCTTAACAGAGCGAGGGTCTGAAGTCAACACTCTTCCGGGATGTAACACATCCACCGACGATACCGAAGATAATTACAAAAATTCCGAGCGATTTTATTATACCAGCGACGAGCCCGCAATACTTCAAAAGATTCAATTTTGACAAAATAAAATTCCAATCATGAATAACTCCATCTCCACCAAGAAGAGGTAATCTCATGAAATAGGCATCACCGATATAAACCGAAACATTGACCAGATTGTAACCAAACCAGATCAAAACAATTGAAGCGGAATAATAGTCCTTTTTTATTAGGAAATATATAGAGAAAATAAGAGGAATTAAAACTTGATTTAATGAACCTCCAAGGACCTGAATAAATTGACCAAAGAAAATAAAAATCCAATGACCGGCTTCATGAATAATAAGATCTACACTATCGATGATATGCCAGTTTTCATTGCTAAGACAATAAATAAAATAGGAAGACACAATCAAAACCATAACAAGCTTAGTCAAATCCAAGTTTTGTCTAATTTTATTCATATCTCAATGCTTCTATAGGCGACTTCCTCGATGCTTGTCTTGCTGGATAGCCACCGAATACAAGACCGATCAATGCTGATACACTGAGACCAAGAAATGCCCCTCCCCACGGAAAAACGAAAGACCAATTGACCCCAAGACCTTTGGAAAGTACCAGAGCTGATATCAAAGCCAGACTTGAACCCAAAATTATACCGACCAAACCACCAATAGCAGTAAGAAGAACGGCCTCTAGCAAAAATTGAGAAAGAATGTCGCGATCAGTCGCTCCCAATGCTTTTCGTAAACCTATTTCTCTAGTTCTTTCTGTTACTGAGACAAGCATAATATTCATAATACCGACACCACCGACAAAAAGAGCGATTGAAGCCACAGCAACCAAGAAATATGTCAAAGCATTTGTTATTGTTGAAAGTCTATTAGCTAGATCTTGTTGAGTCTGGACAGTGAAGTCATCTTTATCAGGATCTGTAATACCATGCGATTCTCTCAAAATATATTTTATATCTTCGGATGTTGCTGGCACATCGCGATCCGAATTGGCTTGAATGATTATTCTATTGAATGACTTTTTGCCAGTAATGTAATCTTGCGCTGTAGTATAAGGCACCAAAACCATATCATCGAAGTTAAAGAGTGATCCTCCACCAGTCTCTGGCAATACACCCAATACTTTGAAATTTCTCCCTTTAATTTTGACTTTTTTGCCTATCGGGTCCTCTACTCCAAACAATTTATCTGTAATCTTGTGCCCCAAGACCACAACGTCACTTCTTGAACTGACATGTTCTTCACCAAAAAATTCACCCTGAGGATGAAGATCGAAAATCTCTGTCATAAGACCAGTTGCTCCAAATATCGACACTTGATAGGTATTTGAATTGTATGAAACCGGTCCCGCACCGAAAACTGTAGGCATCAGTGATTTCAAAGCTGGAACATTGGCTTTATTTCTAAGAGCGACTATATCTTTCTCCTTGAGTGAATCACTAAATAAGAAAGCTACATCTGATGGCCCACTTGGTTCCCTACCAGGGATTACAGCAATAGTATTTGTTCCCAGACCTTGGACTTGTCCTAGAATTAATTTTTGGGCACCAGCTCCCAGCGAGACTACTAGCATAATAGCTGTAATACCAATAACAATTCCCAAAATAGTAAGAGCCGACCTAGATCGATTGGTCGTAAGTCCCTTTAATGCAGTTGTGAAAGTGTGTTTGTAGGTCATATGTTAAAATTAAATATTCAAAATAAAAAATTAAATATTCAAAATAAAAAATTAAATATTTACAAACAATAAATCATCAAAATTTTTATTGAAACTATTTACTTTTAATTTTATATTTTGCATCTTGAACTTTGCACTATTTAACGAATTCATCATCCGGGGTCAGTCTCTTCCTAACTTTGACATCTTTTTCAATTTCACCATCCATAAGATGGATTATTCTTTCGGCATGCTCGGCTGTAGAAGTCTCGTGGGTAATTAGGACTATAGTTTTGCCTCTCATTTCATTCAAGTGCTGGATAATAGCCATAACATTTTTGCCTGACTTAGAGTCCAAATTTCCTGTAGGCTCATCGGCAAATATCACTTCCGGATCAGTTACCAAAGCTCTTGCAATAGCTACTCTCTGCTTCTCACCACCCGAAAGCTCCGATGATTCATGATAAAGTCTATGAGATAAACCGACCGCTTCTATCGCTTCCCTTGTCCTTCCATCCCATTCCTTTTCAAGTATTTTTGAATAATAAAGTGGCAATTTTACATTGTCATAAACCGTTGTCCTTGGAAGCAAGTTGAAGGCTTGAAAAACAAATCCTATTTCTCTATTTCTAAGTAAAGCCAATTCATTTCTTGAATATGTCGTAGTATTTTTGCCATTGAAAATATACTTACCGGCACTTGGTTCGTCCAGCAAACCAAGCAGATGAAGGAGGGTCGATTTTCCACTTCCCGACGGACCCATAATTGCCAAAAATTCACCTTTACGAACATTGAAAGTGACATTTTTCAGTGCGATAGTATCAGTTCCATCGTGATACGATTTTCTCAAATTGTTAACTTCAATTATATTTGTCATTACTTGATATATGTAACAACCTTATCACCCTCCCGAAGGCCAGAAATGACCTCAGACATGCCATCAGATCCCTTTAGACCTACTTTGATAGGGATTGAAACAAAATCTTTGCCATCTGGATTTACAAGGCGTGTCGTTCTTTCATTGCTTTCGATGACTACTGCCCTTGTAGGAATGATCAGGACATTTTTTCTTTCATTGGTCTTAATGTCTAGATTTGCAGTCATGCCCGATCGCACCCTGCTGTCCTGATAGACAAATTGCAAAGTAATCTTATAAGTAGGCACACCTTCAAGCACAGTCTCAGCAGGATCGATGAAGGTTACGATCGTGGCAAAATCTATATCTTGACCATAAGCATCGAGAGTAGTAGAAGCTTTGTCACCGATCTTGATCTTGGCAATATCTGCTTCTGGCACATAAGCCTCCACTTTGTATTGTCCCTCACTTATTATTGAAAATTGTATAGAACCTGGATTTACAAATTCTCCCAGCTCTGGAGCAACTTTGGTCACAGTCCCTGAAATCGGTGCCTTGAGAGAATTCTTTTCTAATTCGGCTCTGTAAGCCTCGACCACTGATCTCTGAGCAAGAATAGATTCGGCAGAAGAACCTGAATTTTTCAAAACAAAACCGCTATAAGCTTGATTGTAAGATGAAATAGCACTATCGAGAGACGTTTTTGTACTAGAAACTGAACTGATTGCCTGATTTAGTGTAGTCAAAGCCGTATTCATTTGAGCCAACTTTGTATCAATTGAGGTTCGTGTGAGGCCAGAATTTGATGTATTTAGATTACTTACGATAGTATTTAGATCATCGACAAAGGATTTTATAACTATTTCATATTGAGAAATTGAGTCTATGAGACTTTGAGACTTATCACTAGTCGTAGCGTTTGCCAAATCAATTTTCCATTTATTTAAAATATCTGTAAGACTAGCTCTTTTTTGATTGATTGAATTTTCTAAGGATGGAGAATCTGTCCTAATATTGATTGTAGGGTTTGCACTTTGAGGATTGTCGAAGAAAGTGTCTGCGTAGTTGAATATTGCAGACTGAGTGAGGGCCAAAGCGGTCCTGCCTGTATTCAAAGCGTCTTTCTTGGCATTATCCATTGCAATCTTATATGTACTAACTTTTGATTCTTCTGAAGCCAATTCTGGAGCATTTAGACTTCTTGTCATATCTGCTAGCTTTGCCAAAGCAGAATTTAGATTTGCTCTGTCAGTATTTGAATCGAGTGTAGCCAATAAGTCACCTTTATTAACTCTATCTCCAACTTTTATTTTGATGCCGATGATCCGACCAGATTTCTCGAATGAGAGATCGGATTTTTCCATCGGAGAGACTTTGCCTGTAACACTTACCCTTTCTTCTATATCGCCGTACTTTGCTGCAGCAAAGTCGAATGTTTTCTTTGTATTACCAGTAAAGAAAAAATAGTATACGAGAAAAGCAAGAACAATAAACCCGATAATAGAGTATTTATTCTTTATGTATTTACTGACAAAAGACTTTTTCATTCCATACTATTATAGCAAAAAAAGTCTTTTAACTTATTCACAAAATAAATTAATCAATCTACAAAAGAAAAAGAGGCTTTCGCCTCCTTTTCTTTAGCCGACAATCTCGACTAATGTACCTCTCCTACCAGGTATAGCACCGCCTAGATAAATGATATTTTCTTCATTGTCTATGTGTGCAACCTTGATGTTTTTGACTGTGATCCTGTCGCTACCCATACGACCTGCCATCCTAGTACCGACTGGTACGTGGGTCCTTAGACCTCCACCGATGGATCCTGGCTCTCTTTCGGAATGCTTTTGACCGTGAGTCCTAGGACCTCCACCGAAACCGTGTCTTTTGACTACACCTTGGAAACCCTTACCTTTTGAGATGGCGCTAACATTTACCATATCTCCAGGCTTGAATTGACCAATTTCGATCTTATCACCGACTTTTTGGGTAACGGTTTCATCGACTCGGAATTCTTTGAGTGAAGCGAATGAACCAAGTTCTTTTGTATGACCCTTCTCTGCTTTGCTTAGTCTATTTGGATTTGTGACACCCTCACCGACTTGTACAGCAGAATAGCCATCATTTTCTTTTGTCCTAACTTGAGTTACGACATTTCCCCTGATCTCGACAGCAGTGACAGGAATAGCAACCCCACTTGCATCGTATATCTGAGACATATTGAGTTTTCTTCCTAAAATGAATTTCATGGGAGTTAATTATTACATCATCTTTACATCTATGTTTACACCTGATGGAAGACTCAAATTTGTCAGAGCTTCGATGACTTTTGGATTTGGATTAACAATATCGATCAGACGCTTGTGAACTCTCATTTCGAATTGTTCGCGAGCGTTCTTATCGATGAAAGAAGAGCGGTTGACTGTATACTTCTTGATCTCTGTAGGCAACGGAACAGGACCATGAAGCTCAGCATCATATCTTGCAGCGGTATCGATGATCTGCTTCAAGGACGCATCCAAAATCTTGTGCTCATATGCACGGACTCTGATGCGAAGATGAGGAGCTGAACCAGAAACCTTTGCCTTCTTTGCACGAGGTGCTTTGGTCTTTACCTCTTTATTTTCATTTGATGTTGCCATGTTTTAATGTTAAATCTGAAATCTTTTAATTTTTAGATTAGACTTTAGGATTGTTAAGCTACGACTTTAGTTACGACTCCTGCGCCTACAGTCTTACCACCTTCACGAACTGCGAATCTTTGCTTATCTTCTAGAGCAACTGGTGCTACTAGCTTGACCTTGAAGGTAATAGTATCTCCAGGCATGACCATTTCTACTTTCTCTGGAAGAGTAACTTCACCTGTAACGTCTGTAGTACGAATATAGAATTGAGGCTTGTAACCTGTGAAGAATGGAGTGTGGCGACCACCTTCTTCTTTCTTCAAAACGTAAACTTCAGCTTCGAATTCTGTATGAGGCTTAACTGAGCCTTTCTTTGCTAGAACTTGACCTCTTGAAACATCATCCTTTGCTGTACCACGGAGCAATAGACCGGCATTGTCTCCTGCCATACCCTCCTTTAGAGATTTGTTGAACATTTCGATACCTGTAACAACGGTTGTTGTTGTATCTTTGAAACCGACAACTTCAACTTCTTCGTTTAGCTTGATCATACCTCTTTCGATACGACCAGTAACGACGGTTCCACGACCTTCGATTGAGAAGATGTCTTCAATAGGCATTAGGAAAGGCTTATCAACTTCACGAACTGGAGCAGGAATATATGTATCTAGGGCGTTTATCAATTCATCGATCTTCTTTGACCATTCTGCATCACCGTTTAGAGCATTTGATGCTGAACCACGGATAACTGGAGTGTTTTTGCCATCAAATTTGTTCTTTGTAAGAAGTTCGCGAACCTCTTCTTCGACTAGATCGATAAGATCTGTCTCTGGCACCAAGTCACACTTATTCAAGAAGACAACAATCTTTGGAACACCGACTTGGTAAGCCAAAAGAACGTGCTCTCTTGTCTGTGGCATAACACCGTCAGTAGCAGAAACTACTAGAATAGCACCGTCCATCTGTGCCGCACCGGTAATCATGTTTTTGATGAAATCGGCGTGACCTGGACAGTCAATGTGAGCATAGTGTCTTGTAGGAGACTCATACTCTACGTGTGACAAAGAAATAGTAACAGTCTTTGTCGCATCACGAACTGTACCTCCCTTAGTAATTTCTGAGTAGGCCTTCATATTTGCCAAACCCTTCTTTGATTGGACCGCAAGAAGAGCAGCAGTCAAAGTAGACTTACCGTGATCGATGTGTCCAATTGTACCCACGTTTACGTGTGGCTTTGAACGATTAAAATCTGCCATAAATATTGATTTAGTGCTTTAGCTCGCATTGCATGGGCGTTATGTTCCCTTTTTTCTTGATTCCTCAAGGTTTATCGGAACAGACCATACAGCGAGAGCCAAAGATAAATTGTTAATAGTTAATAAAACGCCTTTTATGCGTAAGAGTAGGCTAACATAAAGTCAGTAAATTAGCAAATCTCCGCAATTACGGAGATTTGCTAGAGCCCGCACTTTATTTCTAAATATAAACTAAATTCCAAATATAGACTTCAACGCTACCCAAACCGAAGCTCTAAATAATTCATTACCATAAGCTGTAGGCGAACTAGATGGACTAGGAGAAGCGGAGGTGCTTGGCCTTGGAGTAGAGCTTGCACTTGGTGTAGGTGTAGCGCTTGATGATGCTGAAGGTGTAGGGGTAGCTGAACTTGCAGGAGTTGGTGTTGCCGAACTTACAGGAGTCGGAGTAGGTGTCGATGAGGTGACTGGCGTAGGAGATACTAATGGAGTCGATGAAATAGCTGGTGTAGGTGTAGCGCCGGATGTAGGTACTGGTGTAGAAGAATGGGTAGGAGTTGGTGTATTTGAAGCTGAAGGATATGGAGTATTGGAAGCGCTAGGATAAGGTGTTGGAGTCCTTGTAGCAGAAGTTGATGGACTTGGACTGACACTTGCTTGTGCGGTACTGATTAGCTCAAAATTAATCCTATTACTATCACAACCTCCCCTACAATTACTTGATACAAGACTTAGACTGTAGACACCAGATGCTAGAGATGTAGCAAATTCATTTGTAATCCTAAACGATACACTTTGAGCAGATACATAACTTGGTACTAGACCTCTTACCGGATAACCATTTCTATCATAGAATTGTACACTTGTAATATTACTCAAGTTTCTACCATAGACCGTAACGTTTGCATTTTCACCGCCACGATTTGGACTAATGCTTGTGATATATGGCAATGATGTAGTTGCGGCGATACTTGGCGATGGTGTAGCAGAAGATCTTGGTGCTACAGAAGCGCTAGCAACAGGCGTAGGAGAATATACAGGAGTAGATGTACCAATTGTGAAGTTAAGATAATTGCTTGGATTACATTTTGGACTGTTCCAAGAAGCACCTTTGGAATCGACAAAAACTTTATAAGTACCAAATGGCATGTTTGGAACAGTAAATCTTATCGACTTTCCATCACCAGATAATACTGCTTTGTCATCAGTTATATCATATCTATCGCTAGTGAAAGTGACAACGTTCTTGACCAATCTACAAAAATCTTGACCGTAGGCAATTACTGAAGTACCTGGTAATCCAGAGTAAGTGGATAGGCTATTGATTTTTTGATTTAATACCGCCGAAGAAGAATACAAAGTGCTAGATGCCGAATCAAATGGAACTGAATAACTTAGGTAAGATAGTCCATCGTTTATTGATCGTTCCAACCTGCTAGTGGTCGTACCGTACATAAGCGATTTTACTGAGTATTTTACGTTACCGTTATACTCATTGTTATACAAATCACCCTTTATATATATAAGTCTTTCTGATTTAGGATTGATTACCACATAGCCACTTGGATCTGAAGAAGATCGATTACCGAAACTTACTGATACATCAGCTTTTGCCCAAGCCGGATCTAAACCAGTAACAAAGTCGGCACCATCATTTTTATTCCTAAGGTATATAGGATAATCGTTTATATTTACAATATAAGCAAACAAATCGAAATTATTTCCGATTACCTTATAATCATTTGATGTTAGTATTTTTAGAGTTCTGGAAAATCCGTCTTTTATATAGACCGATTTTGGATCGTAAGCTTCACTTGTAGTTGTTGCATTATAATCTTCACTCAAGTAGACCAATGCCTTAAGGTTGCTGTAATTGGTATTAACGAACTCTGAATCAACTGTATCTGAACTTAAACCATACTTAATAGCTTTGACTTGAATTATCCTGTTATTGGAGTATTTGAGTCCTGAGTTTCTTACCATACCCCTAAAGGTGAAGGACCTGGTTGTGCCAGCAGGTATAATTTTGTACAAAATACCATCACCAGTAATGTCGCGTGGAGACATCTCGACGCTATTCATTTGAGGAATGACATAGCCTTCTGAATCAGAAAAAACTAGAGGGGTTTTACCATTTATTAGATTTGAAATATAAATTGGACTATCTTGAGCAACAATATTGAATTTAATTTCTACAGGATAAGAGATAACTTTGTTGCCACCAATAATAGTAGGGGCACCAACGATTATACTTGATGAAGACGATGTTGCTGTATTATTCATAACCAAACCATCAACAGACATAAAGAGCTTTGTTTGGTTCTGATCCAAATCGACGACAAGATTATCAAACTTGCTATATTCAGTCCTTGCTTTAATATTTTTTAGAACAAACTTAATTAAACCCGAAGGCCCGCCATTAGTTATGACCCCATATACATAGAACTTTCTAGTAATCCCGGGCATAAGATAATAATAAGTAGCAGAATCACCAGCCATTCCAATAGAATCTATAGTAGCCCTTGATGAACTTGCTTGAGCAGGAGTTATTTCATAATCCAAAGCATCTCCATTCATATTTTTGTTTACATATACAGGAGAAGAGCTCGAATTATAAAGATCGAAACTTATTTCATATTTGTATGAATTGGTGCCTCTATAATCTTGAATTGGAGTAGCATTGCTCGTAATATTATTTGCCATTACACCACTTGTCGGACCAATGTAGAAAACCTTACTTTTTGCAAAATACTCAGGCTTCGATCCTCCGAAGAATCCCCTATTCGCAGCGACTACAGTAACATAATAATGATTTTGTAGTTGACCTTCTGTGAGTCCATTACTTTGCTTGACCATTTGATCAATTACTTTTTTACTCAAATTGAAATGATAAGACAAATAAGATGAGGTGGATGTAATATTATCACCGACTATTAGCCCAACATCATTGACTAACTCGTTTTGGAGTAAGACATAATAATGATCAACATTGAGGTTGTTTGCCTGCCAATCGACATAAAGATCTGAATCCGCCATATGCATAACACCACCCTGAGGATTTATGATATCTAAAGATTTAACTCCATTATTAACGACCAATGGTTTTACTGTTATTTTTGTGGATGAACCAATAGCGTAATCTATATTATTCAACAAATACTCGTAGAAATTGACGGAGATCTCCTTATCACTTGCACTTGTGTTTGTAACATTGAGAGTGATAGGTGTCAAAACCCTAGAAAGAGTCACTTTTGTATTACACATCTCCCTATTCTTGCCCTCTATCCATCTTGCTGAGACACCATCTGGACAAATCAAGTTTAGAAGTGTTGTAGATGCATTTGCATTTGTCGTATACGAAATCATTGTATTAGAACCACTAGTCAATGTTTCAGGCAAAGCTTTTATAGATAATGTACCATTTTTACTTGGCTTTTCTTTGGGTGAAGTCAACAAACGAACCTCAGGAACATACGTCTCATCAACTACACCGACACCCTGACTATATTCCTGATTTTTATACGTTGATTTAAATAACATATTTGAATAAACTGGACTGAAACGATATCCATAATATCCTTTTATATATTGTACATTATCAGATATGTCACATCGAAAATCTACTTTTTCCTTAGTGCCACGATTGATTGTTATATGATTTGTTTGTGATCTGCTTTCATAAATACTATATACAAAATCGTTGAATGGATTTCCTGTCTGACCTTTAGCAATTTTATTTTTTTCAATATAAAAACCACAGTTTGACAGATATTCTGAACCATTAGAAGCAACAGGTTCTGAAGTGGAACTGTAGGATATTGGTCTCATAACAAAATCATAGAAACGAACGTCAAAAGGTGATTTTGAAGCATCAAGCATAAAACTAGCTAATAGAGCACTTTTTTCTCCTGAGTTTACTGGCCCTGAAACAGATACAGGATATAAATTCAACTGTGGCACACTCGATGATGCAACTATGTTTATAGTCCTATATATCCAGCGACTATCCGCAAAATCACATTCATTACCATTCAAGTTACAATCCAAGCTCAAATTATATTTTCCCGACGCAATATTATCTCTAAGGTATACGCTCGCTTTTCCTTCACCAACTTTCACACAATCGACTTGAGCAAAATTGCTATTAACACAATAATTATTGTCTTGAACAGAGATTAAGTTTGCTACCAAACGACCTTTTTCTCCAGATGAATCTAAAGTATAAAGTCGTACTCTAATTAGAGCTTCGGGAGACACATTACCATTGGTCTTCCAACGAACCTCATAAGACTGACCTTTCTCCCATGTCTCCAAATTGGAAGGTTTGGTAATGGTAAATGTAGGATTGTATTGCGCCCTAGCCACCGATCCAAAAGCAAAAACTGTTGCTAATAAAAACAAACTAGAAAATATAAATTTTTTCATTTTAATAATGATTAGATATTTCATTATATACCCGATACAAGCAACAAAAAAGTCGCCCTGTTTATATCTGGCGACTTTTTTATTTATTAACGATCTAGAAGTGAATTTATCGCACCCCAAACAGTAGCTCTAAGTAGTGAAGATCCGGCATCTGAAACAGGAGCACTTACTGGACTTGGCGACGGAGTTGCATATGGATTCTCTTTTACGTAGATATATCCAGGAATCTCCGCACCACAAGATCTGTAACCATCGACATTCGATGAGCGACATACTAGTTTTAGCTTATAATTTCCTGGTAACCAAGCATCTCTACCTGTAGAAGTCTTCCTGTATATAGACAATGGCTGATAACCATAAGGATAAGTATATGTACCTAGAGTAACCGGTGCCCTACCATCTGTAGGTACCAAGACCAATTCTACGAACTTATCACCCCCTACTGATGGATTGAAATTTGTATACAACCAAGAGACGTTTTTTGTATCACCTATATACCAAGTCTCTGTCGTATTTGGATAAATAAACGAGACTGAAGGCTGATTGATTGCTGGGGTAGCAGTTGGAGATGGACTATTTACCCCCGTACCACCGTAGATAAACATTCTATCCGAATCATCTTTTAAAGTAATTGTATAACCATTATTTTCTATAATTCTAACTTCTGTATTTATTAGGTTAATAGCACAACTGCCAGATAAACACCTTTCAGACGTCGGTAGTGTTGAAACATTAACTGTAAAATACTTAGCTGTAGATTTTGGAATTACATAATTTACTGGAATACTCAATCTATAATTTGAACCAACTACAAGTTCTGAAAAATCAGACATAGTGAAGCTCTTTGAGGCGATAACCGAACCGGAATCATCCTTAATTGTTACAGAATTAGCATATTGCCAAAGCCTAGCATCAAAATCTAAAGCTATATTTGTAACCCGCAAATCAAAATCTGATGCTTGCAATTTGTATCGGGCAATATCTACAGCCCCACCTTTATCAACACTCATTCTTGAAGGATAGCTTTGTACTTCAATTGCCCTATCGTTCATAGATGACACGCCAGATATTCCTGAATTAACTGTAAAATAACCATTGCTTAAACCACAATCATTTGAATTTGATTTACATATTTTTATCTTGTACTGTCCAGATTCAATAGTATTATAGACATTCCATGTGTAAGAGTAGGAGTCATCAATACCTGATGATCTTGCAAATATTTTGTTTGCTACTGAAATAATCTTTCCATTTGAACTTATTAGCGATATATCTTTGCTGCCAGCATCAGAATTGTCATACCACCTTATCTGATATGAATTTCCAGCATAAAGTGTCTCGCCATTGTTAGGACTGATTACTTTGATAACAGAAGAGACTGGTGAAGGAGATGGAGAGATTGAGGCGCCTCCTGAAGTGATAGTAAACTCTACAACATTACTCTTAAGACCATAAGGCTTAGTATAGACTTTGTATTTGCCAGGAGTTAGTGCGACATAGTCACAAGTAGAAGGAATACCGGAATAGCGGCCATAAACAGTCTGACCCTTTTGACATGGCTCTTTTATTGTCAACTTGACTCCATCTTTATCAGGCTTGCCAGAAAAGCTGTAATCATAAGTCAACATAACAGTCTTTCCATCAGCACGCTCAAAATAGAAGTCCAAATCACTTTCAAAACCCGCCATATAAGCACCTTTAATCGCAACGGTCGTACCAACTGGTCCATAACTTGGACTTATACTATAGATAACCGGCTTTGCTTCTATACCCACTTCATCATCACTATTCTCCTTTGAATTTATAGTAAATTCTGCACTCTTAAGAGTATTTACCAATACTGGACTAAACCACTCATATCGAACAGTATTAACCTTGATGTAATTTGTATATCTAGCCTCTGAACCCTCAAGTACTTGCTCTAGGAAAGTCCAAGGAATCTCGCTATTTAATTCGGTTTTCTTTTTATCCAATTTCTTGACGACTTCAACCTCTTTATTTAGAGTAGTGTTTCCGATAACGATCTGATAATAATCAAAATCACCTCCGTAAGCATTCCATTTTACATGGACATTATTGCCCTCATCTGCAAAGGCAGATACAGCTACCGGCTTCTTGGAATTGGAATTTGAAGCAGAATTTGAAGATGAATCTCCGTCTCTTTCTTTGATAGGAACACAGATATATCCTTCCGGACACTTCGGTACCTTATAATCCTGGATCAAAGTACAAGTATATCCGACAGGACAGACTATCTCTGCCCTCGCTTCTTTTGTGACTAAGAACAAAGAAAATATTGCTAGTACAAAAATAGATAATGATTTGAGCTTAAACATTTTAGTTTATTTAATAATAAAACTTGAAATAAGTATAGCATAAAAATGATCTCTATATATAAAAAATTTTTATCTCTTCCAAAAGAAAAACGACCTGACATGGCCGTTTTTCTTTTTGTTTAAACTCTAAAAAATAGAATTGCTAATTATTTCCTCTTCTCCTTTATAGTCTCAGCAACATTTGATGGTACAACATCATAATGATCAAATTCCATCATTGCACTACCCTGGCCTGATGTCATAGAACGAAGTTGGGTTGTGTATCCGAACATTTCTGACAATGGAACCTTTGCAATAATAGAGACGTTTTGGCCTTTTGGATTTTGTCCTTCGATAATACCTCTCTTTGAAGCGATAGAACCGTTGACATCTCCAATGTACTTTTCTGGACAGACCACTTCAAGTTTCATTATAGGTTCGAGAATAACAGGCTTTGCTCTCTTTGCTGCATCTTGAAATGCTTGAGAAGCTGCTATCTTGTAGGCGATTTCGGATGAGTCAACATCGTGATACGAACCGAATGTAAGCTCACAAGAAACATTTACCATCTTGTATCCAGCTACTATACCTCGATCCATAGCTTCCTTGACTCCCTTTTCGACAGCAGGAATAAATTCATTTGGAATAACACCACCTTTGATAGAGTTAATAAATTCGAAATCATCAAATCTGTGGATGTTTTTTGGAATCTTCTCACCTTCTGGCAATGGTTCCATAGGCTTGAGGGTAAGGCGTACGTGACCGTATTGACCTTTACCTCCAGTCTGCTTGATATACTTGTGTTCTGCTTCTGCGCTACTTTGGATAGTTTCTCGATAAGCCACTTGAGGTTCGCCGACATTTGCCTCGACACCAAACTCTCTTTTCATACGATCAACCATGATTTCTAGGTGCAATTCTCCCATACCAGAAATGATTGTTTCTCCAGTTTCGCTATTTGATGAAATCCTAAATGTTGGATCTTCATTACCCAATTTCCTCAAAGCTAGACCCATCTTTTCTTGATCAGCCTTTGTCTTTGGCTCGATACGTAGAGAGATAACTGGCTCCATGAACTTAATCTGTTCTAGAACAATAGGGTTATTTTCATCACAGAAAGTATGTGATGTAAGAGCGTCTTTGAGACCGACTGCGGCTGCTATCTCTCCAGCAAAGACCTTTTTGACTTCTTCTCTCTTATCGGCTTGCAATCGCACAATACGACCCAAGCGCTCCTTCTTGCCAGTTGTTACATTGTAAATATATGTACCAGCTTCAATAGTACCTGAATAGACTCTAAAGAATGTCAATTGTCCGACGAATGGATCGTTTTGCAACTTGAAAGCCAAAGCACAAAATGGCTCTGTATCAGAAGGATGTCTAACAATCTCTTCACCAGTATTTGGATTTATTCCCTTTACTGATTCGATATCCAAAGGTGATGGTAGATAATCTACGACCGCATCAAGAACTAATTGGACACCAATATTCTTGAGAGCGGAACCTGTAAAGACAGGGAAAAGCTTATTTGCAATCACAGCTTTTCGAGTAAGTTTCTTAAGCTCATCTACTTCGATAGTTTGACCGTCGAGATAGCGATTCATTGCATCTTCATCGTTTTCGACTATTTTCTCGATCAATTCTGCATGGTATTTTTTGGCATCTGCCATCAATTCTTCTGGAATTGGAACTTCTCTTATGGTATTTCCCATCTCGCCTTCGAAAACATAACCTTTCATTGTAAGAAGATCGACAACACCATTATGTTCACCCTCAAGACCGATAGGTAATTGGAAACGAACGGCGTGTTTGTTGAGTCTTTCCAAAATAGATTTGAATGAACGTTCGAAAGAAGCACCCATGCGGTCCATTTTGTTTATGAAGCACAATCGAGGCACTTTACCTTCATCAGCATAGCGCCAGTTGGTCTCAGATTGAGGTTCGACACCGGCGACACCGTCGAAGACCACGACAGCACCGTCTAGAACACGCAAAGAACGCTTCACTTCAACTGTGAAGTCTATGTGCCCTGGAGTATCGATAATATTGAATCTAACTTTTTTGGAAGTATCGGTCTTAGGCATATATGTCGGATTCCAAAAACAGGTTATGGCTGCAGCGGTAATAGTAATGCCTCTTTCCCTTTCTTGTTCCATCCAGTCAGTGACGGTATCACCTTCATGCACTTCACCGATCTTATGAGTCATCCCTGTATAGTAGAGAATTCTCTCTGATGTGGTTGTCTTTCCGGCATCTATGTGCGCAATAACACCGAAATTTCTAACTCGATCCAATGGATAATCGCGATTCATGTTTTAAAATTAAATATTAAAAATTAAATATTAAATACCATACTAATTACTTCTTTTTCATAGTTACAATACTCGCACCAATTATTTTAGCAATTTCCTGAGTTTCTATTAAGAGATTATTCGCCCTATCCTTCTTTATTTTACCAGTATCCCGTGCAAGTCCCAACCATAGTTTAGATTCATTTGCTGATTTAAGACTGTGATAAAAATAATTTATATAATCCTTTCTTGAACTAGCCCCCTTTGATTCTGCATAATTTGCAACAACTGATGTACCACTTCTAACTAACTGCTTTGCTATTACTTGAGATGATACATCTTTAGAAAAACTATCGACAATTTTTATGATATCAATTGCATATTGATATATTCTCTTATTGAACTCATCGAAGTTTTTTGTTACCAATTTTTTATTTGATATATTTTATTTTTAATTTTGCAACTTACCATGCAAAGTGAGCAAAAGCCTTGTTTGATTCGGCCATCTTGTGGACATTTTCGCGCTTTTTGACTGCTTCACCTTCATTTTTTGAAGCAGAGATGATTTCATCAGCTAATTTTTCGTGAATTGGAGCTCCCTTTTTATTTCTTGCAGCTTCAATAATCCATTTCATGGATAGAGCTTGCTTTCTTTCTGGACGAACTTCTCTAGGAACTTGATAATTTGCTCCACCAACTCTTCTTGAGCGAACTTCCATCTGAGGAGCAGTGTTTTTCAAAGCTGTTTCGAAGACTTCAATAGGATTTTCGACTTTTGCCTTTTCCTTTATTGAATTCATACAATCAAGGACAATCTTGCGAGCAACGTTTTTCTTACCTGATTCCATAATATAATTTGTAAACTTTGACAATTTCAAAGAAGAATAGTTTATATCAGGTTTTAACTCTCTTTTTATGTTTAGTTTTCTTCGCATATTATTAAATCTTAAATTTTAAATTTTTAATCTAAAATCTTGAATAGATCATAGATTGTGTTTAAAGATTTGAGATCTTAATTTAATTTTTAAGCTTTAGCGGCTTTTGGACGCTTATTTCCATATTGGCTTCGACCTTTACGACGAGCTTCTACTCCCTGACAGTCCAAGACACCACGAACTACAGAATATCTAAGACCAACGTCCTTCACACGACCGCCTCTTAACAAGACAACTGAGTGTTCTTGTAAGTTGTGACCCATACCTGGGACATAAGCTGTAACTTCCATACCATTTGTAAGTCTGACACGAGCAATCTTGCGAATAGCTGAGTTTGGCTTCTTTGGTGTCTTTGTTGTAACTTTGACACATACACCTCTTTTGAATGGAGATGGGAAGAACTTTGGTCTATTTTTGATTGAATTGAAAGTACGAGTCAAAGCAATAGATTTTGACTTGCGCTTAAAACGCTTTCTTGACGACTTTGTTAATTGATTAAGTGTAGGCATTTTTATCTGGTTTTATAATATTAATAAATACTAGTAACCAATAACCAGTTACAAGCTACTAGATGGCAATCCTGAATTCTTCACCCTTTGTAATTTGAGTTTTATTACAAAAGATTACTCATTCTTGCCCTAATATATAAGTAATTAGGACTCAAGTACCCTATCATATTTATCGTTCTGTGGCAATTATTGGGCAAAATCGGGATAATTTTTATTCCAAAAGTGTCTTATACCAAAAAGGCTACTTCCTGGATTTGGATACAAGTCAGAACTCAATCTATCATAGACCCCATAAGGATCCATTCTATAGCTATAGCCTTTTCCAATAATATGTAGCTCGAAATGCAACTGATTTATGCCTTTTGCATTGCCGGTATCACTTGCCATTCCCAATAAAGTCATATTTTTAATAAATAAACCCGGATCATTATTGAAATCCTTTGAATAATAAGGGATATTTTCTGGTATATCATCCAAATGTGCATAAAGAGTATTGAAACCGACACCGTCTTTATCTCTATATCTCACTACTACAAACTTACCCCAAGTCTTGCCAAATCCACGAACAACCGTACCAGAATGAGCAGAATATACATTGAATTTATTGAAATCATCACCAACTTTCTTTACATAATCGATACCCCAATGCAAATCACCGGGAGTATCATTCAAATTTCCATCATAATACGAATAACCCTCCGCAATTGTAATTTTATCATCCATCTTGAAAGGATAATTGGTCAAAAATGGAGAATTAAACCTGCTTAAGAGTGGGATACTGGGTATATATGCCAATAATCGATCCTTTTCGATTGAAACAATTCCCAAACTTGGATTTGTTGAATAGATAAATGAAAAAATTCCAAATACAATAACCATAAGAATAATAGACAAGTATTTGCCATTTGTATTTGAAGTTCTCATATATTTATACCTGTAATAAGACTAAAAACATATAAGACTAGGGGTGAAATGAGTTTCCAAAGAATAAAAACGACAATAAGAATAAAAATCGGAGCATAGCTTTCCAAAACGAGCCTGATTTTGCCATATTGATCCTTTAGGAAATAGAAGAGAATTTTCGAGCCATCTAGAGGTGGCAAAGGGATAAGATTGAATATAGCCAAGACCAAGTTGATCATTACTATATATATAGACAGTTCAACAAATGGATTTGGTCCAGAATCAACAATAGAATATCTGATAATAGTACCGAAAACCAAAGCAATTATTAGATTTGAACCTGGCCCAGCTAGAGCTATTAGCAATTCTCCTAGTCTCCTATTTTTGAGATTGTATGGATTGTACTCAACAGGTTTTGCCCAACCGAAAGTAAAACCAGACAAAGTCGTAATGATCGGTACAATAATGGAGCCGACAGGATCGATATGCTTCAAAGGATTGAGAGTCAGCCTACCTTGAAGTTTGGCTGTAGGATCACCGAGATAATCGGCCATATAACCATGAGCAATCTCATGAATAATGATCGAAAATATCAAAATTAGGAATGAGAATATATTTATCATTTATTTATTTTAACTCCCTTGTCTAATAAACATCCTTATGTTAGCATAGCATTCTAAATACTTTTATGGCAAAAATCTGCGAAATAACAAAAAAGCGCTCAATAATTGGTGGCCGATACTCCAATAGGACTCGTGCTACCCAATTCAATCCTTGTGGAAATATCAGGAAGTACCCAAATATCCAAAGAAAGAGGATATACGTACCAGAACTCAAGAAAACTTACATCCTAAATATTTCTGCTAGAGCATTGAGAACAATAGAGAAAAACGGCGCTTTTGCCACTCTAAAGAAAGCTGGCCTAATCTAATCACTCTCCCCTAGGAAAGAATCGTCATCCAAGTTTGTTATGGCGATTTTTTCTTTTGAAATGGAAATTTTGACTGTACGATCATTGATATTGTATCTATGACTACTAACTATGTACTCTAAATTGTCTTTTTTGGAACTCTTGGACTTGATGGCTGAAATCTCACCAACTGGAGTTTTGCTATCTTTTTCGGAATATATGAGATTTTGTGGTTTGAGATTTTGGGCCATTAATTTTGTAATGAATCCTGGTTTATTGCCACCAATAGAAATAAGAGCATCCGTACTAGTAGAATGCCAATTTGAAGCAAGAGTGTTTTGGGTCCTTGAACCCGCATTGCCAAAATATGAAATGTTTTTACCTTGATACTTTATATTGAACAATAGTAAAGGAGGGCTAGATTTGGAATATTTGAACTTATAATCATCCATCGGAAATAATATCTCTATCTCTACCCCACCTCGCAATGACAATATATCTCCAGCTCCAATCTCATCGATAACAAGACCCTTATCCTCAGTCACCAATTTCAAAAAAGAATAACCTACCGGAGAAGTACTCGAAGAATAGCGATCATAATCTTGATAATATCTCGGCAAATATACTTTGGAAATAGAATAGCGCTCAATAACTGGCACGAGACCGCCGATGCTATTTTTGTCCATATTTGTGGCAATGATAGTGTCTATCCTTCTTGAATAAAATGGTAAATGATAAGCGAGTTTGTTTAGAATCTCGGTATTGTATCCACCGTTTATAAGTATCCTCTCATCCTCACTTGTCCGAATAAAGATAGAATGACCGTATTTGAGGTCGATAACATAGACTTCGAGACCTTGTCTCTGCAAATCTTCTCTATATGTATGGATACCCACAAGCCCTGTAATAGTCGATACTCCAGCCACAACCATCACTGGTTTTAAATATTTCTTAATTTTCATATTGGAAGTCTAACAAAACGAAATGAAATTCTTATGAAAAAGTTATGAAAAAAGCATAAAATTTTAATAAATTTTTATAAATTAAAAATACAGCTTTGCTTATAAAACCAAAACCTCTATAATACATGTATATGAAACAATTCTCAGCAAAAACATTCAATATTCCACAATTAAAAGGCATATCAGCAAAAAACATCGAGGAACATCTCAAGCTCTATCAAGGCTATGTCAAAAACGCCAATTCAGTTCTCGAAAAAATAAATGAATTGAAAGTCGATTATGAAAAAAATGCCTATATTATAGGTGAATTAAATCGCAGATTTAGCTTTGAATACAACGGTATGCGTAATCATGAACACTATTTTGCCTCATTTGAAGGAGGTCCAAAGGCTATAAGCCCCGGCCATCTCAAAGATCTCATCATGGAAACTTGGGGAGATTTCGATTCTTGGCAAAAAGAATTCAAGACACTTGCTTTGACGAGAGGTATAGGCTGGGCAATGCTCTATTGGGACAAAAAAGAACAAAGACTTATAAATTCATGGGTAGACGAACAACACCTAGGTCAGTTACAAGATTGCACACCTATCGTCGCCCTCGATATGTGGGAACATTCATATGTAGCAGACTATCTACCTTCAGGTAAGAAAAATTACATTGAAGACTATTTTGCAAATCTCAATTGGGATCAGGCAGGCAAAAACTTTTTGATATAACCTCTCATAAGCCAGACCGCTATACAAATATAGTATGCATATACAAAATATATGTTTATGTTTGATACATTTAGAGAAGAATATGGTAAGTCAGCAAAAAATCGCACGAGAGTAATCTCATATTTTAGGAATATAAAAGCAATCATAGAAAGAGGTTTGGCCAATGGCAGATAAATCAAACCACAAACACCTGTCAAAAAAACAAAAAGCATCGTAAGAGGAATAATCGGCAGAACCAAGATATTGACCACAAGACCAATAATCGAGATCTGCCCCATCCTGTATAAAAGAAAAGGGGTAACGAAGATCTGAGTAGCGAAAGTCGAAGCAAAAATACTTCTTAAGCCGAACTTTTCTGTTATAAAAGAAAATATTTTATCGAATCTATTTCCAAAAATAATCAAACCAAATGTGGCAAGAAATGATAATTGGAATGATGGATCATAAAGCAAAATCATTGGGTTCAAAATAAGCATAATAAGACCGGCGAAAATCAATGACCGAAGCACAGAATAATCTCGACGAATCAGCTGAGCAAGAAGTGCGATACAGGCCATGATACATGTTCGAACAACGGTGGCGCCACCGCCGACCATTATTCCAAACAAAACAATACCAAGAGCTCCAAGAGATATACCCCATACTCTAGGCAAGAAAATCAAAACCTTTCGCAGACTATCACCAACAATAGTGATGTTATAACCAGACAAAACAATAATATGGATCAAACCGACTTTGCGAAAATCATCGAGCAGATCTCGACCGAGCGATGCTTTCTCCCCCACCACAAGTCCGGTAGCGAGAGATGCATAAGGTTCAGCCAAATTCATCTTCAAAATATTTTCAAAATTATTTTTGAATCGATATATAGTTGAAATAGATGAATTTATTTTCTTTGAAATATATTTTGAAATTGAGTATGTACCATCTTCAAAATGGTTTCCAATAGTCACAGTATCTTCGGATATATCATGACCATCGTATAGCTTTACCTTGCCGCTTTTTATTTCCAAATAAATATCATCTTTCGCAAGATAACCGATATAGTCAAAAACATTTTGAGTGCCAAAATTTATCGGCCTTGATAGTTTGCCTTGAAATAAAATATCATCATTGAATTTGAAACGCGGATAAAGTGCAGTTTTAATTTTAATCTTAATCGAAGAAGTACAAGGCATGCTTGTACTTGCAATTATCATCTTTTCTGAAAATACCGTAAGACTTTGACCGGACTCCTTTTGGATCGGCTCATCCAAGATCGTACCTCTACCAGATATCCTTTCTCCGATACAGGCAAAATCTTGTGCCTGGATATTTATACCAAAAAATAATATACGATAAATCGCTACGGCAAATATCAGCATCCAAAAAATATTTATCCTTTTACTCATCTACCAATTGTAATAAAGGCAGATGAAATAATTATGAATTTTCTTTCAAGAAAGAATAAATTTTTTATATTGCCAACTTAACCTCGCAAAAATTCTCTAACTAAATTATCTTGATCTTCTTTGTTCAGAGCTTTTTTGAAGCGAGCATTTTTTGCCCCTTTAACTCTCTTTTCACAGTCAGTCCAATTTGAATGAATCTCAACTTTGCCATTAACCGCACTAACATAGGAAAATGCTGGCTTTTTTGAATGCGATTTGGCATTTTGCTTGCTATCTGCCTTTACAAGATCGTGTGAAACATTCGTAACTTTTGATATTGGATAACCCGAAAGAGAACCCTTGTAAAGGTCTATCTTTACATTATCTGCAAATGAGGTCGCGATAATGTCACATCTTTCATTGCCTGCTATGCCGATATGACCACCAACATATTTGAAATCAATTTTTTTATTTTCACAAGCTTTGAGCAGACGGAGCCACAGATCTTTATTTAGAACTTCATCTTTGGTTTTTGT
The DNA here is from genome assembly GCA_964645315.1 of uncultured Candidatus Saccharibacteria bacterium. Lineage (GTDB taxonomy): Bacteria > Patescibacteriota > Minisyncoccia > Phycocordibacterales > PALSA-1337 > C7867-002. Next base: position 2,512 of record CAZYBH010000008.1, on the reverse strand, counting down.
TTTCCAACCATTTTTCCTCCAGCCATGGACCCATTTTGTAATTCCATTTATAAGATAAGAAGAATCCGTATATACAATATTTTCGGAATTTTTTTCAACGCTTTCCAAAGCGTTGATGGCAGCTTCCAATTCCATTCTGTTATTTGTTGTATCAGGTTGTCCACACCCTGACTCTGTGCATAAGTCCAATTTTTCATTTATAACGATCGCACCCCAACCTCCAGGACCAGGATTACCTCTCGATGAACCATCAGTAAATATTATATTTGTCATAAAAATATTATATCATCTACTCGCAATCTAATTTCCGCTCTGCCACGAAACATTGACTTTTCTATGGAGGCGATGAGGTCGATTGCCTTACCCTCTTTTACTTCATCAGTCCATTTTGCTTTTGCACCAAAAAAGGAGATTGCCGAAATCTTTTGTCCGTTATTTTTTTGGAAAATTAATTCTACATGATCACCAGTTTTGCCAAACTTTTTTATTGTTTTGGGAATAATTTTTTTGAATAAAAATGCCGGCTTCGGATTGCATATACCAAACGGAGCAAGTTTATTTATGGACTCAAATAAGTTTTGATCGACATCATCAATGGACATCTCAAGATCTATGGACTTTGCTTTTGCATTATTTTCACTTCTTTCTATTTTCTCAACTGCTTCATTCAATCTTTTTTCGAGGTAATGAACTTCTTCATTTGCTACTGCAAAACCACCAGAATAGCTATGACCACCATATTGGATGAATGTCTCAAGAGGACTTGCATTCATAAGTTCGACAACATTGGTCAGACCTTCTGAGCGACAAGAACCCTTAATAATATTTCCACCATCCCTACCCCAAAAGAATGCCGGTCTGCCATATTCTTCGGCACAAGTATTTGCTACAAGACCAAGCAGTGATGGTCGCCATTCTGGATTGCCTAGAACAATTACTTTTGGAATGGTATCACCATATCTTTCGTGTAAATGTTTTTTTGCTTCTTTGACCAGAGAGGCAACTACTCCTTTTCTTTCATTATTTATTTTATCTAGATGATCTGCAAACTTTTGGGCATCAACCTCCGTATCTGCAGTAAGTAAATGAAAAGCGTCCATCGGAAGCCCCATTCTAGAAGCAGCATTGATGCGAGGTGTGATCATATATCCGATATCATCTTCATTTAGATATCTTTGATTGATTTTTAATTTTCTCAATAGCTCAACTAGACCTTTCCTAGGACTTTTGCGCAAAACCATAAGACCGTAATATGCAAAAAGTCTATTTTCACCTACAAGTGGTACCATATCCGAAAGAGTGGCGATTCCGACTAGATCTAGAAACCATTTTTCATGACCATCCGGCAAACCAAGTCGATCATTCTTCAATATTGCCTGAATAACCTTGTAAGCCACACCCGATCCGCATATATTTTTATCAGGATAATTGCAATCTTTCTGTTTATGGTCAATTATTGCAAAAGCATGAGGCAATACATCCTTTGGCTCGTGATGGTCGGTAATAATAAGGTCAATCTTTCTCTCTTTTGCCCTCAAACTTGGCTCTATGTCTGTAATTCCACAATCTACTGTAATAATAAGTTCTGCCTTTTCATTGGCCAATTGATCAATTGCCTCCGCATTTAGACCAAATCCCTCATCATGTCTATGTGGTATATAAATAATAAAATTCTTGAATCCTATTTTTGTAAAAAAAGAATGCCAAATACTTGCCCCTGGTATGCCATCTGCATCATAATCAGCATAGATTGCTATTTTCTCTTTGTTTTTTATGGCTTGAATAATACGCTTCGCCGCCTTATCAGCATCTTTGAGCAAGAAAGGATCATGATTATGAACTTCGTATTTTGGTTCAACAAATGCCTGCGCCTCTTCATTTGTCCTAATCCCTCGATGGAAAAGCAAATGAGATAGTGTACTATCAAATTTATCGAGATTTCTCCTCTCCTTTTCATTCAATATTCTAGAAATATTATAGGATTTCGTCACGGGTGAAGTATATCAAGTATTGTCGCCACGTAACACTTCACATATAATAAATACGCATTTATGTCCTGCATATTCTGTAAAATTGTAAATAAAGAAATCCCAGCAAATATTGTTTATGAAGACAATAACTTTATAGCATTTCTCGATATCAATCCCCTTTCACCAGGTCATACTCTAGTAATTCCAAAACAACACTATCGATGGGTTTGGGATGTTCCAGCGCAGTCAGAAAATGGCCCATCCATAAGCAAATATTACGAAATAGTACAAAAGATCGCGCTCGCTCAACGAAAAGCTTTTGCCGTTGAACAGATTATTTCAAAAGTTGTCGGTGAAGACGTGCCCCATGCTCACGTTTGGATTTATCCTGGCGACGAAGCCGAAGCTGACAAAAAAGATTTTGAAGGAAATGCAGAAAAGATTAGGAAGTGCCTGATTTGAATGGGCGCACACTTTTTGTTTTTTAACTCGAGGACTTTTTTGCGAAATAATATCTCTTGTATTTTCCAAAGGCTAACTGA
>CAZYBH010000007.1:0-43322 GCA_964645315.1 uncultured Candidatus Saccharibacteria bacterium | reverse complement strand
GTTTCAAGATGATTTATTTCGAATCCTTCAAACCACGAAATCATCGATACTTAAATTATGTTTGCCAGTTGGTCTGATTATTCATACCTCAAAGCTTCAATCGGATTGAGTTTTGAAGCTCTTTTTGCAGGATAATATCCGAAGATTATACCGATCATTGCAGAGACTCCGAAGGCAAGGAGGATCGAATTTATTGAAATATTTGTCTGTAATACTCCCAAAGCGGTGATGGTATAACAGACGACATAGCCGATAATTATTCCTATAATGCCACCAATTACGGTTAGGGCAATTGCTTCAACCAAAAATTGGATATTGATATTTCGAGCTTTGGCTCCAATTGCTTTTCTTAAACCGATTTCTCTTGTTCTTTCGGTAACTGTAGTTAGCATCATATTCATTATGCCTATACCGCCGACGATAAGAGAAATACCTGCTACCGCACCGAGCAAAAGGGTAAAGGTAGTTGTAACACTTGAGGCGGCTGAGACTATATCGGCCTGATTGAGAACATTGAAATCTGGATAACGGGCATCTTTGATCTTATGACGAGCGAGTAATAGATTTGTAATGTCTTCTTGGATTTGGCTCATAACATCGGAACTATTTGCAGAAATGCTCAGATTTGTAATATATGTCGAATCTCCGAGGAAGAATAGTTGAGCTGTTGTAAGTGGTATATATATGGCATCGTCTGGGTTATTGAAGCCTGATCCACCCTTGGCTTTTGTTATGCCAATGATCTTGAATTCCATACCGTTGATGCGAATCGATTGACCGATCGGATCGTCTGCACCGAAGAGGTCTTGGCTTGTCGTAGGGCCTATAACGGCTACTTTTGATCTACTTAAGAGGTTTTCATTGGTAATGAAATTGCCGTTATCTACGGTTATATTTCTAACCTCGGCATAAGCTGGACTTATCCCTGTAATGGAGGTATTTGTATTGGTGCCTTTTGCTGTCACTTGATATCGACCGCTAACTTCTGGAGATATAGCTTTTATATTGGTAATAGAACTTTGTATGGCTTCAACGTCTTTTGTTGTGAGGGTTTTGGCGGAACCTCGACCAGTAGAGGCACCGTATCCGAAATTTCTTGAAGCACCAGGCATGACCATAATAAGGTTTGAACCGATTGATTGAATGGAATTTTGAATAGAAGTCTGAGCTCCAGAACCGATTGCTACCATAATTATCACCGAACTTATACCGATAATAATACCAAGCATAGTCAAAGAAGTTCTTACTTTATTGGTCAAGAGGGCAGAAAATGTCTCGTGTAGTAGGTCTTTGGTGGTCATGATTTATGAATTATCCTTTTATTATGATGTCTTCCATCTTCGACTATTTGTCCATCACGGATATGTATAATACGATCGGCGTGTTCGGCTACATCTTTTTCGTGAGTAATTAGTACAATGGTGCGACCTAATTCTTTGTTTAGTCTTTGGAATGTACCGAGGACTATATCTCCGGTCTGAGAATCAAGATTGCCTGTCGGTTCGTCGGCAAGGATCAGTTTTGGATTGTTTACTAATGCTCTAGCGATAGCGACTCTTTGGATTTGTCCTCCAGAGAGTTGATTTGATTTGTGATTGAAACGATCTTCGGTCATTCCGGCAGACGTCAATGCTTCAACAGCTCTCTTATATCGTTCGAGTTCATTTACTTCAGAATATATGAGGGGAAGCATGACATTTCGAAGGGCGGTGGCCCGAGGTAAAAGATTGAACGATTGGAAAACGAAACCAATTTCTTTTCTTCTTATGTCAGCCAATTCATCATCACTAAGTTTGGAGACATCTTTGCCATCGAGTTTGTATGTACCGGAGCTCGGAGTATCAAGCGCACCGAGTATATGCATCAAAGTTGATTTGCCAGATCCGGATGGCCCCATAATTGCCAAGAATTCACCGTCTTTGATAGTAAAACTGACACCGCGCAAAGCTTGCGTTTCATTATCACCATTTATGTAAGTCTTTTTTATATTATTTATTTCTATCATTATCGTGTAAGGCGATTTGTATTTGTGCCGGGATTTCTCGAGCCTACTGAAGAGAATATACTAGGAGCAGAGGTAGTCTGTGTAGACTTCGCACTGCTTGTCTTTGTAATGACAAATTGTCCTCGATTTAGACCGTTGATTATCTCTGTATTTGTATCATCAGAATCGCCAGTTTTTACCGCAATTTTTTGAGGATTTTCGCTTGTGCTTATCGTAATTGATCGAGAAATATTGCCGGCATTGAAGTTTGAAGCTCTGGTAGTTGAACTGTTCGATGTTCTTGTGCTTGTAGAATTTGAAAGAATGGAATCTATAGTCGATTTGCTTAGTGTCTGTATGTAACTTTCATTGCTGGTTTGTTTGATGGCGGTATTTGGTACTACCAAAACATCCTCTCTGTGTAAGGTTGTAATCGTTGTATTCACACTCATGCCAGGTTTTATTCTTTCATCATTTGTCTCAATTGAAATCTTGACATTGTAAGATACTACACCACTGGAGACTGAGCCGACTTGATCGACTGTTTTGACCGTGCCAGTAGCATTTAGTCCCTCTATTGCATCAAAATTAATATTTACAGGTTGACCAGTTTTGACTTTGGCCGCATCGACTTCGTTTAGAGATATATTGGCTATTTTTGAATCACCGATAATTGTGGCGATAGTTGTACCTGATCCCGCTTGAGAGTAGACGTTGACTGGAATACGACCGATTGTACCATCATATGGAGCTCTAATAAAATAATTTTCGTAAGTTCTTTGGGCTTGTTCGTAACTTAGTCTTGCCGATGCCACATCTAGCTCATCCGAACCGGTAACTGTATCATTTAGACTTTTGCTTGTGGTCAGAATAGAGTTTTGGGTGGAAACAAGACTTGAAACATCGCTACTTGCTTTATTTGTCCAGGTAGTAACATTTGTTAGTAAAGTGTTGAGAACAGTAGTCTGAGATACTGTATTGTTATTTTTTATGAATATAATCGTGCTCAAAGTTTGTTTGCTAGCTTCCGAAATCATCGAGGCTGTCTCATTTGTAAGACTCAATAATCTATCTATATCGGCTGAGCTACTAGAGCGATTCATGCTTTTGAATACTAGAGTAGATTCTTTGTATTTTTGTTCAGCTCTGTCAAATAGTGCAATAGCGTTGTCTCGATAGTTTCTTTCTTCAGGACTAAAATAAATCGAAGCTTGGATACTGATCAAACTACTTTGACCGTAGAGTGTATCTTTGAGTCCACTGATAATCTCCGGGAAATCTAAATATGCTTGAGTAATATTGCCGAAGGCTTGATCGTAAGCTTTTGCTAAATTGTTTTTTGCAACTTGAACATCAGCTTCCTTGGCTGGTTGGGTAACTTTGAGATAAGAAATTCTTGCATTTTCTAATGTAAGTTTTGCATTTGTGCTGTCTATAGTTGCGATCAGATCACCGGCTTTGACATGATCACCAACATTGACATTGATGGTCTTGATCGTACCAGAGACAAGACTGGGTAGGTCGGTTTGATTTGAAGCTGTGACCTGACCACTACCGGTCACAGTTTGATTTATCCTACCCATCCTGGCCATGCTCAAGGTGTATTCGGGTACCGTGGTACTTGGATAAAGCGATTTGTAAACTCCATATAATATAGTAAGTAAGATAAGGAGTATAATAATAGCTTTTACTTTATGTTTGAAAATCCAAGCCAAAGTTTTTTGCAATAAATTTGTTTTTTTCATTATCTTTTAAAATTATTGAAGTGAGGCATAAATGAAGTAGAGCTTGAATTTGCATCTGGCATAATCCTAATCAACCTAGCCTTTATCTCTCCATCGTCATTTGGCTCTCCGAAGACCACAATATTGGCGCCGACTATAAGATCCGAAGTGGAAGCGTTGTCACGGAATTTTCTTATCGATGTTTTGTCGTCAAAAACTATTATCTCCTCTATTTTATTTTGACCTTGTACTATCAACCTAGGAGGGTTTTTTGTAATAATCTGGCCTATCGCTCCATGTGGGTTTGGCTCTTGTCCCATCATCATAAATGGGCTAAAAGGAGATCTGGAATTTGAAAATTGTCTGTATTGTCTTTCGTCCCACTGTCTAGAAAATGAGCCTTTGCGATAACCAAGTTCGTGGCCCGCTTCGAATAGACCTAAGGCTATGACGATGATTGCTAAGATGAGAATAATCCTTTGACTTTTATTGTTTTGGAAAAAATTGTTTGTGTTCATATATTTGCTGTTTTTAGATTTAGTCTAATATTTTGTAATCTTGTAAGTGAATTTATGAAGATAAGGAATACCAAAATGACCAAAATCATAGTCGATGTCGGTATGCTTGCCAATGTAGCCAAAGCGAAATCACCGAAGACACCTATGACAGATCGACTATCAGAAAATATAGTAGATATGTAAGAGATGAAGCCAGATGATTGCAAATTTGCAATGAGAATTTTGATCGATGGAATGAGGGCCAAAAGGGAAATGAGACTGATCATGCCGTGTACGTAAGCACGAAGCATTGCCTGTCTTTTGTTGTGCTTTTGAATCCTTGTTATTACGCCATTTAGGATCTCATTTTCTACATTGCTATTTTTACTAATAATTATCTTCATAATAGTAATACGTTTAATTTTTAATTTTGGTGCAACTAATTTTAATCAAGTGCTTATAACACCCAAAAGCCTTTTTAGTTCCTTAATTGCTCGGAAGTGCCAGCTTTTTAGGGTATTTATTGATTTATCAAGCAGTCTGGAGATTTCTTCAAATGTCAATTCTTCCTCATAATGTAAGAGGATTATTTTCCTATAATTGTCATTCAAACTTTCTACTGCTTTGGAAATTTCTTCTTTTTCCTGATTCTGCATGAGGATCTCTTCAAAGCTAGCATTGCTATCTTCGAAATCTATTTCTTCATCCTGATCAAAGTATTCCGAAAAAGCAGGATGCTTGGTCTTTCTTAAACTATCAATTATTGTATTTTTTGTAATTGAATAGATCCATGTTTTGAGAGAAAATCTTTTGTTATATTTTCTAAAATTTTTCCAAATTTTAAAGAAACTTTCTTGGACTATATCTTTGGCTTCATCATTATTGAGCCCAAAAGTTTTTGCAAAATAAAATAGTCGTCCTGAATATATTTTGACCAAATGTTCGAAGGCTTTTTGGTCTCCAGATATGATAGCACTTATCAATTCTGTTTCGTTTTCATTGATAATGTTCATAATGACATAATACATTATTAATAAATATGTTAAAATGGTTGTATGGCAAAAAGAATCAATACCAGGAAAAAGACTTCTCGATCAAGGAAGACTAAGAAGCGCTTGAGCAAGAAGTACTCCTGGAAGTCAAAAAAATAACATGTCCCAAAATAGCGGATCAATTCAAACTGCAGTTTTCGGTGGAGGATGTTTTTGGTGTACTGAAGCGATTTTTGCCATGACGAAGGGAGTCATAAGTGTAGTGCCAGGATACAGTGGTGGCAAAGTAGTCAATCCTAGTTATGAGCAGGTCAGTGAGGGCAATACCGGCCATGTAGAATGTGCAAAAATCCAGTTTGATTCAAATATAATTTCTTATCAAAATTTATTAAAAGTATTTTTTGAGACTCATGATCCGACTCAGGTCAATTCACAGGGAAATGATATTGGTAGTCAATATCAGTCGACTATATTTTATCTTGATCAAAATCAAAAGGACTTAGCTGAGAAATTTATAGCAAAATTAGACGAGGAAAAAGTGTTTAATAAAAAAGTAGCGACAGAAGTCAGACATATGCAAGAGTTTTATCCTGCAGAGGATTATCATTACAAATACTATGAAAGCCACAAAGGCGTACCATATTGTGAGCTAGTTATTGAGCCTAAGTTGGAAAAGCTAAAGAATATTAAGTTTGATTAATACATAGCGGTAATTCTCATTTGTTAATGATGTGAGGATAAGAAGGGAAAAGGTAAGAGGTAAAAGGGAAAATGATACTCTTCTACACCAAGGCTACGCCTAGCAGGAAGGTAAAAAGGAAAAAAGCTCTAAATTTGGCCAATTGAACGGCTTTTTGTAAAATTGTCCTATAAAAGACAACTGTGGATAACCTGTGGATAACTTTTATAGGGAAAGGGAAGTTGCGAGGTTAAACCTAGCAAAGTGGTTGACAATGATTCGTTGCTGGAATAGTCTTATTTTGGATTAGAAAGAAAGGAATAAACGTGAAAGATCCGAGAATTGGTTGGTTGCTGAGGTTTCTTGTCTCGCTGTGGAAGAAGCGACATCCTGTTCCCCATGGTGTTTGGCCCGATCATCTAATGATCGTTCCTACAAGCTTCGTCACTGGTAAAGTGGCGCTCACTAACGGTACTCGAGAGGCTCTTGAGAGAGCTATCGTCCTCGCACGAATCTACAATCGCCCCATCCTCGCCATGTCCCACTGCTCCTATCCGTTCCCTGGAGCTGAGAAGGTGGAGGAACGATTGCGACAGGAAATTGTCGATAGGGCCAATCGGCATGCTGGTCACGAAATCTTCAGTCGTGTGATTCATGCCGAATCGATGGTCAGCACGGTCAATGAAGCTCTGAATGTCAGTAAGGCTCTCGACACTCTCGGTATTCATCCGTCGACTATCATCGTGGTGACTGGAGAGTGTCATTCACGTAGTGCTCTCTACATCTGGAAGAAAATATTTCCTCATGCCGACGTCTATTTGGAGCTCATCGACTTCTGCTACGAAACGCAACCGGATCATCCGGTTCACGATCAGCGATCGCCGTGGAAGTGGTTCATCATGAACGTGCTTCGGCAATGCGCGTTGTGGGTTTTCCCACTCCATGCCCTTGCCAAGGTCCAACACGGCAATGGCAGTCTCCTTCTCCAGATTTTCCGGAATCTTCGGAAGAAGGAGGAATAGCATTCAGTTGAGAGACTGGATGCAAATCACGAGGCGGTATATCCGCCTCTTTTGTTTTTCATAGGTTTGCATATGTGTCACTTCTGCTCTGGGTAAACTGTGGATAACTTCCCTGAGTCCTCGCTTCAGGTATGCTATTTTCTATATGGACGCGAGTTACGATCTTTATAGTGAAAAAACTGTGCAAAAGTCGCCTGATGGCGAAGTTGGTAGCTTGGTGGAAGGTCAAGGATTCAATTTCTAGATATTCCCCAGATATAATCATAGCGACTAGTTATGGTTCGCTCGATAGTGTTCTTACAGTCGGAACGGAAGTCTGCTTCCGTTCGGCAATAGCCCTGTCTCAAAGTGTTGGTGGAACAAGCATTGCTTTTAGCAATTCAGCCAAAAACGGCGGTTCATATAGTCCCGACTTCGAGTTTTCTCATAAACTCAGGATTATGCGAACTTTCTCGATGTTGGGATTGCCAATAGATATGGTGCTTGCAAAACCATTTCATGGATCGATCGATGAGATATTGGTTATTTGCGATTGTATTCTAGCAAGAAAGGTCCAGCCCAGATCGATTACAATCATTACTGGATCAATCCTTTCTCCATTGGCATTGAAGGTTTATCGCAACCTACTTCCGAAGGTGGAAATAACTATCGTCACTGTACCTTACGAAGTTGAGGTTCAGTCTAATAGTCCATACTTCTTCCGACGTGGAGCTGTACGATGGTTTGTCGGAAACATTGTGATGCGTCTTGCACTTGAGTTTTTCTCTATTCGGTCGGTCGCAATGTTCTTCTCGGATATCGCATAGTGCGGGTCCATCACAAAGAACGGCCACTTCCAAGTGGCCATTCTCTTTTATGATTTAATTTTATCAATATTTCTAGACCGATTTACTTTTTCTTTTTTCTAAGTTCGATGCCTAGCTCCTTCATCTGCTTTTCGCTTATCTCGCTAGGAGCTCCCATCATCAGATCCTTACCTTCGCCAGTTTTGGCAAATGCTATAACTTCACGGATATTTGGCTCATTTTCTAATAGCATCATAAGTCTATCGAAGCCCCAAGCGATCCCGCCATGAGGTGGTGTACCGCTACCGAGAGCTCGAATCATGTGTCCGAAATTCTTTTCTATTCTTTCATCTTCATAACCCATAATCTCGAAGACTTTTTTGAGAGCTTGCGGTCGATGATTGCGGATACTGCCTCCAGCTACTTCATTTCCATTCATCACCATATCGTATTGAGTGGTAAGGATATTTTCTATGTTATTTTTGTTCATTAGATCATCCATATGTTGAGGTTGAGGCGCGGAGAAAGGATTGTGAGTGAAAGTCCAATTCCCTTCCTCATCTTTTTCGAAAAATGGCCAGTCGATGACCCAAAGGAAAGCCAGGAGATTTTTGTCATTTTTGTCTTTGCGAATATCTGGTTTGTCTACACCGTATTTTGCCATGACATCTTTGTAAGTCATTATTGGAAATGGAATCTCCTGAATGACTTTTTCTGGATAATTTGCTTTTATGGTTTCAATCATTATTTTTTCATTGAGAGCCATGACATCTTTCATCTCTACATAGCTCATCTCCAAGTCCATTTGAGTGAACTCTGGTTGTCTATCACCTCTTGTATCTTCATCACGGAAACATCTAGCAAATTGGAAATATTTCTCGAATCCAGCTGTCATGAGGAGCTGTTTGTATTGTTGAGGACTTTGGGGTAGAGAATAGAATTTGCCGTTTTCCAATCTAGAAGGCACAACATAATCTCTAGAGCCTTCCGGAGTTGTAGCTGACATATATGGGGTCTCGATTTCGGTGAAGCCTTCTTTGGTCAAAGCATTGCGGACATGAAGCATGACAGAGTGTCGATTGCGAATGTTTTTTTGCAATCGTGGTCGGCGTAGATCGATATATCGATACTTGAGTCTTGCATCTTCTCCGATTTCTTTGCCGTCACTACGAACATCGATAGCAGGTGTCTCAGCTTCATTAAGGATCTCGATTTGTTTGAGTTCCAATTCTATATCGCCATTTTGTTCAATTTCGCCAATCTCTTTGTTTTTTGAAATCATCTTCTCTGGTCTTTTGTTGACGATACCAGAGGCGCGTACGACCCATTCAGATCGGACTTTATTTGCTACTTCATGAGCTTCCTTATTATTTGGTAAAGCAACAGTCTGAATCTTACCAGACATATCTCTTAGGTCTATGAATATGAGTTTGCCATGATCGCGTCTTACATCCACCCAGCCAGATATGCTGACTTCTTTGCCGATCTCGTTTTTTAGGTCCTTAATATATGTTCTTTTCATAGCCAAATCATATTATTTTTTTGAGTAATTGTACAGTATGCAAGATTACATATGTCACACATATGTCATGTTAATTGGATTGCATATGTGTGACATATGCATAGTTTTATGGATTTACATACACGTTTAATTGTGATACAAATCATAAGTAAGTACATTGAACAAGTCCGCTTATGATACCGACTGTTTCGGTGTCTTCGGGTAGACACAATGCGAAAGGAAAGTTATGAGCAAATGCACGCTCGCAACCGTCGGTCGATTTGAACTCACCGACATCGAGCCGCCGACAGGTGCCCGTGTCCATGTCCTTGAAGTCGAAGTGGAACAAGGCCGCGAGTGGCAGTCTGCTGTGAACGCAGCAGGTCCCAATACGCCCAGCAACTTCAATGTCCGCAAGGTCGGCGACCAGTATGCTCCTGTCGGTAAGGGTAAAGTCAAGGAGAAACTCATCCTCCTGAACTTCCTGAACGGCGACGGCAATTGGGACAAAGCCATTGCTTGGGCGGAAGCCAAGGGTTTCAAACGGACTCATCCGCGTGAAGCCTTCGCTATTGGTGAACAGCACCCGAAGCTCCACGAGCAACTTGGACAAAATCCGATGTATGCTGTGGCAACGACGGACTGTTCCTTCGAGAGCGTCCGTAGCGCCTGCTGTGTCTCGTGGTTCGACTCGGAGTGCGGGGCGTTCCTCCGCTGGGTCGGGGACTTCGGCTACGCCAACGCCAACGATTGGTTTGTCTTTCGCAAGTAGTCCTCGGGATTTGGGCACACGGTTCTTGAGCAACCTTTGCTATTTGTTGTCGTTTTTCAAGCTCCGCATCGTAACTGGTGCGGAGTTATATTTTTTAGAAAATTATACATGAATTATACTCATGTTATAATCTCTTCCATGGATTCAACAATAAATACATTAAAAAAGACTATGGTAGAAGAGGTGGCTGGTCAGATTTTGGCAGAAATAAAAAAGGCAAAGTCTATCCTATTACATTGCCACCCATCGCCAGATCCAGATTCGGTCGGCTCGGCTTTGGCTATGAAGTTTGCTATTGAGCAATTGGGAGGTAAGGCCACCATTATCAAAGGCGATTCCCAATTCCCAAATGCTTTTGCGCATTTCCCAGGGGCAGATAGTATTTTGATGAAATCATATTGGGAGATTGACCCTAGTGAGTATGATCTCATGATAATTCAGGATTCAGATCTGCATGGGGTATCGAGAGAGCCATACATAGACAAATTGCCAGAAAATATGATGGTAATAAATATCGATCACCATAGAACAAATAAAGGTGATGGTAAGATAAACTTGATCGATCCTTCTTATCCAGCATGTGCCGAGCTTCTTTATGATCTTTTCAGGGCAATGGGTATTGCTATTAGTCAGGAGATTGCTATCAATCTATATGTCGGTATATATACAGATACAGGTGGTTTCAAGTTTGAAGGTGTAACTCAAAGAACATATATTGCAGGTGGTGAATTATTTGCTATTTACCCAGAGATGAGTAAGGTCATCCAAAAAATGGAGAATAGCAATTCAATCCACGACCTTGATTTTCTTGGTTTGGGATTTAGTTGTTTGGAACAAGTTTTGGACAATAGGGTCTTGCTTTCTGTTATTCCGTATTCCAAAATAGTAGAGAAGCAGGTGCCAGAAGGTTCTATAAAGGCTGGTCTTATTTCTGCGCAAATTAGGACAGTTGAAGGATTTATTTTTTCTGCTTCTCTTATAGAAGCCAAACCAAATCAAGTTCGAGTAAGTATTAGAAGCAGTGATTCAAAGAGATATGATGTGGCAAAGTTGGCTCAAAGTCTTGGAGGGGGTGGTCATCCTGCTGCTTCAGGTATATCTATGGTCTGCCATATAGATGAAGCCAAGAAATTATTAATAAATAAAGCAAAAGAATTATTTGATCTATGAATTCAACAAAAACAGTAACGATAATAGTAATTATAATTTTGGTTTTGGTTGGCTACCAATGGTATAGCAATAGCAAACCTGATTCAATTTTCAATCAATATGGAAATGAGACTCCAAACAGTCTTGCTTCGACGACCAACGATATGGTACAAAATACTCCCGAGTCTACGCCTGTCGCTGACAAAAAAGATCAAACAAAATTAGAAAATAATAAAAATCTTATGCACAAAATATCTATCCAAACAAATAAAGGTACAATTGTTTTTGAAACTTACGATGCAGATGCTCCTGAGACAGTCAAGAATTTCATAACTCTTGCTACCAAAGGCTTTTATGATGGGGTAATTTTCCATAGAGTTATAAAGGATTTTATGATTCAAGGAGGTGATCCTACTGGTACTGGTATGGGTGGTCCCGGATACAAATTTGCTGATGAATTGAATCCAAGTACCCAATCATACAAAAATGGTTATCAAAGAGGTGTAGTGGCTATGGCAAATGCAGGTCCAAATACAAATGGCAGTCAGTTTTTCATAATGCACAAAGATGTACCGCTACCTCATAATTACACGATATTTGGTAAAGTTATTTCTGGTCTCGATGTTGTCGACGCTATTGCAAATACCAAGACCGATCCTGCAGATAGACCTGTAGAAGAGATCAAGATGACAAAAGTTACAGTTAGTGATAAATAGTGGTTAGTATTTAGCCACTAGCCACTAGTAATTGCAATTGCTAATATTAAACTGTACTCACTAGTGGCTAATTCCTAGTGTCTAACTACTACACATGTCTGAATACTACAATCCACGAAAAACTAGAAACTTATTTGATCCATCAAGCGATGAGTCATTCAAGGTTAGTCGATCAAAAATCGATTTGTTTTTGAATTGCCCGCTTTGCTTCTATTTAGACTGTAGATTGGGTGTCGGTAGGCCACCAGGATTTCCTTTTGCACTCAATTCAGCTGTCGATAAATTACTAAAAAAAGAATTTGATATTCACCGATCCAAAAAGCGAGCTCATCCACTGATGAGTGCTTATGGTCTAAATGATGTCATACCTTATGAGCACAAAGATTTGGAAATTTGGCGCGACAATTTCAAAGGTATAAGGCATGAATACAAAAAGGAGAATCTATTGGTAACGGGGGCGGTCGATGATATTTGGATAAATACCAAAACTGGAGAGGTGATAATCGTAGATTACAAATCTACAAGCAAAGAAGAAAAGGTAAGTCTAGATAAGGAGTGGCAGATCGGTTACAAGCGTCAAATGGAGATTTATCAGTGGCTATTCCGCCAGCAAGGTTTCGATGTAAGTGAAATGGGTTACTTTGTCTATTGTAATGGTAAGACTGATAAGGAAGCTTTTGATGCAAAGCTTGAATTTGAAATAGATTTGATCCCGTATATAGGCAATACCGATTGGATACCAGAAGCACTGTCTGATCTCAAAAAATGCTTGCTATTAGAAAAACCACCAAAGCCAGCAAAAGAGTGTGATTATTGCAATTATCGCAAGGCCTCAAAAGAGGCACAGTTGGAACAGAGGGGGTAGGGGAGCAAAAATATGTTAAAATCTCCTGATGCGAAAAGATTTTGATTCATGGAATAAGAGAAAAAACAAATCGATTCAAGAGAAAATCGTCTATATTTTAAGGTTGGTGAAATTTGGTGGGTACATCTTGGGATGAATATTGGTAATGAATCCGATGGAAAGACTAATCAATACTTACGGCCAGTCATCATTCTAAAGAAGTATAATATGTATTCTTTTCTGGCTATTCCGCTTACAACTTCTCCGATAAGAAATAATTACAGAGTATCTGTTGGTAAAATTTTGGATAAAGAGGCTGCTACAAACTTATCACAATTAAGGTATCTTGATAGTAAAAGGTTGGCCAAAAAGATTTGCACAATGGATCGGCTAAGGTTTTCAGAGATAAAAGAAAAAGCTAGTGAAATAAACTTCCACTAACTCTTTCTTGAATTTACCTCTCCCCTCTTTCGAGAGGTTCGGCGAGCCCTAAGGCCATAATTATTCCTAAATTGTAGCATCAAAACTTTATATGTAAACCTTGACTTTTGTCATAAAATAGTATACAATATGGCAGTTATAAGATTAATGAGCATAGTCTAGAAATATGGCTATAATAAGCCAAAATACAGACGATATGCCAAAACATATGAAGAAAATTTCAAACATTTCCGTTTTTGTTCTCGTGGCATTGGCAATAATGCTTGGCTTTTCTCCTAGCTATGCCAAGGCTTATGGCTACTCATATCCAAATAGATATTCTTATGGTTCTGACTATTATTACAATTACAACCCTAGACCTGTCTATGTACAGCCTGTCTATGTCACTCAGCCAGTAATAGTAAGTCAACCTGTTGTGGTCCGCCCTGTAGAGATCATAAATAATCAATTTGCATTGACTAGTTCATGTAGTGCAAAAGTAAACTATTCTACAAATACAGGTGTTACAACTATTGTTTGGTCAGCAGATCCTTCTGGAGGCAATGGTTACTATTCATATTCATGGACTGGTACCGATGGTCTATTGAACAATCATAAAGATGCATATTTTACTTACAGCAATCCTGGTAACAAATATGCTTCTGTGACAATTACATCAGGAAATCAGACTATTACAGTCAATTGTAGTCCTGTAAATATTCCAGCTTACAATGTCTATCCTACAAATTATTATTCTCAAAATTATTATCCACTAAATCAAAATGGTGTACTTGGATATTCAAACAATCTTGATGTTGGTTGTTATGCAGATCCTATAAATGCAAAGATTGATCAGCCAATCACATGGACTGCTGAAGTTTCAAATGCAATTTCTCCAGTTAGTTATTCCTGGTCTGGATCCGAAAGTCTTACAAGTAATCAGAGTTCAGTCATAAAGTACTACGGTACTACTGGCACAAAAAGTGCTGTAGTCACAATAACATCCGCCGATGGTAGGACAATGACAAAAGCATGTAGCAATGCAGTCACAGTCTCAAGTGCGAAGGTTGCTAGTGCTACCACAAAAGTCGTAGCTTCAACAAAGCCTGCAAATGTGGTTTCATCAAATACTGTTTCTACTCCAGTAACTGAGAAGCCAGTCGTAACTTTGTCTGATAAGAGCAATACTCCAAATCAAAGCGCTTCTGCAATCTTGAGTTTGGGAAGTATTCCTTGGGGTTGGGTATCGATAATGATTATCTTCTTACTATTCTTTACAATAATGTACTTATTGTTCAATAAGAAGAAGGTATAAAAAGACGGGTGCGAGCACCAAATAAAATGTTTAGCTAGTAAGTAAAACAAAAATTCCTTGAAGTAATTCAAGGAATTTTTGTTTATTTAATTTTTTTGCCCCTACTACGTCTATGTTATTAATATTTTCTTTAATAGATGTTTGTGGTATACAACTTTTGCCCTTTGACTTTTACCCTACTACGCTCGCTATTCGCGAGCTTCGTAGGGCGGGCCTTTTGCCCTTTGCCTTTTAACCTTTAACCTCTTACCTTCTCACCCTACGAAGTTTCAGTGAAGTAGGATTACCTCTTTCTACCTCCTCTCTTTGATTTCAGCGATAAGTAGACTTATCACCTCATCTATACTCAATTGACCAACCTGTCCTCGATCGCGATTCTCCAGAGTGACCTTGTTTGCTTGAATATCCTTGTCACCAATAATTATGAAATAAGGAATCCTTGCATTTTTGGCATTGCGGACTTTTTTGCCGAAACTATCGTTGTTCTGATCTAGTTCTGATCTAATAAATAGACTTCGAAGAGCTCGATTGATCTCTCTGGCCTTGTCGTACTGAGCATCGCTAACAGGAATAACCTTGACTTGGATTGGGGCAAGCCAGAGAGGGAAATTGCCTCCATAATGCTCGATTAGGAAACCGAGGAATCTTTCGTGAGTACCAAGTGGCGCTCTATGAATGCAAAGAGGTGTTTTGTCTTTGCCATCTTTGTCGGTATAGGTCAATTTGAATCTTGCTGGTACGGCGAAGTCGACTTGGTTTGTCGCTAAGGTGAATTCTCGGCCGATAGCGCTCCAGACTTGTACGTCAATCTTTGGTCCATAAAAGGCCGCCTCGTTTGGTACTTCGATGAATGGAATTTTGGAATCAATGAGGACTTTGCGAACCATATCCTCGGTCTTCTTCCACAAAATGGGATCATCGACGAATTTTTCTCCAAGTCGCTTTGGGTCGTGGGTCGAAAAGCGCATGATGTACTTTTCTATTCCAAAAATTTTGAAATATTTGATGTAAAGATCATTGACGGCTTGGAATTCTTGAGCGAATTGTTCTTCGGTACAGTAGATGTGCGCATCGTTCATCTGTAGTGAGCGGACACGCATCAGACCGAACAATTCGCCACTTTTCTCATGACGATAGCAAGTGCCGTACTCTGCTAGCCTAAGTGGCAAATCTCTATAACTGCGCTTTTTGGATCCAAATATCTTGTGATGGTGAGGGCAGTTCATGGCCTTGAGATAATACTTGCCACCCTCGTACTCCATAGGTGGGAACATGCCATCTTCATAATATGGCAAATGACCACTTGTAAGATAAAGTGAATCTTTGGCCAAATGAGGGGTGCGGACTCTGACATAATCGTGTAGAAATTCGGATTCCTTTGCAAGTTTCTCTAGTTCTTCAATCATAGCGCCACCATTTGGTAACCAAAGAGGTAAGCCTGGACCTACTTGATCGTCAAATTCGAAGATGTCCATCTCCTTGCCAAGTTTGCGATGATCGCGCTTCTCGGCTTCCTTCATCATATTTTCGTAATTTTCTAATTCGGTTTTTGATAGGAAGGCAAGGCCATATATCCTGGTAAGCATTTTGTTTGCTTCATTGCCTCTCCAATATGCTCCAGCAATTCGAGATAATTTGAAAGAATTGGGATCAATATCTTGGGAAGGATTGTCGCTATGACCACCTCTGCATAGATCTGTGAAATTGCCGGCTGTATATAAGGTGATCTTTTCACCCTTATTTGCAATTTCTTCAATCAATTCAAGTTTGTAAGGATTGTTTGAGAAGAGTTTTCGGGCTTCATCTATACCGATTTCTTTGCCCGTCATCTCTTTCCAGGAAGGTAAAAGCTTACGCATTTTCTTTTCGAGATTTTTGAGGTCTTCGGCTGTGATCGGCGTAGAAAATTCGAAATCATAATAGAAGCCATTGTCTACGGTCGGACCAATAGTCGGCTTGGTATCGGGATAGCTTTCAAGTACAGCAGCAGCCAATAAATGGGCAAGCGTATGTCTAATATGCTCTAATTTCTCTTTATTTTGTTGGTCCATAATGTCTTAGTTTACTTCATTTTTTGGCTTATGCAAAGTCATTGAATTTTTTTGTCCAATTTGCTATAATTGTACCTATGACAAGTTTGGTCCAGCACTACTAAGTGAGGCATGGAAACAAGACCGCTACCGATGTGATCGGGGCGGTTTTTGTTTCAAATCTATGCGTAAAAATATTTTTTTATATTAAATTTTTGACTCGATCGATCACAAAGCTCTTTTCTCCATTTCTGACATTGACCGTAACTTTCATGGCTAGGCATTTGTCTACTTCAAATGAGCTTTTGAATTCTTTGAAAGTGCGAGGGAATACTACTGCTTCACCTTCGCCACTGAAGTCTGATATCTTGAGGAAGGCCATACTTTCATTGTTTTTTGTTTGAATAATTCTGACTTCGTTTATTATGCCAGCTACGACTACGCTTGCTCCTTCTTTTACGCTCTCTAAGGCTTTCTTTATATTCATATCCTTTTTTTCGATCACATTTCGGAATTTATCTAAGGGGTGACCGGTAACATAAAGTCCAAGAAGTTCCTTTTCCCAAGCCAAAATCTCTTTTGGATCAGCCGGTCCTATATCTTGCAATTTGAGTCCAGGTAATTGATTTGTCATACCGCCAAATAGCGATTCTTGATCAGAATTATTTTTTTGACCTTCTTTATTGTAATCGAGCATCAAGTCTATATTTCCAAGTAATTTATCTCTTTCAATGCCAAAGCAATCCAAAGCTCCGGCTTTGATCAATGATTCTAATGATTTCTTATTTAGATTTCTATCTTTTACCCGATCGAGAAAGTCTGTCATCGATTTGAATTTGCCATTCTTTTTTCTTTCGTCAATTATTGCGGTTGAAATACCTTGGCCGAAATTTTTGATTGTTACAAGTCCGAAACGTATGCGGTAAGTATAGGAAGGTGCTGAAGGAACATGGTTTTCAGAACCGACCTTCGGAGGCCGCGCAGGCGGCCGAGAATGAGGTGCGGAGCCAGCAGGCTCCGACACCGTTCGGTTCGGAAAATCATGTTCCGAAAGCACCTGACTAACACCAACATTTTGTTGTTCTTTGACAACAGTAAATTGACTAAAACTTTCATTGATATCTGGGGGTAAAACCGGTATGCCGATGCGTTTACATTCTGCAATAGTCTCTGCGACTTTTTCGGTCTCACCTTGCTCAGAAGTCAGGACAGCAGAGAGATATATCTCAGGAAAATGAGCTTTGAGATAGGCGGTAATATAGGCCACTCGACCATATGATACCGAGTGTGCTTTGTTGAAACCATAAGCGGCAAAGGGCTCGATCCATTTCCAGATCTCTTTTGCCTTCTTTTCTGACCATTTACTAAACTTGATACAACCTTGAATGAAGTTTTCTTTTTGTTTTGCCATTTCTTCTGGAATTTTCTTTCCTACGGCTTTGCGGAATTTGTCTACCTCTATCCAGCTATAACCAGCAAGATCGTGGGCCATGATTAGAAGATCGTCTTGATAGACAAGGACTCCGTAAGTCTTTTTTAGAATTCTCTCGAGAGCGGGGTCAAGATATTTGATTAGACTTGGATTGTGTTTGCGGGCTATATAATCTGGAATGAATTGGATAGGGCCGGGTCGATACAAGGCCACCATGGCATTGATATCGTGGATAGTGGTCGGTTTTAATTCTTTTAGGAACTTAGTCATACCGTCTCCGTTGAGCTGGAAGAGGTCCGCAGTCTCACCTCGAGCGAGCATTTCGAAAGTTTTTTTGTCATCGATAGGGATATCTTCGACGTGGATCTCTATACCGTCAATTTTCTTGATGCGGTTTAGGGTGTCGGCTATGATCGTGAGGTTTTTGAGTCCTAGGAAGTCGAACTTGAGTAGACCGGCACCGTTTTCGTCTATGGAATACATATCATATTGAGTAATAATTTTGCCTTCACCTTTTGGATCGAATTGGAGAGGGGTGAATTCGGTCAGTTCTGTGGGTGCAATAACAATACCTGCGGCATGGACTCCGATATGTCTTGCACAACCTTCGATCTTCTTTGCCATGTCTATAATCCTTTTTGTATCTTCGTCATTGTCATAGAGATCTTTGAGTTCTGGTACTTGTTCTAAGGCGTGATCGATAGTCATGGGGAAACCTTGAGAACCCATGGGTATCAGTTTGGAAATTTTGTCACCAATATCATAACTATAGCCCATCGCTCTTGCAACATCGCGGACCGAACCTCTAGCCATCATTGTACCGAAAGTACCGATTTGGGCGACTTTTTCGGCTCCGTATTTGTGGCGGACATAGTCTATGACTTCATCTCTTCGGTCGTCGGCATAGTCCATGTCGATATCGGGAGCGGATGGACGGTCGGGATTGAGGAATCTCTCGAATGGAATTTCAAATTCGATCGGATTGATATTTGTAATACCAGAAAGGTATGTGACAAGGGAACCGGAGACCGATCCTCTAATATTTGAGAGTATGCCATTTTCTTTTGCGAAGCGGAGCATATCTGCGACCACAAGGAAATATGGTGAATAACCTTTATCTTTGATGACTTTGAGTTCGTAGTCGGCTCTCTTGGTCAATTCTTCTGTAGGCTCTAGTTTGCGCTTTTTGAAACCTTCATATACCAAGTGACGAAGTTCATCATCTGGTGATCTACCACTTTGTACTGTGAATGCAGGAAATGACCAATTGCCAAGTTTGAGATCGGCATTACAAAGCTCGGCAATCTTGGCTGTATTGTCTAGAGCTTCCGGTATATCTTTGAAAAGTTCTTCGGCTCGCTCAGGACTTATAAAAGAAAAATCATCTTCGTCACTATCGGAAATCTTTTCGGAATTGTCACTATGTGAATTTACTCTGACCAAGGTCTCTCTGGCGAAACGATCTTCTGGCGATATATAGTAGACATCATGAGCGGCCATGATAGGTATGTCTTGGCTTTTGGCAAAATCTATCAATGTCCGCATATTTTCTTCATGACCATCTATCTCTGGGTGCTTGGTTATTTCTATAAAAAAAGTATCAATAATCTTTTGACCTTTGTCGTCGACGATCGGTTCGAAGATTTTTTTGTAATAATTTGCAATCTCAATAGCTTTGTCTTGATTGCGACCTTTGAGAGCCTGGACTATATCGCCCGAAAAAGAAGGCGAAATAACGATCAATCCTTCTCGGTATTTTTCGATCAATTCTCGGTCTATTCGCGGTTTGTAATAGAAGCCTTCTAGATGTGAATCGGTAACGAGCTTTATGAGATTTTTGTAGCCGGTATTGTTGTAAGCAAGCATGACAAGTCTAGTACGACGATTGTCTATACCGGCTTGCATGTCTTTGCGTGAGCGGACTGCTACATAGAAATCGACACCGAGAATAGGTTTGATCTCGGCTTTTTGGCATGCTTTGTAAAATTCTATTGCTCCATAAAGATTGCCATTATCGGTAAGAGCTAGAGATTTGAGACCAAATTTCTTGGCGGTCTTGACCAGATCGTCTAGCTTGGGCAAGGCGGTGAGTAGAGAATAATGAGAATGAGTATGTAGGTGAGTGAAGCGACTCATATTTGAAGTATATCAAAGTGAAAAGCCAATTGTATATTGTTTTATCTATAAATGAGTGTCATATTTATTGTACAAATGAAGATGAAATATACTATTGGTATAGATGAGGTTGGACGCGGACCTATTGCAGGGCCTATAGCTCTAGGTTCATTTGTTTTTTTGGATGAAAAGGCCAAAAGAATATTCCACGGAGTCAAAGAGTCGAAACAGCTTAGTTTCAAGCAAAGAGAATTTTGGTTCAAAAAGATTGTGGAAGAAAAGAAAAAAGGCAATGTCGACTATGCGGTATGTTTTGCTTCAAATAAAGAAATTGATAATAAGGGGTTGGTTTATTGTATAAATAAATGTTTAACAAATTGTCTAAAAAAAATGACAAAATGTAAGCCAAAAGAAAGTAAGATTATTTTGGATGGAGGATTGAAGGCGCCAGTAGATTATTTAAATCAAAAGACATATATAAAAGGTGATGAAAAATTTACAGTTATCGCTCTAGCTTCGATCGCTGCTAAGGTTATGAGAGATAGAAAAATGATAAAATATTCGAGCCAATATCCTGGCTATGGCTTCGAAAAGCATGTAGGCTATGGTACCAAAGACCATATTGCAATGATAAAAAAGCTAGGCATTAGTGAAATCCATCGAAAAAGTTTTATGAAAAATCTTATTCAAAATAATAAAAAATATCTAGTGACGGGAGGTGAAGGTTTCATCGGCTCTAGAGTTTCGGAAATGAATGGTGGTGTATCTTTCGATTTGAAAAATGGCTTTAATATTTTGGATAAACAAAAACTGGAACAATATGTGTCAATTGATGGTGGTATATTTCATTTGGCCGCCAAGATCAGTGTTCCTGAGAGCTTCGAAAAAGAAAAGGAATATTTTGAGACAAATGTTATTGGTCTCAAAAACCTTGTGGAAATTGCAAAAGAAAAAAACAATAAATTAGTTTTTTCGAGCAGTGCCGCTGTCTATGGCAACACCAGTCACAAAGTAAGAGAAATAGATAGACTTGAACCACTTTCGCCATATGCTTCAAATAAACTAGAGGGAGAGAAGATATTGGAGAAATCGGGTATTAGAGCCGTTTGTCTTAGATATTTCAATGTCTATGGTATGGGACAGTCTAGTGCTTATGCTGGAGTTATAACAAATTTTGTAAATAAGGCTAAGAGAAATGAAGATATAGTTATATATGGTAATGGTGAACAGGTCAGGGATTTTGTCCATGTAGATGATGTTGCGAGAGCAAATATATTGGCGATGGAATACTTGGAAAAATCTGAAAACGGTTTTGATATATTCAATATAGGCAGTGGTAATGAAATGACAATAAAAGAATTGGCACAAATGATTATCAGTTTGACAAAATCCAAATCAAAAATTATTTATAAGGAGCCTAGATTAGGTGATATTATTTATTCTTGTGCAGATATTAGCAAAGCGAGGAAGATCCTTGGATTCAAGCCTAGAATAAGTTTGCAAGATGGACTAGAAGATTTGATTAAAGAGTAGCATCCATTTGAATTTCAACCAACTAATATTGCAGTAAAAAAATTGTTTTTAAATTATATTTTATTGCAATAAAGAAGCCCGACGAGGTCGGGCGTTCCTATGTTTGACGAGCAAATATTTGCTCAATCTCGATCAAAATGGACTTTTCCCCTTGGAATTTTGGTCCAAATGATGAAGATGGATACGGGCAAAATGAGACTCCAGAAGCGGAACACGATGAGTGTGCTTGCAAACGTTTGAAGTCCTTCGTTTCGCATCACCTCAGCGATCCATACTGTAAGTACAGGCATCGCATAGGTTGCTGCGGTCACTGCAAGTGGAGCGAGGAAACTACTCCAACCCGCCACACCCATCTCCCGATTGCATCGATTGATAAGGTAGTGGATCAGGGCGACGAGCAGGACTGCAGGTATGCTTATCATGAAGATGACCAGAGTTAGCAAATTGCCACCGAGGAAGTTGTTGTAAATCGAGGTGACTTGGTAGTCGATGACTCCAAATGCCACGATCGCTACTGCGTAACACAGCACTTTGAGCGCTTTCATATCTGCCAATAGAATACAATGAAAATAAATTTGGGGCAAATGTTTATCATTTATTATGATTTTATGTATAATTTGATAATGGTTTATAAAAATAAGAGAAATTTAATTGAAACCCTGTTCAAAAAAGGTGATAGGGTTTTGGATATTGGTTTTATGGGGCAAGGTATTAAGGAAGGAGATAGTGAATGGCCTCATGCAATATTAAAATCTGTATCAAGTGAAGTATATGGTTTGGATCTTGAACTTCCTCAAAAATACAAAAACGATTCTCATTATAAAGCATCAAGTGCAGAAAGTTTTAATTTTAATGCTAAATTTGATGTGATCTTTGCTGGAGACTTAATCGAACATCTTAGTAATCCTGGCACATTTATCGATTGTGTAAAAAAACATTTAAACGATAAGGGTGTTTTGATTCTGACTACACCAAATACATTTAATCTTTTTAATCTGGCCGAAAAGATTACAAAAAATGAACCAACAACCAATCCAGATCATACATTTTATTTCAATAGCAAAGTCCTGAAACAGTTATTGGATAAAAATGGCATGTCCGTAACAAGTGTAGATTATTTGTACACATTGGGTTACAAACACAAAGAAAGCTGGAAAAAGAAGATTTTAAATTTTATATATTTTGTTTTATCAATATTTACTGATAAGTTTAATGAGACTCTAGTTGTGACAGCTGTTAGAAAATAATTACTAAATTGTAAAGGTGCTTTGCTCTCCCCAATAAAAAACCAATTTGAATTCGACGCATTGTGCCTGCACCAAGCAAGGAGTTTGCGACGAGTCGAGGTGCCCGAGGTGGGAATCGAACCCACATCCTGTAAAGGACACGATTTTAAGTCGTGCGTGTATACCAGTTCCACCACTCGGGCATGAACACTGAGATTTCAAATCTGAAATCTCAAATCTTAAATCTAAATAAAAAATTTTAAATTTAAGATTTGAAATTTTAGATTTATTGAGGCCACGGCGAGAATCGAACTCGCGCATAGCGATTTTGCAGATCGCCGAATTACCACTTTTCTACGTGGCCTTATTTCAATAAACAGACAATGATATATCCTTTGCCCTCATAAATATTCGCCTTTTTTTGGACTTTTGTAAAGGGTAGGAAATTACAAGGTCTTTTCTATTTGATCAATTCTTTGACGATTTTTTTCACCGATATCGATTTTGACTTCGAAATAGGGGATTCTAGCAATACGAGAATTTTCTTGGACAAAGTTACGAAAATCAGTCAATTGTCGATTGGCAAATTCGGCGGCCTTTTCTTCCATTTCTTCTGGTAAAACAGTGATCAGAATATTGGCTCTGCCACCTTTACTCAAAATCTCAACATCGGTAACCGTAATCAAAGACTGACGATTCGATGTGCGAGAGAAAAATTGTGCAGCAAGTTCTCTCAAAATCTCTTTTAATTTTTGATCTTTTTGATTCATTATTTTTTCTCGACTATTCTGATTGCTTCTATCCTATCACCTGCGGCAATTTCATTTTTTGCTTCTATCATTACTCCAAATTCAAAACCTTCTTTGACCTCGGAGACACGGACCTTTTTGGATTGTAATTCACGAATCTTACCTCTACCGATCTCTGCCCCTCTTCTCATGATTTTGATATCATTGCCACTTTCCAATTGACCATTTTCGACTTTGCCACCTATGACCTGCTTGTCTTTTTCTTTCGAAAAGATGGCGAGAATCTTGGCTGTACCACTAACTTCCTCCACATATTCTTTTGGAATTCTCTTTAATAATTCTGATTCTATATATTGGGCAAGTTCGTAGATAATTGAAAAGACTTGAACACTGATGGGGTTTGTAAGTCTTTCGATGTATTGAGCAGTTTTCTTATCTGGCTTAGAATTGAAACCAACAATAATTGTACCCGGATCTGATATGGCCATTTTTACGTCATTCTCATTGATATCACCGATGCCTTCATTTACAATTTTGATCCTGACCTTATCGTGTTTTAATTTTGCCAATTCATGCTTTATTCCTTCAAGACTTCCGATGACATCGGCTTTGATTATGAGAGGGAGCTTGATCTGATTTTCATCATGTTCTTCTCTTTTGGCAACTTGAGTTTTTTTGTTCTTGGCTTGATTTTCTAGGAAAATTTCTATCATATTTTCTGCCTCCTTTTTTGTCTTGACCGTTGTCCACTCTGCTCCACAAGGTGGGATTTTGTTCCAGCCAAGGACAGTGACGGGCATACTTGCCTTTGCGCTTTCTATTTTTTGTCCTTTGAAATTTTCGATAAACCTAATAGGGCAGAAGCGGTCTTCTGCTACGACAAACAGTCCAGTTTCTAATATGCCATTTTTGATAAGCAAGGTTGCAGATACACCCTTTTTTGTGTCTAGAGTTGATTCGATGATTGATCCACTCGCCATGCTATTTTCATCAGAACTTAGATTTGCCAATTCTGACATAAGTACAATCATTTCCAAAAGTTCAGGTATACCTTCTCCAGTGATAGCTGATATAGGTATACATGGTACGTCGCCACCCCAACCCTCGACATAGATTTCATTTTCACCAAGACTGGTTTTGGCTTTTTCGACATTTGCATTTGGCTTGTCGATCTTGGTAATAGCTACGATAAAGGGAATGTTTGCTTGTTTTATGTCCTTGTATGCTTCGATAGTTTGAGGTTTGACTCCGTCTTCACCTGAGACAATGAGGATGGCAATATCTGCAGACTGCGCACCTCTTTCTCTTATATTACAAAAAGCTGCATGACCAGGTGTATCGAGAAATGTTATAGAATGTTTGACATTATCCTTTGTAGTAAATTCTGCTTCATAAGCACCGACGTGTTGAGTGATGCCTCCAGCTTCACTTTCTACAACCTTTGTCTTGCGGATATAATCTAGAAGAGTAGATTTGCCATGGTCAATGTGACCCATGATAACTACCACAGGTGGTCTCTTGACAGAATTGTGAGTTTTGACCTTATTCATATATGGATATACAGTCTAGCAAATAGCTAGCTTATTGACAATCATTATCTACGATTGTCTACTTGAGTATTTCTCTTGCTTTTTTGATCGCTTCTATCTCTTCTTCGGACATGCCGTGTTCGGAACTAAAATTTTTGAGACCTTTTGAGAAAACACTAACTCGATCTCTTGTGTATATGCTTGATATGACAGCTCCATCACCTTGCTCATTTAGAAATACGGTAGCGAAACTTTGATTGCCACCTTCACCAGTACCATGGAATGGATTGAATCGTATCGTATGTACAGATTGTATGCTTTTTTGGAGGCGCTTCTCCACTTCTTCAAGATATATGCTGGTCGATTTTTTGTGTTCGTCCAAAACTCTTACTCGATCATTTAGAATATTTAATGAATCGGCTATATTTTCGGCTTTGATATCTATAAGGAATTTGTTGAGCTTGGTTCGAAGTTTGAGATGTAGAAAAATCAAAGTCAAAAGCAAAATAGCAAGAATAGCAATGATTATTAGAAGGAAATTTGAATCGGTAAAATTCATTATTTTATTATACGGTAAAAAGCCTGTAGGGCAAATGTCTTCTAGACAAAATCAATATAAGTAGTAGTATATTTACAGATCAGCAGAGGTTCAAGCAAACGGCATAGCTTCGACAAAGCAAACCGTACCCCATTCATGCTCAGCTGAAAAGTGATCGGGGACGCTAAACCTCGGGTTGTTGAAAACAATTCTGAACTCAAAGGTCTCACCCTCATGAGACCCAACAACCAACATCGGACGAACCCTCTTCGTCACCGATACGCTGATTCGGGCGACTACTTTCCTCCACTGCACAAGGCCACTTGCAATAAGTGTGGAGAAGGTGGCGCCCTTTCTTTTTATCTATTTTTATTTAAAATAGTTAATAATATGAATCTATTAAGCAGACTATTTTCAAAAAAAAGAATATATCTTGATTATGCATCTCTTACCCCGATCGATAAGAGGGTTATTTGTCATTCAAAAAAATATTTGCATTCAGATTATGCCAATGCCTCGTCTATATACAAAGAAGGAGTTAATTCAAAAAAAGTAATCCAAGATAGTCGCAAACAAATCGCTAGTCTCATAAATGCTCATGAAAGGGAAATATTTTTTACTAGCGGAGGCACCGAATCGAACAATTTGGCTATTTTGGGAACGATAGAAAATCTAAGAGAAAAGGGTGTAGATTATGACAAAATGCACATTATTATTAGCGTCATTGAGCATTCATCGATAAGAGAAATTGCCAACTATATATCCGGCAAGGGAGTAGAAGTCGATATTGTCCCAGTCAATCCTGATGGCTGTATCGATCCAGAAGAGATAAAGAAAAAGCTCAAGCCAAATACAGTCTTGGTCTCAATTATGACAGTCAACAATGAGATTGGCAGTATTCAGCCGATAAGAGAGATAGCGAAGATTATCAGACATTATCGAAGTCATAATAAAGAAAAATCAGCTTTTGCTTTCCAGGATTTTACCTATCCGATATTTCATACTGATGCAAGTCAAGCATTTTTATATGAAGATATAAATACCGAAAAATTTGGAGTTGATCTGCTTACTCTAGATTCCTCAAAAGTCTATGGTCCAAGAGGTATGGGTTTGCTTTATATTAGATATGAGACACCTATCAGTCCGATTATGTTTGGTGGAGGTCAAGAATCTGGTCTACGTTCGGGTACCGAAAATGTCCAAGGCATAGCGGGTTTTTGTTATGCTCTATTGCTTTCAAGTCAAGAGCGAGAAAAAGAAAGTATAAGAATAAAATCTCTAAAAGAATATTTTTTTAGGCAGGTTAGAGAGATTAGAACTAATATAGAGATAAATGGAGGTATTGGTGAAAATTATTCTCCACATATTTTGAACCTTCATATTCCAAAAATAGACAATGAATTTTTTGTTTTACAATTGGATGCAAATGGCATTTGCATTTCGACTAAGAGTTCATGTCTCGGTGATGAAGAAGAATCTTATGTCCTAAACGCTATCGGAGCAAATAGTAAAGAATCAGTTAGGATTTCATTCGGCAGATTTACTACTCTTGGAGAGGTCAAAAAAGCTTTGAAGATTATTTCAAAAATTTTGAAAAAATAAATCGTATGGTTAGATTGTTTGTCTAACTTGCTGAACCTATTTGCCCCAATTGAGATAGGTGACTGTCAATTGCAGAATTGTGGCAAATGAAACCCAGAGAAGGTAAGGGGTTTGAATGAATGATATCCATTTTGCATATGGATAAATAACGGTTATGGCCCAGATCAAGGTCGAGAGAATCAGTAAGATATCGATCGAAGCGAGAAGATTATTTTGGAGGCCAAACTGAATAGGGGAAAAGAGAAAATTGAAAATAAGGTTTAGTAAAAATGGTAAAGCGACAATAAAAGGTATTTGTTTTTGGACAAACATCAAAAATACTTTTCCAAAAGATATTGCTATCAATATATATAGAACAGTCCAAACTGGTCCAAAAAGCCATGATGGTGGTGCCCATGATGGTTTGATAATAGTTGAGTACCAAGAATAAGTTTGATTCATGGCAATATTGTAGCATTATTTACAGCACTACTCCCAGCCACGAACCCAGTGGTCCAACAAAGTTGCAGACTGAAGCCACCTGATGGTCGATCGATATTGAGTACATCGCCGACTAGGTAGAGATTCGGGTAGAGCTTTGAGCTCATCGTCTTCCAATCGACTTCATCGAGATCGACACCACCGCTCGAAACAATGGCTTTGTCTTGACCGAGAAGATGGTCGATAGTAAGTGGAATATTTTTTAAAATTTTAATTAGATCCATTCTTGATTGGCGTGTAATGCTGTTACATTCTATTTCCGGATCAATCTTGGAAAGCTCCAGGATTATTGGCACGATTGCGCTCGGTACAAGTTCGCTCAAACTATTTTTAATTTTCTTTTTATGATTATTTTTGAATAGATCTTGCAAAGCAGTGTTTAGTTTTGAATGATCATGATCTGACATAAGATCTACCGTGATGACTACTTCTCCGTAACTGAGCATTTCACCTATTTGCTTGCTAAGATTTAGTACACTTGGTCCACTAATACCAAAATGGGTGAATAGGATTTTTTGAGGAATTTTGGATTGAAGACCTTTGTTGTTTTCAATTTTTTGTTTTACTCCATCAAGATAAAGATTGAGCTTTATATTACCAAGACTTACACCGCTCAAATCTTTTACCCACTTTTCTTTTGTAGCAAGGGGGACAAGTGAAGGATTTGGTTTGACTATTTTGTGACCGATCTTCTCTAGCCAGAAGAAAGCGTCGCCGGTCGAACCTGTCTCTGGATGCGAAGTGCCTCCAGTGGCTACGATGATGGATTTTGCATGGTAGTACTTACCGTCCTTGAGTCTTACGCCCATAACTTTTGAATTTTCTATAATGAGATCTTGGACTGGGCTATTTGATAAGACGGTGACTCCAGTTTGTTTGAGATAATTGACCATAACATCCCAGACGGATTGAGCTTTGTCACTAAGGGGGAAGACTCGATTTTCATTTTCGATCTTGGTTTCCATTTTGTGATTATGGAAAAAGTCCAAAGTATCCTTTACACTCCATTTCGAAAATGGAGAAAATAGATATTTACCATCATTACGAAATCGCTCCAACAATTTTCTATTATCAAGTTCGGCATTGGTCACATTACATCGGCCGCCTCCAGTGATTAGAAGTTTTTTACCGAGTTTCTCATTTTTTTCCAATAATAAAACCTTTGCTCCTAGTTCACTTGCTCTACCAGCAGCCATCATGCCTGCGGGTCCGCCACCGATTACTATTACATCATAGTTTCCTGTCATGTATAGATGTTAGCATACTGTTCATAGATGCGCCCCTCCATAAAGTCGGGGCAAACCTATCGAGTAGAGTAAATCAAATAAGTTGTAGACAACATCTCTATATACAATATTCTCGTACAACAACATAATATCTAAGTCAATCTTGTCTTTTTGTTTATGATGATAGAATTAAGACATGAAAAAATTTCTGGCATATTTCGATCATGCTTCGACCACGCCTCTACACAAAAAAGTCTTTGAGAAGATGACTCCGTTTTTCCTTGAAGATTATGGCAATGCATCCAATCTTTACGAATCAGGAAGAGTGGCGAGGCAAGCTGTCTCTGCATCTTTACTTGAGATCTCCAAGGCTTTGGGTTGTAGAGCAGATGAATTTGTCTTTACAGGTTCGGCCACTGAGTCCGACAATCTGGCCATACTTGGTGCGGCAAGAGCAAATAAAAGCACGCACAATCGTATTATTATTTCTGCATTAGAGCATAAGGGTGTAATGGCTGTTGGTGATGCCTTAGAAAAAGAGGGTTTCGAAATTATCAAGATTGGAGTAGGTAAGGATAGTTTGGTCGATATTGAAGAGATTAAAAGAAATTTGAATGACAAAACTGCAATTGTTTCTATCACGATGGCGGACAGTGAGACAGGTACATTGCAGCCGATAGCAGAGATTTCAAAAATAATAAAAGAATTTCGCAAAGAAAAGTCATTGCCATATTTCCATACCGATGCAAGTCAGGCTTCGGTCTATGGTGATATCGATGTGGGCAAGCTCGGTGTCGATATGATGACTATGTCCGCTCATAAGCTTCATGGTCCGAAAGGTATAGGCGGACTTTTCGTGCGAAGAGGTGTCAGGCTTACTCCTCTTATATACGGTGGTGGTCATCAAGGTAAGTTGCGTTCTGGTACAGAGAATGTGCCAGCTATTGTCGGTTTCGGTGAAGCGGTACGACTAAATGAAATTCATAAGATAAAAGATTCAAAGAAAATAGCTCGACTTAGGGATATGCTCGAAAAAGGCATTATCAAATCTATTCCAAAAGTTATTGTAAATGGAAATCCCAAATTCCGCTTACCAAATTTCACAAACATTTCAATTTTGGATATAGAAGGTGAATCATTATTATTAGAATTAGATGAGCATGGCATAATGATCAACACTGGCTCAGCATGCAATTCGGAAAGTCTAGAGCCTTCATATGTCCTTTCGGCTATGGGCAATCCATACGAATTCGTCCATGGAAGTATAAGATTTACTTTGGGTCCAGAGAGTAATGAAAGGCAAGTCAAACATCTTCTTAAACATTTGCCAAAGATAGTGGAACGCTTGAGGAAGATATCTCCACTCAACTTAAGTCAAGATGAAAAGAAAGTAATGTCGGATCCTAGAGCGTTTATTGGTGGACAGACTCCGCACTTTTTGAGGAAGAAGAGGAAATAGTTAGTAATTAGTAGTTAGCCACTAGCCACTAGTAAAGGCAACTGCTAAGATTTTTATGAGTTTACTAATGGCTAAATCCTAGTCGCTAATCACTAAGATGAAAACATGGCAAAAAAAATAATTAAAATAAAAAAGGCAAAAAGTAGAAGTCAGACATCTGCAAAAACATCTGCAATAAGGAAGCCTGCAAACAAAAGCAAAAGGGCGGTTAAAGCCAATTCAAAAGCACAAACTACAAAGCCGAAATCAAAACCAGATGTTGTAAATAAGCACGTGGGTGGTTCTTGGGCATATACCGATGCGGTTCGCGAGCATTTCTTCTCCCCAAAAAATCTCCTCTGGGAGGATCCAAAAGATGCAGAATATGATGCTGAAGGTGTCGTGGGCTCGCCAGCCTGTGGCGACGTAATGCGAATATGGCTCAATGTTGATCCGAAAGAAGATAAGATTACGACATTGAAATGGCGAACATTCGGTTGCGCTAGTGCAATTGCAGCAACATCGATGCTATCGGTGATGATTACCGAAAATGGTGGTATGAAGATAGATGAGGCTCTAAAGATTCGACCTCAAGATATAATAATCAGACTTGGTGGTCTACCAGATCGCAAGATTCATTGTTCGGTGCTCGGTGACAAAGCTTTGCGAGCTGCGATCAATCATTGGTTCAAGAAGACTGATCAGATTTCAAGAATTGTAGTAGAAGGTCAAAAGATCGTTGATCCAAATACAAAAGTTACTGAAGCAGATATTGAGGAGGCGGTCCTTGAAGGTGCATTGACTGTAGAAGATGTCCAAAAGAAGACCAAGGTCGGTATCGGTTATCCAGAGTGTCTACCACAAGTAGAGGAATTGATAAGGTTTTATAAGGAGAAGTATTTTGGGTAATTAGTAGTTAGCGACTAGGGTCTAGCCACTAGTGAGGGTTTAGTAGTTAGCCACTAGTGACTAGTGAATGCAACCATTAAGATTTCTGTGAGTTTACTAGTGGCTAGTGGCTAAATCCTAACGCCTACCTAGTGGC
The DNA here is from genome assembly GCA_964645315.1 of uncultured Candidatus Saccharibacteria bacterium. GTDB lineage: Bacteria > Patescibacteriota > Minisyncoccia > Phycocordibacterales > PALSA-1337 > C7867-002. Next base: position 11,979 of record CAZYBH010000007.1, on the reverse strand, counting down.
TAGGCCCTAGTCGCTAATCACTAACCATGAAAAAAATAACCAAAATTAAAACACTAAAAAACAGAAGTCAGACTTCTGCAGTAGTAACATCAGCAGAAATTACAAAAATAGAAGAAATTCTTTCAAAAATTCGCCCATATATCCAAATGCATGGAGGCGATGTGGCATTGGACAGTTTCAAAGAGGGAATTGTGACCCTCAATATTAGTGGTGCTTGTTCACACTGCCATCTAGCTGATATGACATACAATACAATGATTTCTGGGATCTTGAAACAAGAGATTCCAAGCGTGAAGGAGATCAGGTTGAATAAGTAGTTTCTATATGTTCTACTATTGACAAATTGTACAAAAGTATGTAGCGTATATGTTGGATATTAGTAAGGGTTTATGTTGAAATAAAAAAGTTCGCCATAGCAGATAATGCCTCGACTAAAGTGAAGGGCACTTTCTGCTGTGGCGAAACGTAGTACCCACGCAATAACACAACCTAAAGCAAAGAAGACTATGTCAAATGACATTCTCGGCTCGCTTGTGCGGGCTTTGGTGACCGTCCCGGTAGATCGGCTCGGTCTGGTGCAGGATTTTGCAAGGAAACTTGCTGATCCTAGCGGCGAACAGTGGTTTGAACAGGGGAAGCTGTTCCTCCGCAAGGAGTCTTGCTGGACCAACGGCCAAGACCCGCAAGTGACACAGTCGAATCCCACACCCTCGATCCTCGAGCCCGAAGTCGAGGCCGATTCCATCATCCGAGTCGACCTCTCTATTCGACCATCGTATCCCGACTGGGTGAAGGAAGTGGTTCACCCGGAATTGGAGGATATTGGACCGGCCGAGTATGACATCTCGGCAGTGGAGCAATGGCTCCACGATGGTCAGAAGGGCGGAAAGTGGATCGAGGGAACAAAGATTTGGGCCGAGCTCAATAAGCCTGAAATCCTCAAGGATCACCTCGGTCTACGCGACCTCGAAGAAATCCAAAAGAAGGGCATCGCCTTTTTCAGGAAATACTTCAAAGGTAAGGGGGTCTTTGGTTGGAAGAGCGTCGTGCGGCGTCGCTTCGATCACCTCCACGTCTCGTTTCTCTGCGAAGGTTGTGGAAAGGTGATCCTTTCTTGGTACTCGATTGAACAAGTTTTGTACGGTGACAATCCAGCTCTCCATTTTGCAAGTAGTGCTAAGGCCTAGATTGTTGTACGGTTTCCGTACTTAACATTTGCTCTCATATGACCCTCGGTCTGCTTCGGCAGACTGGGGGTCAATTTTTATATAAAATCATTAGCTTGAATCATTTTAATTAAATCTAAAATAATCAATAGCCACCACAACCTCCATCTGATATAATTTTTGAAGTACACCAGTGGCTAATCACTAGTGACTAAATACTAACAACATGGCAAATACAAAAGAGTATCCACGAAATCGAGCCGATTCCAAAATTGGCAAAATAGTTATCGATAGAGATTTGTGTATTGGAGCTGCGTCTTGTCTTGCGGTTTCAAGTGCGACATACGAGCTTGATGGTGAGACAAAAGCAATAGTTACTGGACCAGACGCTGTCGATGATGCGACATTACTTATGTCTGCAGAATCTTGTCCAACAAAAGCAATTTTACTTTTTGATAAGGAAGGTAAGCAGGTATATCCGAAGTAGAGAAGTAGAGTGTTAGATTGTTAGAGAGATAGAGGGTTAGGAAGACAATCTTAGAAAACAAACTCTCTAATTCTCTATCTCTCTAACTCTCTATTCCTCTATCCCCTATCTCTCTAATTATGACTTACAAATATTTAATTATCGGTGGCGGTGTTGCTGGTGTGACTGCAGCTGAGACAATTAGACAAAATGACAATGAAGGTAGTATAGCTATTGTTTCAGATGAACCATATCTTTTGTATTCTCGCGTTATGCTCTCCAAACCAAATTTCTTTTTGGAAAAAACACCATTTGATCAGATCTGGCTCAAGGGTCAACAATGGTATGCAGAAAAGAACATCTCCTTTATTGGAGGACATTCGGTTACGGGTATAGATTCTAGTGCAAAAAATATTACTCTTTCAAATGGTGACAAAGTTGGGTATGAAAAACTATTAATAGCTATAGGTACAGCTACTCGCAAAGCAAATATTCCAGGAGCAGACAAAAAAGGCATTCATTATCTCAAAACTTTGGAAGATGCTAAGGGCATAATCGCTGATCTCAAAAATGCCGATAAGGCGGTGACCGTGGGTGGTGGATTCATCGGTTTTGAAATGGCTGATCTTATGCAAATGGCAAAAATGAATACCACGGTTGTTGTTCGCGAACCATGTTTCTGGCATCCGACTCTCGATCAAGAATCCGGTCTTATTATCGAAAATGCTATGAAGAAGACTAGTTTGGAAATAATCCACAACAATGAAGTAGTGGAGATAATGGGTGGCGACAGAGTAGAATCGGTAAAACTCAAAGATGGAAAGGTTGTACCTTGTGGTCTAATCGTTTTTGGTATTGGTACGGTCAACGATTTTTCTTGGATAAATGGAGCCGGTATCAAAACCAATAGAGGTATTTTGGCCAATGAATTTATGGAGACAAGCGTTGCAGATATTTGGACAGCGGGCGATGTGGCTGAGTACAAAGATATTTTATTGGAAGAATATATTCAAATGGGCAATTGGGTCTCCGCTCATGAACAGGGTCGAGTAGCAGGTCTCGGTATGGTCGGCAAAAAGTCTCCATTCAAATTTATTTCATTCTATACAACTACCGGTTTCGGTTTGGGTATTGCCTTTGTTGGCGATGTAAACTTCCATCCAGATAGACAGGTGGTGGTTCGCAGGGAACCAGAGAAAAATTCTATTGGTCGGATTATTATTGATCATAATGAAATCGCCGGCGCAACTCTCATAAACCGCACTCAAGAAATGGGTACCATTTCAAAATTAATTGAAAAGAATGTTGATGTTTCAGGACATTTGGCCGAACTCGGCGATGTGGGGTTTGATTTGAAGAAGTTGTTGGAGTTATAAATTCAAGGTAAAAGGTAACAGGTAAGAGGGAAAAGGTAAAAGGTAATTTCATAAATTAACCTATTCCCTTTTACCTTTTACCTATGTTCTACATACGTTAAAACCTCATACATCAACTTTACACTTTGTACTTTTAACTCCTCACTACTCTCACATCCACTAGCGAATATCCATCTGGTCTGACCATGACAGGGTTTAGATCCAATTCTTCAATCTCTGGGTGATCAGTGGCAAGTTTTGATATTTTGGAAATGAGGTCAGATAAATCATCAAGGTCTACGGATTTTTCGCCTCGAAGACCACTCAAAATCTTAAAGCCTTTTATTTCTTGTATCATCTCTCGTGCCTGATCTTTGTCTATTGGTGCAATGCGAAGACTTGTATCTTTGATTGCTTCGGTAAATATACCTCCCAAACCAAAAACGATAGTCGGTCCGAAGACTCGATCTTTTTTTACGCCAATTATTATTTCTTTGCCGTGAGCTTTTGGTTGGAAGACCATACCTTCAAGTTTGAGATTCGGGATTTTTGAGCTAATGTTTGCAAGCATATTGTCCCAAGTATTTTCTGCTTGTTCTAGATTGTGGATGTCCATCACTACTGCTCCAAGTTCAGTTTTGTGGACAATCTGTGGTCCAATTGCTTTTAGGATAAATGAATCACCTTTTAATTTTGAAAAAGCTTCACGCAAATCGTCTTTCTCTTTCAGGAAAATCCCTTCGAAATGCAATTCATAATCAGCAAAAAGTTTGATTGTTTCCTGATATGAAAGCATTGATCCGGAGGAATCTGACTTGGGATCATTCTTATCTTGTTGTATTTCGCGGGATAAATCGTTCTTTGTTTTGCTATGGTCGGCAAACTTATCCAAAGCCTCTACTACATCTACTGGATAGGCAAAATTTACTAGATTATTTTGTTTCAAAACTTCTATGCCTCTTTGGACTTCTTGGCCTCCGATGAATATGGGCAATAAGACTTTTTCTTTTGAATATTTCGAGATCACTTGAGCAATATTGGCATCATCAGTCATCATTTGTGGAGTGATGAGGACAAGGATAGCTTGATACTTACTATTTGCTGACAAGATTTTTAGGGCAGACTCATAGCGATCAGAAAGAGCGTCGCCGATAATATCTATAGGATTGTTGAGACCAGCCATCGGTGGCAAGAGCTTTTTTAGTTCTGCTTTGTCACCTTCGTCGATATTTGCAAGAGATAATGAATTTGAAAGATCAATAAGATCTGAAGTGATCACAGCTGGTCCGCCGGCGTTGGTAAGTATTACAAGCTCAGTTGGCGGCGTTTTTATTCCTATCGAAAATAACTTTGCTATATTAAAAAACTGTCTTATCGAATCTGCCACAATAATTCCAGATTGTTTGAAAGCAGAACGCATAACCAAATCATCTGATGCAAGAGAGCCGGTATGAGACATGACGGCTTTTTGACCACTTGCACCACGGCCGGCTTTGATCACTACTATTGGTTTTGTTTTGGAAATTTGAGAAGCGAGTTCGAGGAATTTTGGACCATTAGATATTTTTTCCAAATACATCATTACAAATTCGGTTTCTGGATCGTCTTTTATGAATTGGAGGAAATCAATCTCATTTAGTGAAGCCTCATTACCCAAACTGACAAATTTGGAAAAGCCAAGACCTTCATCGATGGCTTTGTCTATAATGGCAGTACCCAAAGCCCCAGATTGCGAGATGAAAGCGATCTTGCCTTTGGGTGGAATATTTGGAGCGAATGTTGCATTTAGTCCAGAATGGCAATCGAGAGTGCCGAGACAGTTTGGGCCAAGTAGGGCAATGCCATTTTCTTTTGCAATAGTTGCAATTTCTTTTTCCAAATTGGCACCATGTTCGTCCATCTCTTTGAAACCAGCAGAAATAACAGCAATGTTTTTGATACTGCGTTTCGCGCATTGTCTTACGATATCGGGTACGAAGTCTGCCTTTATTGCTATCACGGCAAGATCGATATCGCTATCTATTTCATCGAGACTTCTGAATGTTTTGTGGCCAAGGACCTCCGGCTCAATTAGTGATATTGGGAAAAGTTTTCGCGATTTATCTCGAGCGGAGTCGAGAGAGGTGTACTGCGACAGGTTTGCCATGAGAGCATATCCTACTTTGTTTTTGTCAGATGATGCGCCGATGATTGCGACGGATTTTGGTATAAAAAAATTGTTTAAATTCATGCATATATTTTAACATCAAAACAAGTAAAAAACTTATGATGCTTACAAAGTTTCTTTATAAAAAAGAAAACCCGCGGCCATTGCTGGTCGCGGGGGAAATCCATGAGAGTTTTGAGCTTATACTACGGTTCTCTTTACCGAGTGGAAAAACCACAATTTAAGGGATAGCGGATACTTCCTGAGTTCGGAGCCAATTGATCCAGCGCCGACTAGAGTCGCTTGGTCTGACATCCTGCAGGATCTCCAGAAGACGTTTCATGGCTCGCAACCTGATAGTGACCTGTTCGGACTTCAGAAGCCATTCGGATATCTCCGTCATACGATGGTCGTTCAGTTCAAAGCACCCTCCAACGCTACTACCACGAAAGATAAATAAACCAGGAAGTTCATTCTCGAACTTCAACCAAGCTATGCGATTTTTGAGATCGGTTGTCTTCAAATGCTCAGGCACCTTGGGGCTACCGACAATTTGTTTGAGGGAGTGAAGTGTGAAATTATCCTCACCCCTCAGAAGAATCTGCTGAATCAACTCTGACCAAGCGGAATCAGAGAGGTTTACGTCGTATGGAAAGACGACCATTCCATCGTAAATAGGCATATGGTGTTCCTTTCAATCAGGTAAGTTGTTGTGTTACAACCTATTCAACAAGTTGGATCAAGGTTCTAACTGTTTGCAATTATAGAATAATATTAGCTTATCTGTCAATACTACTTTTTTAGTCAAGTGTGGTAAATAGATATAAAATAGGCACTAATTTATTCTCATTATTACTAGTTAGATCCTTGAGTAATTTCTATTGGCTAAATCCTAGTGACTAATACTACCCTAACATCTCCTCAAAAGTAGGTTTCTCTTTGCGATAAAAGATTCCGAGTGGTACTTTGTCATTTTCGATTTTGGATAACTTGATTGCTTCTTCAACATTTCGACCTTCGCTACCACGCCAAAAAATCCTTTCTTTGAAATAGTCTCGAGTGTCAAAAAATGTAATGCAAGGCTGAATAATCTCGACGAAAGCAAAGCCTTTGTGATTGATCGCTTGTTCCATTATCTCACTTGTCTTAGCTATCTCTCCAGCATAAGTCCTTGCTGCAAAACCTGCACCAGCGCTGAGCAAAATAGCAAATGGATCGATCGGATCTTCGACACTGCCAAGTGGTGTTGTCTTACTTATGTGACCTTTTGGACTCGCTGCCGAAGTCTGACCTGTAGTAAGAGCGAAGACTTGGTTGTCATGAATGAAAAGTTTGATATCGGAATTGCGACGAGCAGCGTGGACTAGATGCTCCAAACCCTCAGAATATGAATCGCCGTCGCCACTCATGCCGATGACGGTTAGATTTGGATTGGCGCATTTGATGCCTGTCATATTTGCGATCACCCTGCCATGCAAAGCGGTGAAGGTGTTTATATTGATATAGTCAGAGATCTTGCCATGACAACCGATACCGACACAACCGACGACATTTTCGATTTGCAATTGACCCTTGTCTACCATGCGTGTAAGTGTCTGCCTCAAAGCGACCAAAATTTGTGAATTTGGGCAACCGGGGCACCAGGTTATTTTTGCTGTTGTTGATAAGTTGAGAGACATTTTATTAAAGGTAAAGGTTAAAAATTAAAAGGCAAAAGTTGTATTATTTTGACCCAGTGGCTAACAACTTACTAATCTCTCCAGCCAACTCTTCAGGATCAAATGGTCGGGCATTGTATTTCAAAATATTGTGAGTAACTTCGATACCTGTCTTCTCGCGGATTAAGCCGGCCATTTGAGCATCGTGATTGCATTCTATATTTATGATATTTTTGGAATTTTTTAGCGCCGATTTTAGCTGTTCAATAGGAAAAGGATTTAGCCAGACAATCTGAACCAATTTGACCGGCTTGTCCAAATATCTTTCATAAGCTTCCAAGACCGGACCTTTTGTCGAACCCCAGAAGACTACGATATCGCTAGCGTCTTCGTCACCATAAATTTTTATTGATTCTGAATTATCCAATTCTTGTTTTATTGTCTCCGATTTTTTGAAGCGTTTATTTAGCATGGCAGTAGTCAATTCTGGATCTTCGACTGTAATTCCATCTTTGTCATGTTCATAACTAGTGATTTTGACTATTGCATCTTTTGTTCCAGGGAAAGCAAGTGGTGAAATGCCGTCCTCAGTAATTTTGTATCTTTCATAACCTTGACCAGTCTCTGCTAGTTTGCCTTTTTCAATTTGAATTTTACTTGGATCCAGTAAGGCAGAAGAACTATGCTCGGAAATTATTTTATCAACCAAAATAATGACTGGTACTTGATACTTCCATGCCAAGTTTAGAGCTTTTGCACCCATATAATATCCTTCTTCGGTATCGCCTGGTGCAATGACGATTTTTGGGAATTCACCATGTCCAGAATGCAAGACATAGCGGAGATCGGCCTGACTAGAATACGTCGGAAGTCCTGTGGCCGGACCTTGTCTTTGGGAGACGACTATGACAAGTGGAAATTCGGCAATGCCTGCAAAGCTGAGCGCTTCCTGCATCAGAGCAAATCCTCCAGTAGCCGATCCGATAGCTACTCTTTTGCCCGCATAAGAAATGCCGAGAGCCATATTGATAACTGATAATTCGCTTTCGGGTTGGATAACTCGAACTTTTGAATTTTGTTGTTGACTTGCTACAAATTGGAGAAGAGATGTGGTCGGTGTCATGGGGTATCCAAGATAAAAATCCAAACCGGCATAAATCATACCTTTGCCTATCGCTACATTTCCCTCAAGAAAATCATTTTTTGCATTTGAAGGTTCGATCTTTTTCAAGTGTCTGTAATTGTTCTTTTTCATTATTTCATAACCCATATCGGCAAGCTTCGTATTCATTTCGGGTTGTTTATTTTTGAAGACTTTGTTTAGGACTTTTTGCATAAGGTCATAATCAAGATCAATCAAATAGCAAAGAGCGCCGATAGCCATAGAGTTTCTCATGATTGGCATAGCTTTGAGCTCGGTTACGGTCTTTTGCATTGGTAACATTTGGAAATTTCGCTCAAGCTTCTTCGAATCATCTTCCTTTATACTATCTCCAAAGACCACAGAATTTTTTGTTAATTCTGGTACATGAAGAGAAATACTTTCTTCATTGAGAGCAATGAGCACATCGAGAGCTTGATGGTCACAATGTACAGGATCTTTGCTAAATGAAATGCGTGCAAAATTGTGTCCTCCGCGTATAAGTGAAGGATATGTAAAAGAGTAATAGGATTCGTAGCCCAATTCGGTAAGGATTGCCCCGATCGTAGCGCCAGATTCACGGACACCGTCTCCTGCGGCGCCCCCTATACCTATTGTAAATACACTGTCATGAGCTTTTTTCACATACAAATTATATCACAGCTTAATTTATTAAATTGTGAATAGTTATTATGGAGATTGGGTATTGAGTAATTAATTCATTAAATTTCTTGGAGACTGGAGCGAGGGCGGATGTGCACTATCAAAAGCCTTTCGCAGTGCCACCAGTACGGCGAGTAGAAGACCCTGGAAAGGTGGCACGAGAAGAGACGGCTCTGCGAGGCGTTCTGTCATTCGAGCAGAGCCGATCGTGCTTTTGAAAGTGCACATCCGCCCTCGCTCTATGGTTTAACTTAAAGGTAATAAAGTGCTAAAATCTAAACATGGAAAATAAAAAGAAAATTGCTGTTGGCTGGTTTTCTTTCTCATGTTGCGAAGACAATACGATCATTATGACTGAGGTTATGAACGATCATTGGCAAGAATGGAGAGAGATTTTTGATTTTCGTAATGCAAGAGTGATGAAGACAAATAATGTCATGGATAGTTTTGATATTGCTTTTATCGAAGGTGCTATCGCTTCACCGAAGCATGAAGAAAAGCTCAAGGATATTCGTAGTCGCTCCAAGAAGCTAGTCGCTGTCGGTTCTTGCGCGGTGGTCGGACTACCAGCGGGTCAGAGAAATACATTTACACCAGAACAAAAAGAAAGCATCGATTTTCTCATTACAAGATTTGGAGCTTTGCCAATGGTCAAAAAAGTTGCTGATGTCGTCGCGGTAGATGTCGAGATCCCTGGTTGCCCTATGGATCCAAAAGTTTTTTTGGAGAAGGTCAATGGATTGGTCGGAGAGTTTCGTGGCGGATTATCGAAGGAACCAAGTGTAGTAGTTTAATGCATTTAGATTTTATTTTTTAGATTTAATATTTAATTTTATATTATGCATAGAGTAGATTTCAGACTAGATCAAGTTACCAAGATAGAAGGTGAAGCATCGATGGATGTGGTCGTTGAAGATGGCAAGGTTACAAATGTAAAGTTTGCTATTGTCGAATACAAAAGATTTTTTACTGAAGCGATGAAGGGCAAGAGTATTGTGGCTATGCCTGCACATCTTGCTCGTATTTGTGGTACTTGTTCCAATGCTCATGTCATGGCTGCTATTACTGCTTGCGAGGACGCTCTTGGTATCAAGCCTACAGCTCAGACTGAGTTGTTGAGGAAGCTGACAATGCATGGGCTGATGATCCGCGATCATGCTTTGCATTTATATCTCTTCGTCATGCCTGATTTGTACAATAAAGATGCATTTTTGGAATTTGATGATAATGATCCTGAGCAACACCAGCTTTTGCATGATGGTTTCGATGTCAAAGCGGCGGGCAATCATCTTGCTCAGACTGTTGCGGGTAGAAGTGTCCATGCTACATACCCAGTTATCGGTGGATTTTTGCAAGTTCCGACAAAAGAGCATGCAATGGAATCTGTTGTCGAGCTAAAAGCGGTTCGAGATGCAGTTTTGCGTCTGATTGATATTTTTGTAAAAGCACCACAACATCTAGATTGTAAGACCAAGTTTATGGCTCTAGTACCAGATGATAGTTTCGGCTATATCGGTGGCAAGATTATTTCTAGTATTGGTGAAGTTTATGACAAAAAAGATTTCCGCAAGCATTTGGAGCATACGGTTCTCCCTTATTCTCAAGCTTCTGCATATACATACAAAGGCGAAAGTTATATGGTTGGAGCTTTGGCTAGGATCAACTTGGCTAAGGACAAATTACATCCAAATACAAAAGAGTCTGCAAAAGAAGCGCTCAAACTTTTCCCATCAACTGATATTTTCCACAACAACCTCGCTCAAGCAATAGAGATTTTGCATGGCATTGATGAGTCCATCGACATTCTTTCAAATAATACTTTTGTGCAAGAGCCGATAGTCAAGGCAGAGATGAAAGCTGGTGTCGGTATGGGTGTGATCGAGGCTCCGAGAGGGACTTTGTATCATAAGATAGTAATAGATGACAAAGGTATAGTGACTGATGGAGAAGTGATCGTACCGACTGGTCAAAATCAGCTCAATATCGAACGCGATGTGGGTGTACTTGTTGAATCTATTTACGACAAGATTCCTCAAGATAAAATTAATTTTGAAATTGAAAAGCTAATTCGCGCTTACGATCCTTGTATGAGTTGTGGAGCACACTTTTTGAAGGTGAATTGGTCTAACCCTACTACGCTAAAGCTTCGTAGGGCAGGCAAAAAAGCACCCTTCTACGCCAAGGCTATGAAGGGCAAGAAGGTAATAGGGAAGAAAAGGGTAAAGGTTAAAAATGAAAAGGCCCGTCCTTCGAAGTTCGCGATTAGCGAACGAAGTAGGACAAAAGTTAAGGTTAAAGGGAAAAAGGCGGGGAAGAAGGTAAAAAGAACAAAGGTAGTAAAAAAGGTAAAAAGGTAAGAGGTAACCCTACTTCGCTAAAGCTTCGTAGGGCAAGGAGGTAGGAGGGAAAATGTATCGTGCATATGTCTGACATATGCAGATAAGTATTAATTGGTCTATACACTAACCGATTTTGTGGTATAAATATAGAGGAATTGGTCTCAAACAATCAACCGAAACAGAGGTCTGTTGGAAAGGAATTAATGAGTCAAAAAATGTTTGGTGAACTCCTGTTCGCGATGTACGCCATGCCGTGTCTGTTGAACGGTAGTGGGTATCGCATCCCTGGTCGTACGGCTCAGGACGAGTGTGATCTGCGTGATTACATTCGGTTGGCCGAGCTGAGTTCGAGGCAACAATTGCGGTTGCTCTTGATTCGGCTCTTTCCGAAAGCGGTCGACGATTTCGCTGAATTGGCAAAAATCAGCGATCCTGTCAATATTGATTGGCCGTTGAATACGGTCAGAAGGTATTGGCGAGCCTTGCATACTGGGTTTCGTAATCCGGTCACTCGACGTACTGATCCGAATTGTATACCTTGTCGATCATGGGTTCTTGGAAAACATCATGCTCGTCAAGATTGCTACCTGATTCATGTCGATGGACATGAAGTGGTCGCTATCGACTACCACGAACTTCATCCTCAGGTTGGATCCTTTATTTGGGCTCACCAACACGTGATCTGCGAGATCGATGACGATCAGACCGAAGATGGTGAGTTCGAGTCTCGAGGTTCACCGACTTCTGAAAAGCACTGCGACTGCGGTCACGAGTGTAAGGGCGGTCATCCTTGCCCTAACGCACCGTTGTACATTCAGACAGGTGGGCCCGAGCCTTCTTCAAACAAACCGAAAATGGGGGAGAAATCGCCCGTCGGTTTTGGGAATGGTTATGGGCCGTACAAGGGCGACGGTGGTGTGCCCTTCGACCCATGATCAATCAAAGTCTTGGATGGAACTTAGCAAGCGGTCCTACGGGGCCGCTTTTTGCTATCTCTATAAACCCTCAGCTTTAGCTGAGGTGTACGTTTGAAGGCAACGCCGTA
>CAZYBH010000006.1:0-45138 GCA_964645315.1 uncultured Candidatus Saccharibacteria bacterium | reverse complement strand
GCCTCCATCCGTGCATATTATTGTCACCAGTCCACAATTTGTCTTTGGATTGCCTGATTTGAATGAAAGTGTGCCGCTGAATGTTTTCTGAATAGTATTGCCAGTAGCCAGATTTTCATTCGACACTTGAGTGAAACTCGTGCCGGCTCTCTGCACGTCAATGTAGCTTCGATATAGGCTGGTCGGATCCTTGGCAATGCCCCAGAGATACATTCGAGCTTTGTCTATGAGTGGAAATCCGCAGAAAAAATCACTTGTGCCGTAGAGTTGGATATAGTCGGAAGGATTGGCATTGGCGAACTTGAATAGTCCTCCCGGACCGCCAGCGAACGTCCATGCTCCTGTTAGTGAGCTGTAGTTTGAGAAAACGTAAATGTCAGAAGGATTGAGTCCGGTTACAACATCAAGCCATGTCTGGCCGTTGAAATATTGGATGGCCGTAGCAACCTTTCTCCACAGAATTGCTGATCCATTCGCTTTGTAGCCGATATGAATTGCCGGACAAGCCCCTGCCGGTCCTTCCGTGCCGACGGTCACCTTTCCTCGAGCAAGTTCAATGCGGCCATCAATCGTAACCCAGTTCAAAGCATCCTTGGCGCTGTCCTTGGGCGTATCCTCGTTGTCCTCGCGATTGTGCACTCCAGATCCGAATTTTTTAATCTCATGGTCTGCCATATTTATGCAAGCTTAAAGCGGGCATCGCGCAGTTTTAGGTTCTTCAGGTACCTCTGATACTGAACTGCATTGTCCTGCATGTTGCTTCTCGCTTTTTCTGATTTCTTGATGATCTCCTCATCTATGAGCATTGCAAAGACAACCATTGGATGATATTCGGGAGGCAGTTTCGGAGAGGTTGATACCGTCAAATCATCGGGGCTCGTCTTGTAGTCGAACTCATAGCTTGCTCCAGTGCCGGGACTCTGTGAGAAATTTATCTTTCCGTCCGAAGGATCAATCCAGCAGACAGCGTTGTACGAATTTGCCATTCTTTGTCCCATAGGAACAATCCTGTAGGGCGACTTTCCTTCTCCGACGTACACGACCTTCTCCACAGCCTCATATCCGTCATCGCTGAAATTCTCCATGAATTCATCAAAGTCGGCAGGCAAAGATATTTTGCCATCGCTTTCTATGCTTCCTGCCTTGGTTCTCCGCAGAAATTCCCACGGCTGCTCCATATATATAAGGCGGAGCTTGTCGTTTGCCAAAATGAGCTCCTCGTCGCTTGAGAGGTCGGTGGTGTCGTCTGTATACAGCTCGAATCTGTCTATGATCTGTTGTCCTGTAAGTGGTGTTGCCATATGTCTCAGTGGTGGAAGCAGGATCGACCGCACTGCTTCCGCCACTGAGCCCGAGAAACTCGGGCCAGTGTTAAGGTCAGGCCGCTACTTTGACGTCTAGAAACTGAGGCTTGCCGTCGGCAAACGTCTTGATTCCATAGATCGCGTCTGCACGGATGATCTTCGCCCTCTGGTAGGGGTCGTCGACCATTTCGACTTCGGCCAAATCCTGAATAACCACGTCGATCGCGCCCTTCTTGCCGTAGTATGAGTGCACGAAATTCGATGTGACCGTATATGTGGCAGTGCCGCCAAAGGAGAGTCTTCCCGAACCCGTTCCCATGATGGTGATCGTGTTTGCGGCATCGTCGTCCGTTGTTGCAAGCTGAAGATCGACCCAATTCGACTGAACATAGCCTGGATCGACATCAGTCCAGGCGACATACTTGCTTCCCGCTGTGCCTGAAGTCTGGTGAATGGCATCAATCAAGTTGTCGCGAGTGGCATCGACTCCGGATTCGATGAGCACATTTCCCGGTGTCGTGCCGATAACATCGACGAAGGTAAATGTGTATCCGTTTATGGAGAATGTTTCCCCGTTCGACGGGTTCGAACCCATGGTGATGACAGCTTCCGCAAGCAGGTTCTCGGAAAGATAGAGCTCCGCTCCGCCTACCGGACCGGCATAGCCGTTCTTGAATGCGGCTGCGGCAAGGTCGATATTCTTCGACATGACGTACTGCTCAACTACCGATCCCGCATAACTGTCGATGACTAACGCAAGACTGGTAAGGTCCTGATTGGCCTTGCGGAGCTTTGCCCTCCCTTGCGAGAGAAGCTGCGGAATATTGGTGGCCGAGAGGGTGATAGCCGTGCCGTTTGACGTCATGGTGGTCAGATCTCCCGTGTCGAATGTTTGGAGTGCATTCTTCACTTCCGCAAACACGTCGGCATCGATATAGCGGGAGAGCTTCTTCGCCACTTCTGCGCCGATTGTCTCGGCCGGATTCAAGGGACCGGCCTGGATCATCTCCTTTTTGGAGATGCGGAAGTCGGAACCCTTGTTCTTGTTCACGACCAGGGTTTCGCCGGCATCGTTCAACTGATCGATGGTGCGGTTTACGCCTATCGTGATGTTCCTTACCCTTATCGGAGCAAGAGAATACTTCACACGCTTCACTGAAGCGCCGTATTCAAGCTTCGCTTCGAGCCTGGTATTGGCGATTTCCATCGCCACAAGCACTTTATCGAACACCGCCTGGTAGGCGTTGTCGAACTGCTCTTTGAATGTTGCTAAAGACATTTATTTGTAAATATTAAATTTTATAAATGCCCTTTCAGAATCTATTTCGCATGCCTTGAGCGGTGGGTGAGGCGGTCGATCAGGTTCTCCTGATACTGTTCGAACTCCTTGCCGCCCTTCGTCCTCGATTCGGCAATGCGCTTATGATCCTCATCGGATGGATCCTTGTAGTTGGGCTCCTTGGGATGGTTGCTCCCCTGAGAGCTATATCCCTCGATACCCGCTTCGCCGTCCGGCTCGCCATAGAGCTCCTCGAGGATGTCGTCCATCGTGCGTTTGAGGTTTTCCTCGCTCGACATGATGTATTTTGTGACGGCATCCTTCTTGGCGATCTTGGCATATGCCGGCTTTTCGGATATGGCGCGGTCGAATTCGGTCGAAATCGCCTTTACCACTATGGCATTGTCTATCTCCTTGGACTGTGTCTCCACTTTTAACTTGAAATCTTTGACTTCTGAAAGGTACTCGTCCTCGAATTGCTTCTTGGACTTGGAAAGAAGAATCGATGCGAGGCTTTTTACAAACTTCGGTTCAAGCTCCCATTCCTTGGCGAGAGCGTCGAGCTCATCCTGAGCTTCGCTTGCGCTCGTTCCACCCTTCTTCACTTCGTTTTGAAGCTGGCGGATCGTCGGAATGACCTCCTCGCGTATCATCTTCTTCATTTCGCGGTTCTCCTTGGTAAGGCTTGCGATCACATCGCGCTGATCGTCCTTTTCCCTCGAAGAATCGTCTTTCGGGCCTTTGTCGCCCCCTAGAATCTGTGCAATCGATTGACCATTTGAAGGGTTGGCTTTGGATTCGCCCTTCTCCGGCGTTTCCTTCCCTGCAGCTTTGGACTTGTCGTCCTTGGGTGCTGCGTCCTTGGTTGGTGTTTTTGGCATACGTTTTATTTCGGTGGTTTCCGTCCCATCGGCACCGGTATCGCCAGATGCGTGCGGTTACGTTTTATAAATGAGGTTTTCGTCCCTCTATGAGAGGAAGTGTATGCGCAGGAAAAATGCAAACATTGAGAATTACAAATCCCGTTACTTTTCTCCTCTTTTCTTGGCCAGAGTATCGAGAAGATCCTGAAGATCATCTTCAGATCCGGTAAATCTCCTCATCATCTGCACGGAGGCTTCGAATCTGGCTACCGCTGAGATGAGCCTGCCCAGATCCGGATTGTCGTGAATCAGGGAAAAGAGCTCATTCATGGATTTCCTGGATTCGTTCTGCAGTCTTTCGATCGTATCTTTGCCTGCAGGAGTTTTCGTCCACGAAACAAGGTCGCTCGCCACATCTATGGCCTTATTTATTTCCTTTATCTCCTCATTGTCCGAAATCTTGCTCTCGTCTTCTCTTTCATGAGGACCAGTCAATATGTTTTCTTTATCGCTCATATGCTTATCTGCTTTCTTATTTCTAAATCCTCCCGCACAAGCATGCGCAGTATCCTTTTTGTTTCTTTCTCCTGTGCCTTGAACTGCCTTGCCTTGTTTTCCTGAATGGCAAGCATCGTAAGTGCGAATCTTTTCTTTGGAGGCAACTTATTCAAATAGCGAAGAAGATCAGGATTAGCATGCCGTATATTTTCGGATAATGATTCCTGGAGTCTGGCATTGGCTTCCATCTCTTTTGCCTGCTTTTTCACCTGTTCGATATTTCTCGAAAGCTCGCGGAGGGAAAACTCGGCTACCTGGCCATGTTTCGTCAGCCTATAGTCGCCGAAATCCTTTGCCTTCTTTTTTATTTGATATTTAAACTTGAGCATTTTGCGTATACGGACTGGGAACTGAACTTCCATCACCCTTATCGGCATTGTTCATATCCATTCCGGCACTTATGAGTCCCTCGCTTGCCGCCTGGTCAATCACATACTTGGCCATGTTCTTTTCGACAATGGGTTTCATGCTTGAGATGTAGTCGATGACGGTCATATTTTGATCGTGAGAAATGACCGAATCGTATCTTTGTGAGAGATCAGTGAGCCACTGCAGGAAGGCTGTATTGGCGTCCTTGTAGAGAGGTACATTTTCTCCGCCGATGATGAGCTCGAAGGCTTCTTCGGCTTCTGAAATGATCTCCTCGGTCCCGTCATCGTGAGTATTCAAGAGCCTGCGGACCGTGTCGGTGTCGAATCCGGCAATTTCCGCCTGAGTCTCAAAAAGAAGCTTTTGGTTTATGTTCTGATCTCCTTTGTAGCCTCCGAGGAACGTGAGCTTGTTCTTGCTTTCAGCCAGATTATTCTGCGCCTCAGCCATGCTTGATTCGACCATGATGTCGTAGTCGTCCTGGAAGGGCTTAAGATCCCGAGCGCTCACCATTTCAATCTGCAGTCCCATGGACCCGAGCACTCTAACAGCCATTTTCTTCTTCAAATCCTGCATGACTCCTTCCTTGTGAAGCACAGCGAATCTGTAGTACCCTTCGGCATAGCTTTTATTCAACAACCCGAACCTGTCACCCGCCTGCATGAGATTGCCTTCATAGACGCCGAGCGTATCTTCCTCGCTTGTTCCCTTCATATCGGCCGTGACGCCGGTTTCAGACTCGACAATAGCTTCGAGCTTGTCGTAAACCATGAATGGTCCCTGAATGGGAGGCGTCTGCCTCGTCTGGATTACCTTGTTCACATCAGTGTTGCCTTCGATTTCGATATATCCATCCTTCTTGTACCTGACTTGAGCGAGGTTTCTGATGTAGTCGACATTTATGACCGTCTGCGGCCTGTTTATCTGCTCCGAATTGTCGAGAGACTGGTTGATGCTTTTCTCCTGGGCAAGGAAAATATGCCTTGCAAAGTCGCAGTATGACGGCGTCCAGAATTCTCTCGGGTCTGGAAATGCCGCCCAGGTCCAAATGGGATATTTTCCACTTTTCCGTATGTCCTTCCATGGCTCGCATCTGATACAGTCGCCTGAAGACGTGAGCACCAGGTAGTAGCGGTCGTCATTTTCATCGGTCGTGATCCAGGTGTAGAAGATGAACTGGTTTTCATTCTTGAATCTTTCCCGTGGGACACCGCTTCCTTTCCTGTTATCCTTGTCCTGGTCCTGTGCGGTCTTGACCTTCGTGTTTGTCCCGCCGTCGAGAAGTTCCTCGACCACTTTCTTGTAATAGACGCCGTCCTTTACGCCCTTCAGAAGCTGAGCACGGGTGAGCTTCGTATTCCACCAGCCGAGGTAGAGCGCTTTTTCAACGCCACTTCCGTCTTCTTCCTCGGTGCAAAGCCCGCCAACATCCGGATCAATGAGAAAATCCTTGGGATCGATCAGATTCAATATGCTTCTATACGTCCCCTTGTCGTTTTTAGTAAGGTAGAGGTATATTGCACGCCCGTATATGGCGGCATCGCGTTTGCCCATGAGGTCCTTGAAGTTCCACCTGCCCAGGTTTGAATCTTTTTCTTTGACCGCATTCATGAGCTTGGCCTTCTTCAAATCGGCAGACGATCCTTTTACGTATTTAAATGTGAGCGGATTGTCGATCTTGGAAAGTATCGTATGCACAAATCCGTGCATCTTGTACAAAGGTACTTCCGCCCGATTATCACCGCCCTGAGACTTTGAGCTGTACGGCAGATGACCGTCCGGACCGATCCTGTCCGGGCTCATCATGTCCTCATTCTTGTTCCATGAGCTCATCCGCGACTTCTTGTATCGGTATGAATAGTCGATCTCTTTTAGAGCCTGTGAAGCCAGAGCATCTCTCGTTTTGTAGTGGGCAAGTGCCATCAGGCACAGTATGCATTTTGAGAAAAAATATTCATTGAGAATTACTATATCCCTATGTCCGGAAACTGCGGACCGTCGTCAACAAGTTCATCCTCGTATGCCGGCTTCACTTTTCCATATGCGGTGTCAACGAGCCTTTCCGGTCGGGCATCTCTAGGCCTTTCCGCTCCTGCCGGTCGGGCTATGTCGCTTTGGTATGCCGTAGCATCGCTTGCGTCATCGTGGGGCGAATCGGGAAATCTCACAAGCTCGTTTTCCAAGTCCTTACATTCTCCTTCAATATGAAAAATACTTCTCGTTTCGTACCTGTACAAGAGTCCCGTGCGTATTCTGTCTTCCTTCGATCTGCCTGCGTGCTTGAGCCATGTTAGAGGCAGAAATATCTGCCTCATTCTTTGCTCGTGGCGGAGCATGGGCTCAAGTCCTCTCGTAAAAGCCGTATCCTCCCATCCGAACTTTATGGGAGGCGTTCCCAGATCCAACAGATATTTATACAATCCGAACATCTTTTCGATGATCGCCGTCGGTCCCAGTCGTTCTCTCCAGGCTTTCAAGTGCCACTTGCCTTCGCGGTCGACCCAGTTTATGCAGATCCCCACATAGTCGCCGTCCTTCGTAAGTTCGCCGTCTTCCTTCATGCTCGGCGTATCGATGGTCACATATGCCGAGAGTCTTTTCTGCATGAGCGCATCCCATGCAATCGGCTTAAACCATTCCTTCTTGAATACCGCTTTGGCCTCATCTACAGGCTGACAGAGCATCTCCGCCTGAAAATCCATATCACCGTCTTCCGGAGTCCACATCGACCTTCTTTTTCCTTCAATGCTCACCTTTTTATCTCTTTCCGCCTCCTCGTCCGTCAAAGCCCATCTTTCCGGCCAGGTTGGAGAATGAAGTCCTCTTACAAGATCACCCCCGCATATGGGCATAATTCGGACTCGGAGTTCTGAATCAGCTTTTGATCGCTCGATGATGCTCTCTACGTTTCCATATTCGCTCAGGATATTTCCGAGGTAGAGAACTCTCCTTCTTGATGAGTCGAGTCCTCGCTTGAATTCCTGCATGTGCATCCTGACCTGATTCGTGGCTGCTTCGCTTTTCAAGGTCTTCTTTGTTTCGAAATCATCGACAAGCACAAACCCGGGACGCATTGCTCCATGGATGCGGCCACGGACACTTTCCTGTGTGCTGTATGCTTCGACACGAATGCCGTTTTTAACGATCCTATTCTCCTCATCTACAATCGGGTTCGTTATGAAATCCTTTATCCTTTTCTGCGTCACATTGTCTCTTGTCCTCGGACCGTTGTATTTCTCGCCGAAATCATTTGAAAAGCGTTCATTGCTCTGCAGTTCCCAGACGACATCAAAGAGGATGCGCTCGGAGTTCGTGCTGTCGAAAGCGTCGGCATTTATATACGGCTCGAGATCATATGCGATCATGTAAAGTATGAGACCCTTGGCGAATGACGTCTTGGCGCTTTCGCCGAACATGAACCAGGCAAGCTCCCTGATTTTCAAATCGAGGAGATCGTGTACGTCCGCCATCATGTCGTAGTGAAAGTCGGCAAAAGGGCTTCGCACGTAGTGAGGCAGATAGTATGCGAGAAAGTAGCCGAAGTGAGCCTTAGCGTGGCTCATACGCGCTTCTGGCCTTGCTTCCCTTAATATCTTTAGCCCCTCGGCCGTCACCCTTGGGAGCTCTATCGTCGGTTCTTGGTTTATCATGTGCTTTAAACATTGTTTCGTGAGTAAATATCTCCTTCTCAGTCAATTTCACCTTGCCCTTTTGACTAAATTCAACAGGCTGCTTCACTTTGCCGTCGACGCGGTCGAGCACGATTTCGGCAGCATTCAGGTTTCCTCCCGCGGCCATAGTCACGATTTTCTTCACGATAATCTCATCAAACGGAACATCCTCGCCATCCTTCGATGTACCGCCTTTCTGTCGTATGGCCCTCTTGAACATTGTCGAGAAATGCTGGGCTCCGACAGGCTTCCCTGGATTGCCCGTAACGAAACGGCCGGTTTGAGGATCCCTCACCGTATTTTCACCGTATTTACGGTCGTCATTCTGCACCTGACCGTTCTCCGTATTTGCCGTATTTTCCACGGTTGAAGCCTTCGGTGCCGGAAGCAGAAGTATTTGACTGTTATTCTTGTTTTCGCTCATATTTTGTCCTCGGCCAAGTCTCGACCACGCCATTCCTGACCACCTGTTCTATGCCGGTATAGTCGACCCATCTCTGGACTATCACGTCCATGAATTTAGGATCTAGCTCCATGCCGGCGCAAATGCGCTTCATCTTCTCGCAGGCGATTAAAGTGCTGCCGCTTCCCAAGAATGGATCAACTACAAGATCGTCGGCCTTGGAGCTGTTATGAAGTGCATGGGATATGAGCTCGACCGGCTTTTGCGTCGGATGCTTGTACTCAGAGACCGGATCGCGCTTCATAGACCAGATGGTGAATTTTCCTTCCTTTTCGAGTTTTTGCTGTTTCTTCGCCCAATTCAGTATCTTTTGGTCGGTGTCGTGGAAGTCTAAAGTGGTATAGTTTTTCCTGTCGCCGTAAAAGACCGACTCGACTCCTTCTTTGGAGCAGTAGAAGAAAGGCTCATGCTTCCATCTGTAGTCTCCCCAGCCCATTGAGGCCGTGGGCTTGTTCCAGATGAGCTGATTCCTCACGGCCATACCGTGCTTTTTGAGCGCCCTCTCAAATTGCGCCTGGGTTGAGGTCGAATGGAAGACATACCAACCCGCGCCTGCTTTTGTAGCTTCGGCAATGCGGGCAAATGCCTGGTCGAGGAACGTATCGAAGGCTTCAACGTCCATATCGTCATTCAGGATTCCTCCGCTCGTGTTCTTACCTCGGCCGGAATATGCCACGTTGTATGGCGGGTCCGTAAAAACGCAGTCGGCAAGCCTTCCTTTCATGATATTTTTCCATACTGCTTCATCCGTAGAATCACCACAGAGGACAATGTGTCTCCCGAGCTCATAGACATCGCCGAGCCTGCTTTTCGGCTCCACCGGCGCTTCAGGGACCACATCGTCGTTCTCATCTTCATCAAGAATGATGTCCGTATCCCAGCCGGTTACAGTAATGTCAAAACCGTTATTCTTCAGATCGATGAGTTCCTCTTTCACCAGTCCCATGAGCCAGTCGCTTTCATTCAATTTGTTGTCAGCGATCCTATATGCCCTTTCCTGGTCCTCGGTCATCGGAGTATTTTCTGGCGCACCATACACGGTCCTGCCCATATCATCCATGATCCAGATCGGTTTCAATCCATATAGATCCTTGTAAGTCTGCCAGGCGGCAAAACGGCCATGACCGGTGACTATGGTGCCTTTCTGATTGACCAGGACATGCTGCCTCCATCCGACTTCCTTCACAATATCGGCAAGCGCCTTTAGCTGCCAATCGGGATGCGCCTTGGCATTATTCGCATAAGGTTTTACATCTTTAATATCGATCATTTTAGTTTTTCTCTATCCAGCACCTCATGCTTGCCTCATTGCATATACCTAAGAGTCCGAGATCGTCCACGTATTCGTATTTCGGCTTGAAGTCCTTCTCAGGCTTAAGGCCGATCACGAGCCTTTCCTCGCCCTTGCCGTTCCGACAAATGGTGCCGAAGGTGTACACCAGATTCTGCTCCGGATGGCTTTTCTCCCACCTATGCCGAAGCGCTGCGAAAAATTCAGTCTGAAGAGCCTCAAGAAAAGCGATGATTGAATCCTTGTGCTCCGACTTGAAAAGAGACAGGAGGGCATGCGCCCCGATTATCCACGCTCCGACCATATCGGACCTAGCCAAAAGAAATCTCATCGAGAGATTGAGCGGATTATCCTTAACTAATTTTACCTGTATATTTTTTGTTTTCATGTATTTATTTTTAACCTATCCCATAACCTCCGACCCCAGAATCTTGCCGCAAAGGCTGCACCTCTTTATCCATCTCCCGTGAACACACTCTCCGGTCCTTTCAATCGATCCCTGTTTGATATTCGAGTATGAACACAGGCTTTCCCTGTTCTTTTCCTTTTTCCTCTCGCGGTATATCCTCGCGATCTCATCGGGCATGTATTTCGCAACCCTCACCCTCCGTATCCAACCGTGGGACTTGATGTAGAAGTAGATCGCCCGATGATTGATGCTGAAGAAGGTTGAGATCCACAGAATCCTCCAGCCGGAGTCTTCGAAGAGCCTGCGGGCGTCTTCCACCTGCTCCGGACTCAATTTGTGCTGTGGATTATTGATATTCATTCGCTAAGCAATATTTTCCTTACAATGTGCTCGATCACGTTCACTGTCACCGCGTTCCCTAACGTCTTGTACCTCTGTGTGTCGCTTACCCCTTCGGTCCATCCGTCGGGAAAGCCCTGGAGCCGTTCGCATTCTACGGGGGTCAATCGCCTAATACGCACGGAGTGTCTCCGCCCACTTTTAATGTCTGACATATTCCGGACGTATCCAAAGGTTTCCTGCTCCGGAAGAAGCTCTCCACAATCCCCGAGGTCATCCGCCTGGAGAGGAAATATTTCCGGCCGGGGCGTGCCTCTAAGATGTCCGACAATGTACACGAGCTCCCTGTTCTGGGGCACTCCGAAATTCT
Source organism: uncultured Candidatus Saccharibacteria bacterium (assembly GCA_964645315.1). GTDB lineage: Bacteria > Patescibacteriota > Minisyncoccia > Phycocordibacterales > PALSA-1337 > C7867-002. The sequence continues at coordinate 34,222 of CAZYBH010000006.1, read as the reverse complement.
TGCTGTTAAGCACCTGCCATTCGAGGTCATACCCCAGCTCATTAAGCGCACAGATGATGGTCCGGAAAGTTCTGCCATCGTCATGACTCGTGAGTCCCTTAACATTTTCAAGTAGGAATATGCGCGGGTGTCGAGCCCAAAGGAGGCGAGAAATTTCAAAGAACAGAGTACCCCTCGTATCGTCGAAACCCTTCCTTTTGCCAGCAATGCTGAAGCTCTGGCATGGAAATCCGCCGACGAGGAGGTCGAAATACGGGAGCTTGCTGCCGTCGATTGATCTAATGTCTCCGTAGTTTTTGTGTGTGAAGTGCTTTTCATATATCTCGATCGCGAACCTATCGATCTCGGAGTAACCCATGCAACGAGGTGCTCTCGGGTCATGTGACCGGTCAGGCAATTCGACTGCCCGTCGATCCGCATCATGAGCTCTTTTCCTCTCCTTGGACTCCAGTCCCTGCCTTCCTTCATCATCTCGCTTCGAATCTTTCTTGCGACATCCGTTCTTGTCTCCGTAAGTGATACCCACATATGCCCTTTGAATGCCTAGCTCAAAGCCTCCTATGCCGGAAAAGAGGCTAAAGTACCGCATTTATGCCGTCGTTAATGGTAATTCTCACTTCGACCTTTCCCTTACCGTCCCGGGCGTGGCAGGACTCGAAGCTACCGTCCAGGAACTTGTCGCTCTTGAAGAGCGAGTCGGCGATGCCCTTGAAGATGTTGTCTGGATCTCCATGAACTCCGTTCATCCAGTAGATGGTTATCGACATGCGTGCCCGTTCTGATGGTTTCGTTGTGAGAGGCTCATCGTCGAGCATCCGATCCCTTTCATCGTACCTCACGAATTCCGCATTGTTTTCAAAGAACGATTTTCTGACATAGTCCTTCCAGGCTCGGTACCGTTTGGCTCCTGGAAGCCAGAGAGCGTTATGAACGACTCTCGTATACGGGATGGGATTGCCTTCCGGATCTTCCTGGTTTCCCTTAATTGTGAATGTGATTTTCTTCATTGTTTTTGAATGGTCATGGTTCTTGCTAAGTTTTCGCTTATACACCGGATATCCACAGGCGGACCGAGATTTTCCCCAATACTTTGTTTCTCTTTTTTCTCTTTCTTTTGTGGGTTAAATAATTTAACCGATTTTGGTAAAGCAGCTTTACCGATTTTGGTTAACTTTCTTAACTGGTTAATTTCCTTTACCACTTTATCCACATCCATGTGAATATTGAGCCGGTAGCGGTTTCCCTTTGATCTTTTTTCGACTGAAATCGCTCCGGCCTTAATGAGATTCGAGAGAGCGGTTGATATGGTCGGACGGGACAGACCCGTGCCGAAATCAAGCTGCCTTGATTGGCTCGTCTGGATGCCATTTTCGAACTGACTGAAGCTTATGTTGTCTTCCTGCTTGTGGAAGCCGAAGGTTCTTCTGCAGATGTAGAGGAGGCATCTGGCTTCGCCTTCCGGTATTCTCGGCAGGACCATGTCGAGAACATGGTTCGGTATCTGGGTTGAATTGGGTATGAGATTTTCTTTTGTTTCCATATTCGTTATGAAGAAAGAAAGCGCCTCTTGGCGTGAATCCTTCCGGAGCTTCGCCCCTGATCTCAATCCTCACGCCACTGCGATGAGGACTGAGTCAGTGGCTAAGCCTCGATATTCAATTATTTCTTGGCTTTGCCTGCTGCTTTCTTGGTTGTTTTTTCGACCTTTGGTTCCTGGCTCATCTCTGCTGCCTCAGTTGCGGTATGGTTCCTCACGAATTCCTGCACCTTGGCGAATCCGGCTTCGAGTTCCTCGGGACGCAGTGATTCAACCACCGTCCAGCTCATTGTCTGGAAGGCGTAGTTGATGGCGTCGATCTTCAGCTTCTTCTGATCGGCTGCCTGTCCAGGCCAGACCGAGACCAGGTAGTTCTCGATCTCCTCGAGCCAGCGTTTCTTCTGCTGCTTCCACTCGAATTTTTCCTCCTCTGTGCGGAAGAGGGTGCCGGCATCCCGTTCGGCTGCCGTTTCGAGCTTCTCCGGTGCTTCAAGCATCACATCTATGGCCGGTGCGAAGTCCTTGTAGGTAGGGTTCTCGAAGGTCTTGCCGTCGATTACCGTGGAACGGTCCTTGATGACGACTGCCTGGCGGACCACCTTCTTGATTGAACCTCCATCCATCTCCTGCATGCGTTCCATGAGGACAAGGAGATCGGGTTCGTAGGCGGTTTCACCTTCGACCTTCATCTTCACACCCGATTTGTAGATTTCCCGCTTTCCCGTGTCCTTGTTGATCTCATTCTCGTATTCGTAGCCAGCCCTGCCTGTCATGATGATGTGGTAGGGATCGCGGACAAAATGATCGGAAAATTCCGACTTCCAGGTGGGCTTGATCACTCCCCAGTCTTGGAATTCGAGGCGGGTGCGTCTTACCTTCTCTGCGTAAGACTTGAGGAAGTCCTCCCAGACATGGGATATCGAATCGATGATGAGCAGATCGCTTGCACCCTGGCGCATACGCGTCATGGTTTCCTTCAAGTCCGCGAGTGATCTCGATTCGCGGACCAGAACGTCTATTCCTTCCTTGGCGAATATTGCTTTGAGGAATTTGGCCGCCTTCTCGGTATCGAAGATGACTATGGGTTTTGTGGACCCGATTCTCTTGTAGAGGCCGATTGCTATCTGTGCCGTGGTATACGTTTTCCCTGATCCGGCGAAGCCTTCGAAGGCCGCCTTGAAGTAGGGTTTGGTGTTGCCGATCGTAGCGAAGAAGTTGTCCTTCGCTACTGGGACCGGCTTTGTTAATGTTTGCGTGTTCATATGGTTATTGACTTTCCCTAGCGAGTTTGAGAGACTGAAGTTGTTGAAGTTTCAATTTCTCTCCTCTCCAGGGGAGATTTTATTTTTCGAATAATTTGTCTACCCTTCTTCCAGCTGCTTTGAGCTGGATTCTCTTGATCTGACTAGTTACTTCGTTCAGCAATCCGTCATAGATGATTCCGTGAGCCATCGTTATGGCCTTGTCGTCATCCGCGGGCATATTGGTCAGCTTGTCCATGATGTCTCCAGTGAATTCCGCGACCTCATCGAGCATGTGGGCGAGGATCTGCTCGTCGACTATCGCCGGAGCCCTATCCTTGACTAGCTTCAGCGCTTCCCGCGCCAGGGTTTTCATTTGTTCTTGTTTGGATGTCATGGTTCTCGTAATAGCGTCTTCGTCTCAATTCTTCCTTCTCCCGCAAGTGAGCTTGCCGCTCATTGCTTCGAAGAGGGTTCTTCCTGAAACGGATTTCCTTGGGTAGGTATTCGATGTCGACAACATCGCCTATTCGTAATTTGTACTTGTCTGTGAGCCATTTGCCTTCTAGGATTACGGCCGGTATGCCGTATCTTCGATGTGTCACGGCTCTGGTTATGTTGAGCTTCATTGGTTGCATCTGGCCGCTCTAGAACGACCGATCCCTTGTGGGGACAATGAACGTAAGTAGATTCGAGTCGTGAGATGACGAAAGCTATGGCTGTTTTTCCATGACCTTTAATGCCGATGTGCCAATCTCGATTTTGCTCGATTGGCGTATTCGGCTGTTTGTAGTCATAGATCGTGAGTACGATCGGCTTTTTCTTATCCACAATCTTGAATGCCCACTCTCTACGGACTTTTCTATCTGAGGATCGCCAAGGACCTTCCTTGGTACAATCGTTCGGTTCGCCGAATGCAAGGACCATACGTGCATAATCCATTTCAATATGCCCGCGCCTGCCGATTCCGATAACATCATCTCGAGTCGCTTTTTCAAACTTGATTTGCGGCTTCATGATCTCTTACTTGGCTGATAAAATTCGACCTTTAGTAGACGAGCAGGGCATGAAAAAAGCCCTGATTTACAAGGCTTTTTCGACAATATTGATTTGTCTTCCTAACTCCTACTTCCCATGGCACTTCTTATACTTCTTACCACTGCCACATGGACAAAGATCATTCCTCCCCACTTCCTCTTTTTTTGAAATAGCATTTTGAGAAGAATAGCTTCCATCACCAGAACCGATGGTCTGAGCATTTTCATGGACTTCTTTGAGATCAGAACTTTGGGCTGAAGCTACTGGTACGCCATTGACTGCAGGTATGATGTGAGGAAGGATTTTGACTACCTGACTACCGACTATGCCTTGCATTTCTCGGAATAGCCTTGTTCCCTCCTTTTTGTATTCTACAAGAGGATCTCTTTGGCCGTATGCGCGCAAATTGACACTAGAGCGAGTATAATCCATAACCTCGAGATGCTCTACCCAATACATATCGATAGTCTGCAAAATCAACATCCTTACCGCTTCATAGAAAGCTTGTTTACCAAACTCATTTTCCTTTTTGGAAATGATCTCTGCGAAATGTTCTTTGTTTTTTATTTGGCCCTGCAATGGATCCGAAGAACCGGCTAAACTTTCGAAATCTATACCATCAATAATATCATTAACTTCATTTTGAACCGTATCTAGATCACCAAGCAAAATATTTCTTCTTCTGCCATAGACAGTTTTCCTTTGGAGATTGATAATGTCATCAAATTCTAGAACATGTTTTCTTGAATCAAAATTGAAGCCTTCGATTTTTTCTTGAGCTGATTCGAGAGCTTTATTGACAATTTTCATCTCAATAGCCTCATCTTCCTTCATACCAAGTCGGCCCATCATATTCTTCAAGGTATCTGAAGCAAAAACCCTCATCAAACTATCTTCCAAAGAGACGAAGAATTGTGTCTCACCAGGATCGCCTTGTCTTCCAGAGCGACCACGAAGTTGATTGTCTATTCTTCTTGCCTCATGCCTTTCTGTACCAAGGACAAATAGACCTCCGAGGCTTTTTATTTCTTCATAACTTTCTTTTGTATTTGGATTTCCTCCAAGTTTGATATCGACTCCACGACCGGCCATATTTGTAGCAATTGTAACCGCACCCCTTTTGCCGGCTTGAGCGATTATTTCTCCTTCTCTTTCATGGTTTTTGGCATTGAGGACCTCATGCGGTATACCTTCCGCTTTCAAGAATTGCGAAAGGACTTCATTTTTTTCGATCGAGACCGTACCGATGAGGACTGGTTGGCCTTTATCGTGCAATTCTTTGACCTTTCGGGCTATAGCTTTGAATTTGCCGAGCTCGGTGCGGAATATCAAATCATTTCTATCCAATCTAACAGCCGGAATATTTGTAGGAATAGTAGCCACTTCAAGACCATAAACTTTGTAAAATTCTTCTGTCGAAGTCGAAGCTGTACCTGTCATACCAGAAAGTTTGGGATACATGCGGAAGAAGTTTTGGAATGTAACCGAAGCATAAGTCCTCGATTCCTGTTGAATACTTACACCCTCTTTGGCTTCTATAGCCTGATGTAGACCATCAGACCAACGACGACCTGGTTGCAATCTTCCTGTAAATTCATCGACTATAACTATCTGATTGTCTTTAACTACATACTCTTTGTCTTTGTGATAAAGAGCTTTGGCTTTGATTGCAGTCTCAAGATGGTGGACGAACTTTATACCTTTGTCTGTATAAATATTTTCTACATTGAGTTCCTTTTCGGCTTTATTTATACCAGTTTGAGTCAAAGAAATAGATCGATGCTTCTCATCTACAGTATAATCTTCTTCGATATGGAAAAGCTCGACCATGCTAGCAAATTGTCTATATATACTTTCGGCATCTTTGCTTGGTGCAGAGATGATAAGAGGTGTCCTTGCTTCATCGATTAGGATAGAGTCTATTTCATCGACTATTGCATAGTTGAATTCCCTTTGTCTAAGTTTGTCTTTTGAATATTCAAGATTATCGCGTAGATAATCGAAACCGAATTCATTGTTTGTACCATATGTGATATCGGCCATATATGCCTCATGCCTAGTTACTGGTCTTAGGAATTCATGAACGACCCTAAATGCTCCAAGCTCATCTCTTTCTTTGTCGAGCTTGTCAGCACCGGCAAAGGAACCTCGGGACACGCCGTCGGCGCTTGCTAGCGCCGCGGCTGGTTCTCGCTCGCCTACGCTCGCTCCGAAGCGTCCCTCGTTTTCCTTCGCCTTTGCTGACACGCTCTCAACATTACTATTTGTCTTCAAAGGCACATTCCCAGCTTTTGCACTTGTCTCAAGCTTAGTCGAAGGATCATAGACAAAAGAAGACTCATGATTAATCACCCCAACGCTAAGTCCGAGGAAACTGTAGATCTGACCCATCCAGACCGCATCACGTCTCGAAAGATAATCGTTGACTGTGACTACATGGACACCTCGACCAGTGAGAGCATTGAGATACGCTGGCAATGTAGCTACCAAAGTCTTTCCTTCACCAGTGCGCATTTCTGATATTGCTCCAGAATTCAAAACCATACCACCAAGAAGTTGTACATCGAAATGTCTCTGACCCAACGTCCTTCTCGCTACTTCACGGACTACAGCAAAAGCTTCCGGCAAAATCTCTTCCAGCTTTTTGTTGATAATCTCTTTTGTATCATCTGCCCTTATATCCAGACGCTTCTTGAATTCATCGGTTTTTGCTCGAAGACTAGCATCATCCAAAGCTTTGATACTTGTTTCAAAAGCATTGATCTTGGCCACATAAGGCTCAAATACCTTGACTAGACGCGTATTGTTATTTCTCTTAAATAAATCAAAAAATGACATATAGTCACTTTAGCATAATTGGCCCCATACGGCGAGTATTTGCAGGGTGTTTTTGATATCTCGATAAATATATTGAAATAAAAATGTTTGACATTATACCTTTTTATATGCTATAATATGTGAGGAATGAATCTTGAACAAACCATGGGCTGCGCAGCCATGATCTTCGGGATCATCGGTTCGTGGGGCCTGTGGAAACAAAACAAGGCCGTCTGGAAGAAAAATCCGGACGGCCGACGGACAGCAGAGTCCGTCTCGGGAGTGTGGGTAACCACATTCCTTGCAATGTTCACAGCCTTCCTGATTTACGGAATTCAGAGGGAGAGTCTCCCCATGATGTTCCAGGGTTGGCTTCGAGTCGGTTTCTCGCTTCCCCTCTACATCGGATTCATGATGTATGGGAAGCGAAGTTGGAAAGAGTGGTCTTTGACTGTGACGTATGCAGGGTTGCTTGCGGTCATGGTCAGTGGACTTTGGTCTGCCACTCTCTTCACCACATTCTCTGGCCTGGGCATTTGGTCATCGTTTGTCCAAGCCTACACGATCGTCAAAAACCAATCGAGGGGCAAGGTGGCGGTTGAGTTACAGGTGATCTACCTGTTCGCCATACTTGCATGGCTGATTTACGGGATTGTCCGCAAGGACACTCCTCTCACGCTCGTTTCGATAGGGTTTACCCTTTCGTATTCCAGTACCATTTACATGTGGGTTAGGTACCCACGAAGGCTGATGTGAATGCCTCCAAATTTCACCGCCCGCAACACTAGTTGCGGGCAAACTTTTTATAAAAAGAAAAAAGGAACCAAAATACTTAATTCACCCATTCAACTTCTGCTTCGATAGTAATACCAGTCTTATTGAAGACTAGATCTTGAATTTGTTTTGATAGAGCGATAACTTCTTCAGCTTTTGCATTTGGCTTGGTGACAATGACCAATGCTTGCTTTTCATAAATAAAAGCATTGCCAAATGAAAGTGATTTGGCATTACAAATCTTGTCCAAAATCCAGGCCAAAGAGACTTTGACATTTCCACCACAGTCCGGAAATCCCGGTAGATCGGGATATTGCTGTTTCAATTCCAAATATTTTTGGACTGGCAAAAGAGGATTTTTGAAAAATGACCCGGCTGTACCCCATTCTTTCCAATTTGGTAATTTATTCGTTCTTATCTCTATAACTGCTTTTCTTACTGCGAGAGCAGTAGGAGATTTGTCTGTAAAATAATTTGATAAATCTTTGTAGCTAATATTTGGTTTATCTTCTTTGTGTAATTTGAAAGTAACGGAAATCACAAAATATCTACCCTTTTGATTTTTGAATACACTGTCTCTATAGGCAAATTGACATTGACTATTGTCCATATCCTCAAATCTATCCTCTCTACTATCATAAACTCTGACTTTGTAAATAAAATCGCTTACTTCTATACCATATGCACCAATATTTTGGACTGGCGAGGCGCCGACTGTACCCGGTATCAATGATAAATTTTCCAAACCATAAAGGCCATTTTTGAGACATACTTCTACAAAATTATCCCAATCTTCACCTGAGTACGCAGTGACTAAATTATCGTGGAAATTAATGCCTTTTAATTCTGATTTGATCACCAAGCCATCAAAACCAGAATCGGAAACCAGAAGGTTCGATCCGGCACCCAAAAAGAAAAAAGGTGAGTTATTTTTCTTAGCAAAATCTATTGCCTCTTTTATATCATTTTCATTTTTTACAAGACAAAAAAACTTGGCTTGGCCTCCAATTTTGAAAGTCGTATATAAAGCAAGGGATATGTTCTCTTGTATTTTCATGGTCGTATTATTCGATTATCCTTGCGCCAAATGATGGCGACGGGTGCGAGCTCCAAATAAAATGTTTAAAAATATTATGTGAGTACAGCCGCCGCCGTCATTTGGTACAAATGTGCATCCTTCAATATTATATCCTGTACCATTACAAGTATGCAATATTGAATCCTTTAGCAACAAATAGCGACTTAACATAGTTTTATGAATAAGTTCGTATTTTAAAAGTGATCGCAAAAGAACCTGAAGCATGTGGTATGACAAGACCGCTTGCAGGAAATTCCTAGCAAGGAATTTCCGAAACAGAGCAAAACCTTGCAAGGTTTTGCGGGTCTTGGCATACCACATGCTTCGGGTTCTTTTTAATAGATAAACTTATTCCAAAAACGCAAAAACCCGCCGAGGGCGGGACTTTGCGAAACATTTTTGGATTCACACACTCACACAACACCATTATACTACATTTTTCATTATAAGCAAATACTTATCCACATTATTTGCTCAATTGCTTTATAGCATTCTCAACCTGCTCTTTATATTCTGGATAATCCTTTGCTATTTCTCTCAAAGTCTCTATTGCATCATATTTTAGACCTGCCATATATTGGATCTGAGCCAATTGACTTCGATAATTGATCTCCTTTGGTTCCCTCTTGATCAAACTTCTATAAATCTCAATGGCTTTGTAGTACTGCTTTTTGTTGATATAAACTTGAGCGATCTGTGGTACAGCTAGAGCGTCCAAATTGTCTTTGTACAATTCTCTAGCCTCTTTTTCTTTGTCTGCACTAATAAGAGTTGTGGCATAAGCCAATTTGCCAGCATCGTTGTCCTTTGAAGATTCATAAGCTTCCTTTATCAAAGTTAGAGCCTTATCACTATTATTACCGACATTGAGATAACTTGAGACTAATTCATAAATAATACTTTGCTTTCGTGGTGATAACTCTAGAGCCTTTTCGAGTAATGGAACCGCTTGAGTATATTGGCCAATACTATTCATAAATGAACCACCCAAGACATACATACGAGCATCCTTTGGAGCATAGTTAATCTGCTTTTTTATTTCGGTATCTGCCACGGTCAAGAATCTTTGCTTGATTTCCATCGGTGCTTGAGGTGCGGTGATCACTCTTGTCGAACAATTCAAAAGTTGTTCACGAATCTCTTGATTTGCTGTAGTAGAGTCAATTTCCAAGGCTTTTTCGAATAAAGCGACATCTGGTCTGCCACCAGCACAAGAAGCCAAAGCTTGGAGTAGGCGGCTATTTGAAGCGACCAATCTATATTCAACCTGATAAAATACAAAGACCAAAAGCACTACAACAATCGGGAGTACGACGTACTCCACAGCATCACGATCGTATGTCCTATCACCCAAAAGCACTTTTGATTTTTCGTGGGTGATATTGTTGCCAAAAGCCAAAATACTGAAGAATAGAATGTAGCTAGCAATGTTATCGAAGACGAAGATATTGTGTACGAAATAGCCAGCGACAAGACCGATCAATGTAGCTTTTTTGCCGATAGATAAATCTGATTTGAAAATATTTATTATGAGCAAAACATAGAGCGAGATGTAGACCAATAAACCGACAGCACCGCTCGCTACCAACCAATCCAAGAAGACGCTGTGCGCCCGATCGAACCATTGCTCTTGTCTGTACATTGCTGGTTCATAATTTGCATTGAAGATATAGTTGAAATTTTCTTGTCCCCAACCTAGTATCGGCCTTTGACTGAAGCCCTTGAGCGCCATAGGCCAGACATATCCTCTAGCTTGAGTTTTGACATCATTGATAGAAATAGAACCCAAGCGATTCAATACTTCATTGTTTGTAACAAAACTACTCTTACGATATACATAGAAGATTGAAGTAATAATGACTATTAGAGCAAGGATCGATACAGAGACATACTTTCCTACGCGGTGTTTATTATTTGCAAAAATAACATAATAAACTAAAGCGACGAAAATTCCTCCAAGCATACCCAAAATCGTACCTCTTGTCTGAGTCTGGAATATCAAGAAGAAAGTTAGAAGAGGTAGGACTTTGTATGGATACAAAATGAGTAAAGCTGAAATTATAAGACCAATGAGCAATTGGAGTGGGTGGGCATTGATGAAGTTTTGCAAGCTTTCGAAGAATAGTTTTGTTGTCTGAGAATTTGCCATAAAAGCCAAGACCAAAACCGAAATCAGCATAAATGACCAGTAGAAAATCATTCTGGAATCGCTTCCATTGATCTTGAACGATCTCTTCTTTTCTTCGGCAATAAACATGAAGACAGCAAGGCCCAAAGCAAAAAGCAAATAAACGGCCATATAAGCAGAGTTACCGAGAGTTGCATCGATACGAGAACTACCTTGGTGAATCTCTAAAACTCTTACCATCTGAAGAAGTCCATAGACACCGATCACCGAAGCCACACCCAGATTTGCGGCAAACCATCTTCTCCACAAAGTCTTATTTGCTTCATAGTGGCCAAATATGCCACCAATTACAAAATAAAATGCTACAAGATGAGCAATAGTAATCCAGCCTTCCATTCTTTCGAAATTTGACCAGACACTACGGAGCGGATTGACGCCCAACAAATCGGCGACGAGGGTAATTCCAGCAAAAACCAAAACTGCAATGCTGGTTTTAGTCATCTTTGGTCTATATCGCACATCAGCAAATGCCAAGATTACATAACAAGCAAGAGCCAATTCTACCAATGCCCTAAATAGAAAACCTTTTCCTGTTATGAATGGAAAGAAATAAGAATTGGCAACGATAAGTGGAAAGAGTGGTATCAGAAACAAACAGATAATCGCAATATTGAGAGATATTTTCTTTATAGGCATATTATTTTATTAAACATTATTTCGACATAGTACCCCAAAGACCAATATCTTTCAATACATACCGCAAAAGTACCTGCATATGTCACACATATGTAAGTCCTTGCATATGTCTGACTTCTGCAAGAAAAAGTGTTAATCTTATATCATGGAAAAAGCAAAGCAAATTCTTATAGATTTGCTCAAAAGAAGCGAAAAGTATACCAAGACCGATATGGTCTATCTTTTCAAAAGCAATTTTTGGCTAAATATCAATAAGGCTTTTAGTATTGCAAACGGATTCATCTTATCTATAGCCTTCGCCAATCTTATAACAAAAGAAGAATATGGTGTTTACACTTTCGTTTTGGCTATAATCGGTTTGTTTACCATGGCACCGACTACCGCTCTTGGCAATGGCATAGCCAAAGAATCAGCAAATGGCAATCATGCAATTATTTTTGAAGGACTAAAAAAGATCATGCCTTGGTCAATATTGTCTGGAGCATTACTTTTGCTAGTAGGAATTTATTATGGAATAAATCAAAATCTAATATTATTTGCTTGTCTAAGTCTTGCCGGCTTGGCTTTACCTATTTTGATTTCAAGTTCGGTAGCAAAATCATTTTTGAGTTCGGTAGGAGACTTCAAAGCCTTGGCAAGATTCAACGGCCTACGCACCCCATTTATGACTATTGCCCTCGTCCTTACACTTTGGCTTTCCAAATCTGTTTTGATAGTAATAATAGTCTATATAATAGGAAATTTAATCTTAGGCCTATTGCTCTATCGCTCAGTTATCTCAAAATACAATCTCAAAAATACAAGAGAATATTCCGGAAGGTTTGCAGGTCGCTACGGTTTCCATACTGGTCTTATAAGTCTTTTTAGTTATTTTTCTGATGAAATAGATTCTTTCTTACTCTGGAAATTATTGGGAGCAGGACCGCTTGCCATTTATACATATTCTATAGCACCGGTAAGAGAGATCCGTGGCCTTATCGAAAATCAAAGCGCCATAGCTTTGCCTAAGTTTGCTCAAAGAGACTTTGAATTAATAAAAAATAACTTAGGTCACAAAATCAAGCATCTATATTTCATAGCAGTACCTATGGCTATTTTATACATTTTACTTGCTCCATTTATCTTCAAAATATTCTTTCCACAATATATAGAAGCGGTTATTTACACTCAAGTTGCAGCTATTTCCCTACTATCGGCTCCAAGAAGACTGATTTCAGCAGCTATTTCTGCCCATCAAAAAATAAGAGAGAGTTATATTATGAGTATTGCCCCGAACATTACCAAGATTTTGGCAATGGTAATTTTGATACCTATATATGGCATACTAGGTGCTATCTTCGCTTTGATTATTACAGAAATAATTGACTATATAATCCTTGGTCTTTTGATAAAAACAGCAAAGAACTAATATGTGCGGAATAATTGCAATAAAAGGAAATAAATTTGATGATACAACAATAAGCAATATGCTTATGACTTTGAAACATCGTGGCCCGGATGAACAAAAATTTTCCAAAATTGGAGACACAATCTTGGGTCAAGCTAGACTTGCTATAGTCGATCTAAGTGCCGGCAATCAGCCGATGAAAGACAATGCAAAACCAATCACTATAGTTTTTAATGGAGAAATTTATGATTACAAAAATCAAAAAAATGAATTAGAAAAAAGGGGACATAAATTTCGCACCCAATCTGACACTGAAGTAATCCTAAAAGCATATATAGAATATGGCACAAAATGTTTGGATTATATTGATGGCATGTTTGCTTTTGCTATTTGGGATGAAGAAAAAAACATTTTATTTATAGCAAGAGATAGATTTGGTAAAAAGCCTTTTTATTTTACATTCATAGACAAGACTTTCGTCGGCGCTTCAGAAATAAAAGCGATTTTGGCCTCAAATAAAATAAAAGGTAAGATAAATAATGAAGCTATATATGACTATTTACACTACGGTTATATTGGTCCGGACAAGACTATATACTCCAATATCCAGACTTTATTGCCTGGACATGCATTGATTGTTGAAAATGGAAATATCAAAACATGGAAATATTGGGATCTAAAAAAAGAATCATGTGACGACACCTATGAGGAAGCAAAAAATAAAATAAAAAAACTTTTTGATCAATCCTCCAAAAAAAGAATGGTGGCAGATGTTGAGATTGGCTCTTTATTGTCAGGTGGAGTTGATTCGACCCTAACTACATACTATGCCCAGAAATACTCATCTTTCCCTATCAAAACATTCTCTGTCGGTTATGACGGGAATAAAAATGAATTACCTTTTGCTCTTACCGCTTCAAAGAAGATCGGCACCGATCATTATTCTTTGCCTATTAGTAGCGATTTGGCCGATTCATTACTAGATATAATAAGCTATATGGATGAGCCACATGGCGATAATTCAAATTTCCCCCAACATCTTATTTCGAAATTGGCTAGCTCAAAAGTCAAAGTAGCATTGACTGGCGATGGAGCCGATGAATTATTTATGGGTTATGGCTGGTATCAAAAGAAAATGCATATACCATGCTGGCGTTTGGATCAAATTTTCAAGAATGCTTTCACTATCCAGCAACAAATGATCACCATGTTCGATGATAGACAGATAAACAAACTGGTGAAATCTGGTGTAAATAAAAATGAAAACTATTTAAAGTCTATTTTGCAAGGCGTGAAAGATCCAATACAAAAGATAAATATCTTCGATTTGAAGTTTTATTTACCGGGACAACTCTTGAGCAAGATAGACCGCACAAGCATGATGAATTCCTTGGAAGTCCGATCACCTTTCCTCGATACAAAACTTGCCCAATATGTCTTCAACTTACCGACCAGTTTTAAGTTTTCAAAAAATGAAAATAAAATTATTCTAAAAGATATTCTGGCAGAGATTTTCCCAAGCGATTTTGTCTATAGACGCAAACAAGGTTTCGGCGCCCCGATCAAAGACTGGTTGAAGCAAGATAAGATCCGAAGTCTAATCGAGCGAAATCTCGTGGACAAAAATGCTTTTATTTCAAATTTTCTCAATCAAAATTACATTTCAAAAATAATAAATGACTTCGATAATGGCAAGAGGAACAGCGAGTATAAGCTCTGGGTTTTGCTCTGTCTCGGGATTTGGTTTGAAAAGCATAAGGACAATATAGAAAAATGATAAATTTTTTAAATAAAATTCACTGCAAGCTATATGGTTTTGCAATCAAAAAACCTAAGTCGAGACCAAAAGGCTATGCTCTATTATCATATATCACCAGTCCATTCACTTCATTGCCTTGGCAAAATCATAGTGATCCTCATAGCAATTATTGGGAAGCTTACAAAATTGCTGAAATTCTATGCAATAAAGGCTATATCGTACATATTATCGATTGGAATAATCAATCTTTCGTACCAAAAAAACCTTACAAGATATGTATCGATATAAATAAAAATTTAGAAAGATTGAGCCCTCTATTGCCTCCTCGTTGCAAAAAGATTATGCATATAGTCTCATCTAGCCCCAGTTTCCAAAATCAGGCAGAGAAAATTAGACTTGATTTATTACAAAAAAGAACCGGTATTACTCTCAAGCAAAATAGAATAGAAACCGACATTCAAAATGCAAAATATGCCGATTTTCTTGAAGGATTCGGCAATATGACAAATAGAAAATCCTACGACTATGCCAATAAAGCAATATTTGATATTCCCATTTCAGTTACAAAAACCTATCAATTCGTAAATAGAAATCAGGAAATTACAAAAAATAAATTTGTCTGGTTCGGTGGTGGTGGAGCAATTTTGAAAGGTCTTGATTTGGTATTGGAAGTATTTGCAAATTTGCCTGATCATCAATTGGCAGTTATCGGACCGATTAAAGCCGAAAAGGAATTTTATAATAATTTCAAAAAATATTTTGATCTGCCAAATATCAAACTATATGATAGACCGAAGCTTATAAATAATAAGATTATTTTGAATAATCTGTCATTGGAGGAATTTTTCAAAAACTATAGCTTTATTATTTATCCTAGCGCTTCAGAAGGCACATCTGGCTCTGTAGTCCAAGCTATGCACACTGGCCTTATACCAATAGTCACAAATGAAACTGGACTCAAAGAGGATTGCCCTGCAATAATAATTGATAAAATTGATCCAAATAGGCTAAAAGAAATTGTCATGGAACAATCCAAAAGAGAATCGACTGAATTAGACAAATTATCAAGACAAGTCTGGGAATATGTAAATGCTCGCCATACAAAACAGAGTTTTGAATTAGCTTACAACAATTTTATAGACAAAATCCTTCATGAATAAACCTCTAATTAGCGTCATTATCCCCTCATACAATTGTGCTCAAACAATCACTACAGCCATTTCTTCTATCCAAAATCAAACTTATCAAAATCTCGAAATCATCGTAGTAGATGATGCCTCCACTGATAATACAAAGAAAATAGTAGAAGAAATAATAAAAGAGGATAAAAGGATAGTCCTCGTAGATTCAGAAAATGATCCAAATAAATTTGATCCAATATTAAAGAGAAATATTAATGCTGGCTGGTCTGCTCGCAATACCGGTTTCAATATAGCCAAAGGTCAATACATAACATTCCAAGATGCCGATGATGCTTCCCTCAAAAACCGCATCGAAATCCAATACTTTTTGATAGACAAATTCAAAGCCAGCCATGTAACTCTAGATTGGTTCAAATTCAATGATAAATATCTCAATCGAGAATTGGATTTCGAAAAATTTAAAAATGGTTTGGAGCACAACTTCATCGGTCCCAAAGAGTTATTTGTACTTTCACAAAAAACAAAAGGTCTTGTAGCGAAGTTGAGTGAGAAATTAAATTCCATAATACCCTTCTATTGGAAAAGAAAAAGAATTATAAACAAACTATTCTGGTCTTCATTGGCACCATATCCAGGCACAGGCAATTCCCCATTATTCGAAAGAAAAGTTATAGATAGAGTCAGATTTAGGCCATTGAGATACAGAGTTTGGCCATCGTTCATGGGTAGAGGAGCGGATCGAGATTTCAATTTCGAAGTAGCTGAAACATTTCATAATAGTTATGTTTTCTTTATTCCGGCCTATATGTGGAGAATGGACAAAGAAAATGAAAATTATTCTACTAATATCGACCAATATCTAAAATGAAATTTTCAATTGTCACACCTTGCTACAATAGCGCAAGTTATATACAACAAACTATCGATAGCGTCATAAATCAAAATGGCAATTTTGAAATAGAATATATTATTGTCGATGGAGGATCGACAGATGGCACAGTCGAAATCATAAAAAAAGCCGAGGAATACATAGCAAGCAATAAATCAAAATACGGTCATGTAGAAATAAAATATATCTCTGAAAAAGATAATGGTATGTATGATGCAATAAATAAAGGTTTCAAGATGTCGAATGGCGATATTTTGGCCTGGATAAATGCCGATGATCTATATAGAGACAATGTGTTTTCCAAAATTAGCCAAACTTTTTTGAATTTCCCAAGTATACAATGGCTTAAAGGATATACTTCATTTGCCGATCAAAATGGAAATATCATAGATGAAGGTAAAAATTATATTTACAATAGAGCTTGGATAAAAAGAGGAATATACGGTCGCAATGCCCCATTCATTCATCAAGATAGTGTATTTTGGACCAGATTATTATGGCAAAAATCAAATCAATTAAACTCAAAACTAAAGCTAGCTGGAGATTATGATTTATGGATACAATTTTCTCAATATGAAAGATTGTGGTCTATAGATATACCCGTTTCCATATTTCGCAAAAGAATCGGTCAATTGAGCTCAAATATGGAACGATATCGAAATGAGCAGAAACAAATATCCACAGAATCTGGACTAGTGAATTTTATAGTAAAAGTTTTCTTTTACATTTACAATAAATTACCCGAAAAGCTTGCCAATATCTTCTCTTTCTCTTATTCTTTGATCTGTAATAAAAAGGAAAGACAATATATCAAATACCAGACAAATTCATCAAAAATACTAAGTTCATATAGATTTTTTACAAAATGAAAAACTTTATCAAAAATTGGAAACCTACGAAGTACCTGGCTATAGTCTTGAGAACCTTTGTTATTTCCCCATCATTGACTATCAGAATAAAATCTCTTTATCTATTTTTCAAAGATTTGATTTTGTACAACAAACTAGAAAAGAATAATCAAATACCGTTTAGCACTGGAGATATATTCCCAAGGATATATGACAAAACCACAATCACCAAACTCGATCCTGTCTATTATCTTCAAGGTCTATGGTGCGCAAGAAAAATCTTTGACAATAAGCCAAAAAATCATGTAGACATAGGCTCGCAAGCACAAATGGTAGGTATAATCTCTCAATTTGTACCTACAACTATGGTCGATATTAGACCGCTTTCTGTATCGGTGCCAGAATTAAAATTTATCAAAGGAGACATTACAAATCTTCCATTCAATGGTGGAAGTATAGAATCGCTCTCTTCGATTTGTGTAATAGAACATATCGGACTTGGACGCTATGGAGACAAACTCGATCAATTTGGTACCGAAAAAGCAATAAAAGAATTAAAGAGGGTTTTGGCAATAAATGGCAAACTATACATTACGGTGCCGATAGATTCTACGGACAAAGTCTACTTCAATGCCCACAGAGCCTTTACCAGAGACTTTATACTCAAATTATTCCAACCTCTAAAACTCGTAGAAGAAAAGTATATATATGGAAATGAAATGGTAACAAATTACAAACCAGATCTTGGTTTTGGTACTGGACTATTTTGCTTCACCAAGTAAGAACTCTTCCCTGATCAAATCATTTATTTTCTGAATCTTGTCTGAATTATTATCTGTTATCAGCAAGTTATTTTCCAAAATATATTTTGAGACTATATATCCGGCCAAATGATTGCCTTTTTTATTCCAATGACCGTCTTTTTTCCAATACAAATCCTTCTTGTAATTTGGATCATATTTTGCAAATTCAATATCCAAATCTATATATCTAATATTCATTGCCTTCAAAAATTCTTTTTGTTTTTCATTTTTGCCAGGTATAAGTACAACCAATAAGTCTGATTTATTATTTTTGGCCAAAACACGAAAATTCAAAATATTTAAAAGATTTGAAGATAGACTGACTTCATCTAATTCAAAAGCTTTTTTATTGTCAGCATTCACAATCAACCCCATTTTGATCAATAGATTTTGTGGCAAAATTTTTAGCGCCAAAACTCTCGTATTATCTTTGAGTAGATTATAAATAATAGAATGATTATTAAACCAGCATTTTATTCCAGCAACAAAATGATTTGCTGGATTAGCCGAACAATATTCAAAATTATTATTGTAAATTTTATCCGCCTCTTCCTTTGTTTGACCCTTATATAAATTGTTAACCAAATACCCTTTGTAAACTGAATAGTTTGGGAAATTATTATCATCTTCTATATCATTTCCAGATAAATATCCGAGAATTATCAATTGCGGTTTTGGCAAAACCAATAAATCTCTTTTTGTTTTCAACAACTCCTGCTTCGTACCATAACCTCCAATTCCACATTTCGCCACTCTTGTATCTGTAAGTTTTTCTATCTTATTTCCCCATTTATCCTCATAAGGCGCAAAACCCCAAGCAAAACTATCGCCAGTGAGATAGATATACTTATCAATATCAGTAGAAGATTGATCGAAACATCCCAATTCATTTGACCAGATTGCATAGGAACCATCTGCAAAATAATGCGTAGTTGTAGCAACATTTTTGGCAATTACATAGCCCAATTCATCATCAGCAACAAAATAGTTTCTTGGATAAACTTCCCTTTTCAATTGATGACGATACGGAGTGAAATGTAATGCAAAATCAAGAATAAAAAAACAAATAAATATACTCAAAATGCTAAGAGTTATATTTATAAAATATGATTTTATTTTAGTCCTTAGCAAAGTCATTTTTCTTAATCAGGTCTTTTATATCGGTTTGCTCACTTTTGTCGAAAATACAATTGCCGATAACCAAGTAATCTATCTCTGTATTCATAAAACAACGATAAGCGTCGAATGCAGTACAGACTATTGGCTCGCCCCGAACATTGAAACTGGTATTTACTATAACTCCATAGCCAGTAAGTTTTTTGAAGGTATTTATCAGATTCCAATAACGCAAATTTGTCTTTTTTGAAACAGTTTGTATACGGGCAGAATAATCTAGATGCGTTATGGCTGGCAAATCTGATCTCTCTACATATAATCTTTCATAAAGCGGTTTCGATAGTGGGGCTAGCGGTTTGCGACGATTCTTCACTACAGGAGCAGTAAATAGCATGTAAGGTGAAGATCTTCTTGTATCAAAATATTGATTTACATCTTCTTCCAAGACAGATGGGGCGAAAGGTCTGAAGCCTTCTCTGTATTTTATTTTTAGATTTAGCTTCTTTTGCATCTCTGGATTTCTCGGATCACCCAAAACACTTCTGTTACCAAGCGCTCTTGGTCCCCATTCCATCCTACCCTGTATCCAACCGACTACCTTGCCATTTGCAAGATAAGAAGAGACTAATTCATAAAGATCATTATCTGAATATTGTTTGTATGGCGCCCCATATTTCAAATTTATCTTTTTGGCATCATCGTCGTATACGGTCGGACCAAGATAGGAACCATTCATGAGGTCATCTTCGCTATCAGGCTTATTTCCATCAAAATATATATAATGACCACTAAGTCCTGCTCCCAAAGCTCCACCCGCATCACCTGATGCGGGCTGGACCCAAATGTCTTCAAAAATCTGAGAATCAACAATTTTCTCATTTGCTACACAATTTAGAGCTACACCTCCAGCCATAACCAAATATTTTGCACCGGTAAGTTTCTTGGCAGTAAGAGCCAAACGAACCATAATCATTTCTGTAACTTCTTGGATAGCAAGAGCTATATTCATATAGATCTGGGGTATATCGCCCTCATCTTTTCGAACACCAATACCAAAAAGATTTGACCATAATTTTTCATTTATCATTTTGAGGCCGGTGGCAAAATCAAAATATTCCATATTGAGGAAAATTGAACCGTCTTCCTTAAGATCGACCAAATGATCGAGGATTTTTCTTTTTATATTTTCGACTTCTTTGCTCCCTTTATGACCATATGGAGCAAGTCCCATCAATTTGTATTCTCCACTATTGACTCTAAAACCACAAAAATAAGTAAATGCTGAATAAAGCAAGCCTACAGAGTGAGGAAAATGCATTTCCTTTATCAGTTTTATATTCTTCCCTTCGCCATAACCGATAGTAGTCGTAGCCCATTCACCTACACCATCGACAGTCAAAATTGCCGCCTTGCCAAACGGAGATGGGTAAAATGCGCTAGCCATATGCGACAAATGATGTTCAGTAAATGTAATTGGAGGTAAAATAACTTTTTCATTTTCACTTAACTCTTGCAGACTTTTCTTGAGTAAGGATTTCATAAAAATCTTCTCTTTGATCCAAAGAGGCATAGACATGACGAAACTTGCAAATCCTTTTGGAGCAAAGGCATGATATGTTTCGAGCAATCTTTCAAATTTCAAAAAAGGCTTATCATAAAAGACTATTAGATCGATATCAGAAATATCTAGATTTGCCTCACTAAGACAATATTTTATTGCATTTTTGGGGAAACGATCATCATGTTTTTTCCTAGAAAACCTTTCCTCATGAGCACCTGCAATGATATGTCCGTCGATGATCAAAACCGCCGCACTATCGTGATAAAAGCAAGAAATACCAATAATCTTTTTGGACTTTTTTGTCATGCTAGAAAATCGTATAGATAAACGGAGCAATAGCAAGACCAGAACCGAAAACCAATAGAGCACCGACTACAATGAGAGTAATGAGGGCTGGCAAAAGCCAAAACTTCTTTCTAACTTTCAAAAAATTCCAAATATCTTTTATTGAATCCATGGTATTAATAAGGGCTTGTTAGATCATTCTTGGTAAATGTATGATTTCGTAAAATCAAACTTGATAATTTCTTACTATTATTTTGCAAATTTAAACTGTCATAACCAAGTGCTTTGCGGATCAAACCAATCGGTGTGATGATAACATAAAATACCAAACCAAAAAATATTTTTGGCATGATCGAGGCTAGGATTTTTGTAATCTTGAGCCAAATATACGCCAAGGGCTTCAATAGGCTCGGCATGACTGTTGTGATAAGTAGGACTATAAAAGCTAGTACAAATAGATAGTTGAAATGATAATAAAGCCCAAAAAACAAGAGGACTAGAGCGAAGACTTCACCTGTATCTTTGATCCACTTTTCCGACATATTTTGATATTAGCACAAAATCGGCTAATATCTAGTAATAAATGAAATCAAACATCATCCTAAAACATGCTGGTGGTGAATTGGCCAATCAATTATGGAATTATGTAAGTATATATGCTTATTCGGAAGAGATCGGCGCAAGGACTTACAATCCATCATTTTATGAATATCATAATTTTTTTAATTTTTTAAAAGATGAAAAAATTAAAACAAAACTCTATTCCCTCTTTTTCAGGCGACCTCGAAGGAGAAGTCACTGGATGAACCGGTTATTTCGCTTCAAATACAAAATAGAAGCAAAAACTATAGAACTATTACACAAATCAGATACCATCTCTTCACAAAATACTTCAAATAAGACATTCAGTTTACCACCAAGCACTTCACTAGTGAGATCAGCAGATAATATGTATTTTACTGGCTGGTTATTCAGAAATCCTATTGGTATAGAAAAATATCGCAATCAAATAGTCGAAGCATTTAGACCGATTGATTATATTCAAAATAGAGTTGATAAAATTATTTCAAATTTAAAAATGAATTACGAAAATATCATCGGTCTACACATTAGACAAGGCGATTACAAAGTCTTTCGCAATGGCAAATATCTTATCAATCAAAATAGGGTCGCCGAAATTTGCCACCAATACTTAGAGAAAAATAGTTTTGATTCGAAGAATACCGTATTTCTGATAACAAGCGATGGTATGATTGAAAATGAAAATTTCGCTAATCTGCAAATATACATCTCCAAAGAAAATGCCGTGACCGATCTATTTTTATTATCAAAAACAAAAGCAATAATCGGTAGCGATTCAAGTTTCGGACACTTCTCTGCTTGGTATGGCAATATACCTCACATTGTCCTCAAAAATGAAGCAATTGATTGGGATTACTACAAAGGCAAAGATAAATATTTTATCAATAAATACTTGGAACTTTTACCTCTCTGACTTCTTGGCGATAATATAGACATGAGTAGCGACCGCATCTGATCCTGGTATCCAATAAAATAAGAAATCTAGGAATTTGAACGGACCCATAAATAGCATTAGGAAGTGACTGATAAATGGAGCAATTTTCCTATTTCCAAAAGATAACAAAACTCCGAACCAATAAGCCATAAACATAATCACTGCGCTCCATGGACCAGAGCGGACTCCGGCTTCGACAATCTCCAATTCTTTGAACATGTATTTCAAGCCAGATAAGGTCCAACGATTGAAATCATCTGGTGAGGCATGATAAGGGTGAATGAAGGGCACGCTGACATAAAGATATCCCCCTGGTTTCAAAGCTCTTTTCATTTCTTTTGCTACTGAGCCAGCTTCGGCGACATGTTCCAGCATCGATTCACTGACCATAGCCGGTATGGAATCATCGGCAAATGGTAGGACGCTAGCATCAGCGACAATATCGACTTCAGGAAATGGAAAAACATCGACATTTATAAATTCTTTGCCCAAACGCTCTGGACCAGAACCAATATCGACAATATATTGATTTTCTGCCAAATACTTTTTTATTTTCCTTGGACCGTTGACCAACATCAAAACAGGACAAAATGAATGCCAAATTGTGTAATAAAGCCAAGGCCACTGTTTGAAAAATGACTTCAACCAATTTATACCCGACATATGTTCTTCACTATTGAGCTCGTAAGACTCAGTTTCGATCAAAAATGGTCGATTGTGCTCATCAAGCTTATATTTTGTACCATCTGGAGCAAGTAAGAACTTACCATCCTTTTTGAGTGGTTGCTTCGTAATCGGATCAACAATGATATGTAATGTCTCTCTTACGCCGATATTTGCCTCGGGTTTTTTCATATGACTCAATTTATGCAAAACCGTCTTGATTATTGCACTGATACCATCTCTAATCCTTATTTTCTTACCTTGTTCCTTTGTCCTCGGATTGTGAGATATTGCCCCTTCCTTGATATCATAGCCATGATGCAAGGCATTTATTGTAAATAAAATCTCAGCGTCGAATCTTCCAGCTACAAAATAATGTTTAATCTTAGTAGGAAAAATCTTATAACAAGTCCAGACATCGGTAAGCTTTGCTCCGTAAAGGAAGTTTATTAATTTGGTCAAAAACCATACACCGAGTCTCTGGACAATAAAACTCCTTCTCTCTACATGATGAAGATTTCTAGAACCGAAAACAAGAGTCTTTTCATCTTGCAATAATTTCAAAAGTTCAGGCAATTCACTTGGATCATATTCCAAATCCGCATCTTGGATTACAGCCAAGTCTCCAGTAGCATGTTCTAAGCCATTTTTGACTGCACTTCCCTTGCCTAGATTGATGTCATGATGGCGAACCCTTATCTTATTTTTGTACTTTTCTAATATATCTTTTGTACCGTCGGTCGATGCATCATTTACTACAATCACTTCCTTTTCGTAACCTGGAAGCTCTAGACTTAGTATTTTCTTGAGGACTTGATCGAGTGTTTTCTCTTCGTTATATGCCGGAATGATGATCGATATCTTTTTCATGTCTTTTTGTTATTTTGGATATAAATGGAAGTATAGCGTAAAAGCCATAGACTGCAAAACTAAAATACAAAACTAAGATCGGAATCCTAAATCTTGCATTGACTCCTAAGCCATTTATCGATGTAGTCAAAGCAAAATACATTATTATTAGGAAAAATAGTATAGCCGTCCTTTTATTTTGTTCATTTCTGAAATATTTATAGAATCCATAAAACATCAAGAAGGCCATAATGTACCAGACTATTCTGCCGATGATAATAAAGATGGCTGGACTAAACATATAATGAAACACTGTCTTTGCAAGTAAAATCGGATGCCAAATAAGATTGATAAAAGGAGTATTGGCAATATTTGCTATCTTTATACCGGAATACTGGAGGACCGTGAGCATACCATCATGAGTAAAGAAAGTTACAATTGTAATTATTATTGATTTTACCAAAGCAAATTTGTGATCAAGAATAATCGGCACCGCCTCTTTTTTGTATTTGTCTCCATTTGCTAATGAAATATCAAAAACATTCACTCCCTTTTTGTAAACAAAATTATCAAGCTCTATTGCAAAATTTGTATGATTGTCTATAGACAAGACAGTCGGCACCAAATAAACATAGAGGTTGAAAGCTGGCTGTACAGTCATGTCTAATTTGCCGAAGTAGTGATAATTTCGATATAACCAAGGACTAATAATAGCCAAGAATGTCAGAGCATAGATCAAGCCATGAATAATCCTGATTTTCTTGTTTCCATACCAAAAAGCGACAATAAAGAATAACGGAATAAGAATAGGAAAATATTGAATAGTCGGCTTTATTAGACAAGATAAACCAAGAAATATGGCAGACCAGATAAAATAGATAAGTTTGGCATTTTTGGAATATATCGAAAGGAAGTAAAGTGAAATAATAAAGAAAAATGTAAATGAAGATTCGGAGTAAAGTAAAAATGAAAGCAAGACTGAATATGGCTCTATGAGCATCAGATATCCTACCAATTTTGCTTTATCTCGCTTAATGAAAATCTCAGCAATCTTAAAACCAAAGACTGGTATGAGACTAGCCATTATCAATTCAACAAAAAGTACCAGCCAATATCCTCCGAAACTTGCAAATAGAGCGATAAGGTAAGGCCAAAGTGGCGGTCTAAGTGAATTTGGTCTGTATGGATATTTATCATCAAATGAAAATCCATGACCATTGATGATATTTTGAGAAAGTTCATAATAGCCATCGTCGGCTTTTATGGTTTTTACCAAATCCCCATTATTCGATTCAAAATTTATAAAAAATAAACTAAGTCTAATTACAAATGCGATTGCAAAAATAATTACTTCAAACTTATATTTTTTTATAAAATTATTCATTGATAAACTCAATTATTTTTTTGGCTCTAACCTGCCAGGTATAATTATTTACTTTTACTCTAGCATTCTTGGCAAGAACATTTGCACTATTCTCATTTTGCAAAATGTTGTCTATTGCATTTGTCAGCGACTCGACATCATCTGGTTCAAAAAATTTTACCTCATTGCTAGAGACAATCTCTTCTATCGATGGTATTTTGGAAGCGACAATTGGAACTCCACTTGCCATATACTCAAACAATTTCATTGGAGAAGTATAGAATTTAGAAATGTCTTCTTTGGCAGTATTTGGCAGGACAAGACAATCGGCTGATTTTTGCCAGATTGGTATATCTTTGTGCGGTTTGAAGCCGAGAAAATGCATGTTTTTGTACTTATATTTGGCCTTATATTGACCTACGGCGCTCGGATTACCGCCGATGAAGTAGAAGTCGTATTGTGGCATTTTTGAGGCACTTTGGGCCAAAATATCGACCCCTTTCCAAGAATAGAAATGACCTGTATAAACAACTATTTTCTTATCGAGAGGGAGATCAAGTTTTGCCCTAGCTTGTTCTCTTGTCACTGCTAGATCAAATTCTTGTATTGATACAGCATTTGGTAATGTAATAATTTTATTTTTATTAATTCCAAATTCACCAACTGCCCTATCTGTCTTCCAGCGATTGTGAATCAGAATCTTATTCATCCTTTTTATCATAAAAGCAAAAAGTCCTTTTTTGCTTTCTGGATAATCATGCATTTCATAAAAAGTCTTTCTAATAAATGAAACTGGATACAATGGGATTATTTCATTTGAATAAAAATATTCATCATTCCTTGAATTGAATATTGCATAGAGTAGACATGATATAGCAAATGAGCCGATACCTACAAAGTATGAAATAAATTTTGGTATTGGTAAGAAGTAAAGGTCGATAATCGGCAAATATTTTATTTTGCAAAAATCTGCAAGACTATAGAAACCAAAAGCATCACTTTTTCTACCCAATCTTCTTGGGACTATTATCTCCACATCGACACCTTTTTCGACAAAAGACTTGGCGTCTAAAATTGCAAAAAGCGAGTCAGCTTTTTCACTTGGGAATCGTCCATTAAAAATCAATTTTATTTTCATTTATTTGCGTAAAATATATAACCCAATGGAAAGCGTATCTTGGTATATGGTCTCAATTTGTTATACAAATTATCAAAAAGATAAACAAATGGAAATAATGCCGTTCGCAAAATAATTGGAAGTGAAAGCATGATATTATTGAAATTTACAAAAAATGTGCCTCCACCTACTCGATCTATAACAATATTTTTGAAACCATTATAGGCAAAGATCTTTTTTAGAGATTCATCGGAATAACGAAAATAGTCATTTGGATCAGGATGATAATTGATCATAAAAGGTACATAACCGATTATTTGACCATCGGACTTTAGAATCCTATTCATTTCCTTCACCAAATGATTGAAGTTGAATATGTGCTCCAAAACATTTGCACAAATAACTGTATCTACTGTGTTGTCTGTATATGGTAATGAATCTCTTTCAAAATCGATTTTATTGATTGAACCGTCTATCGCTTCTACACTTACTCCATTTTCTTTTTTGAAATATTGAAAATAGTCGGGAGATCTGCCACCACCAACATCGACAACTTTGCCCTTCAAGCTGTATTTCTTGAAGCCAAAATTCATAGTAATCCGAGTCAAACTCTGCCCTCTTAATATGCCTTTTGTATAATCAATTAAATTCATTTTACTATTTCAGATATTTTCTTTGCCAATTTGTCCAAGCTATTTTTCTCGGCCAAATCTCGGAAAATCTTCTTGTCATTTTCTCTTTCTTCTGGACTTATTTTACTTATCAAAACCAGTTTATTTTTCAAATCCATCAAGTCACCTTCATTGAAAATATATCTCTCAGGAATAATCCCGTATAGGTTTTTGTTTGAAGCCAAGACCAGGCAACCGCAAGCCATCGCTTCGAATATGGTCTTATCGTACATACCACTTGAGCTCAAATTCACAAATATTTCATGTTGATTGTAGACTTGGACTGTTTCAGCATTTGGTATACCAGGATAAAAAACTAGATCTTTTTCCAAGCCCTTTTGTTTGACTTTGTCCTTGAGGAAT
Organism: uncultured Candidatus Saccharibacteria bacterium; assembly: GCA_964645315.1. GTDB lineage: Bacteria > Patescibacteriota > Minisyncoccia > Phycocordibacterales > PALSA-1337 > C7867-002. The sequence goes on along the minus strand of CAZYBH010000006.1, from coordinate 6,581 downwards.
GAGTGATAATCAGAATCTACAGGGAGAGGATCACCATAAATCGAAGCATTAAAATAAAAATTGTTGTCACGAAGCTCGACAAGAGCGCGGATCAATAAATCTGGTCTTTTGACTGGAGCAATACGACCTAGATACAAAATAGAATTAACTTTGCGATTGGAATTTTCTTGAGTCTTAAATATTTTTGTATCGATACCGATCGGCATCAAAATCGTTTTCTTGAACTTGGCTGTATGTGAAAACTTCGATGTACAAAAGACATTTGTGCAAATCAAACCGGCTATATCGGTAAGAATATTTCCCGCATGATGATTGCGCCACATATAGACTTTTTTGCCCTGAATAAGCCAGATAATACCCGCAAGCAAAACATACTCTTGATTCATATGTACAAAAACCGAATCGTATTTATTTCTTAATTGCCAAATATATTTGAAGAAATTTATAAGATACTTGATCTTCGATTTACCATTTTCTTTGCCGAGTGAATATACGCCAACATTGGCCGGTAAATCAACTTGTCCTTTGGAAAGGGCAATGACATTTACAGAACTATAGTAAGCTGAAAGTTCTTTTACCCAATTGTGAAAAAAACCCAAAACTGGATCTTTTTTATCTAAAGTTTGAGTAATTATTAATAAATTCATGTTAAATATTTTGAACTGAATCTGCTTTTGAACGGAATAATATTTTATAAATAAAATAACTCTCAACCGCAATTATAGCACTAGCGATAACCTGCCCGACAATGTGATTCAAATGACCATATTGAACCAATGCATAGAGGATCAAAGCATTTAATCCAAGATTTGCCGTTGTGACAATAGTATAAATGACGGCCTGAGACTTAATCTTATCTTTTGATCCATCGTTGAAGGTCCAGTATTTTTGCATAGTAAAACTCACAGCATAAGAGATGATGTAAGCCATAACTTCTGAAGTCAAATACCAGATACCGATCAAATTGGTGAAGATAAATAGGAAGAGCAAGTTTGTAGCCGTAGCCATACCACCAGAGACTAGGTATCGAAAAATCTTCATATGCTTTGCATAATCTTCATTTAGCATATTATATACTTGGCTTATTTTATTGATCATAATTTTTCTTTTTCTTATTCATAAAAACCGACTTAATCTTGGTGGCCAAATCGTGACTATCAAAAGAGCTAATAATCGCACCCACTTCATTTGCAATACCAACGTCGGTGGAGGTTATCGTTGTCCCTGCAAGACTTGCCTCTTTTAGAGTAAGTCCATATCCTTCATATAGTGATGTGTTCAAAAAAACATCGGCAGTCTTGTAATATGAATACAAAGTCTTTTTATCAACCCAATTTTCAAATATTACTGATTTTGCAAGACCGCTTTCGACAACCATAGCTTTGAGATTTGGTTCCTGACTTCCCTTTCCTACGATAATAAGTCCTGCTTTTGGAAAACTTCGCACCACCTCCAACCAAGCATTTATGGCCAATTTAATATTTTTTTCTTTTTCGAAACGACTAGCCATAAAAGCGACAAACTCATATTGCTTATACTTTGTCTTAATGTCGACCACGACTTGCGACTCTTTTATTTCACTTTCATTGACTGCAATTGGGCGAACTTCAATATTTGGCTTTTTTTCTTTATTTGCAATAAGACCTTCAACGTATTTTTTTAGCCTTTCTGATACAACTCTGATCTTATCGGCTTCTGGTAGATTTTTGAGTGTAAGTTTATTGCGCCACCTGCCTATAAATCCTTTTTTATAAAATGGGCTTGAAATATCTCCATGGACTTGCAATTCGATCGGTATATTGAATTTATGTGCTAAAGCCAATCCCGCATAAGCAGTAAATGAGCTATCTTGGCAAGTAATCTCATCAATCTTGTATTTTTTGATTATTCTCTTTCCAAGACTAATGGCATTTTGAGGATATAAAATTCTCAAATAAGAATTTGTACTATAGACTTTGCAATTTTCACTAATTGATAATTCTCTTGGATATTTGCCACTTTCTGCAAAAACAATGATGTGGACTTCTTGCCAATTTTTGGCATATTCAATCTGCCTCATTCTAACATCACTATTTTGTTCAAATATCTTCCTATCGGTCGATATCATTAATAATTTCTTTGAATTCATATTTATAAATTGCTTAATTTAACGATTCAGGAAATTCAGGTTCGGGAAGTTGTACCCAAAAATGCCCTTTCGCAGTGCCGCCGTAACTGACAGTAGAACACATTGCGAGGGCGGCACGAGAAGAGACGGCTCTGCGAGGTGTTCTGCTGTTCGAGCAGAGCCGATCGTGGCATTTTTGGGTACAACTTCCCGAACCTGAAAAGTAAAAATCATAATTATTTAACTTTATTCCAAACAGAGAAAATCTCATCGCCAATCTGCTCCCATGAATGGAACCAAGCAAAGTTACGAACCTTTTGGGCTTGTAAAGATCGATTATTTGGATCAGATATCCAGACAATCTTGTTTTTTATATCTTCTTTATCTTCGGGATTGACAAATATTGCACAATCTTTGACTCTTTCACTAATGCCATTTTCTTTTGTAAGGATGAATGGTGTGCCAACTCTAATAGCATCAAAAATCATATTTGGACTAATATCACCCAATGAAACCAAAATAACCGCATAAGAATGACGTAATTTCTCCACAAAACTGTCGTAAACCGCTTTGCCACAATCGAGCTCTATACTAGGCAGACCTTTTGATAGAACTTCCTTTTGTGCAGAGTGGAATACATCTTTCAAAAGTTCGACATTTTTCCATTTGAGAGTCCTTGTACCTGCCACGAAGTTGCGATTGTCTGGGTCTGTAAATTCTTCTCTTGCACCACAGAAGTTTTCTACAATGTAATTTTTGTTTGGATCAAGTTTATAAGCTTTTTCAAAAATCTTCCTCTGCCAATCAGTACTAAAAATAATAGCTGAGGCGGATTTCAGAGACTTGCCTCCCCATTTGAAAATAAATCTTTCTTTTTTGGTGAAGTTTTGAATTTTTTGCTGGTAGAAATTTCTAAATAAGACCAGATCACCTGTCCTCTCGACATATGATTCCCATAAGAAATCTCCACCAGTCCTGATGATGTATCTTTTCCTCATCAATGCACATGCAAACATCGTCGGTACCGCCGCAGACCAAGTATCCAGTACCAAGATCAAATCAGCGTTCCAGCCTTTGCGAATTATTTTTATCAAATACAAAATATTCCTGACTATAGGTGGAAATGCTCTTTCCCAGCGATATGCTGCAACTTTTACATCGTGACCACTCTTCTTCCATGATTCGTATAGATTGCGAGCATACTGAGCTGGACCTCCGATATCTGGCGGATATATGCCTGAAGCAATAAGGATTTTCATGGGATTATCTTAGCATATCCTAGGATTTATTGAATTAGCCTACCAAAATGGCCTGCATTTCTTTGCTTATATTTTCCCAAGTATATTTTGTTTTGACCATTTCATTTGCTTCTCTAATGATCTTGCTTCTCAAGGTCAAATCTAGAGACAAAAGCTTTGCACACTTTGCAATACTTTCTGGATCATGAACTTTGCAAAATAGTCCAGTCTCTCTATCAATCAAAAAATCTGGTATACCACCGACTGGAGTGCCTATGACAGGTATATCGCTAGCCATCGCTTCTAGAAATGAATTGCCCAAGCCTTCGGAAAGAGATGGTCTAACGAAAATGTCGCAAGCTTTCAAATATTTTGGCATATCTTTGTGACTGACATAACCCTTCATCATCACACGCTTTTCGAGACCAAGGCTTGCAATAAGATTCTTGATGTTTCCTTCTTCATAACCTTGGCCTAGTATCAAAAATTTGTAGTTTTGGGGTAAATGAACCAAAGCCTTGACCACATCTTGAACAGCGTTTTTGAGGACCAATCTTGAAGTGGTAATTAGGAAAATATCATCGTGCATTTTACCTATTTCTCTTTTAACTTCATTCAATTCTACTTCAGTGAAATCTTGAGCAAATAATTTGTAATCTACTGCATTTGGCACGACAGAGATCGGGCAACTAGCCTTCATGTCTACAGCCCATTTGGCTAGATATTTTGAGATAGCTTGAATATGATCGGCTTTTGTAAAAAACATTTTGAAGAATGGATACAGAGGCAATGCTCTCTTCTTGATATATGAAATCGGATCACCATCTTGCAAAGTAAAAATAAATCTAACCTTTGGATTAATTAATTTGAAAAATAAGGCAGAAAAAGTATTGTAAGTAGCCATGAGAGACCAGATATCTGAGTAATTATTCTTTTTGTGCAAAGATAGTGCTTTCAAAGTCCCTGATATAAGAAAGAAATATTTATTTAGATGTAAATACCAAGGCAAAGAGTCTGAGCTATTTTTTTGATCGAATGCCCAACCAACCCTATAGACATTCACATTTCCTATTTTTTCATATTTCGGTAATTTTTTGTCCAATCTCAAAGTGACCATATCAAAAGTCATAACACTACTTGGTATTCGATCTGTCACTTCCTTGATAGTAACTTCGGCCCCGCCGATGAATCGAGGATAGTAGACCAGAGAAAAAATTAAAGTTTTCTTCATAGTTCAATATTATTCTATACAAATAATTGTGCAACTAGCCATTTAGAACTTTCTTTAGCACATCTTCTGGTACTTCTTTTACATTTGTATTTTGGGGTACATTGGCGACTGGCTTTACCGGCACTTGAATTTCATTGGTTATTGGTTTTTGTTCGATATTTTCTTGAATGGTTTTTGGGAGACTGGGCTGATTGACTTTTGCTTTTGCCAAAACCTTGGACAAAGCATCTTTTAGTGCATTTACATTGCCCTGACTTTGGACTTTATGATCGACCTTAGGTTTTTTGTTTAGTTGAGATAATGAAACTGGCACAAAAGGTTCTCTCTTATCTGGCAATTTTTGTGGAATACTTTTACTAGGTAAATTATCATTTTTGAAATTATTCTTTGGAAGAAGATGATCGTTATCTACCGGCTTTGGCAAATCAATCTCCTTTTTTGGATTTAATTCTTTGACTTCTTCGTTAGTATGAACCTTGCTTTGATTTGGAAGTTTTTCTGATGAAAATTTGACTTGACCATTGTTTTGAATATTATTTTGTCCATTTGTACTTGGCTTATCGTTGCTTTTGACTCTGTCTTTTGGTTTTGTGGAAGCATCATGAAATTCAACAATGATCTTTTCAACATCGGCTTTTGGTCTTGAATATTGTGCTCTTGAGGATTCGATAATATCTTTTACAAACGATATTTCAGGATGTGGTATCGGTGGTAATGTCGTTGCAGAAAACGGTCGAGATGTTTCCCCATCAATCATCAATTTGAGATATATCTGTGCAAAACCCAAATTGACTAAATCCTCAAGAACAAAGATTGGTGCGAATTCCTTTTCCAATACCATTTCTGCATCTGTCGCACCCACCCTAAAAGCAATTATTGTGCCAGCGTTACCAATTACAGCAGCCCTAACAACTTCATCCATTTGTTCAATATACTGGTGAGCAATAGTCAGATTGAGTTTGTATTTTCTTGCTTCAGATAGAATATCTGCAAAAGAAGCATTGGCGAAGTTTTGGAATTCGTCGACAAATAGATAGAAATTTGGTAAGAGCTTTAATTTCTGATCTGGCACATCAGCGCGCGACATTGCCGCAAGATAGATCTTTGTAACCAAAAGTCCACCAAGCAATTTCATATTTTCATCACCGATCCTTCCCTTTGAAAGGTTGATTATGATAATTTTTCTTCTATCCATCGCTTCACGAAAATCAAATGAAGAGGTCGGTTGTCCAATCATATTTCGAATGAGAGGGTTGGCGGTGAATTGACCGACCTTGTTTTGAATTGCTGGTACAGCTTCGGCAGCCATTCTTTCGGTGTAGTTTGCAAATTCATTTACCCAAAAAGCTCTGACCGATGGATCTGTAACATGAGAAATAATCTCCTTCCTATACTCTTTATCAGAAAGCATTCTATTTACCCCAAGCAATGTAGTATTTGGAGCTTCCAAAAGAGCAAGAAGGGTGTTGGTCAAAATATATTCCATTCTGGCAGACCAAGCATCTTCCCAAATCTTCTTGAATGTACTCATAAGACCTGAAGCCACCAAATGCCTCTTTGAAGCATCGACACTTTCCAAAACATTGAAAGAAATAGGATATTCGGTATCGAAAGGAGCAATATATATAACATCCTTTATTCTCTCTTTTGGTACATATTCGAGTAGTAAATCCGCAGTCTTACCGTGAGGATCGATGAAGCACATCCCTTCACCACCAATAATGTCTTGAGCGGCCATGTTTTCGAGTAAGGTCGACTTACCCATACCAGTCTTTCCGATCACGTAGACATGCCTAGTACGATCTTTCGCTTTTATGCCAAATTTGATCTTGCGATTGCGCGCATCTGTCTCGGCAAAATATGTAATGCGATTATCATCCATACTTTAAACATTATACCACAAAGGTCCTATAAATTAGAGACCGTTTTTATGCACGCCATTTTATTTACAAAGTAACCGACCACCGGACTTAGGTCCGGTGGCTTTGTGTTTGCCGTCTGCGCC
>CAZYBH010000005.1:0-52891 GCA_964645315.1 uncultured Candidatus Saccharibacteria bacterium | reverse complement strand
GCGTTGCCTTCAAACGTACACCTCAGCTAAAGCTGAGGGTTTATAGAGATAACAACACGCGCCGATAACCTCGGCGCTTATTTTTTAATAACCATCTCCATTTGTGGAATATTTGCACCATTTTTGAATCGAAACCCCTCATCTTCAAATCGCTTACCAGTATCCTTGAAGCCTAATTTTTCATAAAATTTAATAGCTTGATTGTTATATGTAGCAACATTTACAAATATTCTATTATTTTCATTAAAAAGTTTTTTACTTTCCTCCCAAAGCGCTTTACCTATCCCTTTACCTTGAAATTTAGGGTGTACATAAAGCATTTTCAACTCGTTGCTATCATTTTCGATAATTACTCTACAAACACCAACAATTCTATCTCCATCTTTCGCAACAAATGTCTGGATGCTATCTGGGAAATTCCTAATCCTTTCTTGATATTTTTCAATGCTCTCTTCTGTAAATAGATCTTTGTATGAATCGGCAATGTCTGCTTCGGTAATGCCTAATTCCTCATTTGGATACGTAGCAATCCAAGTATCTCTCAAAACCTCTCTTACACCAAGAGCATCTTCCGGTTTAATTTTTGAAATGGTTATGTTCATTTCCTACTCCAACTCAAATCTCTTAAAAATCGTTCCAGTAAATATTAGTATGACGAGTCCGGCAATTACCAAAATAAATGGGTGTTGTGTAAAACCAAATTCTTCAAACACTCCTTTTATACCGTCATGAATAGCCACGATTCCAAAAACAACCAAAAGAGAAAATGTGATGGGATATCTTTTCATCATACTCTTACCCCTATTTTCCATTGAGCGATTGGTGTTTTCTACTACCTCCTCAGCCTTTTTCAAAATATCAACTTGATCAATATTTGTCATAAATTTGTTTGCTATTTAATCAAAAACCTCAATGTCGAGACCAAACGAACCTTCTTGTATTCTGGTGAACCAGGATCTTTGTCTTCAATTTCAAATACTCCCTGATTGCCACGCGTCACACCACCGACATTTGAATCAGTGTTTTTTGCAAATTGGGAGGCGGTTGCACGGGCATTCTTGATTGCTTCTGATAGCATTGCAGGTTTGATACTGTTTAAGTCAGAAATCTGAAATGTAATATAATTTTGCTCTAGTACAATACCCTTTTTGACTAGAAGTAATGTGCTATTTGATGCCGATTTTGCTAGATCAACCTTCTTTGTATAGACAGAAATGTGGTTGCTAGAATCGAACCTATAAGTAGATTCTTTATAATTATTTTGATAAATATTTACTGGAGCAATATTTATTTCACTATCATCAAAACCTTTTTCTTTGAGGAAATTTTTTATAGTTGCAATGCTCGATTCGATATTGGAATAAAGCGAGTCAATGTCATTGGATTTGACACTAAAACTCATAGACCAAATAGCTGTATCAGACTTGACTATCTTCTCCGATAAACCTTTGACATCGACATAAGATCCCTGCTCCGAAAATCCTCCAGCGGACATATATATCGTCGCAGAAATAATCAAGACCACCACAACGATTGCACCAATAATTATTTTGAATTTATTATCTTTTATTTGTTCCATAGGGGTATTATAGCAAAATATCTATGGTTTTATAATATTTTTAAAAATCATTCTTTCTATGATCAATTCGCCATTCATAGGTGAGATGCAGTTATCTTTTTGAATTATTTACTTAATGATCTACAAATATTCATGCACTTTCTCCAAAATAGTAGACTCATCAGCATCCTCTCTTCCAATGCGCACCCTTTGTTCTTTCATAAATTTTATAATGTCGTTCAACGGCAACCACTTGATAATACTTCCACTTTCGGGATCATTTAGTCTTCTTTTTGACTCATCGATAGATATCAAATCACAAAGAAAATACAAAGTTGTTTTCTCGACAGTTGGACCACCTTTTGTTAGCTGGAAACGCGACACAATCGAACCTGCATAATGTCTAATCTTTGCATTTACTCCAAACTCTTCCACCAATCCTCTTCCCAAACAACCTTCAATTGTCTCTCGTGGTTCTATAGTCTCTCTCATCAATAAATAAAAATCCTCAAATACTCCAAATCCAGGAATTTCGTGTTTATCAAAATAATGACAGCCTACATTATTGTTTTTATCAACAACTATAGCGCCAATCGATATGTGGAATGGGTACTGCTCAGATCTTTGGAAATAATTTATCATATTGAGATTATATAATATTTTTTAAAATCATTCCTTCTCTTATCAATTCACCATTTGACGGTGAGGTCCGAGTACTAAAATTAGAGGCTGAAATAAAATTATAGTATTCTTGATATAATATGATTATATGTCAAAAACATTCATAATTCTTATAGATGGTCCTATGGGTTCAGGTAAGACAACACTATCAAAATTGTTGAGCCAGAAACTACCAGATTTTGCAAGGATTGCTTTACCAGATATTAAAAGATTTGTACCAAATTTTAGAGAAAATGAAGCAACATTAAAAATTATTAGAGATGTAATTTTATCTATGGCAAATACATATCTTCAAAATGGAGTAAGTATTATTGTTGAACAAATATCATCATCGAAAGACTTGATCAATCTAAAAGAACTATCTACAAGACACAATTCAAGCCTTTACGCATTTAGACTGACCGCTCCCCAAGACCTCAGACTCAAGCGAGTTCTCGAACGTTCAAAAGAATCGCTTGGCGTTATTGAGCTTTCAAATTCAAAAATTTTAGAGATTGAAGAATACTTTAAGGCAAACGAAATGTTTTATCACGAAAATCCTTTAATTGAAGCAACAATCATTGATTCAGAAATTAATAATCCTGACGAAATATCCAAGAAAATTATTGAGGAACTAGAATAGAAATGAAAGTGGCCTAGATCAAATCTTGATCGGTTATATTACACTTAGGCTCACCTTTTTTTCATCAGACATAAACAATAGATACCGATCTTGCCAGATTAACATCATATGGACTAATACCTTCTCCTATAGATACAGGTATCTTTTTTTGAATAATTTTTTTAACAAAATTATTTTCCAGTAAATAATTATTTAGAGTTGGACCACTTGAGACAAGAGCATCTGGAGCAAAGTTAAGTGCCTCTTCAGGCGAATGCATAATAATATATCCTAGTCTTGAGTCTGCACTAAATGAGCGGTCACTCGTAACAATTATTTTCTTGATAGGTATACTCTCAAATGAATCAAGAAGGTGTTTATCATATTTCTTAATGGTTTCATAAGTCTTACGGCCAATGATCAGCGCACCATATTGACTACACAAATCCAAAAAATACTGCCACGTATCGTCTGGAATAAAATCTTCGCTCCCATTCTTACGTGCTATAAAACCATCCTGAGAAATTACGTTATATAAGGTAATCATGTGGTTTTGAAATTACAACAAATAGGTTCTAATGGTAATTACAAGTATAATATAAATCAATGAAAAAAGATTTTCAAAAATGGCATAATAAGAAACCGGTAGTTGATCAGATCGAAAAAAGGCCTTTCTTCCATGAAGGTGAGATTTGGTGGTGTACACTTGGTATGAATATAGGCTTTGAACAGGATGGTGGAGGTGAAGACTACCTTCGCCCAGTAATTATCTATAAAAAATTCAATAATGAAGTCTTCTGGGCTATTCCACTTACCCATACCAACAAGAAGACTAGATACTACTTTCAACTCACAAAAGAAGATGATTCTACAACGAGTACAGCTATTTTGTCTCAAATACGCTTAGTGGATGCACGACGCTTGAGTCATAAGCTCGAAGTTAATGTAAGTAAAGAAGATTTTGCCGCTTTAACGAAAAAATTCAAGGCATTGCTACCCTGAATTCTTCTTGTTACCTCTACCTTGCGATAGAGTCGGGCCGAAGCCGTTTGTATCTATAGGCTATCATAATAACAGAAAATTTCAAGGGGTTAGAGTTTGTATAAAAAATTGATAATATGCTGATATCATTATAAAAAAGGCTCCGAATAGCTCGCTGCCAAAAAATCATTTCTACTTTATGGGGTACAGATCAATTGCTGCGGGACTTGGATTCGCCCTCACCTCTCGCTCGCTACCCGCTCGCTCGGGCTGGGCACCGCCTCGCGGCTCGGTCTTGCTAGACCTCGCACGCTCCGGCGTTCTCATCCTGCGCTCCGCTAGCAATATGCTTCGCTCAAAGGCATAATATGCCTTTTCACGAACCATTGCTGCGATGTCTGGTCTAGTACCACCACCGGTGAGGTGTCATAAGGGTATTCTAGCATTTTTCCAGCCCATCTGACGACGGCTTTGGGTCGATGCTAAAATACCCGTAAATACTGTGAAATTACGGGAAAAGTAATGCACCAGATTTTGCACGAAAAAGCCGGCATGATACCGGGTATGAGCAATATAAAAACATTAAAGCCCTTTCAGTCAGGGCCCGATCCAAGGAGAAATACCAAAGGAAGACCGAAAGGTTCTCGGAATGTGAGAACCGTTATTAAGGAAATTTTGAAGGAGAAGATTCTCTTCAATGGAAAGATGACTCGGAAGGACAAGGTCATCGTAATGCAACTTTTGCGCAAGGCTGGCAAAGGCAATTTGAAGGCAGCGGATATGGTTATAGATCGAGTGGATGGCAAGTCACGGAATTATGATATAGAAAAGCGTGAGCATGGATATGTAGTGCAAAGCGAAGAGGATTGGGAGGAATACATCAAGATGTTCAAACGGAAGAATGCTCCTGAATCTCGACCTGATTCGGGAACATCTATAACTTAGCTTCGTTCAAGAGAATTGTGTAGTCGGGTTATCCACTCCTGATTATTCAGATATCTTTTTGATCACAAAGTCACAGCGTCGAGAGAAACCGATGCTTTCATAGAAAGTCTTCTGCTTTTCATCATCCCATTTGGTCGCGAGAGACATTCGTTTGCACCCTCTCTTCTTGGCATAGCGTTCGGCGTAAGCCATTATAATTGCACCCGTACCTTTCCCTTGATATTCATCTTTTACATACAGTTCCCTAACAACACATTCGAGACCATTCACGTGAAGTGCTGGATGAATATTGAGTGCGACATATCCGACAAACTCAGTGTCATTTGCAGCGACGAATAGTTTAGTATTCGGATCTTTCATAAGCAATTCTAGAGTCTCACGAGTTTCTTTTACAAAAGTATCCTGATTCTCAATTCCAACATGCATCGGCTTCTTGAGAAAGCCGTGTGCAAGCCTCAAATAAATTTCTTCAAATCCTGGCTTGAGCTGACCAATCACAAAACATTCTACCAATGGTTCACCTTCTTTTAAATCCTTGTCGGTAGTCGTGAATTCGGGATTATAGAATTCAGTGATAGAAGCATAAGGCAGATCTTTGATTTTATAATCGACGACTCTACTCAAGCAAACACTTTTCTTCGTATCGAATAAAAAAGCTAAACCAAAATTTATTTTTAACGAAACAGGCTCAGAAACTATTCGTTCGTGGGATACACCTGAATTTTTTATGGTTTCGCCGATAGTTTTTCCTGAAAGGATTTGATCATGGAATTCATCATCAAAAGCTTTAATGCCTTCATCATGAAAAGTAACAATACTGTAAGCTAGTACTGCGTCATCAGATAGTCTTCGGACACAGGTAGTTCTCACATTCTCTTTGTGAGAAATAATCTCTAGAGCTATATCTCCAAACTTTTGTTTTAATTCCTCTGTGGATAATGTATAACCCATATATTTATATTATACCAAGAAACGACTTGGCTTTATCGAATGTTTCTTGGTATTCATCTTTCTCATTCGAATCATAGACAATACCTCCTCCGACTTGTAAGTACACCTTCTTTTCTTTTTTAATGAAAGTGCGTATGGCGATATTAAAATCCAACGAATCATCAGGATCAATAAATCCGATACAGCCAGTGTAAACTCCACGCATGATTGGTTCCAGTTCATCAATAATTTCCATCGCTCGCTTCTTCGGACAACCAGTAATCGATCCGCCGGGAAACATGGAAAGCAAAGCATCTACAGAGACAATTTCTTTCAATACTTTTCCTCTAATATGGGAGTAAGTATGCCAAACAGTAGCATATGGATGAGCAATTCGAGAACCAACAACCTTAACTGATCCAATTTCCGATACCTTGCCCATGTCGTTTCTCAATAAATCGGTAATCATGTTCAATTCAGCGGCCTCTTTTGGTGAATCCATTAATTCCTTTTTCATTACTTCATCATCTTCTGGATTTTTGCCTCGCGGACGCGTGCCCTTAATTGGAAATGTCTCAATCATTCTATCCGAAGATATTTTGATAAATCGCTCTGGTGAAGCACTTAATATTTCAAAATTTTGACCCTCAACATACGCAACATGATCAACCTTATTTTTCTTACACATGTCACGGAAAAGCTGCCGAGCAGTTTTCTGGGTAGTCCCCTCAAGACGATGAGTAAGATTGATCTGATAGATATCTCCCTCCGTTATATAATTCTTTATCTTTTTGTAGCTTTCAGAGTAGGTTTCCTTACTTGTATTTGCCAGTAGCTCGGAATCAGTTTTGATATTAAGAATATCTATTACCTCAGGTCGTGCTAATAGATTTTTGACCTGGACAAGATAGTCCTGAAGTTTTTCTTCATCGGCAGCAACGACCTCAATCCCTTCTTCTACAAACTTTATATATTTATCGAATGAATAGAAAAATATTTCGGGCAACTGCAGGTCATTTTTTGTATGAGGTTTGATATTAAAAAGTGAATAACCCAAATCGTACGACAAGTATCCGAAAACGCGATTTCCTTTTAATTGTTCACTACGAACAAAATTCTTAAATTCTTTTATATCTTTACCTGAATATGCAGCTACTGGGTTCCAAGCAATAAATGATTGCCATCCTTCAGAACCATAACTGCGGGTACAGCAAAGATTCTTTTCTTGAGCAGAAAGTCTTTGCCAGATATCTTCAAAAGTTATATTTTTAATGATTTCTGATTTCATAATTTTTTTGAGAGAAAATTCCGCATAAGCCTGGTTCCATCTTCAGTCATAAATGATTCCGGATGGAATTGAATTCCGTATAGCGGATATTCTTTATGCTGAATTGCCATTATTTCCTTATCTTCTGTCCATGCTCGAAGTTCGAATCCTTCTGGAACTTTTTCGATTGCCAAAGAATGATAGCGAGCTGCTGCAAAAGGATTTTTGATTCCTTCAAACATACCTTTGCCGTCATGACTAACTTTGGAAGTCTTTCCATGGAGCACATCTTTTGCATGTATGACATTTACTCCGAACAACTGGCCGATGCATTGGTGTCCAAGGCATACACCCAAAATAGGAATACTCTTATAGAAATTCTTGATGGTATCCATTGAAATACCCGCATCTTCTGGCCTCTTTGGGCCTGGAGAAATGACTATCTTTTCTGGTTTGAGTGATTCGATTTCCTGTATAGTGATTTCATCGTGCTTTTTGACAACCACGTCAAAGCCTAGCTCCCCAATCAATTGGTAGAGATTATAGGTAAATGAGTCATAGTTATCGATAAGTAGAATCATAAAATATAGCATTACTGTACAACATTTTTTGTAATTTTCATAGTCCCTTGAGAGCATCTAGACTTTAGCTTACTTTACCTCATTTGTGTAGTTGACTTCCTCCCGCTTCTGCTCCGTGTCTCATATTCAGCTAGACTTAGTACACGCTCGCGGTATGTTCGTGTGTATGGAAACAGTAGAGAAGCCAATCAGGTACTGCCTCTATGCCCGCAAGTCGAGTGAGGCGGAAGAACGACAAGCACTTTCTATTGATTCTCAGGTGAACGAGATGCTTGTCTTGGCACAAAGAGAAAATCTTAACATCGTCGACATGTACCGCGAGTCTCACTCGGCAAAGGACTGCGGACAGCGGCCCGTATACAACAAATTACTTTTGGATATCCGAGAAGGAAAGTTTGATGGAATACTTGTGTGGCATCCTGATCGATTGGCAAGAAATGCTGGTGATCTTGGAGCAGTCGTTGATCTTCTTGATCAGAAAAAATTGGTCGAGATACGGACTCATAGCCAGCGGTTCACTAACAACCCAAATGAGAAATTTCTACTGATGATCCTTGGTTCACAAGCCAAACTTGAGAACGACAACAAGAGCATCAATGTTAAGCGTGGCCTCAAGACAAAATGTGAACTTGGACTGTGGCCATCAGTCGCACCAACTGGATACTTGAATTCAAAGAACAAGGATCAGAAAGGAGTAGTATTCGTCGATCCAGACCGAGCACCCATTATCAAACAAATATTCCAGAAGGTCGCACACGAAGGACAAAGCGGGAGGAAGATATTCAAGTGGCTCAAAGATATTAAATTTGTCCTCGTACTGGCAAACCTCTCACTTTGAGTAATATCTATGTAATCTTAAACAACCACTTTTACCATGGTTCATTCGAGTACCCAAAAATGAGCGGTCGATGGTTTCAAGGAAAACATACACCACTCATTTCAAAAGATCTCTTCGACGATGTTCAGAAACAGCTTCATCTTCAAATCAAGGCTCACGGCAAGAACAAGGAATTTTCCTTTACGAGGATACTTTCCTGCGGAGCATGCGGCTCGGGTGTGACTGCACAGGAGAAATACAAGAATCTGAATCTAAAGGATGGATCGGTAAACAAATATATTTATTACGGCTGCACCCGAGCGCGAGATCTTGATTGTAAAGGCGGCTATATCGAAGAAAAGGCGCTCATTACACAACTTCTTGAGCTTATGGACAGAATAGATTTGGACAAATCAGGAATCAAGAAGAAGCTCGAGGTTGAGATTGAGCGACATAAGAAATTTCACTCGGGCATTATGGGTAAATCTGAAGAAGAATATTCTGCAAAAGATGCAGACATAAGAAATTACGCAAAATACTTACTAAACGAAGGAACAATATTTGAGAAACGAGACCTGCTAAGTTGCTTAAAAAGTAAAATAATTTTAAAAGAGAAGAAAATAAATATTTAAACTATTTTAAATGAGGTTTTATAAAAGACTCAATTTTTTCGATTGCCTTTTGAACTTCAGGATTAAAAGTATCTTGATCACCTATATCGTAAATTATATCTCTGTCTGGTTTAACATTTCTTTCCTCTAAAAACATTTTCAAACTCACATACAGTTTATTTATTTGTGCATTTAAATCACCTATCACATTAACAGCTTCCTTACCCCAAATAACCTCAGCTTCTAACAATTCAACATCTAGGTCGATTCTTGCTTCCATCACCTTTTTCCATCTAACAGAATACACTGCACGATTTGTTTGTTGATTATTAGAATAATCAGGATTTTCCACTCCATTTTCTTTTAACGCGACAGCCATTTCATCAATAGAAATGAATGGGTTTCTGACATACTTAATAGCATCCCTGATTTTGTATACAGATTTTAAATATCTTTTTGCTAATTCATATTCAGTACTGCCTTTTAGTTGTTTTTTCCACGCATTAATACCTATAAAAGCCACTATTGCACCAACAACAATTACTAAGGTATTTATGATTTCCAAAATTAATTTTGTTGTCTCCATATGAATTTTTCGAAGTTTATATCAAACATGACCCCTTTAGGTCCTTCGATACTAAACTAAACTGCTGCGGGACTTGGATTCGCCCTCGCCTCTCGCTCGCTACCCGCTCGCTCGGGCTGGGCACCGCCTCGCGGCTCGGTCTTGCTAGACCTCGCACGCTCCGGCGTTCTCATCCTGCGCTCCGCTAGCAATATGCTTCGCTCAAAGGCATAATATGCCTTTTCGCGAACCATTGCTGCGAATTTAGAACGTTCGCAAACTTTTGAAATCATTTTGCCAAATCTGATACACAAATCCAAGAAACGAAACCTCTGATGCGCCCCGCCACAATTTTTCTGGGGCAAAGGAGGCGGGGCGATGGACTCGCCCGCGCGGAGGAGGGGTCTGGGGAGGAATCCGCGCGGGCTTCGGCTTTCTTTTTTGAAAAAAATTTGGCGGACTTATAAATTCAAAAATATTTCCCTAGCTTTCAAAATCGAACTTAAATAGTCCAGTTATCTTTTGCAATTCCTCTTAATTTATATTCGCCGTTAACGAAATCAAAAACTAAGTACAAAGTCGTCCAGTCCATACCCCCATATTTCGGATCAAACCCGGAAAAATAGAAGGCTGCATAGGTACGCCCATCTTCACCAATCGTATTTACTGAATTTCCACCACCTAATTTTTTATTTACAGCGACATCTGGAGCTTTCAAATAGTCAACCGAGTTGCTATAAATCCACTTGGTTAAAAATTCTGCTCTAGTAAGATTGATCGGATCTCCTTTGCCGTCCGTATAACCCCACAAATAAATTTTCGTATCTACTGGAATTTCAGATATATCATTTTTCGCAATGAGGTTTTTCTGAAAATCAAGTTGAGGGTAAATATTAAGGCTTAAACCGTTTAGACTTACCAATCCCTCAAGTTTTTGATAATCCCGAGCGGCCAGAGCTGTGATAACTTCGCGTGCAACGACCAATACTTTTTGTTCATCTGTGTTAGCGTTGTTGCTAGGTGTTAATGAGTAGGCAACAGTTCTTTGATTATAATTTGCATCCACGCATCTCATTCCTTTTCCAATTTTTTGCGATTCAAGAGGTGCGCATTGGGTCGGGTAGCTATCTTTGCTCACAAGTCTTAATGTCTTGCCGTCAAAGTAGTAGTAATCGGCAATCTTTATTTGATTGGAGCTTCCTAAAATAGCGTAGACCGCATTATCAGAACTTATGTCACCAATAGCTACATAATCATTGTTATATGGATCTTTTGCAGAGGAATCAGTTTTTAAATTTAGCGCACTATAAACCTTATCATAATTATCAAGAGCTTTCCCGCAAGTTATTTTTACCATTCCTTGTGGTGGGGCCTGATGATCGCCACTGTCGACTGTTAACACTACACTGTAAAGACTTTCTCCTTTTTTGAATGCGAACACTTGAGTTACATCCTGATTTGAAAATGATTGTAAGGGCAACGTGTTTAGTGAGTTAACAGATAGACCAAGATTTTTCGCTTCTGTATTTAATTTTTGATTCAGAGCGTCAGCATCTTTTTTGATTGTTGAAATAGTAAAATCAATACTGTGGTTCGTTTTGTCGTCACCATAAAAGGCCGAAACGCCATTGATTATAGGATACGCAATAAAAGGTTCTGCCGCACTTCTTTTCCAATGGAAACTTGTTATAACATAGGGATTCTTCTCCATGACTTTTTGACTGTCCGGTTGCTGGATATTGCTCAAAATAAAATCTGAAAGTTCGGCAAAATTTCCGCACACCGCCAAAGATTTCCCGCTTGCAATATTTTCTGGCTGGTTATTTTGTTGACTTTGGTTGGTTGCTTGTTGTTGGGCTGATGTTTGCGATTCTGTATTACTTGTTGCAATTGGTGCTTCTGTCTTTTTGCTTTCATAAACATAAACGCCACCACCGACTACCAATAGAGCGATGATAACCAACAACACTGGAACTATAAAACCTTTTTGCGAATTTTTCATATTCATATCATACAATTATTTTAATAATTCTTCCATCGGAACGCCTAACGACTTGGCGATTTTTTGGATTGTTTGAACGCTCGGTTTTGTAACAACACCACCCTCAATTTTCGTAAGAGTATAGTATTTGATGTTGGCTTTTTTCGCCAAGTCGTCCTGTGTTAAACCCTGTTTTGTTCGTACTCGTTTTATGTTCTGTGATATAGTTGCCATAGTATGCTACTTTTGATAGTATAGTAATATGAGTTGTTACTTTCTTTACTCACAAAACAAGCATAGCAAAATTCTACGATTCTTTCAATGGATGATTTATGATTTTTCTGTCCGCCAAATTTTTTTCAAAAAAGAAAGCCGAAGCCCGCGCGGATTCCTCCCCAGACCCCTCCTCCGCGCGGGCGAGTCCATCGCCCCGCCTCCTTTGCCCCAGAAAAATTGTGGCGGGGCGCATCAGAGGTTTCGTTTCTTGGATTTGTGTATCAGATTTGGCAAAATGATTTCAAAAGTTTGCGAACGTTCTAAATTCGCAGCCATATTAAACGCAACAAACTCATTTTTTGAAGATAAGAGGGTTCGCTCGCCCAGCCCCGCCTTTGGCGGGGCTGGCCTCGCTTCTGCGCGGGCAACGCCCGCGGTATTCGCCAAATTGAAGCGGATTTTAATGCTTTCGGGGGAATTCAATTTTTTCTTTTTAACAATTAACAATACAAATCTATGAATATGAAAAATTGCGCCATTTACACTCGTGTTTCTACTGATAACCAAGCAGAAAAGGAATTTTCGTCTTGCGAAGCACAAGAACAGAAAATCCGGTCGTATATTTCCAGTCAAGAAAATTGGCAAGTTTTTAAGATATACAATGATGCCGGATTTTCTGGCGCAATTTTAGAGCGTCCCGCTTTGCAGGAACTACTTGCTGATTTGAAAAAAGAAAAAATTGATGTGGTTTTGGTCTATAAAATTGATCGACTCACTCGTTCGCCTAAAGATTTTTACCAGCTGATAGAATCTTTTGAGCAAGCAAAAATTGATTTTATTTCTATCACCGAAAGATTTGACACCTCTACGCCAGCCGGACGACTTCTGCGAAATATCATGCTCACTTTTTCTCAATTTGAGCGCGAGTTAACCAGCGAGAGGACGAGGGATAAAATGTTGGAGCGTGCCAGAAAAGGTTTGTGCAGTGGTGGACATACACCTTACGGATACTCGCGCCAAGAGAAAAAGTTAGTGATAAATCCAAAAGAAGCGGAGGAAATAAAATCAATTTTTGAAACTTACATTGAAACTGGCTCGTTAGCCGAAACTTACCGAATTTTGAAAGGTAGAAATGTAAAAAGTAAGTTTGGCAAAAATTTCTCAAAAACAATTATCGCTTATCTTCTGCGAAATCCAGTTTATATCGGCAAGATAAAGCACAATAACAAACTCTATGGTGGCATTCATAAAGCGATAATTTCGGAAGAAATTTTTGCTCTTGCTCAAAAGATACATAAAGAAAGGCGGAAAAATTTTAGAGTGTACAAAAATTTTCTATTCGGCGGATTGATAAGGTGCGAGGAGTGCGGTTCAAATATGACTTCTTGTTTTACGAACAAGTATAGTAAAAATGAGATGAACCGTTATTACTATTATCGTTGCACTTCTACTACCAAATTTGACTGGCAAAGCTGTTCAGTAAAACAAGTATCCGCCGAGAGATTGGAAAATTTTTGTCAGGAAAATTTAGAGCGCATTTCCATAGACAAAAGCTATATTGATAACCTCGTTTTTCGCCTAAATCACGAGCATGAAGCTGGACACCGAGATGGACACGAACTAAGAGCTTCGTGCTCTAAATTTTCCTCCGAAAGCATTTCGGACACACTAAAATTTTTCCTTTTCGGACTCAAAACCACTAAAGGAATTGAAAGAAACCTTTTTGCTAAAAAGTTTCTTTCAAACATCTTTTATTCCCCCGAAAGCATTAAAATCCGCTTCAATTTGGCGAATACCGCGGGCGTTGCCCGCGCAGAAGCGAGGCCAGCCCCGCCAAAGGCGGGGCTGGGCGAGCGAACCCTCTTATCTTCAAAAAATGAGTTTGTTGCGTTTAATATGGCTGCGGGACTTGGATTCGAACCAAGATAACAGCTTTCAGAGAGCTGCGTCCTACCATTAGACGATCCCGCAATTTAATAATACAGACTTACTCTATATCACCTAACTATACTGTCGAAGTCATATAGGTCCTCCGAAGCTTGTGCGTTACAAGCGTAGGAGACCCATTAGACGATCCCGCAATGTGGCCTGCCCTACGAAGCTTGTGCGTTACGAGCGTATTAGGGAGTATATTGCAGAATACCGCAAAAATTGACATAAAACAACTTTAATTATGCCGGGATGTGACACATCCCCCTTAGGTGGCACATCTTCTCAAAATGCGCTATAAATACACCAGATCTCGAACCACCAAAATGAAGACAATCCTCAATGGTCCCAAAGTGACCGAAGCTCAAGTGGTCGGACTTCTACGGAAACACGGGGTAGACTTCAGTAAGTGGGGTGAGCCACCGAGTTATACCCTTGATGAGCTGATCCAGAAACTTCGCGAGGAGCAAGTATTCCTTTTCGAAGAGAATGGCGAAATCAAACTCAGGATCAACATTGGCAATATTCTGCCTTTCCATTATGACGATGAGACCGAAGAAACCATCGAACTTTACGAAGAAAGGCAGATCCACCCGGGAGGTATAGTTGTCGAGAGGCATGACCTTCGTGGAGTAACTGGTATTCTCCTTCGAGGTGAAAGGCCGGAAGATGGAGCAAAAAGGGAGATGGTGGAAGAGTTGGGTCAGACCGAGCCAAGACTCAAAAACCACCCGATCGCTACGACACATTGGGAGGCTGGGACTTTGGTTCAGCAAAGACCTAGCCGTAAATGGCCAGGACTCCATTGCGAGACTAGCTCGGTCGGTTTCAAATTCCGCATGCCGAGCAGTCTTTACCACAGGCAATACGTCGAAGCGATCGTCGACCCTCGTACTCGCCAAACCTTACGCATATCATTCTTCGGATGGCGTATCAGTACAGGGATGTAATTTACCCCACGTAATAGTGAGGAACATCCCCCGTCATATCGCAAGCCCCTACGGGGGCTTTGTTGCATATATGCGGGAAAGTAGTATAAATATTGCAGATTATGAAAGAGCTCAAAACTCATCCTGCATTAGATTTTCAAAGTCACTTGATGCACCTGTTCAATATGGGCAGACTCTTCGAACCTATCCAACGAGAAGAACGGACCGATGATCGATTTACCGTCAAAGTCCTTACTTCAGACGGAAGAGATCAGGTCCGAAAAGCAGTCCAATACTGTCTGAAAAGAACAATCGTACCCAAATGCTCGGTCGGCGGTGACGACGGCCGACGCAATGGAGATGTCCACGGTCTGAACATGCTCGAATACCAAGACCTGCTCGAAAAACTCGAGTACATCGCGCAGAATTCGTAATCTGTTCATGTGCCTCGTGTGAACCAACACAATCCCGCCCCTCGCGGGATTGATTTTTTATTATAAATATAACGCCGGGATGTGACACATCCACCACCAAACTACAATTTTGCTCTACCCTTACTTGCCTTCATAAATGAAGTGAACAATGGATGTGGAGCAAGTGGTCTTGCCAGGAATTCAGGATGAAATTGTGTGCCAAGGAAAAATGGATGAATATCTTTTGGAAGTTCGGCAATCTCCATCAATGTACCATCGGGCGACTTACCAGAAAATACCAAACCACCTTTCTCAAGTTGTTCTATGTACTCAGGATTAACTTCATATCGATGTCTATGTCTCTCTTTTATCACAAGATAATCGCTATTTTTTATTTTTAATATTTTATTTTTAATTTTGTAAGCTTCTTCCGCCACCGTCCCCTTTTTTAGGTACGCCTCATATTGCCCCAACCTCATCGAACCGCCAAACTTACCTTCAGCAATCTTTTTCTTTTGATCGGGCATAATATCTATGACCAAATGTGGTGATTTGGGATCAATCTCTGCAGTATGAGCTCCTTTTAGACCGAGGACATTGCGAGCATATTCTATCGTCATGAGTTGCATACCATAACAAAGTCCGAAATATGGTATCTTCTTTTCTCTGGCATAGCGGATAACATTGAGCTTACCCTCTATACCAGTTTCCCCAAATCCGCCAGGTACTATTATCCCATCCATTTTGTCTAGTTGTTCATACGGGAAAATCGATTCACCACCTTTTGATCTTTCACCTTTTACCTCTTCCCTTCCTGACCTACGAAGCTTCAGCGTAGTAGGGTGCCCTTTAACCTCCTGAAAATCAGACGCATTTATCGTATGTATCACCGGTTTAACCCCCACCGCATAAGCCGAAAACTTAATTGCTTCCAAAACAGAAATGTATGAATCGGAAAGAATGAAGTCACCCGTATTGAAATATTTGCCGACTATAGCAATATTTACTACCTTATCTTCATGATCTTTTATACCTTCGGCCATCTTCTTCCATTCATTGAATGAATTATTCAACTTGGTCTTTGGTAGATCCAAAGCTTCGACAATAATCTCGGCTAATTTGTCTTTCTCGAAATTGATCGGCACATCATAAATACTCTTGATATCTGGGGCAGATATCACTCTCTTTGCTGGAATGTTGCAAGCAGTAGCGATCTTCTCTTTTCTTCTTTCATCGAGAGGAATGGAAGCGCGAGCAATAACAATGTCCGTAGTCACACCGTATGAAGCTAGATGATACACGGCGTGTTGTGTAGGCCGCGTTTTCATTTCTCCCAATGTGCCTGGAATAGGTAAATAAGAAACCATGATGAAGATGACATCATGTGGATGGCGAATCTTGAGCACTCTTGCCGCCTCTATGAACATGATATTTTGATAATCACCGACTGTACCGCCGATCTCAATAATCGATATATCTGACTTATTGACCTTGGCAGAATTTTCGAAGCGATGGACGATCTCATCTCGAATATGTGGCACCGCTTCGACACACTTACCTCCATAACCAAGAGCACGCTCCTTCTCTATCACATGCTTGTAGACCATGCCACTCGTAATATAGTCACTAGCTGTAAGATCACGATTTAGAAATCTTTCGTAATTGCCCATATCCTGATCTGTTTCCAAACCAGAATTCAAAACGAAAACCTCACCGTGTTCGGTGGGGTTCATAGTACCAGCGTCGACATTTAGATATGGATCAACTTTTGCCAAGTTGACTTCGAAGCCTTTTGATCGAAGTAGCATACCGATCGATGAAGTCGCTACACCCTTACCGACTCCTGACATCACTCCGCCTATAACGAAAATGTATTTATGATTTAACTTCTTCATAAGCACATTTTAGTAAAGTAAAAAAATCTTGTCTATCAAAAAATGTTTTCTATTATAGAAATAAAGTACAGTCAAATTCCCAATTAAACCTTCAAATACCTCCTAGCAGCAATATAACTAGATAGACCACCAAGAATGATTCCTGCTCCGAAAATAATTATGAAAATTTGAGCGAAATTTTGGGTAAAATAGGTAGAAAATACATTTACGACCAAGGAGAAATCTGATGCGACTTCCACTCCAGCAAACTTGAGAATAGCCATGTCCGTCCAGTAGGCAAAACCTGCCATGGCAAGAAGAGTAATGATGCCACTAATAATGCCATACATAATGCCAGAAACTACAAGAGGACCTCTAACATAAATATTGCTTGC
The DNA here is from genome assembly GCA_964645315.1 of uncultured Candidatus Saccharibacteria bacterium. Lineage (GTDB taxonomy): Bacteria > Patescibacteriota > Minisyncoccia > Phycocordibacterales > PALSA-1337 > C7867-002. The sequence continues at coordinate 35,617 of CAZYBH010000005.1, read as the reverse complement.
ACCGACAAGCTTCATTACGGCAATCTCATCTCTTGCTGTAAATGTAATAAGTCTAATCGTATTCCATACGGCAATAATTGCCACCAAAATAAGAATAATTGCCAAAATTGAACCAGATTTCTCCAATGCTGGGATGATCCTACCAAGGCGATCGATAATCAATTTGTTTTCTTGATAATTTATCTTACTGATAAGTGGCACACCCGAATTGTCTACAGGATTTTTGTTTTTCAAAAATGTAGCGATGCTTCCATATTGACTAGGATTCTTGGCTTTTATATTTAGAGCAGCTGGAAATGGATTTGTACCAATCTCTTCTAATCCTTGCATAATCAAAGTATTATCGGTCCACTTTTTGCGGAAAGAGTCCAAAGCTTGATCTCGAGAAATATATGTAGTCTCTTTGACTTCAGGCAAAGATTTGATCTCTTTTTGTAAGGAGAGGATGTCTTGTTCTGAAGCAGTAAGAGAGAAATAAACATTGATATCGACTTTGTCTTGTACATCAGCGATCAAAGCTCGACCGAAAGCACTAGTGAAGACTATCGATCCCACCGCACATAGAGAGAGTGTAATCATCACAATTGCAGAAAATGAAAGGAAGCCATTTCTCCAAAAATTGACAAAGCCAGTTCTTGTTATTCTTTTGAAGGTAGTGAAGATCATGATTAATTATATCTTGTAATTTCCATTCTTGTCATCTTTTACAATCTTGCCATTTTCCATTGTAATGATACGACCCTTCACAGTATCCATCACACCCTTATTGTGAGTCGTAAGCAAAACTGTAGTACCTAGCTCATTTATCCTTTGTAATATTGTAATAATCTCAAATGTATTTGCTGGATCTAGGTTGCCCGTAGGTTCATCGGCAATGATGATATCTGGTTGATTGACTATTGCTCTTGCTATGGCGGCACGTTGGCGCTCTCCACCGGAAAGCTCTTTTGGGAAATTCCAAATCTTATGGCCAAGATTGACTAGTTCTAATACGTGAGGGACATCAGAAGCAACTTCACTGTCGGTTCTTCCGGCGGCTTCCATAGCAAAAGCGATATTTTCGTATATAGTCTTTGTCGGAATCAATCTATAATCTTGGAAAACAGTGCCTATCCTGCGTCGTAATTTTGTAATGTCTTTCTTTTTGAGTTTATGGATATTTGTCGATTCGAAATAGACCGAGCCATCACTAGGATATTCTTCGCCTATTAGCATTTTGAGTAATGTAGTCTTGCCCGCTCCAGATGGACCGACCAAAGTGACAAACTCTTTTGGCTCAACGGCAAAGCTAATACCTTGCAAAGCAACGGTTTTATCCGGATAGACCTTTGTAACTCTATCGTAATAAATCATTTGGTTAGTATAGCAGAATTAGTAAATAGCGACTAGGATTTAGCCACTAGTAAATGCTTTCAAAACTAGTGGCTAACTACTAGTTACTAGTGGCTACTTCTCTCTCCGCTTCAATAAAACCATCCAAATCGCCTTCCAAAACTTTTTCAACCTGATTTGTCTCATATTCGGTGCGATGATCCTTTACCATTTTGTAAGGATGCAAGACATATGATCTGATCTGATTTCCCCATTCTATTGATGTTGTACTTGAGATCTGCATACCCCTCTCCTTGGCCAAGCGTTCTTCCTCCAATCGTTTCCAAAGTTTACCCCTCAAAATTTCCATTGCTTTCTCACGGTTTTGAGCCTGTGAACGCTCACTTGTAACATGGATAGATATACCCGATGGTTTGTGCACCAATCTAACTGCAGTCTCTCTCTTATTTACATTTTGACCTCCTGGTCCACCAGACTTAGCTATGCTTATCTCTATATCACTCTCTGGAATAGCAATATCGTTAGAATTCAATTTCTCTAATTTTGGAATAATTTCAACTAAAGAGAACGAAGTGTGTCTTTTGTCGTTTGCATTGAATGGAGAAATCCTTACCAGACGATGTACGCCTGATTCTTTTTTTAATTTGTCATATATACCCCCTTTTCCACCCTTCGAAATCTCTACTGTAACATTTCGCAAACCACCATGATCATTTTCATTTATATGAATAAGATTCCAATTCCAACCATTTTTCTCAGAATATTTCTTGTACATTCTATACAACATCGATGAGAAATCTTCCGCATCGTCACCTCCTGCCCCAGATAGAATCGATAAAATCGCATCGCCTCTATCCTCTGCTCCAATGCCGGATAAGCTATCTTTCAATGATTGAAGTTCTCTTACAAGCTCTTGAGCCCTGTCTTTATTTGACCAAAAATCACCATCATTCATAGCCGTCTCGATTTCTGCTATTCTGCTTTCTATTTTTTCTTTATCTGAATTCATGTTTTTAGAATAGCAAAATTAGCTAAAAAATAAAATGCACGGCACTTTGAGGTTGGTCGACTGCTTTGCGTTGTTTCTCAAATCCAACCCCGGTCCAAAAGGACAAGTACCGTGCATTTATATTATATACCTTATGAAATAACACGGTAGGAGTTATCCACTTAATAGATTTTTACTATTGACGAGCAAAATTAAAGTAGTATACTTTTCTTCGGAATGTACTGAGATGGCTCGGTACATTGTCCCAAACCCGCCAACATCAACCCAAGGACAACACATGAACTCCCCGCCGTGCGCGATCCGTCGTCGCGCTCGCATCCAGGCCATCGCCTGAGCGGCCCCAGAAAATCGCTCGATCCATGAAACCGTTCACGTAGCGACCTCACAGCATTAATGCCGATCCATCATCAACTTGGGGGTATGAAAGGAGGAATCACGGAAGACCTAATCCCCCACAGACGGGACTCGCGCCCCTCAACCATCCGGTTCTGGGGCGCTTTCTATTTACTTAGTTTTACTCTTTTTTATTTTCTTACGAATTTCAAACCGTACAACCAAAACCCAGCTTCCCCTTGGAGCCAAAGCCCGGGATTGAACCGGGGACCCTCGCTTTACGAAAGCGATGCTCTACCAACTGAGCTACTTTGGCTTACAACTCATTTCTTAGAATAACATTTATATGACCCATCCGACCATATCTACCAAGACAGCTACTTTGGCTTACAACTCATTTCTTAGAATAACATTTATATGACCCATCCGACCATATCTACCAATCCGCCAGCTGGCGGAAGCTACTTTGGCTTACAACTCATTTCTTAGAATAACATTTATATGACCCATCCGACCAGATCATTCCTTTTGGAGCCGATGTCCGGGATTGAACCGGAGACCTCGCCATTACCAATGGCGTGCTCTACCAACTGAGCTACATCGGCGAACTACTTAAATTGTTATTGTACACTTGTATGATCCACCGCGTCATACCTACCAATCCGCCAGCTGGCGGAAGCTACATCGGCGAACTACTTAAATTTTTACAGTTCCCACACATATAACTCAACACATCATACCTATCAAAACAGCGACACTTTTTTGCTCCCGCAAATTTAAAGCTTCGAAGTCCAAACGCGAATCCGCTTTGATAGAATAAACTATTTGAAGGATGAATTCAATATTAGATTTAATTTGCGCGCCCGATGGGACTCGAACCCACGGTCTATCCCGTGACAGGGGATTGTTTTAGCCAACTAAACTACGGGCGCATTTTGCCTTTAAGTACTTATCAAATACTTCTTTCTTGCGTTCCAAATAAAGTTCATTTCCAATATTATCATACATAATATGATAAATACGAATGGAATCGCGTATGCTGTACTGTAACCTAAAATATGATTCTCTGCAAATCAATGATCCACCCTTCAGTCCCAGTATCTTTAATTTATTTTTCAAGTTTTCTAGAAATACCTTCGATGAGGAAGTGAAGCCAACACACATTAAAAATTTGTCAGACTTATCGAAAACATTATCGAAATTGTTTACCCATACATGACCATCACCATCAAAATAACCTCTTATAAATTGAGGGAGAAACTCGTCTGGTATACTTGGTAATTTCATAGATTTAGTTTTTCTAATGCGCATTCCAAGGTCATTTAAATCATTACACATTTCCTTACTACCAATTTGCAATCTATATAAGGTTTTTTCATGATTTTTTGGTTTCCTAATTCCTATTCTATGATTCGATCGAATTGCATTCCTAATCCGATTTAATAATTGATAGTCAGTAATTTGAATATTCCAAAAACATGAACCTCTTCTATTAACAGTCACATAACCGTCTGCTGCAAAAAAGCCGAGTACGTATGACATGTCTTGAGACCATATTTTAAAAAAATTTCTATTTATCTTCCGGCTAATTGGCATGATAAATAATATTAAAAAATAATAATCAGATTCTTTATTGTGTCGGCGGAAGGGATCGAACCTTCGACCTTGGGCTTATGAGTCCCACGCTCTAACCAACTGAGCTACGCCGACATTTAATTATTAACGATACCACTACCCATATAACCTCCTCGCGCTTTCTGACCAAAACAGCTACGCCGACATTATTTAACTTTATCTAACACTTATCAGATTACCACGTTCGCCTTGTGACCAAGTAACCCTACAAAGCTACTAACAGTGCGTGGAGCGTAGTAGGGCCTTTATACAATAAACGAAAAAGTGAAACTGTGCAAATCTACTATTGCATTAACAGACCATTTATGGCAAAATAGTTAGACATCGCGGGGTAGAGCAGCTTGGTAGCTCGTCAGGCTCATAACCTGAAGGTCGTTGGTTCAAATCCAACCCCCGCAACAAGATACAGACAAATATTACCTATTATTCGAGAGTCCTGTCTTTGAATTTATCTCAATCCCAACAAAATAGATAATATTGTCCAAATTATCAATAATTGGTGACACTGTAAGTTCAACATCGTATAACGAACCGTCTTTTCTTTTATTTTTCATAACAAAGTTTACCGATCGACGCTCATCAAGCATTTTATTCCACATATTTTCATAAAACTCCTTATCCATATTCCCTCCCCATAATTCAGACGGTTTTTTGCCCATCGACTCAACGATCGAATACCCCGTAGTCAACTCTACCGCCCTATTCATATATACAATCTTGCCTTGATTGTCAGTGATAATGACCTGCTCTTGCATTTCTTCAAAAACCAAGTTTATAGTACCACAACGAGTGCATTTTATTTCATAAATATTTTTGGAACTGATTTTGGCTACAAGCTTATCGCATTTTTTGCACCTTATTTCATCAGGTTTTCTGGAGTGTTTTTTCACTTTTTATATATAATAAAACTCTTCAAAAACTTTTCGATACATAGCAATGACATTTTTTGCATCGTGATGTGTAAGTGTAAATGAAGGTTCATGAGCGATTTGATTTCGAACTTTGTGTGCTTCCCAAGCTTCATTTAGACTTTGCATATCACCTTTGGCTACTCTTTTCAATTTTTCACCAATACTCTCACCTCTATATCCAAGCTTATCCAGTAGATCATCCAATATAATATCCGCTTCAATGATAGCCTGTTTCCAATCGTTTTGATTTTCGGAATTGATGTGCTTCGTAGCACTATCCCAACGATGAGCCATCACCCTATCACCACTATCGACAGTCTCAAATCCTGGCTCAACTTTGGCTTCATACAAAGACTCCTCCTGCTTCCTGATCATCTTTACCCTTTCGACGCAATATATTATGCCTATGAAAGATGCAATTATTATTGGAAATGAAATAGCAACCGCAAATGAAAGTATGTCTTTTATGAAGGCGACTATGCTAGGAATAACAGAAATAATCCAATGTATAGGTGCATAAATAACATATTGAGAAAAATCCGGTATCACTGAGACTTGTTCCGGCTTGATAATGTCCATAGACAAATTATAACACGATTAGCTTAGATCTTTACCAGCCAGGAAGAGGATTTCTTCTTCACCATGTCTTGCTGTAAGCTGAAGCCCTATCGGCATATCCCCGCCTTCTACTTTGGAATATCCACAAGGCAATGATATAGCTGGCATACCAGTAAGGTTTGCAGTGACAGTAAATATATCTTCCAAATACATTGCTACCGGATCATTGGTTTTCTCCCCTATCTTGAATGCCACCGATGGTGCTGTAGGAGTAGCCACCAAATCAACTGCTTTGAAAGCTTCAATGAAATCTTGGGTTAACATTCTCCTTACCGCATTTGCTCTATTGTAGTAGGCATCATAATATCCAGATGACAAAACATAAGTACCCAAAAGTATCCTTCTTATAACTTCCCTACCAAGTCCTTTTTTCCTTGATTGGAAATAATCATCTATGCCATTTTTGCCATCAACATGGAGACCGTACCTCATACCATCATATCTTGCCATATTTGCCGAAACTTCTGCTGGCATGACCACATAGTAGACCATTAAGGCATAAGAAATATTTGGTAAGTTTATTTCTTTTATTTTGTAACCTAGTTTCTCATATTTTTTGAGACTATCCTCGAATGCTTGCAAGACATCTTTGCTGATACCATCACCCTTAAGGAAATGTCTTGGCACGCCGATAACCGGTTTTGATTTGAGAACTTTTTGCTCGTAGGTTTTGTTATCGATAGTTGTACCGTCTTTTTCATCTTTACCCATTATGGCTTTGTAGACTATTTCGGTATCTTCTATATTTTTTGCAATAGGACCGATCTGATCCAAAGAAGAACCCATGGCCATTACACCATATCTCGAAACACGACCGTATGTAGGCTTGAGTCCGACTACACCACAAAAGCTCGCTGGTTGCCTTATCGATCCACCAGTATCAGAACCCAAAGCAAATAATGCTCCGTTCATCGCTACTGCGGCAGCCGAACCTCCAGAAGAACCTCCTGCCACCCTATTAGGATCCAAAGGATTCTTTGTGACTCCATAGGCAGAATTTTCGGTCGAACCTCCCATAGCAAATTCGTCCATATTTGTCCTTCCAATTAACACAACTCCTTGCTCTTTGAGCTTATTGATAACCGTAGCATCATAAGTAGCGTGATAATTTTCCAAAATTCTGGATGATGAACTAGCAATCTTGCCCTTTATCAAAATATTGTCCTTGACTGCACAAGGTATGCCGGTTAGTAGGCTAGCTTTACCATTTTTGAAAATTTGATCGGTAGCCTTTGCTTGTTCCAAAGCATCTTTATAAATTTCCAAAAAAGCATTTATATTATCATTGGTCTTTTTTATTTCCTCGATATAGGCAGAGACCAAATCAACAGAAGTAAATACTCCAGCCTTCATGCTTTCATGAGCTTTTTTTATGGTTAAATTTTTGAGATCAATTTTTGACATATTATTGCTCAATTATCTTCTTAACCGCCACAAAATCACCGACTTTATCTGGTGCAGAGTCGATAAGTGCCCTACGCTCATCCTCGGTACTTGACCGAGCTTCATCCTTGCGCATGATGTTTTTGACTGCACCAACTCTAGCCAGAGCATCCATAGAGACATTTACCTTCTTGAGTTGATCGACATAAGCAAGGATTGAGTCGAACTCCTTTATGAGAGAAGCCTTGTCAGAATCATCTAGATGTATTCTGGCTAGTTTAGCCAAATGGTCTAATTCCTCAGGTTTTATCATAGCCACGATAATAACATTTTATCTCACTTTAGCAAAATCGCGGGGGAGCCATGGTGTCCAATTTTTTATTTTTTTAATTATCTGCGTAACTCGCTACGCTCAGACATACACCATAATTAAAAAAATAAAATAAAGGTCACTACAGCCAAAAAACGTTATAAGAAGGTCGCAGGTTGTTTTTGTATTTTTTATTTGTCGAGTATGTTTGAGCGATTATAAATTTGTTAGTAAAAAGTGAGTTAGAAATGGTAATGCTTAGGGCTTGACCCTTAGCATTACACGAACTTTTTACTTACAAATTTAATGAGCGAGTTACGCAGACAAATAAAAAATACAAAAACAACCTGCGACCTTAAATTAATTGATTATATTCAAAAATCCATTTTCATCAATAATTTTTACACCTAAATCGCGAGCTTTATCTAATTTTGATCCCGCTTCTTGCCCAGCAACTACAAAACTAGTTTTCTTCGATACCGAACTTGAGACATCGCCACCTAACTTACGAACCATCTCTTCAGCTTTTTGCCTATCCAAATTTGGCATTGTACCAGTAAAAACAAAAGTTTGACCCTGTAATTTTTGATTGCTTTGCTCTTTTATTAGATTTATATGCTTTAGAAGATTGTTAACCAAATGCTTATTGTCTTCATTTCTAAACCAATCATATGCAGATTTTGAAACAATCTCGCCGACACCATAGATCTTGAGAAATTCTTCTTCACTTGCTTTCATAATTTTTGAAATATCTTGATCGAAATGTTTGACTATATCGTAAGCAGTCTCTTCACCTACTTGAGGTATGGAAAGTGAGGCAATAAACCTTGGCAAGGTAACATTTTTAGATTTTTCTATTGATTCGATAATATTATTGGCAGATTTTTCGGCAAAACGAGGAAGGTTGATAAGGTCGCCTTTATTCAAGGTGAAAATATCATCGAAGTTTGCAATGAGACCAGCTTCAATCAATTGATCTAGGATCTTCGGACCCAAACCTTCAATATTGAAACATTTCCTCGAAGTAAAATAATGGAACTTTCTTTTTTGTTGTTCAAATGAGTCTTTATTGACACAACGCCAAGCAGCCTCTCCAGGTACTCTTTCTATCCGACCATCACCACCACACGCTTGTATATGACTAGGCCAAACAAAAGCTTTTTCTTTGCCCGAACGTAATTCTTTTACTACTTTTACTATATCTGGGATCACATCACCAGCTTTTTGGATCACCACTGTATCGCCAATTCTTAAATCCAATCTTTTGATTTCATCTTCATTGTGCAAGGTCGCTCTCGACACCGTAGAACCAGCTACAAAAACAGGCTTCAAAACTGCTACCGGCGTAATCACACCTGTTCTTCCTACCTGAAAAACAATATCTTCAAGTATTGTCGTTACCTGTTCGGCTGGAAACTTATACGCCACACCCCATCGTGGAGACTTACCCGTATAACCCAAGACATCTTGAATCTTTTTTGAATTAATTTTTATTACAATGCCGTCCAAAACATAGTCCAAATCATTTTTCTTTTTTGTCCAATTTTCATAAAACTCTTGAATTTTCGAAATTGAATCTACAACTTTCTTATATTCATTTACATGGAATCCTAGATCCGACAATTTTTGCAATTCATCATTTTGACTTGTCAAAGCTCGACCATTTATCTCTTCTATATCGTAAATAAATGAATCTAGCTTTCTATCTGCTGTAATTTTTGGATCCAATTGGCGGAGTGAGCCAGCGGCAAGATTTCTAGTATTTGCATACAAAGCCTCTTCATTTTTGCTTCTTTCTTTATTGATTCGTTCCAATTCTTTTTTGCCAATCCAAATTTCGCCAACCGCAATCAAATCGACTGATTCCTTTAGATTGAGTGGTATAGATGAGACTGTTTTGACATTTTGACTGACATCTTCGCCAACTTCACCATCTCCTCTTGTAGCCCCTCTTACAAACTTACCATCCTTGTATTCAAGAATTACTTTTAATCCGTCAATCTTCAATTCACAACAATATTCAAGCTTTTCATTTTCTATACCTCCTTTTGACATAAAATTCTTGACCTTTTCTTCCCATTTGATCAATTCATCAAAATCAAAAACATCATCAAATGACCATTGACGATTTTTGTGCTTAACTTTGCTAAATTCATCCAAAGGACTATCGCCCACTCTCTCTAGGAAATCATCTGATCCAAGCTCTGGATATTGAGCGATAAGGGACTTATATTCTTTGATCAATGAATCATAAGCCTCATCAGAAATCTCTGGTTTATCGAGGGTATGATAAAGTTTACGATGATATTTTATCGTTTCTTTGAGCTTATTTAGCCTATTGGAAATGACATTCTTGCCATCTTTCATGGTCTAAGAATAGCATATTTTAGTCGGTATAAACCAACCTGATCGCTCTTTCTACAGCGCGTGGATTGAAGACGGCATTTTCTCCTATATCACAAGGTTTGCTAAACTTTGTATTGTATCCTCTAACTTCAATAATGGTTTTATGCTTAACTGTTGTCGCATCATAACCATCATAGACATAACCTATAGCACAAGTGTCATTTGGGAAATCGAAGAAAAATGGGCTAACCAATTCCTGAACTGTAAAATTATTATCAGTCTTGAAATTATAATCTGAACTTAACCCCACCACATTTTGGAATGCAGATTGTATATTTGATCCAGCGCAATATGTTTTTGCAGATAAAGTTGAAACATTACCATTTATATCAACGGTCGAAGTTGCTAAGTTGCCTTCATAATATGAAGCCACCATGCACTGAATAGCGCTATCTGCGGCATATATAGCCAAAGTCGAATCTCGCGTCACTGAGGAAAGTACGATTTGCTTTCGACTTACTGATAGAATAAATGCGGCAATAGACAAAACAACCGATGATACAATTATTGCAAAAAGCAAAGTGTAACCAGATTTTTTTGAATTTTTACCTTTCATAATTTGTTAGAACTTGATTTAGAGTTATTGTATGATCAGTACCTCCAAGCGTCCAGACTACTACGACGGTCGCTGTAACCTGATATGGATTCTCTTTTCGGAAATAATACTTCCTGGCCGTGAATACTGAAGCAGGATTCATAGTACTTATTGATGCTGGCAGATTTGGCATTGAGGAAAAGTCGCAAAGATTGCTAATGTTGTCATTATAGTCGCAAGATTTATATGGCTCACTTACTGTATCATCGAAATCTGTATCCTGAACCCACGATCCCCAGGTATGATTATCTTTTAGATTTGAAATATATTCCAAGGCCTCTTGAGCATAGTTTAGACCGGCAGCTTCGTATTTTGCATCCAATGCCGCTGTATAACCTCTATTTGCTACGGTAAGCGGACCGGTTATAGCAATCATCAAAATACTTATAGCCACCAAAGACTCGATGATTGTAAAACCTTTATGTAGTTTTGAAATGATAATTTTCATTAATCTTTTATTCTTTGACTTACGGAAGTCCTAATTTCAAAGTCACTCTTTTCATTGTCCTTTGCACCTGAATATCCTGTAAATTTGATAGTAGCAAAAGCATATTCAGCATTACCAGGTTTCGAGACATTAAAATCAATTGAATTCAGTGTTACATTTCCAATATCGATCATGTCAGTAGCAGAATTTACTGATAAATTTTCTCCACAACTTGTTTGCTGAGACTTCTTTACTTTAAGTTTTTGATTTTCAGTAACAAACCAATAGCCATAGATTAGGAAACAGCTACGTGTCGGATCTTGTTTTGGTGTTTTGAAGAGTATCCCTTTATCTCCAGCTTGATTACACTCTCTGTATCCCAAACTTTCAGCACCATTATAACTTGTTCCATCTATACAATGATACTCCTTTGCAAATCTCATTTCCCTAGAAATAGACTCGAGAATATAATTTGAATTGTTCAGAGCCGCTTGCATGCTCTGCGAAGCACGATTTAGAGAAGAAATCTTGACTAGAGATCCGACCGCAATAACTGCAACAATAGAAAATATACCCAATGCGACTATCATTTCTAGAAGAGTAAAACCAGAGTTGTATCGATTTTTTATCATTATGATTCTATAATTGAAATTTGACCGGAACTGTTGATTTTTATACTCTTTGTCTTATTATCTTGCGATTTCATTACTAATTCTAAGTACTTATAGGCATTACAGGTAAGAGTACCGTTTACTCGGGCACAAATAATCGCTTCAGGATTTGGTCTTTGGAAGACGACGAAAGCAGAATCGGCATAAGCAGGATTTGAAGAACCATCTTGAGTAAGGATCAATTGAGAAAAATATGCTCCGTACTTGAGTTTATAATCTTTTTCGAGTGCTCCCTCAACAAAATTTGGTGGTGTACCCCCATATGCCCTCAATTCAAAACCGGTAACATTGGTACCAGGAAACTTAACCCCATAAGCAGCATCGAAGCGTGGATTGTCGATTTGTCCAGGATCAGCTTTGACACTTATTCCGAAACTTTGAGCTTGTCTAAGCGTGATTGCGACATCATAAGCCTGATTTTTGAATATTGTGCCAGAATAATAACTATTGTACTTGGCTAGAAGCAAAGCTGTCATGAAGACAAATATTCCAACCGTAACCATCAATTCTATCAAAGTAAAACCCGAATTGAGTTTATTTGCCCCGCTCTTTTCTATGACAAATTTCATGTCTACATTATCTCAATTATTAAATATAAATGGAAGGGATAGGTAGTGGCGCATATGTACTTTTTTGACCGTATGCAGGAAATTCCTAGCCATACTTCGCCATTGGCTACGAATGGTACAACAAGGAATTTCCGAATCAGAGCAAAACCTTGCAAGGTTTTGCGTGTCAAAAAAGTACATATGCGCCACTACCTAGACGCTACCATGCTTAATAAGATCTCTTTAACAAGTGAAAAATCAATAACTTGAATATGATAGAAGAATACAATATACATACCCAAGATTAGATATGGACCGAAAGGTACTTCAGTTTTTGGCTTAATCTTTTTCCTAGTAATGAAAAGCCAACCAAGAGTAATGATGCAAGCGATCCAAAAAGCCAAGATAACGGAATTTGCGCCAAGTGGAAATCCCAATAACCAACCCATTCCCAACATAAGTTTTATATCTCCAAAACCCATCCAAGCACCTTTCGAAATCAACCACAAAATCAAAAAAGGCAAAGCCAAAGCAGGTCCTGCTATCAATATTTCCCAGCTTGGTAGGACAAACCAAGTTTGATTTGAAATAAAATTCTTGGCCAAAGCCAAAAAGATAAAAGTATAGACGAAACCGTCTGGAATAATCTTATGTCTAATATCATAAACCGTAATGACGACCATAAGACAAGCAATGATTATGTAAATGGAAGTAAGAACATATTCCTGCGAACTAAATGGAATAATATTCATATATGTCATGACAAACAAAAGACCAGTCAAAGCTTCGACAAGAGGATACTGAGGAGAAATCTTGGCTTTACATTTGCTACATGCACCGCCGAGGAATATGTAGCTCAAAATCGGGAAAAGTTCATACCACTTCAAAGTCTTGCCACAAGACATGCAGATCGAGCGACCACTGACAGTCTTCCCTGTATTGTATCTATAGATTACAACATTTAGAAAACTACCTATTATTGCTCCAAATATAAATAAGAAAATTAGGGGTAAAATATCCATTTATTTCGATCTGACGCAGTACTCATTTAAGGCAATAGAGCATGTTTGGCCATATACCGACTCATTACCAGTAGTATTGATGCCTTCACCATAATATCGCTCAAGTTGAACTTTAAGTACATAATCATAACTTGAAGGTGAACTGACATAAGTAATGTAATTATCTGATGTATTGGTTTGTGGATCCTTTGGTAACGATGATAGATATCCACCTGTAACCAAAGCTGTCAATCCAGGTCCACCAGTGCCATAATTAGAACTTACTGGATAAACATTATTTCTATCGAAATACTGCTCCAAAGCCAATTGCAATTGAGCGACATCAGAGACCCTCTTTGCATCACGGGCCTTTGGACGAGAAGATGACATGCTTGTGATAACAACAGCGGTCAAAATAGCAATAATCGATATTGCCACCAACAATTCTATCAATGTAAAAGCTTTATTTTTTGAAATTCTAAACATATTATGGGCAAGTTGAAGTAGTAGTATCGGTATCAAGAACAGACTGATTTGTATTGCCTTTTGAATCTAGGCAGAAGTACCTGGTGGTCGAAGAAATAAGTTTGCCGTAAATTGCATAGCCGAAGACTGGAGAACCGGCTGTATTTGGCTCATTGACTACTTTGATCTCACTTCCCACTTCAAGAGCATTGGAAATAAGAGTATTGAGTGTGGTGGTACCCGGATTACCATCTGCTACCAAACCTCCATATACTGGCGAATCATTGGTAAGATCTGGATACGAAGCACCGGAATATCCAGATTCAATAGTAGTCTTGATCTGTTTGACATCGGAAATGACTTTGACATCGACAGCTTTGCCTCTTGCACTATTGACTGAGACAAGTACGACCGAAGCCAAGATACCTATAATAGCGATAACTACTAGTAATTCTATAAGAGTGAAACCTCTATTAATTTTTGTTAATTTTTGCATGTTAATTATTTACAAATTGGTTTTTTTGTAAGACCTATAGTATCGGTAACTGTCTTGGTATCGGACTTGGTACTTCCATCTGAAGCTAGGCAGTAATAAGTCTTATTTGTCCCAGATAGAAGTCCGTATATAGCAAATTTTGTAACTGGCTCATTTGTAATAACGAAAATCTGACCACCTTTGCTTCTAACCTCATCAGCAAGCTTTGCACCGACCGAGCCTGGAGTAAGGAGGATACCAGCCCCATTGTCTTTGATTATGTTGTTTGAAGCGAAGGTTTTCTTGTAGCTACCAGAATATCTTGCTTCGGCTTCGACGGATAATTGTCTGACATAGCCAATGACCGTGTCTTTGTCTAAACCGACTGGAGCAATATATGTAGATACTGGCTTATCTGTGTCGCCCTTTGGATTTTGGATGGAATTTTGATTAGAAACAGAAGGATTTGCTTGAGTGGACTTGGTAGGAACTGGCACTTCTATTGTTGTCTTCTTTGTACCAGATGCAAAATAGACAAAAAGTCCTACAATGATAAGAACTACCACTATAAGGACAAACTCTATTGCACTAAAACCCCTTTGATATTTATTTTGCATATAGAAAAATATTAACTAGTACAATTATAACACTTTAATACCATGTATATAGCAATTTTGGGGATAATATCACTTCATTTGCCCCAAAAGCCCCTTGATCTGATTGATTATCGCAATATCAGATTTTGAAATAATTCTATAATTGCCCTCTTTAGCCTTTATAAAGTCCTCATATATCTTTATGATCTTCTCTCCATACGAGATCGCTTCAGCATATTTGTTTTGTTCATAGTCATACTCCACCAAATCCAAATATCTTTGAATATCGCTCATTTGATTTGTCTTTATAGATTTTATCAAATATTCCCGATAATCTTCCTTCTGATCCAAGGCTTTTTGGTTATTGGCAAGAATTTCAAAGTAAAAACTGTTATTTGAAGACTTCTCCAAAGCTTTTTTTATTGCAAATTGAGCCTGTTCAAATTTATTTGATAAATAATATGATTTCCACAACATATACCAGGTAGTATCATCAAATGAATTATAAGAAAGAGACTTTGTTAGATATAACATAGCAAAACTATTTTCATTTCCAATATAAGCTTCTCCCTTATCTCTATAATATAGTCCCCTAGAAATATTTGCTGATAAAATTGTAATCAAAATTGTCAAAGCAATAATACACTGAAAAACGATCTTTTTTATAACTCCTTTATTTTCTATACAATATTTACCTTGTCCGCACAATCCATAAACCAAGCCTGCAAGGATAAAATAAATGTAGAGAGCGGTTATATTCCCCAACCCAGATCCATATACCGCATGAAACATTTGTGAAAATAGAACTAAAATCAGTAGTTTAATAAAAATATCACTTTCATTATTTATATAATATTTGAGCTCGCGAATAATAAAATAAACTGCAATTACAAATATAAGAAAATAAAATAATCCTCCTTCTACTAGAATATGTAGTAAAAGACTATATGGAGCAGTAGATTTTCCATAATTCAAACCATTGTTGACGAAACCAATTGCATTATTGAAATTATCCAAACCATAACCCTTTATAGGTTCATTTATAAAAGCAAAGATTGCGTCTTTGGCATAGTAAGCACGCGCCTGATATGAATTTTCAAAATTTATTGTAAATAGCTTGCTTATTAAGTTTTGATTATAATCCTGACTATAGGACAATGTATTAACTCTTGCCCCATAAATGACTAGACAATAGATTGCAATTGCAAATATAAATATTTGCGGACTTAAACCGACTTTTTTTATTTGCGAGGTTAAACCTAGCAAAATAAATATTATTACTTGAATCAGTGGCAAATATGATCCGGATAAAATAATTCCCACCAAAATTATCGCTCCACAGATCGACCATAGATATTTCGAGCGATTTTTTGTTTCATAAATAAAATATATCGATAAAATAAAAGGTAAAATAGCAAAGGCAGAATAACTTTCTCCATTTTGGAAAATCCCAGACAAGTAGTTATAAGCTATTTGTCCGAATTCTATATATTTTGTAAAAGCAAAAATTGTAAATAAAGCCGAAATTATTATTAGAAATTTTGAAGCAAGTTTTATTATATTTCTATCAGTCAATGATCCGGATAAGATGAAAATGCTAACTATTTGAATGATTATAAGAGCTTTGTGGAATGATAAAAATGGATTGTAAGCCAAACTGCTTACAACAAGACCAGCAAATGCAAAAAGTAAAAGTGAGATTATGCCACTATTTATATTTATTTTGATTTGATCACGGAATAGAAGTAAGGTGGCGACGATAATCAGCCAGATAAAGGTTTCTATATAACTTGCATTGATGCTAGGAAATAAAAAGGCTGAACATATAAATATTATAGGCAAAACATATAACAATACCCTTTTTAAGTGCATTGGTACATTATATACTGTGTCCCCCAAACAAAAAACCCTGTACGGGGTTTTTGTTTGGGAATAGACAGAATATTGACTAAGGGTTACAAGTTATAGCAAAGTTTCCTGCAGTAACTGCTTTTGACTGATTTGTTCCACCTGTGCTATCTATACAGAAGAATTTACTTGTAGCTGCGGCAGGTGTTCCAGAACTAGGTAATCTACCATAAATTGCATACGCCGTTGGAGCAGTTGTCCATGTGTTTCCAGCGGCAGCATTACCATTTGTAATCACGATTAGTCCTGACGTATTTCCAGAAGCAACGTTAACAACAGCGGCGGCTGCAGTCTGACCGTAAGCTGCACCTGTAAAACCATTATCGATTATATCCTGAGTTAAGTTACTGTAAGGAGAGGTGGTCTTGAATGTATAGACATCATCTGCAGTAGTCACAAACGAGTTGGAATAGTCAGATCCATTATAGTCTGCTTCCAAAGCCGTTCTTAACTGCTGAACTGATGCAAGAACCCTTGTATCATTACCCTTCTTTCTAGCTGATTGCAAAGAAACAAGGACAACTGATGCCAAGATACCGATAATAGCGATAACGACGAGCAATTCGATAAGGGTGAAACCCTTTGTGTACCTTTTCATATTTATAATTTATTTATCTACTTTTAATAACTAACCCTGTTAAAAGGTTGTATAGAGCAATTATAGCATTTATAAATCATGAATTAACCATCTAATCTATGTGGATAACAATAAACCACCTTTTAACTGGTGGTTTATTGCTTAGACTAAATTTACACAACAATCCTATTGACAAACAGGTGCTGTTGGAAATGAGTTAGGGAATGTGGCATTATTCTTTGTAGCTCCAGTACTATCCATGCAGAAAGTTGCGCCACTGCTTGGTAATTTTGCAAAAATTGCATAGCTCTTTCCTGGATTTTCTGCAGCTAGTTTCAAAATCAAATATGTTCCACCCGCACCATTGCTATAAGTCAATCCTCCAGCATTTTGCTGAGCAGCTATATCATCCTCAAGTGTCTTCAAATTTCCAGCACCGGCCAAAGGAACGTTGTTATTAGCCCCAGTCAAATCCGGATACGCCGTACCATTATAATTTGTCTCTAACAAAGTTCTAATCTGCTGAACATCTGAAATAACTCTTGAATCATTACCCTTCTTTCTAGCTGATTGCAAAGAAACAAGGACAACTGATGCCAAGATACCGATAATAGCGATAACGACGAGCAATTCGATAAGGGTGAAACCCTTTGTGTACCTTTTCATATTTTAATATTTATAATTAAACACTTAATAAAAACCTAATGGTTATCAGGCTAATTCTAACATTATTCAATCAATTTTGGTCAAAAACTGTGGATAATAAGGGAATACTGTCGAATTCTATCATCAATTAGCCTTTATGATATACTCCTCAAATGAAAACTTTCGCCTTTATTGATGCCTCGAATCTATTCTACGGTTTTGACAGCGAATATGGCTGGCGTATTGATTATATGCGCTTTAAGGAATATTTGAAACGAAAATATGATACAACAGAAATATTTTACTTTGGCGGAATAGACACAAAACTCGGCATATTTCCAAATCATGAGTATATTCATGATTACTCAAATAGCCACACCGTGAACTTGAATGCTTATATTAAGCATTTTGAAAACACGCTAATATCTTATAAGTCACTTTCTGAAGATCAAGTCATTTTGGCTCATAAATATATCCAACAAGCAAAATTCTTCAGAAAACTTGAATCATTTGGCTACAAGCTATTCATCAAGCCAGTAAAGAGATATTCAAAGACAGAATTTGAAACATCAAGAAGAAAGGCAAACTGTGATGTTGATCTAACTTTACATGTACTTTCAAATATTCATTCTTATGATCGAATAATCGTTGTATCAGGAGATGGAGATTTTCTACCGCTGTACAAATATCTTGAAGAAAAAGGTAAAAATATTCTTGTCTTATCTAGAAGTTCAAAAGTAGCACGAGAAGTCACAAGACATCTTAAATCTAGATTCCTAGAAATCCGGAAGCTTCAACCACATATAGAAGTACAAGACCATAAAAACTAAAGCAAAATAAAAGAAAAGGACGTGCGAAACGTCCTTTTCAGATCTAGTGCCCATAATGCTATCAAACTTGTATTCAAAAGTCAATAAAAAATATAAATTTTATTCTGTAAATTTATTGTGCACCAAGGCTACTGCGCACCCGCAATGTTGTAAATAGGCACAAGGACAGCGGCAAGAAGAACTGCGACACCACCACCCAAAAGGACGATCATGGCGGGTTCGATAAGAGAGACGAGGGAGTCGACAGCGGTTTTGACTTCGCGAGTGTAGAAATTTGCCAAAGTCTTGAGAATAGAGCCGACTTCGCCAGTCTCTTCACCAACTCTTGTCATTTGGACCATGATGCCCGGGATTTCGTGAGGATTATTTGCCAACGATTCTGACAAAGTCTTACCACCTTTGACGGCTTCCATAGCATTGACCAAGATCTGCCTGTAGACAGCATTGTTGATAATATTACTGGTCAATTCGAGAGCGCGGACAATCTGAATACCTGATGAAAGCATAGTATTCATATTGTCAGCCAACCTAGACAAGTATAGCTTGCGGAAAAGTGTGCTTATATATGGCACTTGAAGCTTCAATTGATCGAAGATGTCTTTGCCAGATGGAGTACGCGCATATCTAATCAAAATAAATATCAATATTGCCAAAACTGCTAGAAGAATAAAGCCATTTTGGACGAGGAAATTGGACATGCCAAGAATGACTGTAGTGTATATAGGCAAAGCGGCGCCACTTTCGGTAAGAATACCACTTATCTTTGGGATAACCATGGTGAACATAAGGATCATAACGGTAATGAAGGTGACAACGACGAATGCAGGATAAATGAGGGCTCCGCGAACCTTTGAGCTCAATTCGTAAGTACGGTCGAGATAATCTGCCAAATAATCAAAAACTTGATCGAGTTTACCTGACTCTTCACCAGTCTTGACCATACTGACATAGAAATCGTCGAAGACCTTGTTGTGTTTTGCCAAAGCGGCAGAGATCGATGAACCACCCTGAAGATCGTCGGCAATAATATTGAGCTTGGTCCTTAGAAGATTGTTCTCTGTCTCACCAGCTAGAAGACGGAAAACCCTCAATGCTGAGACTTGGGCCTGGAAAAGTGTGGCCAATTGTCTAGAAAGAATAACTATATCCTTGCCCGATACGCGATCGAATATTGAAATCTTGCTATTTAGAAATGAATTGTTGGCATTGGCCTCTTTGATAGAAGAAAGGACTAGACCCCTTCTTTGCAGAGAAGTGATAGCCACATCGACATTGATCGCATCTATAGATCCGGCTTTTTTCTCTCCTTTTTCATCTATAACTTCGTAATTAAAAAGCATATTTTTTATTTACTAAATCATTCTTCCCAAATTCTTTGGGTTGGTTGAATTTGCATAAGCGTTCTCGGCGGTAATCTCTCCTGCCCTGACCAATTCGGCCAAAGAGCGGTTCATATCGATCATACCTTCTTGTGAACTAGTCTCTATAACCGTATTGATCTCATGGATTCTCTTTTCGCGGATAAGATTTGAAACGGCGGTATTATTTATCAATAATTCATAAGCTGGAACCAGACCACCAGAGATCCTAGGCACAAGTCTTTGGGAGAAGATACCAGACAAAGAACCAGCCAGTTGGACTCTGATCTGATCTTGTTGCTCAGCTGGGAAAGAGTCGATAATACGGTCTATAGTCTGAGCGGCGTTGTTTGTGTGCAAAGTCGAGAAGACCAAGTGACCTGTCTCAGCTGCTGTAACGGCAGTAGATATGGTGCTGATCTCGCGCATCTCACCCACCATACAGACGTCTATATCTTGTCTAAACATGGCAGTAAGAGCATTTGGGAAATCTGGAGCATCGACACGAATCTCTCTTTGATCGATTATAGATTTTTTGGATTCAAAAATGTATTCGATAGGATCTTCAATAGTCAAAATATGCTCCGCTCTTGTCTGATTTATCATCTCGATAAGTGTAGCTAAAGTAGTCGTCTTACCTTGACCGATAGGACCCACGCAAAGGAAGAAGCCTTGAGATTTACGGGTGAATAATTCGAGAATAGGAGGAAGATTGAGCTCCGAAAGAGTGCGGATGTTCTTTGGGATCAATCTTAGAGCAATAGAAGGCACAGCTTGATGGAAATAGACATTGCCTCGAAATCGAGCATTGGTCAGATTGTAAGAAAAGTCTACAGTCTTATCTGCTTCAAGTAGCTCTTTGTTTGGTTGAGTCAAAAAGAAATTGAGATAACCCTTCATATCACTATCTGTAATGACGGATTTCTTGACAAGTGGAATAAGGTTGCCGGCTACACGGATCACTGGAGGACGGCCGACAGAAAGGTGGAGGTCTGAAGCTCCCTCTTGGATAACTAATGTTACTAATTCATCAATTTCTTTTTTGTGATCCATAGTCATTTATATTATTTTTTGCTTGAGCAGATTTTCTCGACTTCTTGTAATACTTGCGATGGTATAGATGTTGCTTTGACTATATAACCATCAACATTTGCCTTTTGGGCTCGTGACACATCGTCGGTTGCGCTTTGATTTGTGAGCATAATAATCACCGTCGATGGCAGTAATTTCTCACCTCTTATGGTACCGACAAGCTCCAAACCATCCATACCAGGCATGACCACATCTACTAGCATGACATCTGGCGTATATCCATCGCGGATCATCTTGAGTGCAAGATCGGTCGAATTTGCTACTTTGACATCGTATCCGGCTTTGGAAAATTTGAGCGAATACATATCCAATAAAAAGCTATCGTCATCTATAAATAATATTTTCTTTTGTGATTGAGGTGCTTCCATGTGTATATTATAACAAATTATAATTTATTTACTTCTTCAAATGGGATTTTCTTTTCGAAAGCTTTGACTATAGCGCTTTCGCGTATAGAAAGCATACCTTTTTTGCGGGCAATGTGATGAATCTCACTTTCGACTGGATTTGTGAGGATGGCTTTTTCCACATCTTTATCCATCATAAACATCTCGAATACCGCCAATCTTCCCCTTGTGCCCTTAGGACATTCTGGAGTTGGCTTAATCTTATAAACTGAATCTGTAAAAGGAATTTCTTTCCGATATTGATCTGGCAGATCAGAAAATGTCCTTTCGATCATCGCTTTCATACTTCCCTCAACCTTGGTCATCTGTCCCGATTGAGGACAGATTGCTCCGACTAGTCTTTGGGCTACAGCCAAAATCAGAGTCGGTGCAATAAGATACGGATCGACTCCCATATCGATAAGTCTTGGTATAACACCAGCAGCATTGTTTGTGTGCAAAGTCGAGAAGACCAAGTGACCAGTAAGAGCCGCTTGGACCGCAAGCTGTGCCGTCTCTTTATCGCGGATCTCTCCCACCATGATTATATCTGGGTCTTGTCTAAGAGTTGTGCGCAAACCCGAACTGAAGTCATAACCGATTTCTGGTCTAACTTGGGATTGACTGACGCCTTCGATCTGGTATTCGACTGGGTCTTCTAGAGACAAGACGTTATAACTTTCTCGATCAACTTCTTCAAGAATAGAATAAAGTGTTGTTGATTTTCCTGATCCAGTAGGCCCTGTAATAAGAATCATGCCATAAGGGGCGCTAATAGCCTTCTTGACCATATCCATCTGTCTCGGAGAAAATCCCAAATCTTCAATAGTCCTAATACCCTTTGCTTGGTCCAAGATACGCATCACCACCTTTTCTCCGTAGTATGCTGGGAAAGTGGAAACACGGAAGTCAATCCTTCTACCATCTATTCTGGCCGAAAATCTACCGTCTTGAGGTTTTCTCCTTTCATCTAGTTTCATATTTGAGAGAACTTTGATACGAGAAACAACAGCAGAATGGATCTGCGGTGGCAAGACAAGGCTGGTATTTAAGATTCCATCAACACGAAACCTTACCCTGATCTTATCTCGCATATGTTCGATGTGTACGTCAGAAGCTTCACCTTCCACAGCATATCGGACAATAGTAGCCACGATTTTGACCACCGGAGCATCTTCTATGATCAAAGTCTCACCTTTTTCACCGCCTTTTTCTTCTGGACCGCCTTTGGATTTTTTTGGTAATGAAGCCGACTCTGCTGAGAGCTCAGTCTCGAGTTCGGATAGAGCCTTGGTGACTTCACCCGTCAAACCCTTATACATTTCAATGACCTTATTGAAGTCATCGACACTTATAAGAAAAAGATTGTATGGAATATTTTTCTTTGTTGCCAAGAAGTTCAAAGCATCTCTTGCCTCCATATTGTCCGGATCGACTATACCTACTTCTAGAGTACCATCAACCATACCGATAGGCGCAAATCTATAGTGCACCGCCGATTCTTCTGGAATATATTCCAAAATTTCATAAGGAACATTTACCCCAACCAAAGACCTTACTGGAATATTCAAAAATTCTCCTCGCGCTTTGATAATTTCATCTTGTTTGACCCCCTTCTTGACCAAAGCATCATCCATCAATACACCCGTAGCCATTTGCTTACGGACTTCACCAATATCGGCTTTAGTTATCAACTTTTTCTGAAGTAGTATATCGAGGACTGACATAGTTATTTGATTTTGAAATTATTTTCCAGATCCAGTTGATGGTAATGTTGTAACCATACCAGGAACTGGGGCAAAAGGATTTGCTCGGCCTATAGGCAATGCAGGGATCGAAACAGTATTGTCTCTCAAAGTCTGATACGAACCGTCACCAAAAATCTTATCATTTATCTCTATTCCACTTATTTCATTTAGCAAGTTTAGGACGCGTATACCGGCTGCCTGCTTACTAGTATCTACGACTTCAAGACCGATACTTCCTGAGCCCTGATTGCCCATGAAATAGAAATATGCAATACCCCCTGAAACCAAAATGATAATTAGGAAAATATATGTCATCGCTCCAGATTTTTGATTTTGTGGTTGCTGATTCATATTATTTTTTTAGCCAATAAGTCTTCAACTCCACCTTCCAATCATATACTCCAGACTCACTTGTATTGACCGACAAACCTGTAATATCCATTATCCTCAATGTCGACTCCAAATCCTGCAAGAAACTGATGAACTGCTGATATGGTGCACTAACTCCAAATGTTACGGTAACAGTCTCCAATGCCGGAGCTGGTATCATACCGGGCTGAGTCGCTGGCTGAGCTTGAGTATTTGCCGCTGTTGCAGCCGTTGCTTGAATGCCTTTGAGGACAAAACCATATCGAAAAGCAATGCTATTTAGATCGATAATCAATCTGATATTGTCTACTTTTTGGGGTAGCATCTTCTCGAGCTTGTCCAAGTTGTCTTGGCCAATTCTCTTTTTCTTGTCTGTCAATTCATCGAATTTTTGCAAAATTTTGTTTGCATTGCTGATCGCCTGCTCATAATCTTTATTTGATTGATTGACCTTGGAAGCATCTGACAAAACCGTCTTGGTCACAGTGAAATAAAGACCGAGAGCCATAGCGATAAAGATTGTTGCTGTAAGACTTCTATTCATATTATTTGTTTTCTGGAGTCTTAAACAATAATGCCGACCTATCTACATCCGCCGTAAAGCCAAATCCAACTGCACCAGTAGATTCAAGCCCTGGACTCTGTATGACTGGATTTGTAAAGATCGAAGTGACTCCGTACTTAGCCAAATCGCCCAAAACATCTGATTGGAATGCTACAGCAGGAAGATTTTTGCCCAGACCTTTGACATTGACTGTAATCTTGCCTCCATCATTGACCTTGAGATCCATATTCATGAATCTAACTTCAGAAATAGCCATCTTGCCTATTTGATCGAAAATTTTCGAGAAAGCGATGTGGTTTTTGAGTAAGGTCTCGGCGGTAGTAAGCTGGACACTCGTCGTCTTGAGTTTTTCGATCTCTTCTATCTTGTATTGTTTCTCCCTCATCGCAAGCTGATTGTTGTAATTTTTGTTTTGTTCGCCTGAATAATATTTCCAAGCAAATGCTCCAGCAACTCCCAGTACAGAGACAATAAACAAAATGACTGCAAGAGCCATGTAGGCACTAGATAGACTGGTCTTTTGTTTTGGTTGTGTCGAAACTCCACCAATAGTACCGCCTATTGTTGTAACTTGTTTCTTTGGTATAAATGAAGTTTGGAATTTGGGTTCCATATATATTCCCTTCAATTATACCAGTAAATATCAAAAAGTACTGTGTATAATTAACCCAACTCAGCAAGCTTCCTCAAAGCAATGCCCAGAGCGACGGCAAATTCTGGACCAATGCGGGTAAATTCGTCTTGAAGGATAGCAGGAGTCTCAATCTTGGAGAATGGATCTGCATTGACAACATCGGTCTGGAAGCTAATCTTGGCAAGATCAGTAAAACCTTTGAGCAAGACTCCACCCCCTGTCAAAATTATTTTGCTTACGTTTTTTGAATATTTCTTCTGATAAGCCATGAGTGTGCCATTTGCTTCATAGAGAATGTAGTCGAGATTGACAGTGATAATCTCAGTAAGCTCTTTGTATTCTGGACCACCCTTGAGCCCATATGTCCTCTTGAGATTTTCGGCTTCGGAGACTGGTATAGAAAGAGCTTTGGATAGAGCTAGTGTTATATCCTGACTGCCACGATTGATAATATGAGAAGAACGCAACATCCCCCTCTCCACGATATAGAGCTTGGTAGAACGCGCCCCGAAATCCAAAATCATCGAGGTACCGACACCACGATCGAGCACAGAGCGACTAGAACTAAAGATCTCTATTTCATAAAAACTTGGGACCAAACCACTACCGACTGATATAGACTGATATTCATTGATGAAATCATTGTGTACGGCTACAACCAAAACATCTCTGCCCTGTTTGTCAGGCTTCGCTACTTCATCTTGTGATACGTAATTTTCTTCTTTTGGAATTATGGAGTAATCGAGCAAAACTTCATTTAGAGGTACGGGAATATATTTGCGAGCTTCCATCGCTACAATATCTCCCACCTGCTGATCTGGTACCGGAGGAATAGAAATAAATGAAATGAGACTTGCAGAAAATGGTAGTGCAACTCCACAAGATGTCGTGGTGGTCTTTGATTCTCTGAGTAGGTCTTTCATGGCTTCGACAATCTTGTCTGGTTTGAGCGAGGCTGACTGACCGACTTCAAGTCCTGCATAAGGACCGAGAGCCAACTCACCATATGTCTGTAATATCGCTTTACCACGCTTTTTTTTGAGCTGGACAACCTTGATCGAAGATGAACCAATATCGACACCCAAAACACTCACGTCTTTGCTGAAAAGTGATGAGAAAAATGACATGCATATATTATATATCGAAATAGCCAATGACAAAAGGTCACAAAGTAAAAATTTGAGTATATTATATAAATAATGTTAAAAACTTTGATAAATCTCATTATCGATTCTCTTTTTCCAAGAAAAAATCTTGATTCGAAAATACAAGAGATCGATTTTGATTTTATGCAAAATAATTTTCCGAAACCGCATCTCATTTCAATAAAAAATGCTTACTCTATATATTCCTACAAAAATGAAATGGTAAAAAATATAGTCTGGAATATCAAATACAAAAAGAGCGACGAAGCTAGTCTTCTTAGTGCCATTGCAATAAATTGGAAGATAGAGCAATTATTTGGCAAAAATAAAGTTATTGTTATACCAATTCCTTCAAGTTGGAGAAGAAAAAATGAAAGAGGCTACAATCAAATTGAATTTATTATTGAAAAAATAAAAACTTTGCCAAATAATAAGCAAAAGCTATATATAAACCTCATAAAAAGAAAAACTCATCTCGATAGCCAAACAAAAAAGGACCGCCGTCACAGACTAGAATCAACTGATATTTTTGAAATTGATCATATTGCTTGGAAACTTTTACCAAGCGATTACGCCGATTATACTTACATTATCATCGATGATGTCTTGACTACAGGACAGACTATGCAACAAGCAATCAATACCCTTTTAGGTGCAGGCTTACAAAAAGTCTACGGCATAACCTTCGCTCACTAAACCAAAATCTTTACGAACCTTCTCTTGCCTATTTTGATGGTGGTAGTCTTGTCTGGGACGAAGCTATAGTCAGAAATCTTATTGTCCTTCTCATCACGTACCGCATCACCGTCTATAAGTCTTTTCCATTCGGCTTTCGATGGAATAATCCTATTTTCTATTAGCAAATCTGAAACCGTCTTACCTGAAACCAAAGCAATCTCAATAACATCTTCTGGTATTTCTCCTTTTGCAAATGTACTGTCGAATGCTTGTTCTGCTTCATCAGCTCTCTTTGGACCATGGAATTTCTTGACGATTTCGTGAGCAAGTCTAGCCTTGGCTTTCCTTGGACCCAATTCATCGAAGCTTTTCTTATCTTCAAGTGGCAATCTCGTACAATATACATACAGAGGATCGATCATCGGATCGGGCAATGACATAATCGATCCAAACATCTCATTTGGAGGTAGATTGATGAATACTCCGGTACCATTTGACTTTGACATCAACTCACCAGTTTTTGGATTTGCAATTAGATTTAGGGCGACAACAAACTTATCTTTGTCTTTCAATCGCTTTTGCAAGGTACGACCAGCAAGAGCATTGAAGGTCTGATCTGTACCGCAAACTTCTACATCTACATCCATAGCCACACTGTCATAACCTTGCATAAGTGGATATAGAAATTCGTGCAAATGGATCGGCGCATTGGAACTCAACCTCTTTTGGAACATATCTCTTTCGAGCATTTGTTGTACTGTAAAATTTGAAGCCAAATCTACGACATCCTCTAGAGTTAGTTTGGAAAGCCATTTTGAATTGTACTCGATCCGTGCTGGGTTTTCTTTATCATCAAAATTTATGAGATGTTTGACTTGCTCCAACCAACCAGAGACATTATTGTCTACTTGTTCTTTTGTGAGTTGTTTGCGTGTTGCTCCTTTGTCACTAGGATCGCCTATCCTTGCCGTAAAATCTCCAAATAAAATTATTATTTCATGACCCAATTGTCTCAACTCTTCCATAAACATGATGTTTTTTGCATGACCAAGATGAAGCGATGTACTTGTAGCATCGAAACCGATGTACATTCTAAGTCTCTCCCCAGACATCAATCTACGGATAAACTCGTCCTTTGATGGCAAAACCTCTACAACCTCTCCTCTACGAAAGATCTCTTCTATTTTGTTTTTATCGGTTATTACTTTCATGATTTTTTGGGGTATTATCTTCATGGCTATCAGGTTTCTTTTCATTACCCTCTCCTGATTTATTTTCTGAATTTGCTCCAAACTTATTTGCAACAAAATACAAATATATCAACTCAAGTATTCCAAATGTATTGACAATCAAAAGGATAATGAACCATGGTTTATCATCTCTTTTTGCTGCTGTCCAAAGAGCATATCCTTTGAGACACAGAACCGCAACAAAGATTGCAACCATAATAATACCGAAGCCAAATAAAGTTCCGATACCGAAACCCCATAAATGAGAATAATCAAAATTGTTGTACATCATGTTTTGATTCTAGCATATCGGTAATTTTTTTGTATTATTGATGTAGATGAAGATAAATAGATCAAATCGCGTTCAAGAACAAATTGACAGTCTGAAGAGGAAAATTCACCTCCTAAGACCTGGCCGATTCTTTACAACAATTTCGCCGAAACGACTGGCCAAGCTTCAAAAAATTGTAAGTAAGATAAAGTCAATTCGCAAAAAATGTATTCATAGACCGCAAGAATTTTTGGTCGTAACTCACGGCCGAAAATCTACAGCCCACTATTGCCCTATCTGCGGAGCACGATGTAAGAACATTCACAAATAAGGACTTCGGTCCTTATTTTATTGATGGTCATAATTATTCAAGTCTATAGATATTAGAAAAACAAAGACCCGCTTGAACGGGTCTTAATGAATAGCGGTTTCTTTGATGCTTATTTCCAAAACCTCATTCCCCTCCTTGTTGAAGTTTACATATACTTTGAGTTTCTTACCATCGAGTACATGTGGTAACCAAATCCGATCTGCCACCCACATCTTTTCAAATGGTAAGGCATCAGTTTCAAACCATTGGAAAGACATCTCATCTGTATCTTGTGGCAGACCTGTCCAAGTTCGTAAGATATAGGTATGGCAAACGAAAGTTGGTTGGCCTTCAAAACTAAAATCAATCTCTGCCACCTTTTCTAGGTGTTCCAGTTTGCCCTCAAGACCAGATTCTTCACGTAATTCTCTCAAGGCTGCTTGTTCAAAAGTCTCGCCACTTTCGACCTTTCCACCGAAACCATTGAACTTGCCCGCACCAAAACCGGCCTTCTTCATGCCTAAGAGGATCATCGATCTATCCAGACAATAGCAAAGAGTAACTGTTTTCATATCTTTCGATAGAATAAGATTAAATAATCAGGAATGCAAATATAAAAAAGCGCGGACCGAAATCCGCGCACATATCCTGTAGTAACAGGACTAATCTGAACCTTTTCGAAATGAAACCGTTCCAATAGCGACCGGTTCGACAACCTCCAGGATGTAAACTGCACCATTCGGCTGACGAGCGGTCCAACCTTCCGCCATTTGGAGCGTCCACCCACCTTTGAAAGGATTGTAGTTGAGGACACAGCTTCCGGAATTCCTGCTATTGAGCGACACCGACAAGATGACAATTCCGGACCGGTCAACCATTTTAACCTGAGCTCGATCGATCTCGACACCATCACACATCACTTTGACTTCATCACCTTTCTTCAAATGAACCATAGTTTCTTCCTTTCTGCTGAAATTCAGCCCAAAAACACTATCAAAGTATTAATTGATCGTCAAATTAATCGGTTTCTATATTAGTCATAATACTAAATATCGCATTATAAATAAAAATCAACTGATATCCTCAGATCTGATTCGCTTTGAATTCTCACGATATCTTATAAAATAAATGCCTATTTATAAATGCCCTACCTGATCCTGATTTCAAATACTTTTAAAATTTAAAAGCAATATTTTTATCAGCAATTGCAAAATAAAAAATAAGACTTACCGGAAGACGCTTTGATGTTGCATGTACACCTCCTTTTACATGCCTCGCAATTCTTTCCTTCAGATCTTTTGTACATCCGATATAAAATCCCTCATCACATTTTAATGAATAAACATAATACATTTTTTATAATTATCTTTATGCGGATATATCTCGCCGAAGCTACGCCTAGAACAGATCTCGCCTTCGCACTGGTGTGCTTCGGCGTAGCGAAGGCGGTGTATGTGAGTTAAGTACCCCACGAGTGAGGCACCACAAGGGTATTCTAGCACATTTTGGAAATGAGAAATGAGGCACGAAGGTCGGGGTCTTGGTTTTGTAAATGTTACAAACGAGACATAAAACAGGGTGTCTCGAAAACGTGTCTCATTTGCGATGATTGGTAAAAATACCAAGCACCACAAGGCTGTAAAGAAATGAGACAAAATAAGACACTGGAAATGGACTGTAACATTTGCCTTTACGCCACTCATATTTTCTAATATGATTCCAAGTATATATGGCAGATAAAATGACAACCAAAGACCACATAGCACTTCTCAGGACTCTAGCTAGAAACTGGTGGCTTTTCTGGAACAAGACGTGGAATAATAAGGAGTTCTTCAGAGATATAGAACAGATAGCAAACATGGAAAGACTGGCTAGTATTCGTGAGGATCTACCTTTTCCCAACACAGAAATATCAATGATTGAATGGTACGCTCACCATCCTGAAAGTCATGGGAAGGTACTGCAAATTGGTAGAAAAATGCAATCGCAAATGAGCATTGGATACATCATAAATATGGAAGAAATGCTTTCTGTCTGGATGGATAAGTTAAACTTCGGACCAGAATGGAAAGATACCCTCATAACATTCATCACCACAGGCATTCTCTGCCCACCGATATATACCTTCCATCTTGAAATGATACCCGCAAAGAATGACGAAAAATCAGACAAGAAATTGGTGAAGATAGTACTTAGTCCCGAAACATCAATCGACGAAATTCGTCTGGCGTGGAGACTCAACATACAGAAGATGAAGAAAGACGGATGGCCTGATTTCAAGACAAAAAATCTCTCTAAAGGACTGAGGGATAATATCATTGAGGAAGTTGTCGTAGAGAAATCAAAGAGCAACCTCACACATGAATTCATGTTCCCAGACCTAAGTGATATGGAACGACGATATACCAAGCATGATACCGATCCAAATGTTGTCAAACGTAAAACTATGGAATATCGAAGAAAAATGCGTGATGTGGCCAATGTAAAAGTTAAGCCATTCAAGATGAGATCGAAGAAAACATATAGTGATATTGCGGTTGAACTCAACGGAACCTTGAAAAACAAGGATAAAAAGAGAAAAGCGAATCTTCTCCGTCAACACAAACACAGATCGAAAACGTAACAGATGTGTGACACTTTCTCGTCCGAGTTTCTGTCACAAGGATAACAAAACAGCGTGCTGTAATACTCTCAGGAATTTCTGAGGGTATTTTCGTATACAAAATCTCCACAGCAATTCTCATTAATAGCTAATTACAAAACTAATGGCAAAACAAACACCACTGGTCTGGCGCACCGAAAAGCGCCGAGTGAACGATCTCTTACCGTACGAGAAAAACCCTCGTAAGATCACAGAGAAGCAGATGGAAGATTTAAAAGAAAGTTTAAAGAAGTTTAATCTTGCCGAACTGCCAGCCATAAATCTCGATGGAAAGATTTGTGCGGGTCATCAGCGTATCAAAGCGCTTCAGCTCCTTGGTCGAGGAGAGGAATTAATTGAAGTACGAACACCGAACAGAAAACTCACACCAAGCGAATTCAAACAGTATTTGCTCACCTCAAACAGATCAGGTGGATCATGGGACTGGGAGATACTTGCAAGTGATTTTGATATCGATACCCTCCTAACGAGCGGGTTTGATTCGACCGATCTCACAAATATCTTCGATGATTCGCTTGAAGTAACAGATGACAACTTCGATGAAGAAAAGGAACTGGAGAAGATCAAGGAAACTGACATCAATACTGGTGATGTGTTTCAGATTGGCAGACACAGATTGATTTGCGGAAGCTCGCTTGATTCCGAGGTAGTAAAGAAACTCATGGACGGAAAACAAGCCGATATGGTCAATGATGATCCGCCATTTAATATTGGACTGTCATACGACAAAGGTGTTGGCAACAAGGCAAAGTATGGTGGCATGACTGACGACAGCAAATCTGAAAGCGAATACCGCACTTTCCTGAAAACGTTGATTCAAAACGCCCTAAAAGTCTCCAAGAAAGACGCACACATCATGTTCTGGTGCGATGAGCGATACGTGTATTTGCTTCAAGGCATATACCAAGAATTGGGTGTCTATTCTAAAAGGCTTTGTATCTGGATCAAAGACAACGCATCACCGACTCCGAATGTCGCCTTTAACAAAGTAACCGAATACTGCGTATACGGAACGGTCGGTTCACCATATCTTTCTGACAAGGTAAAAAATCTCAATGAAATATTGAACAAAGAAGCAACAACAGGTAACCGTCTGAGTGATGACATTCTCGATATGCTCAATATCTGGCTTGTTAAAAGACTTCCTTCACAAGACTATAAGCACCCAACTCAAAAACCTCCAACCCTTCACGAAAAAGCATTACGACGATGCACTCGCCCGAATGACATTGTTCTTGATCTCACGGCAGGATCTGGAAGCATCATGTCTGCATGCGAACAATTGAAGCGTACTGCATACCTCTGTGAGCTTGAGCCAATTTTTTGCCAATTAATCATTAACCGCTTTAAACAACTCTCACCACATGAAAAAATCACAAAACTCAATTAAGCACGGAATGATATTTAGACTCGGTGACCACGTTCTCGGATGCGGTGACAGTAGAGACAAAGAATTTGTTTCAAAAGTCATAGGAATGCAGAAGATTAAGGCAGTCATAATTGATCCACCATACGGAATTTCTGTTACCGAATCAAAAAGAAATTTCCAAGCACTCAAGAAGGACAAAGTCATCGAAAATGATCACATTCAGAGCGATGAAGAATACATCACTTTCACCAAAGGCTGGCTTGATGCCGTAATTCCACACCTCGAAAAAAAGAATGCGATGTACATCTTCAACTCCGACAAGATGATATTCGCTCTGCGTGAAGGAATGAAGCAAGCGGGATGCAAATTTGCCCAACTCATTGTATGGGTCAAGACTCATGCAGTGATTGGTCGTATGGATTATGCCCCGATGCACGAACTCATCGCATATGGATGGTATGGCACGCATGAATTCCTGAAGTCGAAAGACAAGAGCCTCATCGTGTATCCAAAACCAAACAAAAGTCCTTTGCATCCAACCACAAAGCCAGTACCCCTCATTCGACACCTGATTCTCAACAGCACTCGCATCGGCGACATAGTATTTGATGGATTTATGGGATCTGGTACCTGTCTCATTGCGTGCGAGCAGACAAAGAGAAAATGCATTGGCGTTGAATTTGATCCTGAATATGTACAAACGACAATAAACCGTTTTGAAAAATTAACAGGCATTAAGGCGATACAAATATGAGAAACGAAACCATACAGAAACGGCAGGATGCCGAGAAGAAAATCTTACTTGAACACCTCCACAAGATCCCCATCATTCAACTTGCCTGTGAACGCACAAATATTTCTCGCCCCACATATTACAGATGGAGAAACGAGGATGATGAATTCAAAAAAGATGCCGACGAAGCTATGAAAAGTGGTAAGGAGATGATTAACGATCTCTCTGAATCACAGCTCATCGCTCTCATCAAAGACAAGAACTTCCATGCCATACAGCTCTGGCTCAGACAGCATCATCCAGAGTATGGAAACAAGCTCGTGGTGAAAGCAACAATTGAAAAAGAAGATCCTCTCACACCAGAACAAGAAGCTCTCATACGTGAGGCATTGGGTATAAAGGAAAATATAACGGAAAAAACATATGAACAACCTTCACAATCATGATATAGAAATACAAAAAGAAAAGATTGATCTGATTGTCAAAGATCAGCGTGTTCGACGTGAACTCACCAAGGCGTGTCATCACTGGTTCTTTCACGTCTACTTTGCTCATTACGTTAAATACAAGACCGCACGATTTCAGAAAGAATTGTTTGAAGTGACGGAAGATGAAAAGGATAAAACAGTTGTCATTGAAGCGTTTCGAGGCTCGGGCAAGACCACCATAATGGGTACATCATATGCCATTTGGTCAATACTTGGAGTACAACAAAAGAAATTTGTACTGATGATTGCAAAGACAGAATCTCAGGCAAGACAATATTTGGCAAACATAAAGATGGAGTTGGAATCCAACGGACTTCTTCGATCTGACCTCGGACCATTCGAGGAACCAGATGATGAGTGGAGAGCAACGAGTATTGTGCTTCCAAAATATGGAGCACGAATTACCGTAGCCTCCATTGAAAGCTCAATCCGAGGCATCAAGCATGGTGCTCACAGACCAGACCTCATTATCTGCGACGACTTAGAGGACTTGGATATCGTAAAGACTCAAGAAAGTCGTGACAAGATGTTCAAGTGGCTCACGGGCGACATCATGCCTCTTGGCGACAAGCAAACAAGACTTGTGGTCATTGGTACTGCTCTCCACCATGACTCGCTCATCTCAAAATTAAAGCAAGCTGTTATTGAAGGACGGATGGATGGCGTAACAAAAAGATATCCATTTTTGAATGCAGATGGTGTATCCATCTGGCCTGAGAAATTTCAAACACAGGCTGACATAGACACGCTTCGCAAATCCATACCCACGATACAGGCTTGGGAGCGTGAATATATGTTGAATATTGTATCTGAAGACAATCAGCTAGTGAGACAAGAGTGGATACAATACTATGATGAACTTCCACAAAATGACACAGTAAGATATGTTGGAATCGGAGTTGACCCTGCTATTGGTCAAAAAAGTGATAACGATTCGACTGCAATAGTGTCAGGAAAAATATGCGGAAGAAAGAAGGGTTTAAAAATATATGTACTGCCAAATCCAACAAATGAAAAGATGGATTTTACGGAAACAATATCGAAAGTAAAGTCACTCTCAAGAACTCTTGAAAATGGAGCACCTGTCCATCTATGGGTTGAATCGGTTGCATATCAGCAAGCGATCGTTGATCAACTACGCTCTGACGGATATCCTGCGAAGGAGTGGAAAACTGGAGGATCAGACAAAAGAGCAAGACTCTCTCTTGTATCAACTCACATACAGTCTGGTGCGGTACTCTTTCCAAGGCACGGTGCAGAAAAATTGATTACACAACTCATAGGATTTGGAAATGAAACACATGATGATCTCTGTGACGCACTCGGTATTTTGGTACTGAGTGTCATCGAGCAGGATTCGAGAATCAACAAGGGATACTACACTCTCCTTGATGAAAAACTCTTGAATCAAAGCTATAGTGAGAGAATTCCCATGTACGGAGATGGAATGCTCGGAGTGATATTGGCGGATGCAAGAAGAACTCATTCAACCATTGTTCTTCGTACAAAAGAAGCGGCGGAGATACTATACTCTGAACCGATAACCAATGCAGATACTGTGGCGAAGAAAGTTGTAGAGCTTGCTTTAAAGTACGACGTACCTCTTTCCGATCAAAATATATTCATCGACAATAGCGGAAGCGGAGTTGAGTTGTGTGGGCTCGTTCGAAAACATGCCGAAGGAAAATTCATACTGGACAAGTATGAGAATTACCAAAGATATGGACTTGATGTGAGTTATAGATACATGTACAACGACGGAAAGTATGAAGATATCTATGCGTCAGGTTTTGGAAAGTTAAAGAAATGGCTAGAGGGTGGTGGGAAGCTTCTTAATAGGCTCAGATTTGACGACCTCCTCTATGTTGAATGGAAGGATCATGACGGCAAGATGCAAATTATTGA
>CAZYBH010000004.1:0-68249 GCA_964645315.1 uncultured Candidatus Saccharibacteria bacterium | reverse complement strand
ATGGAAAAGCAAATGAGATAGTGTACTATCAAATTTATCGAGATTTCTCCTCTCCCTTTCATTCAATATTCTAGAAATATTATAGGATTTGGGCATAGGTGAAGTATATCAATAATTCCTTTTGCACAACACTTACTTCAAACAAAAAACCGAGCGCACGTATCGCGCGCTCGGTGCGAAGTTCGACCACTCTAGATGGAGGAACTTAGGAGGAGGTGGTAACAGAAGGAGTTTCGAGCGAGGCGGCTTCGGCATCACAGCAGTCTCCAGCACCCTCACCATCGTCCTCATCTGCAAACCAATCCTTGGGAGGATTGAGCTTGCGTGGAAGCTTACCTTCGAGAACCTGCAGAAACCGACCCACCTTACGCTCATACACCGAACTGGGCCAGGCATGATCGTATCGGTCATGAACAAAGGTGCGGAGCAATCCTGCAAAAGCTGGATCATCAATCGGCAAAACACTCAGCAAAAGTTCCAACTCCGAACGTTCTTTGAGATAAACACCCATGAGGATCATGAGTGACATGGGTGACGCAGCATTGAAGCAATGCCTCGATTCCGCGAACTGATGCAGATATCCGACCACCAAACCGAGCTCTTCATCAGTAAAAGTCATGTCGGCTCGAGGTGTACGGCCCAAATCTCTCTGCCAATTTGTTAAAACCTGGAACAAACGGCCCTCAGCAATTTCCATTTCAGTGCTCATCTTTCCATTTCCTCTATTTCAGACTTTCGTCTTGTTTTCGTTGTTTTGGTTGAACTGACAAATCCATAATTACACTACAATAGATACCAGCTTTATGTCAAGCTTCCAGAATTAACAAGAGAAACATATAATAAATACACGTTTATGCCCTGCACATTCTGCAAAATTGTAAATAAAGAAATCCCAGCAAATATTGTTTATGAGGACGATGATTTCATGGCATTTCTTGATATTAATCCCCTTTCACCAGGTCATACACTTATAATACCCAAGAAGCACTATCGTTGGGTTTGGGATTTACCGATAACAAGCCAAGATGAGCCGACTATTTCATCTTATTTCGAAGTGGCGGGCAAAATAGCCAAGGCACTACGCAAAGCTTTTGATCAAGAAATGATTCTAAGTAAGGTTGTAGGTGAAGAAATCGAACATGCCCATATATGGGTATTTCCCAGCAATACAACTGCAGGTGACAAAAAAGATTTTGTTGGAAATTCAACTAAGATTAAAAACGCCCTGATTTAGGTTGAATTTTTTATATACAGGTAAATAGAAGCAAATGGTATTTGTTTTTCTTTGTACCCGAGGACTTTTTTGCGAAATAATATCATTTGTATTTTCCAAAGGCTAACTGAATCCTTGGAAGTTAGACTTTGTGAAAATACTAGAGATATTGTGAGCAAATCCGCAGAGTTAAAAAGCAAAAAGTGCGCGTCTATTCAAATTACTTATCATTTACACACGCAAACAATTTAACAGATGTCTGACATATGCACGCAAGCAATGCTTAACCCAAAACCTCAATTCCAGGCAAGGTACCGTTTGCTAAGAAATCTAGCATTGCCCCGCCGGCCGTAGAGACAAAGGTAAATTTGTCATCGTCGTT
Source organism: uncultured Candidatus Saccharibacteria bacterium (assembly GCA_964645315.1). Classification (GTDB taxonomy): domain Bacteria; phylum Patescibacteriota; class Minisyncoccia; order Phycocordibacterales; family PALSA-1337; genus C7867-002. The sequence continues at coordinate 66,654 of CAZYBH010000004.1, read as the reverse complement.
ATTCTCCGCTATTGCCGCGACCGTATCCCCACCACCAACGAGCGAGACTATACCCCGTCCATGATTGTTCGCTATAGCTTTTGCTAGACCCAATGTCCCACCTTTGAAACCTTTCTCGTAGACACCGAGAGGCCCATTCCAAAGAACCATTTTGGCTTCGGAGATCTTTGCTTCTAGCATAGTGATAGTTTCTGGACCACTGTCCATAGAGCTATCTTCTATGTTGAAACTCTCTGGCTTTACTACTTCATTTTTTTCATTGATAAGATCGACTGGCAATAATAGCTTTGGATTTGAAACATATTTGTCCAAACCGAAATCTCCAGTAGAAACCAAAGATTTGCCTACCTCATAACCTTTTTGCTTGAAGAAATCTGTAGCCAAAGCACCTCCAACGAAAACATGATCAGCACTTTGCAAAAATTTATCCAAAAGTGGTAGTTTTGTCTCAAATTTTGCTCCTCCTAGGACAAAAATAAATGGATGTAAAGGTGAAAAAGCTTTTGATAAATTTGTTACTTCTTTTTCTAGTTGGAAGCCGGCATAACTCGGCATCAAAGCTGGAACTCCGACAACTGAAGCGTGCGATCTATGAGATACTGAAAATGCATCATTTACATATATATCGCCCAAGGAAGCGATCGCTTGAGCAAACTTAGGATCGTTTTTCTTTTCACCTTCATCATATCTTAGATTTTCTAGCAAAACACAATCACCATTTTGTAATTCATTTTCAATATAAGCATTAGCATTTCTCAAATTTGCTACAAAACCAACTTTTTTGCCCAATTTTTTGTTTATGTGTTCCGCTACTGCCTTGAAAGTATTGTCGCTAGGTTCATTTGCCTCTAGATGCCCGATCAAAATAACCTTCGCACCCTTAGATTGCAAATATTCAATCGTTGGAAAAGCTGACTTTATGCGAAAATCTTCAACTACAACGCCATTTTTGATTGGTACATTAAAATCCACCCTAACGATCACCCTAACACCTTCCAATACTTCAATATCCTTTATTGTTTTCATTTGGTCTACCATTAAAAATTACTTATAATAAGCAAAGTGTTCTTTTGTTTTTTGTAATTATCGAGGACTGTTTGAGGGAATATAAATTTCTTGGTAAAAAACGAGGTGGGGTTGGTTTGATTAGGGCGAAGCCCTTATCAATACCCGAGTTTTTTACCTAGAAATTTAATGAGCGAGTTACGCAGATAATTACAAAAAACAAAAGAACACTTTGCTTATTATAACAAAATACTAGAGAGATTATGAGCAAATCCGCAGGGTACAAAGAAAAAATAAAACACTTGTACTATAAAGCTAGCTCTCTACACCGACTCTGCCACCCGCAATAATTCACTAAAACCTGTAATATTGATACTTTCTCTGCCGACCAATAAGCCATCGACTTTGCCATTTTTGATTATATTCTCAGCATTTTTGAAATTTACGGAGCCACCATACAAAACTGGAATTTTCAAGGCTACTTTTGAATCGAAAATGTCTGAAAACACCTTGCGTATAAAGATAACTGTCTCACAGATCTGATCTGAAGACATAGGAGCGCTCGCTCCGATAGCCCAGACTGGCTCATAGGCAATCACTATGTCCTTTGAATATTTTTTTGGAATATTTGCAAGACTTGCTTTGATTTGCTCTTTGAGGAAATCGTAATGTGCGCCACTATCTGCATCCCTACTCTTTTCACCTATACAGATCACTGGCTTCATATCATTTTCAAGTACATTTAGTGCTTTCTTCGAAACCACTTCATCTGTAATACCCCTACCCCTCTCTTCAGAATGACCAACTATCACATAACTTACATTCTGATCTTTGAGCATTTTTGCACTAACCTCACCAGTATGTGCACCCTCTGCATCTACAGAGACAGATTGGGCACCAAGGAATACATTGTCTAAACCCTTTTTGAGATCAAAAAGTCCAATATGCAAAAAAGAAGGAGCTATTACTGTTATGGTTTTTTCTAGACCTAGACCAACTGCAATTATTTTTTCACCAATATCTCTTGCTTCTGCACTTTTCTCCGGATTCATCTTCCAATTCCCTATAATAAGTTTTTTATTCATAGAGAAATTATAGTTAACAAAGCCAAAAAAGACAAACTAATCCAATTGTTGCCAATTGATAACTTCATATTGATTTGTAGATTGAGGGAATGAAGGTGGCGGACCGTAGAGCAAGTTATTGTCATAAATAATGTCCCTATTTGTATATCCTGTATTATCTGTATAAGCGAAACCATAACGAACATAACTAGCAATCATACCAAAAAGAGTGACTGTATTTCTTACTGAGTTTGTACAACTACTATTGTAATAGAACCTGCCAACTCTTCCGTTTTCTGCTACAAGAGCCGCATCGATCCTCAAATTATCAGCACTCACCATACCAACATTTACATTTCCTTGAGCAATTAGGCCAATAGAATCTCTACCATCGTAATTTGTATATCTTAAGTTTTCATTTATCGTAATATTTGCATGTTTCGTAGGATCAGTATTACCTATGAGGCCAGCAGCAACTGTAACTCTGGCATTATTGATAGTACCCTCTACCCAGACATGATCATCGACAAATATTACACCATTACTTGGTATTGGATAATTTCCAATGAGAGTCCTATTATTATTTATCGGACTTTTTATACTCCAAGTATCCCATTGATAATATTTTGGACCATTTAGCTGACTTTGTGCTGTCGCATCTGAACCACAGCCATTTGGAGCAGATTGCACAGCTGTAACTTTGTAAATATCGTATGAAGTTACACCATTTGTTACTTTGAAAATAATTTGATAACCCTTTTTATTTGAAGCAGTCCACTCCTTTCCTCCAGCGGCAGGCTGTGCCAAATTTCTAAGCTGTGTCAAACCCAAAGTCAAACCTGCAAAATCGCTACCTGGAACCGGGAACTGTCTTCCTGCCATAAATACATCTGGACGATTATTTACAGGAGCATTTGGCCTTGGATCATCTTGACCGCTTGTTGTGTAGACACCCCATTGTACTAATCCTGTATCCGGATCAGTATATGTTGCCATGGCACTAGTCATTAGATTGTGAGTAATACCGTCAAATCTAATTCCTCCATTTGAATGAATGGGACCGAAGACTTCTGTACCCTCTCCAAATCTAAGATTATCATTTGCAACTACGGCATATTTTGCCAAAGATGGAATTGCCAGAGTTTTTTGGACTTTTTTTGAAATGGTTGAACTTGCCAACTTGCCTATAGAAGTAATCTTTACCACAGTAGAACCGGATAGTGGAGGAGTAATGGTCAAAGAGTATGTACCAAGTAGGTTCCCATCTTTATCATAAAAATTGTGTACATAAGGTCCAGAAGTGGCCGTACCATCCTTATAATCTGTAGGATATTGAGCTAAATGCCATTGATAATAATCCGCACCAGCCTCTGCTATCTGGAATGCTTGTTCTTTTTGAGATACCGTCCTTATACTTCGAAGCATAGTAACTCCCCAATTTGCTAAGCCTACCAAAATCGTTACAGAAATTGCTGCGAAAATTAGAACCGTAAGTATAATATTGCCCTTTTGTTTATTTATAATCATAGATTTGATTTTAGATTTCTTAAACTAGCCTGAACCGTAAAGATAATAGGAAGAGGTGATCGATTTGGGTCTATATCTATCCTTTGATTTACCTGTATTAGCTTAACTTGAGATGGATTTACTGGCTGTACCAAAGGAGAGCTTGTGCCTGTGTAGTAAGTATCGAAATATTGAAATGAAGGAGTAGCCGAGCCATTTACAACATTATTTATAAGAGTAGAAGTGGATTGATTTGCCCCACTATAGACCGGCGGTGTACCAGTAGACTTTATAACCGATCGGTATAGAGTTGTGCCGATCAATGAATATGTAACTTGCTCAGTAACACCATCATTATCTACATCGGTGAAGAATGATAATGTCGTACTACCTGTCGTAACCAAAGGATAGGCACCATTTGCTCCAGGAGAGGCTTCTCTTATTTCTTTCAACATTGTTCTCAAAATAACCTGCGAATTTTGGGTGGCTTGATAAGAACCCGATGTGGTTGAATTAAAAATAAAGAGATTTGCTCCCATAGCAGAGACTGCTATATAGATCATTACGAAAATTCCGACGAAAAATAAAAGCTCCACAAATGTAAAACCTCTATTTTTTTTGATAGAAAAAAGTTTATTTTTTTCACTCATGCTGTCTATATTATAGCTTTTATTGAGCTACAAAAGAAACACCTAGTCTTTGCCAGCCATTATTGATCGTCACAGGAACAGAGTAATTGTTATAACCAGCTTTTGTAACATTCAATGTGTAATTTCCCGTACTAAGGTTTTGGAAAATAACTTGACCAGGGGGAATACAACCGGATGTATAGACAAAGTTTACACTAGAAAGCTTCGGTGTTGCTGTTGCAGAATCGGTAGTCAAATATGCTTTGTATCTAGCATATTGCTTGCCATTGTTTGCTACGCTGATAGGCTGACCTGGAGTCATATAGTAGGAATTTGTAGTACCATCTGGACCTATAAATGTCCAAGGATCTGTAGAGCTTGCATTTGTAGCAAATTGGAATTTCAAGCTATTTTGGCCAGTTTGAGCCGGCTGACTAAGTGGTAGCCAAGAAAATGTGTAAAAATTGCTCGATGTACCAGTGTCGAAGGTAGAAGATTCCAATGTTCCAGTAGCATTTGTAGTATATGCACCAAAAATCATTTTCATAAGCACATCACCTGATGAAGTAGAAGTGTCGAGCAAGCCATTTTCATCAAAATATTTTGTACTATCAATAAAATCAGTTTGACCAGGACCATTTGTCCAATCTATTTGATCCAAATAACCCTGACCTGTAATCTTCGTCACATCATAACCAGCCTTTGTCAACTCAACTGATGCGCCTGAGACCGGCAACTTGGTAGTACTATCGATTATAGAAACCATCAAGCTATTACCATTTTTTGGCACCATTACTAATTGTATATTTTGCGTAGTATCTGGACTAAGTGAAAATGGACCGTCTGGATTTATGCCTGCCAAATCATAAGAACCATCATTTGGATCCAATGTATAAGTATCCCATTCCATATTTGATAAATTCAATATCCCCGAACCATTTGTAGCAAGGCTGGAACTGTATTTTTTGAGATTTGCGCCAATCATTTTTGCGCCAGATAGGTTGAAATCTATATTTGGAATTGCAACACACATAGGAGAGACGCTTGAAACATGCAAAGTACTCAATTTATCAATAGAAAAACTAAGTTGAGTAACTTGCTGATTCAAGATCGTTGCATTTGGCTTTGTTGGATTTGGATTGCCTGCCCCGCCTATAGGATATGTCTCTTCTGTAGAATAACCGTCTTTCGAAACTCGAATCTTGTACATATTATTTCCCTGAGCAACTCCAATAACATTCAAAATTCCATAATTATTTGTTACATCAGTATTTGTAATTGTTCCAGTGGCTGCACTTTGCAAAAAAACCGTAGCACCTTGGACCGGTTGACCACTACCATCGAAAACCTGAGTAACCAATGCACCACCACTTCCAGCAGATTGGAGATTGGCTGGAGAGACTTGTCCGGTTAGAGTTACAGTTTCGAAATCCTTGCACTTCGGACAAGAAACTTCTACTTCTACCAATTTATCACTGGCCTGTACCGTAGAAGTAGACAAATTTATATTTCTGATAGTAAGTAATACATTGAAACTAACACCTCCCCTATTCAGAGTTTGATTTTGTGGCAAAACTCCTACAGGTATACCGTTTGTAAGACCGATACTTGAATACGGTAAATTTCTAATTATTTCAAATTGTTCATCAGCAAGCTCAACCGCAAGACTTCTAGATTGACCTCCACTTGCCAAATTGATAATACTGACGAAAGTACTATAGACAGCAAGGGCAACAATGAGAAATATAGCAGAGCCGACTACTACTTCTACCAAAGTAAAACCGCTATTATTTCTTATATTTTTGTACATTTTATATTGCATCCATGAGTGAGTACATAGGTTGGATCATAGAAACTGCGAAGAATCCGACCGCACCTCCAATCATCAAGATGAGTATAGGTTCGATAATCGTAGACATATCTTTTGTCTTTTGATTGACATCATCTTCATAATATTTGGCTACTCCCATTAGCATTTCCCCAGTCTTACCTGTCTCCTCTCCAACTGTCATCATCTCGATAAAAAATATTGGATAATATTTGGAATATTGGCTAAATGTTTTTGACATCAAATCTCCATTTTTGATTGAAGCAGATGCTTTTTGCAAAACTTCTTGGAAATAAACATTTTGAACAACTTCAGATGTAATATTGACCGTCTCGACCACATCGACACCAGAACCCAACAAAGAAGACATCGTCCTTGCCGTCCTTGCCGTATTGACTTCTTGAACCAAGGCTCCAAAAATTGGCATTTTCAATACCAAAGAATGTATAACTCTCTTACCCAAAGGTTTCTTGGACCACCAAATAAGGAAAAGCGCCACCATTATAAATACAATAAGTACTACCAAACCATGATCTCTAATAAGATTGCTAACATCCAAAACAAACTGGGTAGTCGCTGGCAACTTGATATGAAGCTCGGTAAATGTCTTCAAAAGAGTAGGAACAACATAAATAAACATCAAAATAGCAATTATGATCATTGCAGTCACGATAACAGCTGGATACAACATTGCTCCCTTTATCCTCTTATCTAGAGCATAGGCACTGTCCATCTGCTGAGCAACAATTTTCAAAGATTCAGCCAAAGTACCGCTTTGTTCACCAGCTTTGACCATTGAAACGAAGAGTTTTGGGAAAACTTTTGGAAATTTATCCAAAGCATCAGCCAAAGTCACACCAGTATCAACTTCTGATATAAGACTACCAATGACTTTTTTGAATGCTGGATTTTTGGTCTGCTTTTCGATAACTACCAAAGCACGAGACAAAGCTAGACCCGCTTCAAGCATTGCTCCTAGATTTCTAGCAAAATTGATTTTTTCCAAGGGTTTTACACCACCAAAAAAAGGAATCGATATATTGAAATTCAACTTGCTTCGAGATTTTTTCTCTTTGTATTCTATGACTTCATCACCCTGATCACGCATCATTTTGTACAATTCGAAATGATCATTGGCATCTCTTTCGCCCTTATAGACTTCTCCAGACAGTTTCCTTGCTTTAAAAATAAAGTGGGACATGTTTCAAATTTAAAAATGAAAAATCAAAATTTAAAAATTAAAAATTAATCAGTAATAACTCTTAGGACTTCTTCTATTGTGGTCAAACCTTGAACGCATTTGAATATTCCGTCTTCTAGCATAGTAAGCATGCCGTCTTTTTTTGCTTGATCTTCTATTTCTTGAGCAGTGGCATTTTTCATAATCAGGTTTTTGATGGCAGGAGTCATCGTAAGTACTTCATGTATACCGACACGACTCTTGAAACCATCATCATCTGGTCCTGGTACTGCCTTCCAAAACTTAATACTATCCCAATCGTCGCTCGATTTGACTATTTTCTCTTCTCTCAAGAAATTTAGTATTCTTTTTAGATCGACAATCTTATCCAATTGAGCCAATTCGTCTTTTGTAAGTTTGTATTGTTGTTTCAAATCATTTAGACGTCTGACCAATCTTTGACCAATAACAACATCAAGGGTCGAGACCAGCAAGAATGGCTCTACTTTCATATCTAGCAATCTTGGCATAGCACCAGCGGCAGAGTTTGTGTGCAATGTAGAAAGCACTAAGTGACCAGTCAAGGCTGCATTTACGGCCAAAGCTGCGGTTTCATTGTCGCGTATTTCTCCCACCATGATCACGTCTGGGTCCTGACGAACTAGTGTCCTAATACCTTGTGGGAATGAAAAACCTATTTCTGGTTTGACTTGAGTCTGATTGATCCTAGCCATTTGATATTCGATAGGGTCTTCGATTGTAGAAATATTTACGTCTGGAGTATTCAAAATATCAAGCATGGTATACAAAGTAGTAGTCTTACCTGATCCTGTAGGTCCAGTCATGAGGATCATGCCAGTCGTCTTCTTCAAAACTTTGTGAATATCTTCGAGACCTTGGCCGTGGAAATTGAGATATTCCAATGTAAAACCAGATATACTTTCGCGAAGTAGACGCATGACGATCTTTTCTCCATAGTAAGTAGGTAGAATAGAGACACGGAAAGAGACCTTCTCACTATTCATATCAACTTTGAAACGACCGTCTTGAGGAAGTCTTTTTTCGTCGAGTTTTAGATTTGCCAAGACCTTGATACGAGCAGAGACCGATGGACCGGCCTTCTTCGGCAAAACCATGGCATCATGTAGAAGTCCATCTATACGATATCGGACCAAGACCTGTTCTTCCATCGGCTCAATATGAATATCTGAAGCATTTTGCAATATTGCATGCTTGATAAGTGTGTCGACTATACGGACCACAGGTAAGTCTTCGGCGATCTTTTTGAGGTCGGCTTCTGTAACCGCATCACCCTTCTCTTCTGATATCATCTTTAGAGAAGCGGTCTCTTTTTGGATCAAATCGCCAAATTCTGCCTTCAAGCTTTTTTGGTATTGGACCAAAACCTCCTTGATTGAATCAGAATCAGTAAGTCTAGGCAAAATCTTGAGATTGACTTTTTTCTTAATAAAATCGATAGCAGACAAGTCATTTACATCAAGCATTGCTACTTCAAGAGCAACATCGGTCTTTTTGAAAGCTACGATATTGTGCGCTCTTGCAATAGGCTCAGGGATAAGGGTCAAGGTCTCGAAAGGGAGTTTCTTGCCTTTGAGGTCGACGAATGGAATGCCGAGGCTATATGCCTGCATTCTGCGGAGATTGTCTGCATTTATCTTGCCGGAACTTACCAAAACATCCCCCAAATGCTTCTTTGATGATTCGCTTTCTTTTTTTGCGACCTCAAGATCCTCCTTGCTTACTAAGCCAGAGTCCAAAATAAATTTATAGAGTTGAGTATCTTCAACGTACATCGTAACAATTATATCAAATATAAAAAATTAAATCTCTTGGGGATTCTCCTAGAATGTCAGACATCCTCCAGGTATTGCTTTTTCTAATATTTGTGATACACTATAGGAGTATGAAGTTCGCCTTGTGGCGAATCTTTTGTTAATAGGTCAATTAACAAACTTACAATTAAATAACAATTAAATAAAAACTAAATATGTTCGATCTAAAAGTAATAAATTCTGTCGTACAACAGCTCGAAGAAGAGCGTGGTATCCCTAGGGAAAAAAGCCTAGAAGCTATTTCTATGGCTCTTGCCACAGCTTACAAAAAAGAGTACGGCAAAAAAGGCCAGATAGTACGCGCCTCTTTCGACAATAATTCTGGAAGTGTCGAGTTTTGGCAGGTCAAAATAGTAGTAGACCGCAACCAAGTCATCATGGAGGGCGATGAAGAAGTGGAAGAAAATCTCAAAGATGCAAATCTTGAAGATATCAAGATCCGCTTTAATCCAGAACAGCACATGCTTCTTGAAGATGCACAAAGGATCAAGCGTGATGCAGTAGTTGGAGATGAAATAATCTTCCCACTCGAAAATAAAGCTGATTTCGGAAGAATTGCCGCTCAAACAGCAAAACAGGTCATAATTCAAAAGATCCGCGAAGCCGAAAAAGTCTCAGTTATGGGAGAATATGGCGAAAAAGAGGGTCAAATAGTCGTCGGTACAGTCGAAAGAGTAGAAAGAGGTGTGATCTATGTCGATATGGGACGAGCTTTGGGCCTTATACCTTACGAAGAACAGATCCCATCCGAACACTGGAAGACTGGAGACAGAATCCGCGCATATCTATATGCCGTAGAAGAATCTCCAAAAGGCATCGTTCTCAAGCTCTCAAGAGCTCATCCAAAATTCTTAGCAAAGCTATTTGAAACAGAAACACCAGAAATCGCTTCTGGTATAGTCGAAATAAAGAGCATTGCTCGCGAACCAGGCTCTAGATCCAAGATTGCCGTAATTTCTCATGATTCTCATATCGACCCAATAGGTTCTATGGTTGGTCAAAGAGGCGTCAGAGTTACAACAGTTACAAGCGAACTATCTGGAGAAAAAATCGATATAGTAGAGTGGAATGAAGATCCTGCCCTATTTATCGAAGAGGCTCTATCACCAGCAGAAGTAGTATCACTTGAACTTGATGAGAAAGACCACAAAGCAATAGTTACTGTTACCGAAGATGAACAATCTCTAGCTATCGGTAAAGGTGGCCAAAATGTACGCTTAGCAGCAAAACTTACTGGCTGGAAGATAGACATAAAAGCTATAGGTAGTGCAGAAGAAATAGAGCTACCTGAAACCGAAGAGAACACAAAATAATCTAGTAATAGAATATTCACAAAAAAGGCTTAGAGCCTTTTTTGTTTGTAGTTTTGGATCATGAATATCTTTCGCCGATCTTGAGCAAGAGTCTGGATTCTAATCCCTGCATATACTCCATATTTATCTTCATATTTTCTTTGAATTGATCGAGTACTGCCCCAACTTGAATCCTAAAGTCATTTTTTAATTCATCAAATCTTCTTTCGAGGTTATCTAGTCTCCTTTCGATTGAATCTAGTCTTCTTTCTATAGATTCAAACCTTATATCTACTGAATTGAATCTAGTACCAGTAACATCCCTAAAATCTCTCATTTCTTCGACAAAATCGTTGAAATCTCTCTTGGATACATAATCCAAAAGCTCGTGCTTCGAAACCAAAGTGTTATTTTTGTTTATCATATTGTTTTGCATCTTTGGCAGGCAGGATAATTATATCATTAGTAATTAAAATGAAATCTATTCAGAAATAATATTTTATTGTAATAAAAAACTTTCATAAAAATATAGAATTTTTTTGAAAAATGAAATTTTATTTAAATAACGGCAATACATAATATATACTGTGTCAATATAACAAATGGCCTAATTTCTGCTAAAATCCGTCATATTGTTTAATTAATAGTAACAATTAATAAAATGCAAACGTCAGAAATTTTCGCATTAATCGCTTCGATTATTGCAATCGTTTACGGACTTTTCTTGGTTTCAACAATCATGAAAAAGCCTGCTGGTAACGAAAAGATGAGAGAAATCGCTTCCGCTATCCAGGCCGGAGCAAAAGCTTATCTAAATCGCCAGTACAAGACCATTACAATTATCGCTTTGGTGCTCTTCATTGTCCTTTGGATTTTCCTAGACATCAAGATCGCCATCGGTTTCGTAGTCGGTGCTGTATTATCGGCTTTGGCTGGTTATATTGGCATGAATGTATCAGTCCGCACAAATGTTAGGACTGCGGAGGCTGCAAAACACGGCCTTGGCAATGCCCTATCATTGGCTTTCAAGGGCGGATCCGTTACAGGACTTCTAGTCGTAGGTCTTGCTCTTTTGGGTGTAACAGCATTCTATGCTTTCACAAAAGACGTCGATTCAATGATTGGTCTTGCTTTCGGTTCTAGTCTTATCTCCGTCTTCGCTAGACTTGGTGGAGGTATATTCACAAAGGCAGCCGATGTCGGTACAGACTTAGTCGGAAAAGTAGAGGCTGGTATTCCAGAAGATGATCCAAGAAATCCTGGTGTTATCGCAGACAATGTCGGTGACAATGTCGGTGACTGTGCTGGTATGGCCGCAGACCTATTTGAGACATATGCCGTAACTACAATTGCTGCAATGATCTTGGGTGCGACAATATTCAAATCATTTGATAGTGCTATTCTTTACCCTCTGGCTTTGGGTGCAATAGCAATATTTGCATCAATTATCGGTACTTGGTTTGTCAAATTGGGCAAATCTCAAAACATCATGGGTGCTATGTACAAAGGACTCATCGCTTCAGGTATCCTTTCTGCTCTTGCTTTCTACCCAACTACAAATGTCATGATGAAGGGCAACGGTACTTATAGCGTCCTAAATCTATATGGTACAACTCTTGTTGGTCTCATTGTTACAGCCCTATTAGTATTCATTACAGAATATTACACCTCAACAAAATACTATCCTGTAAAATCTATTGCTCAAGCTTCAAATTCTGGACATGGAACAAACATTATCCAAGGTTTGGCCATTTCTATGAAATCTACCGCTTGGCCTTTGATTACTATTGTTGCTGGTATTCTAGCTGCGTATCATTTCGCCGGTCTCTACGGTATCGCTATTGCCGCTATGAGTATGCTTTCGATGGCGGGTATCATCGTTGCTATCGACTCATACGGACCTATCACAGATAACGCTGGAGGTATTGCAGAAATGTCCGATCTTCCAAAAGAAATCCGTGATATTACTGACCCTCTTGATGCAGTCGGAAACACAACAAAGGCCGTTACAAAGGGTTATGCTATCGGTTCTGCCGGACTTGCCGCTCTTGTCTTGTTTGCCTCATATACAGAAGCTATTGGTTCAAACATTACCTTCAATCTAAGTGATCCAAAGGTTATTGTTGGTCTATTCATTGGAGGCCTATTACCTTATTACTTCGCTGCTCTATGTATGGAAGCTGTAGGAAAAGCTGCAGGCAAAGTCGTCGATGAAGTCCGTCGTCAGTTCCGTGAGATCAAGGGCATAATGCAAGGAACAGCAAAGCCAGATTATGCTCGATGTGTCGATATCGTCACAAGCGGAGCAATAAAAGAAATGATCGCTCCTGCTCTTATACCAGTCCTAGCTCCAATAGTAGTAGGTTTCGTCTTGGGACCAATCGCTCTTGGCGGTCTCTTGGTCGGATCAATTATCACTGGTCTATTCGTAGCGATTTCCATGACTTCAGGTGGAGGTGCTTGGGATAATGCAAAGAAGCATATCGAGCAAGGCAATCATGGAGGAAAAGGCTCTGATGCTCACAAAGCAGCAGTCACCGGAGATACAGTCGGAGATCCATACAAGGATACAGCAGGACCTGCTATCAATCCAATGATTAAGATCCTAAACATTGTTGCTCTACTTATCGTCGCTTTCCTTATCTAGTTTGTTACAAAATTAGAACAAAGAATCCCCAGTATTCGGGGATTTTTTGTTTGGAAATGTTACAATAGACTAAACCATGTTATTCATGGGCAATTATATATATGAAAATAAAAACAAGTCCTATAGGTTTCGTATTATTAGCAGTATTATCAATATTAGTAAGTACAAAGGTCTCCAATGCTCAAAGTCTCATTGAAACGACTGGAGCAACTGGTATTTCCAATACCCTAGACTCAAGACCAGTCAATCCCCCACAAATCAGGGAGAAGATTAGGGCCGATCTTGATTCAAAGATGCAAAATGCAAAGAACAATCAAGAATTTAGAAATCAAATGATCGAAAATGGCTACAAAATAGCCACAACATCTCCTCGAGGACCTCTAGGCAGACCTCCAATGCTTCAGAAGTTGGCTTCAACAAGCACATCCACTCGATTCCAAAACATGAAAGAGAGGATCGAAGACAGGCAAGATCGAAGAGAAGATAGGCAAGATGAAAGACAAGACCGAAGAGACGATCCACAAGATCGAAGAGAACAAGTCAAAGAAATGGCCTTGGATAATCTCAAACAAAAGAGAGATGAAGTTACAAAAAATCTCGATATTGCCCTAAGAAATCTCTCAGAATTGAGAAAAAGAATTCAGGCAAGAGTAGAAAAGGATAGAAATTCAAACAAAGACATGTCTTCAGTCAACAATCTACTCAAAATTGCAGATGAAAAACTCGCTATAGCAAAGAGTGCGGTAGATGCGGTCAAAGCATATAAGCCAGAAAATTCCGCAGTAAGTACAACAACAGCAAACTGTACGGATTCTACCTGCCCCGCACCTTGTCTAAACAAAAACAATGCAAGCACTTCAACTCAGCAAAACTGCAAGATTCCATTCAAAGTAGTAGCTTTGGGTCCAGTTAGAGAATTAGTCGAAAAAGCTCAAATGGCCATAAAAGATGCTCACAAAGCTCTAAATGATTCTGTTGTTGCTTTGGCCAAGATTTCTGGTATGAATCCACCAAGAAATGACCGACCAGAGACACAGCCAAGTCAATCTCCTAGTACAAGTACTGGTTCAACAAATCAATAATTTAATTAAATAAATATATGGACCCACAAAATATGTCATCAAATCAAAATTATCAAATGCCACAATCTCCAGCACCTAGTCCAAGCCCTGCTCCAGAACCATTGCAATATGCAAGTCACCCAAAGAAAGTTGGACCGATCATCGCTATTGCTGTTGCGGTAGTCGTGATTATAGCCGTTGCTATATATATGTATTCTTCAAGATACACCGTAGTTAGCCCTACAAATGAACAGGCCCAGACCGGTGCAAATGTAAATACTGTTGTAAGTGATACAACAAGCAAGGCCGTAGTTCCACAAGAGACTTTGACCCCTATCACAAATACAAAAGATGATGTAGATAGCTTGCAAAGTGATCTAAATGCCTCTATTAAGGGCTTAGACTCGACCGGAATTTAATTTTTATCAAAATCAAAGCAAAAAACTGACAAAATATGTCAGTTTTTTGTTTACTTGCCAAGTAGCAAATCTTGCTATAGACTGGCCTTCATGACAAATACAAATAAAAACTACGAAAATCTAAAAATAACTAAGCTTGATAAATCTCAAATCGAGATTGTCGCTTCAATTCCCGCTTCATTTTGGGAGCAAAATAGAAATAAAGCCCTAAAAAACATTAATGAAACTGTTACCATCGACGGTTTCCGCAAGGGCATGGTGCCAGAAAACATTCTTATAAGTAAAGTCGGTGAACAGGTCATCAATGAAGAAATGGCAGAAATTGCCCTATCAAAAGTCTATATTCAGATCGTCATAGACAATCAAATAGATGCTATCGGCAAACCTCAGGTCCAAATTACAAAATTGGCTCATGGTAATCCTTTGGAATTCAAAGCCGTAACTGCTGTTATGCCAGAAGTTAAACTTCCTGATTACAAGAAGATTGCAAAAGATATAGCAACAAAAGAATCAAAAAATGAAATAAAAGTAGAAGATAAGGATGTCGATGAAGCTATATTGAAGATTCGAAAGTCTAGAGTCTCACATGAAGATCATGATCATGACAAATTGACTCCAGAAGAACATGAAAAAGTCATTATGGATTCTCTACCAGAATTTAATGATGAATTTGTCAGGACCTTGGGTGATTTCAAAGATATCGCTGACTTCAAGACCAAAGTTAGAGAAATGATCGGACAAAATAAGACCGATGAAGCAAAAGAAAAGACCAGGATCAAGATTGCTGATGCTATTGCCGAAAAAACATCTGTAGAGATACCAGAAATCATGATTCAAAGCGAAATCGACCGAACCCAAGCTCAATTTGAAAGCGATATCGAAAGAATGGGCGTCAAGCTTGAAGATTATCTCAAACATGCCAAAAAATCTCTAGATGAAATCAGAAAAGATTGGGCACCTCATGCCGAAAAGAAAGCTAAGCTCCAAATCATTCTAAATTCTATCGCTTCCGCAGAAAAGATAAGGCCAGATCAAAAAGAGATTGATGAAGAAGTAAATCATATTGTCGAACACTACAAAGATGCGGATCGCGAACGCGCTGCCATATATGCCGAGACCGTGCTTACAAATGAGAAGGTATTTGCAATGTTGGAGGGGGTTAAGTAGGAAAACAAAAGCGGGATCAAATCCCGCTTTGTGCGCACACTGTAAACCTGCGGAGTATCACGCAGGAGAATAGATCTTCGTAACAAGACGTTCATCACGTTTGATAGGACGAAATCCATGACTCGCGAACGCATGATAATCCGAATACCCATTCCTTGCAGCAATCGTATTCAAAAAACGACCGATGTCGGCAAGTGATACCGAAGGATGGTTCTCGCAGTATTGAACCACCTCCCGCATCACACCATCCGTACACCCTTCTTCGCGCAGAGTTTTGGTAATTCTTGCAATGTCGATCATGTGAAACCTCCTCAATCATTTTACATGAAAATGATATTTATCAAAATCAAAAATACTAAGTATTTGTGAAACTTTATCCAGTGAAAAATAAAAAAGCTATAACATTAACAAAGAAAGAGTAGAGACTGAAGCTGTTTCTGCTCTCAAAACCTGTTTACCCAAGCTATATATAGGTATATTTGCACTGTGAAACATCTCCAATTCTCTAGGAGACCAGCCTCCTTCAGGACCTATGAAAACTCCAATATCACTTTTTGCCAGATTTAACCTCATAAGAGACAAATTTTCACCGACCATGTGCATAACCACCATATTGCAATCAAAATTATTTCTGATTGCGAGATCTAATTTCATAGGATTATGGATTACCGGCACATCACCTCTATGACATTGTTCACTAGCTTCGATCGCTATTTTATTCAATCTATATAAATTCAAGTCTTTTTTCTCACTTCTTTCCGATAATACTGGCACAATATCAGTAATTCCTAGCTCAGCAGCTTTTTCTACTACCCATTCAAATTTATCCTTCTTTATAATTGACTGAAATAGAAAAACTCTCTTACTCGGCATGTATTCGCTCGGTCTGATTTCTACTATTTCAAGAATTATTTCGCTTTTGGATAAATTTTTGATCGTAGAAATAAAATCACTTCCCGAACCATCAAATAATATTATCAAATCACCTACATTCAAGCGAAAAACTCGACCGACTTGATGAATAAAGTCTGCCGAGTTTATCGCCACCTCTTTTCTATCACCTATTTTCTCTGATAAATAGAAACGGTGTAATCTCATATTTATTATTTCTTGACTGATGCTACCTGATCGATAATACCGTATTTCTTCGCTTCTTCTGCATCCATGAAGAAGTCACGATCGACATCTTTCTCAATTCTTGAAAGACTTTGACCAGTATTCTTTGCCAAGAGCTTATTTAGAGATGATCTTGTCTTCAAGATATGCTTTGCACTAATCTCAATATCAGAAGCTTGACCTTCTGCCCCACCAAGTGGCTGATGGATCATCACTTCAGAATTTGGTAAAGCCATCCTCTTGCCTTTTGTGCCAGATGAAAGGATCAAAGCAGCACCAGAAGCAGCGATACCGACACAAACAGTATATATGTCGTTCTTTATATGATTCATTGTATCGATAATAGCCAATGTCGATGTTACGGAGCCTCCTGGAGAATTGATATATAGATAAATGTCTTTCTTTGGATCTTCGGATTGCAAGAATAGCAACTGTGCAATAATAAGATTTGCTGAATGATCATCTATAGGGCCACCCAAGAAAATAATATTATCTCGAAGAAGCCTCGAATATATATCGTATGCTCGCTCGCCAAAACTTGATTTTTCTATGACTGTAGGGATTAACATATTATTTATATAATTAAGCTTATTGACATATCATATATCATGTGACGCTTTTTTTCAAGTTTCCGTATGTAAAGTTCGGAAGTAGTATTTTTCTCAACCACAATCAAAGAAAATACCTCCATACCCTACCTATAAATCACAAAAACTAGACAATAACTCCATTTAGTTATAAGATGAATTTGTTACTAAATTTTAATTTTGATATCGCTTTAACGAACTGAAATTGTTATAAACCTATGAAATATATTGATTTTGAAACCTTCATAAAAGATCATAAGTTACATTCACAATAGAAGTTCGCTTTTGGCGAATCCAACCGAATATGTCACTCAAATTAGTCGCACTTTACCTTTCCATTGCTGGAATAGCAGGTGTAGCTATTGGTTACTATTTGCGTTTGATCATATCATTGGGCAAAAAGGGTTCGATGGAGCTAGAGATCAAAGAGATGCTCCTTGCAGCCAAAGAAGAAGCCAAGAAGATCACCGCCGATGCAGAAGCCAAAGCCACCAAAATCCACGATGATGCAAGGTTAGAAATCAAAGAAAAAGAAGATAAAATCCACCAAACCGAAGATCGCCTCATGAAAAGAGAGGATCTTTTGGACAAACGTCAATCAGATATAGACAAAGAGGTGGAAATGATCAAGCAGAGAGTAGCCGAAATCAAGGCTATTCGAGAGAAAACCGATAAATTGGAAGAAGAAAGAAAGCAAGAATTAGAACGCATAGCAAAATTGACCACCGAAGAAGCTAGAGAGCAGATTATTAAGCTTGCCGAGAAACAACATGAAGAAGACATAATGGTAAGGCTAAATAAGCTCGAAAATCAGGGTGAGGATATGCTTGCCCAAAAAGCAAAAGATATCTTGGCTATTTCCATCCAAAGACTTGCTTCATCAGTGGCTCAAGATGTCATGTCCACAACCCTCGAGATTCCAAGCGATGATATAAAGGGTAAGATTATTGGAAAGGAAGGTAGAAATATCAAAGCTTTCGAAAGGATAACTGGAGTCGAAGTTTTGGTCGACGATACACCTGGAGCTATCACAATATCTTCATTTGACCCAGTAAGAAGGCATGTAGCAAAGCTTGCTTTAGCCGAACTTATCAAAGATGGCCGTATCCAACCAGCCAAAATCGAGCAAATCGTAGAAAAAGCAAAACAAGACATAAACAAAACAATCAAAGAAAAAGGTGAACAAGCTGCATATGATTGCGGAGTTATCGGTCTTGATCCAAGGATATTACTTGTCCTTGGTCGTTTGCACTTCCGCACAAGCTTCGGTCAAAATGTCTTACAACACTCTGTTGAGATGGCTCATATAGCCGGCATGATAGCAGAAGAGCTCGGAGCAAATGTCCATGTAGCAAAGGCCGGTGCCCTACTTCATGATATAGGTAAGGCTCTCGATCATGAAGTCGCTGGAACTCACGTCGAGATCGGTCGTCGTATATTACAAAAATTCGGTGCCTCAGAAGATATTATCAAGGCCATGCAAGCTCATCATGAAGAATATCCTTATGAGACCGTCGAATCACGCATAGTCCAGACCGCAGATGCTATATCTGGAGCAAGGCCAGGAGCAAGAAGAGACAATATCGAAAACTACCTCAAGAGACTTGCAGATCTAGAAGCATTGGCAAATTCATTCCCAGGAATAGAAAAGACATATGCGCTACAAGCTGGCCGTGAAATACGTATTTTCGTTAAACCAGAAGAATTGGGCGATGTAGAATCCAAAACACTAGCTCGAGATATAGCCCTCAAAATCGAAAAAGATCTCAAATACCCTGGTGAAATCAAAGTTATCGTCATTCGTGAAACTAGAACAATCGAGTTTGCGAGGTAGGGTCTTCAAGAAGGTAAAGCCAAGTAGAATAACAATTATAAACAAAAAACACCGTGAAATGGTGTTTTTTGTTAATTTTACTAAATTGCAATATTTGAGGTAAGCCCTGCGATTCGTCATCCAGGGCATGGGCAAGGACGAGGTGTTTTCATCATTGTGTCGTGAATTTAAAAATCCTGTTCGCCGGATCAACTTTCCACAAGGAAAAAACTCAGCGAAATCGGACTCGTCGACTCAGAAGATTTACCACCTGGCACCCCTCACCTCAAATACAACAATTTAAAATTTCTTATAGAATTGTAACAATATTTATCTAATATGTCAACTCACAGTTACCTGTTGCTTAAAAAATGGCTTATTATATAATTATGCCGTGGTACGAAACTCGATTCAGGTTCATTGTTTTATGAATATGATCGAGACCATTAAAAATTAATAGATAATAAATAAACAAATGAACAAAGCAAGTATTGTTGATGCAGTTCACGCAGTTCTTGGAAGCACAAAGGTCCAAGCAGAACAGGCCGTAGAAGCAGTTATCAATTCAGTCATCGACTCCCTAAAGAAGGGTGATGAAGTATCTATCGCTGGTCTCGGTATCTTCTCAGTCAAGCAGAGAGCTGCTCGCGAAGCCCGAAATCCTCGCACTGGTGAAACAATCAAAGTCCCAGCAATGAAAGTTCCTAAGTTCCGTGCCGCAAAGGCTCTAAAGGACGCTGTAAAATAACACTCTTACAGCCTATTTTAGTTCTTATATATAAGAAAAACAAAATCCCCTTTCTCGGGGATTTTGTTTTGATCAACATACATATGTCAGACTTATGTATTTATGCTTCTTACTTATTTGATTCGAGCTTTTGTTGAATTTCTTGCTGAACTTGCTTCTCTATTGCCCCGCTACCAGCACTCTTTGCATTTCTTGATTCCGAAAGAGCAGCAAATACAACACTGACAAGTATAACCATAATAGCAATTCCAATAACATAGACTGAAATCACTAATGCAATTAGTCCTCCAGCACTCTTTTGTACATAACCTTCACCCTTCGGATTTGGTCCGTATTTATTTGTACCAGTTTGACTATCCATAACAGCGAACACAAGCAATACTAAACTTCCAATAAAAGGAACCAACATTATTAGAAGCCACCAACCTGACTTACCAACATCATGAAGTCTTCTGCAACCAATTGCCAATATTGGAATTAGTGTAGCCAAACCATAGATAGTAGGTATGAAAGCTAGACCTTTAATATTATCGAATAAAAAAGAAAGGGCTACCGTTATTATGGAGTTTATCAAAATAAACATCCAATACTCTTTCCTTGTAGCTCTTCCACTAAACACCGCATACTTATTAAACGCACCAATATAATAATCCATTATGATTAGTTAATTATTAACTTTATTATTATACATGATAACGGTTATTTGTGTGTTTTTGTGATTAAACGATTAATCGTGACGAATTATATCTATAATACAAAGCAAACCGTCCCTAGTTTATCTAGGGACGGTTTGCTTATTGGTGCGGGTAGGGAGAATCGAACTCCCGTCTACACATTGGAAGTGTGTCATTCTACCACTAAACCATACCCGCAAATACCCTACAATTGAAGAACTCGATCAATACTAGCAATAATTTTCCTGTGTAACAAGACGCCGAAGTTTTTATTACCATTACTTACAATACTTAGATGAGCAGTTCCATACGGCAAAATCCCTCGTCTATCTTTCTTCTTGTTCGTGCGTATATCTACGTAACAATCAAAAAAATACTTCTCGCTTAAGTCAACAGCCTTACTCCAGAATTCAATAAGTTCGGTTTTATCTTTATCTGGATAAATATGTAGCCTAATACGAAAATTGCTGTCTGTTAGGCCAAAATGTTCTTTAAACCAATTTATTGAAAATTTTATTATTCTTGGATCTGAATTAGAAATTCTTATGTCTGACTTACTCCCTTCACCAAGATAAATACCCAGTCCAAATATAAAGTTATCTCTTTTATCGGTTTTACCAACACTTGTGTCAGCATATAAACGCGCCGCTCTTAGTGAAGCCATTTTATCGACCCTCTTTATTTCAACGAGTTTTTGGGTATTACGCAAAACATTATTTACATAAGCTTCATTTGGCATAAAATTAATTCCTTTAAGCCAAATGCTTAACGTACTTTTTGCAATATTTAATTTTGAAGAGATAAAGGCAAAGGAATTACCTTGTTTTCTCAATTCTATCGCCTTTTCTTTAATTAATTGCTTGTGCATTTATGAACAAAATAGAGTTGAATAACTGCTATTATATCATAAATTCAGCAAAACAAACTAAACCTTTTTTTCTCCACCGATAACCGCCTCCTTTATAGCTTCTACGTCCTTTTCTATAACCTTTATTGTATCTTGAATCTTTTTTAGTTCTTCCTCTTCTTCCCTTATTTCCCTTTCGGTCTTATCAGCAATCTTCTTTTCCCCCCTCATTCCACTCATAAGTATCGTATCTCCGATAAAATAAGAGACAAATAGACCAGTAGCAAGAAGAATAATCGTAACAATAGCTAGATTTGTAGGCTCATAAAATAACCAACCCAACCAACCTCCCTTCTCTTGCAATAGATCGGCAGTATGCCAAACCCCTCTCCAAAACAGCACGATCGCTACACCGCCAATCATCGTATAAGCGATAGGATAACGACTTAGATGCCCCCTAACATAATCTTCAAATTTATCAAAAAAATTAATTACTTTCCTAATCATGATTAAATAATAACATATTTGCATGCAAACTTTGCACTTTTCACTATTTCAAAACAATTAATAGACAAAGATTACCAAAACTTTGGACTTTCTTGTCGGAGCGCCGGGATTCGAACCCGGAGTCGCCTCTTCCCAAAAGAGGAATGTTAGCCGTTACACCACGCTCCGTTTGTATTATCCTAACATATCATAGGATAATATTCTCTATCATCTTTATCCTTGCCTTTCTCTTTACGAAATTCAAGTATACACAGATTACATGAAAAGCAAAATTCTGGCTAGTGTCTTTTATTTTTTCATCAAAATAAGTCTCGACCATCCGGCGTATTTTATGAATTTTCCTGCCGCTAACATTATCTTCTGGTCTATGTATATCCCCTTCAGTTTTTTCATTGTCTATGATGCTTTTGACCTCTATAAAATGGATCACGCTGTCCTTATTAGCAATAATGTCTATTTCACCCCATCTTTTTCGAAAATTTCGATCAATTATAGAATAACCCTTATTTATCAAGTATTTTGAGGCTATTTTCTCTCCAATAATACCCTTTTCATGTGTATTTCTATTCAAAATTCTACGCATTTAAGCCATAAAAGCCGTCTTTTATTAACATAATCCACAAAGTTATCCACAGTTGTCTGTTAGTTTTGAGTATAGGAATAATAATTCCTATATTTATAGCCATATTTCAAGGACTATAGAACAATTAACCACATTTTCACGATGTGAATAAGAAAAAGACCAATTTGATTTATTCCTGTGCGGGTAGGGAGAATCGAACTCCCATCTTATCGTTGGCAACGATACGTTCTACCACTAAACTATACCCGCATTAATATTTGTAGGTCTCCTTACAATTCCCTACAAACTATAATGACCTAGTATAACCTAATATTATTTTTTTACAAATGTTTTTTTATTTATATAACAAAAACTAATAGTACGTGCTATTTACTATTATTTTATCAATACGTTAAAAATGTGCCCTCGGAGGGATTCGAACCCCCAATAGCGGTTCCGAAGACCGATGTGATATCCATTTCACCACGAGGGCGTAAGTCAATACTACAATAACTTTGATAAAATCCCAAACTATTGTAAAATCACAAAATGAATAGGAACGAACAGGCCATTCCAAATGAGATAGTAAATTGCGTTAAAACCCTTGAAAACGCTGGTTTTCAGGCTTATTTGGTCGGTGGTTGTGTAAGAGATATATTTTTGGGCAAGAAGCCAAAAGACTGGGATATTACGACAAATGCTAAGCCCGAAGCCATACAAAGTCTATTTCCAAAAACAGTATACGAAAATGTATTCGGTACCGTAGCTGTAGTAAATGAAAATACCGAGGATGAAAGTCTAAAAATTGTTGAGATTACTCCTTATAGAACGGAGACAACATATTCAGATCGAAGACATCCTGATCAAGTCAAATTCAGCGACTCGATTAACGACGATTTGAAGCGTAGAGATTTCACAATCAATGCCATTGCCATAAGTTTGTCCAATGGAGCAATAAAGGACGTTATAGACCTTTACGGAGGCATATCAGACATGAACGCAAAAATTTTAAGGACAGTTGGTGATCCTTTGGAAAGATTCAATGAAGATGCTCTTAGGATGATGCGTGCGGTCAGACTATCTGTAGAACTAGATTTCACGTGTAACAAAGATACGGTTTTGGCTATACAGAGCCATAATTCATTGATTAAAGAGGTCTCTATGGAAAGAGTGAGGGACGAATTTTCACGAATTATAATGTCCGATCAACCGAAACTAGGCCTAGAAATGCTTAGTGTATTCGGTCTGCTCCAATATATTGCACCTGAGCTCGAAATTGGAAAGGGTGTTATTCAACCCCAAGCGCACTCTTATGACGTTTGGGAACATTTACTTAGAACATTACAGCATTCTGCCGATAAGGGGTATAACCTAGAAATGAGGCTTTCTGCCCTATTTCACGATATAGGAAAGCCAAAAACTAAAGGTTTTTCACGTGTAACAAATCAACCGACGTTTTATGGCCATGAAATAGTTGGTTCACGTGAAACACGCAAAATACTTGAAAGAATGAAGTTTTCACGTGGAACAATAGAAAAAGTTGTAAAAATGGTGCGTTGGCACATGTTTTTTGCTGATACCGAGCATATTACCCTATCAGCTGTAAGAAGAATGATTGTAAACGTTGGACCTGAAAATATCTGGGACCTAATGAATCTAAGGATTTGCGATAGAATCGGTACAGGTAGACCAAAAGAAGACCCATATAGACTTAGGAAGTACCACGCAATGATAGAGGAGGCCTTAAGAGACCCAATTTCCGTAAAAATGCTAAGAATTGACGGAAAAATGATTATGGACAAGCTCAATATTCAACCAGGTCCGAAAATCGGATACATACTTAATGCTCTAATGGAAGAAGTATTGGAAGATCCAAAACTTAATACTGAAGAATATTTATCCAATAGAGCAATTGATCTCAATAAAATGGAAAATGATGAATTAATAAAACTATCTGAAGCAGGAAAAAATAAAAAATATCAAGCAGAAGAAAAAGAGTTGGAAGAAATAAGACAAAAGCATAGAGTAAAATAAGCCTATAAATAAGGGTATTTTTGGCTAACAAAATAAAAGTCAAAATTCAAATATATAAAGGACACAATATTTTGAGTTATCCACAGTATGTCCTTTACACTTTTTTATTAAGGACATAAAATATACCCAGACAAGTTCATCGACCGAGGAGATTGTGGAATTTTGAAAATAAAAATATATTTGTTTTTAAAGTTCCACAATCAGATGAAAATGTTCTTTGGAAAATGTGTGTGGTAGGCTTCATACTCCGTTCGAAGTCTTTCCGAAACTTTTTTCCGACGTTCGATTGCTCGGGGTCAAAGGTCAAACATTCTCTCTCAATAAAAAAATTGCCTCCAATCTGGAGAGCACAGCATGTAGAGTAGCAATGCGTTTGATCTCCCATTAGGAATCGTCTTGTCAGGAAATGGCCTATTCATTTATGGCCACAGGGTTTTCGTACCCCTTGTTCTTTGGTCCCTTTCGTCTTCTTTCGGGAAGACTATAAACCGCGTGACCAGTCTTTCCTAGACTGCGCTCCACGCGGTTTTTTACTTCTAATTCTTTACGACTAATTCAGTGAGTAATCGGCATTGCAAATGTTGGTTTTGAAGACCGTTTGCAGGAAATTTCTAGCAAGAAATTTCCGAAACAGAGCAAAGTCTTGCAAGACTTCGCGTGTCTGAAAAACTAACATTTGCTATGCTCCTAACCTACCTAAGTTCCAAATAAATAGGGCAATGATCGCTCCCCATAACATGTTCAAGAATCTTGGTATTTCGCACTTTTTTGAGAATTTCTGGCGTTACAAAGAAATAATCTATACGCCAGCCAACATTTCTTTCACGAGCAAAGGTTTTCATATCCCAGTATGTATATTTTCCAACATCTTTTGGAAAAAAATGGCGAAAAACGTCAACATATCCTGAGTTCACAACCCTATCCAACCACGCACGTTCGATAGGTAGAAAGCCTGTATTGTCTACATTTTCCTTTGGCCTAGCGAGATCTATCTCCATATGAGCCGTATTTACATCACCACAAAAAATAATCTCGTATCCATCTTTGCGAAGATTATTTATGTATTCTAGGAAATGATCATAATACTCGAGCTTAAATTTCAATCTATCTGGACCTCCACCACCATTGGGGAAGTAGACATTGAGTAAGACGAACTTATCCATACCATTTCCAAAAGCATTTTTTTCGAAAAATAGAGCCAAAAATCGTCCTTCTTGATCGTAATCCTGTTTGCCCATGCCATATTCGACCTTTTTTGGTTCAACTTTGCTGTATACAGCCACTCCGCTATATCCTTTGCGACCTTTTGAATGATCAAAATAGGCAAAATATCCAGCTGGTTTAACAATATTTTGTTCCAATTGCTGAGCTTCCGCTTTGACTTCCTGAAGACAATATATATCCGGACTTTCATTCAAAAACCAATCAAAGCCACCCTTTTTTATATTGGCGCGAAGGCCGTTTACATTCCAAGATATTATGCGCATGGAGAGATTATAGCATCATTATTTATATTTATAGCAAAATTGGCTACATACAGTCTCAAAATAGCTAACTGAGTATATAGTAAAACAACACAAACTATTTTGTCTAAGCTATTGCCTTTTCCCAGAGATTTTTGAACATAGAAAGATAACTTTCTACAAAAGCTTTGTTTTTTATTTTAATAGCTGTTACTGGAGTATTTTTTGTTGAGTAGATAATATTTAGCACAACACCAAGTTCTGGATAGATGTGGACACCTGCAGGATTTTCTTGGTCTGATGGAAGGTAACGAATATCATATATCTTTTCGGAATCTGTATATGATTGAATTATCTTTCTTTGCAAGTCGTATCCGATCATTTTTATGGATATACCGCGAGAATGGGCGACTTTGTGGTATTTTTTCCAAATAGGGATCATCGTGGCGTCCATAAAATCTTGGCCACCTGTGCCTAGGACGTACTTGGTTGAATATTTTGGCATTGCGCCGATCAAATTGGTCAACAATAAAAGGTATTCATCATTACCTTCATGTATTGTAATTTCTTGTTTATTACTACCAATTCTCTGACTCAAAGTCTGTACTATATTGTCAGCAATCCGCTTCTTTTCATCAAATTCTGTCAACAATACTGATGGTTCGACCGCAGAAAATGTCTTTACACCTCTAATTTCCTTAACTTCGACAAGTTTACGGCTAATAAGATGGTCTAAAGACGTATATACGACATTTCTATGAAGGGCAGTACCGGTAATAATAGGCCCGGCGCTGGAGGTCCCAATCTCTATAAGTTTCAAGTAAACGATTGCATCATTTGCCAAAAAACCTATCTTCTGCAACTCTATAATATCCTTATTTATAGCCATATTATATATATTATCATATTTTGTCACCCTGTCTAGTTGACAAATAAGATACACTATGCTATACTTATAACAGAAAGTCAACAATCATTGATCTATGAAAAATAACATCGAGAAGACTGGTATCATCCTCAGCATCCTACTTGCGATTCCTCACTTCCGTGCGGAACGGGAATCTGTTCGAAAGCAGGTCAGTGTGATCGTGGCGAAATATGTGCCACAGATCCAATCCGACTTAAAGGATTATGTAGACCTCTGGAGAGAAGCTAGTAAGAAAAGTGCCGAACAATCTCGTGTACCATATCGTCTATACGATGAAGCACATAAAGAGTTCGAAAAAGCTTTCAAAAGGGAACTTGCGGCATGGGATAATGCTCACAGACTGGCCAAAGAAATGATGGAAAAGGTAAGTGCCGTTCCACATTTCGACCGGTATTATAGTATCAACAACCCGGCTACAATGATCAAGCACTACTATGAGTTCGGGCCCTGTACCAAAGAAGCTGTCTCATACTGTGCCGATCTAATCAAGGTCTTTGGCTCGTAAGAGTTGAAGATCTCACTGAAAGCCACACAGGGACTGGTCTATACGACCGGTCCCTTTTTTGTTTGCTAATAAATAAAGCCCTGAATAAATATTATTTGTAGAGGTGCAACCTGCGTAATTACCCCCGTTTTTTATTATGAAACTGCTTATGAACCCTTTTGAGTTCCGAATCTGTTATATGAGTATATATCTGCGTCGTACTTATATTTGAATGACCCAAAAGCATCTGTACAGAGCGTAGATCGGCTCCATTTGATAGTAGGTCAGTGGCAAAACAATGGCGAATTACGTGAGGAGTAACTTTTTTTGAAATACCGGCCTTAATGGCGCATTGCTTGATAATCCTCTGTACCGAACGGGTATCTAGAGCCATATCACCACCTTTTGCTTCTTCACGATTCATCCTAATAAATAAAGCGTCGTCTATATCTGCTCTTTTATTCAAATATTCTTTGACTGCCTTTCTAGCTTCAGGAGAAATGAAAACCACTCGAATTTTCTCACCTTTGCCTCTTATCGATAATTCATCTGCATCAATATCTACATCTCTAGATAGGGAACAAAGCTCGGATACACGCAAACCAGTAGAAAATAGTAATTCCAATATAGCTTTATCACGCAAAGACTTAAGATCCTGACCATTTGACGAATTCATCAACCTTTTTAGCTCTTCACCTGATATCAGATCGAGAGGTCTTTCACCAACCTTAGCTAATTCTATATGTTCTGGAGAAAGGGATTTTATACCTCTTTTTGCAAGAAATTTGAGGAAGGATCGTAAAGCAATTAGATAATAGTTTTGAGTTTTTCTTTTTAGGGTCGTCTTTTGCTTTTTGTCACTTAGTTGTCTATTGAGCCATAGATGGAACTCTCGCACAACTTTTTCTGTAATATCCTCGGCGTTTTTGAGTTTTGTATAGTCTATAAAACGGGTCAAGTACTGATCATAATTGCGAACCGTATTCAAAGATCGGCCTTTTTCTATCTCAACATATTCCAAAAATTGCTGTTTTGCTTCCTCGATATTGTGCGACATGTTCATATTATACGATATTTTAATTTTTTTATATTGCCAATTAAATAAATTTGAATATACTGCTATTTAGATGAATGAAATAAAACAAGGTCAGGTTTGGCAGTATAACGGCCCGGGAGCAGGCAAAGGAATGAGGCATATTATTACCGATCTCGGAAGGAATGTGTCCGATGGACTTGTGTGGATCACAACGTGGAGTTATCCACTCAACTCAAACGACATAGGTGGCTACTCTTGGTACGGACCGATCAGGGTCTTCACGCAACAGTTTAGCCAAACATACTAGGCAAAACATCACCGTTTCCAGCTCGGCATCAGAATGAGATGCCGAGTTTGTTTTTGCATAGACAAAACGAAGCCTTGCGTCTATTTTTTATTCATGCTATGATGTTGCACATGTTAACCCCAAGACAAAAGAGCAAAATTATAAAAGAAACAGCCATTCACGATAAGGACAATGGCTCTCCTGAAGTGCAGATTGCTCTTCTCACAAAGCGAATTGACGAATTGACCGATCATCTACGCAAACATCGCAAGGACAATCACTCAAGAAGGGGATTGCTAGGTATGGTTGCAGATCGTCAAAACCACCTCAACTATCTCAAGAAGAATCATCCTCGAAGATACTCATCTTTGATCAAGAAACTAGACCTCAAGAAGTAGTCTCTCGTTGCGTTAATGTATATTTTTAAAAAACCGGAATAAATCCTTGCTAGGATTTTTCCTTTTGCTCGGCACCTGTGTGCCTGCGCAAGATTTTTTAAAAATATACATTACCGCAACTTCAATCTGTCTAGAGTAGATAAATTCCGCGGTGCAGGCATATTTTATTTTTATGAGTCCGAGCATGTTTGAGCGAAGCGAGTTATGCAGGGCGCATAAAAATAAAATATGCCTGCACCGCGG
Source organism: uncultured Candidatus Saccharibacteria bacterium (assembly GCA_964645315.1). Taxonomy (GTDB): domain Bacteria; phylum Patescibacteriota; class Minisyncoccia; order Phycocordibacterales; family PALSA-1337; genus C7867-002. The sequence goes on along the minus strand of CAZYBH010000004.1, from coordinate 37,277 downwards.
AATCTGCTATAATTCAATTAGAATCATTTTAATAAGTTATTAATAATTTTCATATGTCAATAATTAAACATAAAGAACAGCGTGTCGGCATTTTTATAGACACGCAAAACCTCTATCATAGTGGCAAAAACATTTATCATTCAAAGGTCAATTTTGGCCAAATTTTGAAAGACGCCTTGGACGGAAGGAAGCTTGTCCGCGCCGTCGCTTATGTAATCTCTACAGAATCAGGAGATGAAAATGCTTTTTTTGATGCTTTGACAAAGGTCGGCATCGAAACAAAAGTCAAAGATCTACAGATATTTAGTTCTGGAGCAAAGAAGGCAGACTGGGATGTCGGTCTTGCTATAGATGCAGTCAAGATGGCCCCAAAACTCGACTCTGTCGTACTTGTGACAGGAGATGGAGACTTCGTACCGCTTGTAGAATTCCTCCAAATGAATCAGGGTTGCCAGGTAGAAGTAGCCTGCTTCGGCAAATCTACTTCAGCAAAGCTCATAGAGGTGGCCGATCATTTTATGGATTTGGACCAACATCCAGAGAAATATTTGATGAAAATAAGAGGCAAAGAGAAGTCGTAGCCTTTATATAGATATTGTGCTAAATTTATAAAACCAAAGAACCCTCTTTGGATTAGTAATAATTGCCTCCAGATAAACAGGTTTGATAGCAATTTGTATAAATTGCAATCTGTAATCTGGAGACAAGGGATTAAGTAGTAATACTAAAATGACAAAAAAAGAATACTCAATAGAAATCGGAGGTAAGACACTTACAGCCGAATTTAATGACTTGGCAGATCAAAGCCACGGTTCTGTTAGTTTGAAATACGGCAATACCGTAATATTAGCAACATCTGTTATGGGCAAAAATCCAAAAGACGGAGACTTTTTCCCATTGACTGTCGATTATGAAGAGCGTTTTTATGCAACAGGTAAGATCCTAGGCTCAAGATTCATGAGAAGAGAGGGTAGACCTTCCACGGAGGCAATACTTTCTGGAAGAATTGTCGATCGTACAATTCGCCCTTTATTTGATCAGAAAATCCGCAATGAAGTACAGGTCGTTGTGACTACTATTTCTATAGGAGAAGAAGATCCTGATCCAATCTCTGTAATAGCCGCATCACTTGCGCTTGGTACATCCGATATTCCATGGAATGGACCCGCTTCGGCTGTAAGAATTGCAAAAAAGGAAGCTTTGATCGTTAACCCTCTAACAAAAGACAGGGAAGCTGTTGATTCTAGCCTTGATCTTATAGCTTGCGGTAAAGATGGCATGATAAATATGATTGAAGTTGGTAGTAAAGAAGTAAAAGAAGATCTCATAAACGAAGCTTTGGCTTTGGCAAGTAGCGAGATAGAGAAGATTCAAGTCTGGCAAAAAAATATTATAAAAGAAATAGGCAAGACAAAAAGACAGGTCCAATTGCCCGAAGAGACTCCTGGTACTAGAGAACTATTTGATAAAGAAATCAAAAATGACTTACCTGATTATGTTTTCAGTGGACCGGGCAAGAAAAAACTAGAAGAAATAACCGATAAATGGGAAAAAGTATTCATACAAAACTTCCCAGAAGGAAATCTAGGCATGGCTATGATGATTTTCGATGAAGCGGTCAATGATTTGCTACACGAACAAGCTATAAATAACAATCGTAGACCTGATGGACGTACTATGGATGAGATAAGACCACTTTTTGCAAAAGCTGGCGGTATTTCACCGATTATTCATGGAGCGGGTACGTTTTATCGTGGAGGTACTCACGTTCTTTCTATTCTCACTTTGGGATCACCAGGAGATGCTCTACTCATTGATGGTCTAACAGTCCAAGAAAATAAGCGATTCATGCATCATTACAATTTTCCACCATTTTCGACTGGTGAAGTGGGAAGGATGGGTGGTACAAATAGAAGAATGATCGGCCACGGCGCTTTGGCAGAAAAAGCTTTGCAAGCAGTGATACCAGACAAAGAAGTATTTCCATATACAATCCGTCTTGTATCAGAAGCTCTAGCTTCAAATGGTTCAACATCGATGGGTTCGGTTTGCGGTTCTACACTAGCTCTTATGGACGGTGGTGTACCTATCAAGGCTCCGGTAGCAGGTATCGCTTCTGGACTTATGATGAAAAATGACAAAGAGTACAAGGTTCTTACCGATATTCAAGGTCCAGAAGATCATCATGGTGATATGGATTTCAAAGTTGCGGGCACAAGAGATGGAGTCACTGCAGTCCAGATGGATGTCAAAGTCGGTGGAATACCACTCAAAATACTTAGCGAAGCCTTCGAAAAAGCAAAAAGTGCAAGACTAAGGATTCTTGATGTTATCGAAAAGGAGATAAGCAAACCAAGAGAGAAGATTTCACCAAATGCACCAGAAATCATCGTGATGAAGATCAAAGTCGATCAAATCGGTCTCGTTATCGGTACTGGTGGTAAAACTATAAATGAAATTAGAGAAGTTACTCAAGTAGAAGATATTACGATAGAAGACGATGGTACCGTCTTCATTACTGGCAAGAATGAAACCGCTCAAAAAGCCAAGGATATTATATACGGCATGACAAGAGAGTATTTGCCCGGTGAAAGGTTCGAAGGGGAAGTGGTCAAGATGATGGATTTCGGAGCATTCGTAAAGATTGGTCCAAATGCAGAAGGCTTGGTTCATGTTTCCGAAATAGCACCATTTAGAGTAGAAAGAGTAGAAACATACCTCAAAGAAGGAGACAAAGTCCCAGTTGTCGTAAAAGAAAAAGACGAGAAGGGCAGACTAAATCTATCCATCAAATCCGCAGATTCAAACTTCTTTACAAAAAAGGAAGAGACTCCGAAGCCTAGAGCACCACACAAAAAGTTCTAAAGTATCCACAAAAATTCTTCAGAAATAAAACTATCTGATATAATTAAGAGATGAACGATGATATCTCAAAAGTTCGAGCTCAGGATATGACATCTACAGATGCTGATAGTGAAGAATCGAAATCCGACAATCCGGCAAGTTCGAGAGTTTTCGACATAACCCCCGATCTCAATATTTCTCCAGTCAAAGATGAAGAAAATCAAAATGCACCGACTCCAATACCAAGCAATTTGCCTCAAGAAAAGGTCAATATTCCAAATATAGTCGACATTTCTGAGAAAAATCTAGGCAAAGTCACCGTCCTCCCACCTTCAAATCAAAAAGATCAGAGCGCCCCACAACTTACCGAATTGACCATAGACAAAATTGTTGAAAATCAAAAGCCTACCGGCTTTACTGGTCAATTGCAAAATAACACCGTTGAACCAGTCCCTAGCTTCGGTCCAGCAAACCCTCCTGCAAAGACTATTGGTATGAACAAAATATCTTTCAATAAAGAATTTGTTGAGCCAAATAAGACCGAACCTTCGAACCTTCAAGATGCAGTTTCATCTATCAAACTTAGCCCAGACCAAAAAACCCCAGCCACAATCCCACCCCGTCCTTATGAAGGGAAGAAGGATAGTAAGTTACGACCTCTTAGGACATATGAGACCGATTTTGCCGAAGCTATGGCTAGAAAGCGCATTACCACAACATCAGCCATTATAGCCGAACAAAAGAAAGAAGAAGTCCATAAAGAAGTTCAAGTACAAAACAATATCGAAAAACCTCTACCAAATACCTTGAGTAGTTTTGCTATACCTAGAAGCAATTCTATTGCAGACAATATGCCTATAGCAAAGAAACCATCAAATCCACTATTTTCAAATCCAAACAATTCGGACAAGCCAGCATCATCAATAGAAAACTTTTTGCAGAGTCAAAATTCAAATCCCGCAAGAAATCTAAATCCTAATCCTATTCCACAAAATCCAGTAGCAAAAGCTCCCCTTAGTCCAAATGCCTCATTTGTAGCAAAAAATGACTATTTGAAAAATGCAAAAGCGCCAGAATCAGAGAGAAAGCAAGATTCTCATGTTTTTAGAAATATTATTTTGATCATTATTAGCCTTGCACTAATAGCTGGTGGTGCTTATGCAGGATATTATCTCTACAAAAAAAGCCCTCTTTCATTGGTTCAATTTACTTCTCCAAAGCCAACTACAGCTTCAAATCCAAATGTTATTGCCACAAATTCTATTTTTCCAGCAGATAAGCAAACTAAGATATCTATCGATGCCAAAAATAAAAATCAAATTATTACTTCGATCCGAAATCAGATAGACAAAGTCGGCCAAGAAAATACCATAGAAGAGATCATACCAACAAAAAATGAAAATAATACAATAAGAAAGGCTACGGCCAGTGAATTACAGGAAATCTTGAAAATAGACGCTCCAAGCCTTATCACCAGATCTCTTACCGAAGATTATATGCTCGGTGTCTACAATGGTATTGGTGGTCAAAAGAATTTCTTCGCTATTACAACAAACAATTTCTTCCAAAATACATTTGCCGGCATGATCGAATGGGAAAAGAACATTCCAGAAGACCTCAAAGACTTCTTATTTGACAATACCACCCAATTTACCCTAAAAGGTAGCTACAAAGACAAGATAGTACGCAATAAGGACGTTCGTGAATATATATCCGAAAATGACCATATTATCTTTCTTTACTCATTCTTGAGCAACGATAAGCTTATAATTACCAACGATGAACAAGCTCTCGAAAATATAATTTTAAGGCTTGAAAAAAATGCTTTTGTTCGATAGAATAAAGGCATGAATAAAAAAGACCTCGAATATTTCAAAAAACGACTACTAGACGAGAAGAAAGAGCTCGAAGAAGAGCTTGGTGAAGTCGCCACAAACGAACCTGGTCAGGGCTGGGAAGCTACATCCGGTGAGATTGAGGTTGATTCCGCTGACGAAAATGAAGTCGCTGACAAATTTGAAGAATACGAGACAAATAAGGGTCTAGTAGACAAACTCCAAAAACAACTCTCAGAGGTCAACGATGCATTGGACAGGATATCAAAGGGTACTTATGGTTTGGATGAAGTTACAAACAAACCAATTCCAAGAGAAAGATTGGAAGCAAATCCATCAGCTCGCCTTGCCCTAAAATAGATTTTATCTTTTCTTAATAAGTTTTTCATTATTTTTTCATACGACAATAGTATGATTGGGTAATGAGTATTGCAAAAACATATAGCGCCCAAGTTATTGGATTAGAAACTGAGATTATTACAATTGAAGTAGACATTTCAAAAGGTCTTCATTCATTTTCTATAGTTGGACTAGGCGACCGTTCGATCGAAGAGGCAAAAGACCGCATTAGTGCTAGTATCAAAAATAGTGGTTTTACTTCACCCAAACAAAAGAACGAAAAGATCATTATATCTCTTGGTCCAGCAGACATTCGCAAAGAAGGATCATCTTTTGACCTTGGTATGACCATGGCCTACCTCAAGGTCTCGGGAGACATAGGTTTTGATTCAGGCAACATTATATTTCTTGGAGAACTATCTCTTGAAGGCAAAATAAATAGAATAAGCGGTATTTTACCTATACTATCCGCTATACAAAACCTCGGTTTTACTTGTGCAATAATTCCTAAATCAAATAGTTTGGAAGCTAGCCTGATAGACAATATTGACATATACCCAGCTGAAGACATAAATGAAGTCATAAACCATCTAAAGGGTATATCGTCTATTGATAAAATAATATTCAATCCAAATATTTCTAGCGACAACAAAGATCGTTTTGATATAAGTACCGTGCGAGGCAATGAAAGCGCAAAGAGGGGATTGGAGATAGCTGGAGCCGGTGCTCACAATATAGCTTTGTACGGACCTCCAGGTACAGGCAAGACACTTCTTGCACAATGTTTCCAATCTATTCTCCCTGACCTAGACTATCACCAATCAATAGAAGTTACCGGCATTCATTCCATCACAAATCACAGCAATTCAAATCTGATCATACGACCACCATTTCGTGCACCCCATCATACCGCTTCATATCCAGCAATAGTCGGTGGTGGCAATATACCCAAACCAGGAGAACTTACTCTTGCTCATAGAGGAGTGTTATTTCTAGATGAATTTCCAGAATTTGAACAAAATGTTATCGAAGCCCTAAGACAGCCTCTCGAAAATCGTGAAATAACAATATCCCGTGCCAGGGGTAGTGTTACATTTCCAGCACAATGCATCCTTATAATATCGATGAATCCATGTCCTTGCGGAAGACCGACCAATACCGGTTGTACCTGTACAAAAGCCTCACTCGAAAGATACTCAAAGAAGATTTCGGGGCCGATCAAAGATCGCATCGATCTCTGGATCAATGTAGACAAAGTAGATTATGACAAACTTGGTGCAACAAACAATTCGAATGAAGATTCTAAGACCGTAAGACAAAGGATTGCCATAGCAAGAAATATCCAAAAAGAGAGATTCAAGCAACTAGGAATAGTCAAAAATTACAATTCTGAGATAAGCAGTAGCGAAATGGAAAAGGCAATTATTTTGGAAAATGATGCCCGAAATATTCTGATCCAATATGGACAAAAACTAAATTTATCTGGTAGAACATTTCATCGCATTATGAAAGTAGCCAGGACCATAGCCGATCTTGAAGGTGTACCCATCGTCGGTACAAATCATATTTTAGAAGCATTACAATATAGGACTAATATCTAAATTTATATACACTTTTTGCCCGCAAAAGGATTCTTTGCTCCTCTAACTTCGAAATGAAGATGCGGACCAGTCGTCATACCAGAAACACCGACATAGCCTATAATATCACCGCTTTTTACTTTATCACCGATCGATACAACTGATTTTTGCATATGAGCATAAAGAGTTTGGGTGCCGTTTTGATGAGAGATTACAACGAAATTACCGTAACCTCCATTCCAACCAGAATTTTTGCTAACCGTAACACTTCCTTCTGCGGAAGCGTGTACTGCTGTACCTATCGGTGCACCCAAATCAACCGAATTTCTACCGTGTAATCCCTGAGTCAACCTTCCTACAACTGGGCAAGAATAATAATCTTCAAGATCAGCTAGTTTTCGAACATTAACCAAAAGAGGATCATCTGGGACGATCATGCCATTCAAAGCACGGACAACTCCATTTGATCCAAAAGATAATTCAGCATCTGGGATAATAATACTCATACCGATCGATAGCTTGGTATTTTTATCCAAATCATTGAATTTATAAATTTCATCGATATCTGCATTATATTTCTTGGCAATTGACTCGATATTGTCACCCTTTTTTATTGAATACTTGATACCAGAGACTGGAAGGATAGTAATATTATCGCCAACTTTAATATCTTTTTTATTGACCAAATCATTTGCCCAAATAATAGTGTTCACAGAAACACCAAACATTTTTGCGATGCTATCAATCGTATCTCCCTCTCTTACTGTATACACGCTAATAATATTTGAATCATTTTGATTGATATTTGCACTGGCCAAATCAGAAGCAAGGGTTTTGCCACCGACCACAGGGATGATTTCGTACTTTTTCTCAGGGTTTGGATCGATATTGACTGCAACAATAGGGAGGGGGATGTTTTGGGAAGTTAATCTAGTTGTAGTAATCGATTTTGCTATAACTGGTTTGGAAATCGATAAATACTGATAGGCGAACTGTTGCTGATTTGAATTAAAACCAATTAAAGCAAAAAGTAAAAAAATAAATAGAAAAAGTGGAATCCTTATATGAGGATTTATTTTTATTTTTCTTAAGTTTTTAATAGAATATTTCATAACAAATCGCAAACTTTATCAATAGCCGAAAGCAGTTAATTCATCCAAAATGCTAAATCTTTAAAATTGCGATATGGCTCTACTAAGCCGTATAGTATCAATATATCATATTGACACCTCAATAGGTTAGCAAGGTCATAAACAAAGTCAATAACCATTATACACAGACACAATATTTGATACTTGGTCAATTTTCGTTGCTATAATTTTATTTAAAAAATAAAAAAATAAATATGATAGACTTATACGATGCAAAATCTAAATGAAGCACAAGAAAAAGCAGTAAAAACGACCGAGGGACCGGTGCTCATTGTCGCTGGAGCGGGCACAGGCAAGACCAGAGTAATAACCGAAAGGATCGTAAATATTATTAAGTCTGGCACTGCTCCATTCAATATTTTGGCTATAACCTTTACAAATAAAGCGGCGAGCGAGATGCGAGAGAGGGTAAATCATGCTCTTTCCAGAGACAAAGAGCTAAATCGCCCTATTTCTTTTGCCGAAAGACCCTTTATTAGTACATTCCATGCACTTGGAGTACATATCATTCGTGAAAATTCCATCTTGCTTGGCCTAAACAAAAACTTCACCATATTTGATAGATCAGATTCAAAAAGAGTTATCAAAGAATCTCTCCAAAACCTTTCTCTTGACCCAAAACAGTACGATCCGGGAATAATATTAAATATGATTTCAAGAGCAAAAGGTGATGGTATCAATCTATTGACCTACAAAGATCATGCAAAAGGCTATATGGAAGAAGTTGTCGCCGAAGTTTGGGAAAAATACGACAATCAATTGGCAAAAGAAAAAGCTTTGGACTTCGATGATCTGTTATTGAAAACAGCAAATTTATTGGAAAGTCATCCGGAAGTAAAAAAGAAATACAGTGAGACCTGGAAATACATCCATGTCGATGAATATCAAGATACAAACCGCGTCCAATACAAGATAGTTAGGTATTTGACACAATTTCACAATAATATTTGCGTAGTCGGTGACGCCGATCAAAATATCTATAGTTGGAGAGGTGCCACAATCGAAAATATTCTAAATTTCGAAAAGGATTATCCAAATGCAAGCGTTATAACCCTAGAAAAGAACTACCGTTCGACAAAAATAATCTTGGAGGCGGCAAATGGAATAATCAAACAAAATAAACTGCGCAAAAAGAAAAATCTATATACAGACAATGACGGTGGTGAGAAGATTTCACTTTCTACTTCATATACCGAGACAGATGAGGCCAGAAATATAGCCGATGAAGCAAGAAATCTAGTAGAAAAAGGTGTAGATCCTAGAGAAATAGCAGTTTTGTACAGGACAAACTTCCAATCTAGAGCCATAGAAGAAGCCTTCATCAAAAAAAATATCAAATACCAAATGCTTGGTACAAAATTCTTTGATCGAAAAGAGATCAAGGATGTCTTATCTTATCTAAGATCTGCTCTAAATCGCGATAGTTGGAGCGATATAAATAGGATAATCAATGTCCCAGTGCGTGGTATAGGCAAAGCTACTATAGCAAAGGTAGCCTCAAACAATACAGCCGACTTACCCCAAAATATGCAAATCAAAATCAGTAATTTTTGGAAATTACTTGATGATATAAAAACTGAAGCTCAAAATAAAAAACCTAGTGAAGTTATAAAATTTATCATCCAAGAAACTGGAATTGAGAAATCATTGAGGGAAGGTGATAGTGAAGGTGAAGAAAGGTTGCTAAACGTTCGCGAATTGGTCAGCGTAGCTTCACAATATGACACACTAATCGGTGAAGAGGGTATACAAGCTCTTCTTACAAACACTGCGCTTGCCACCGATCAAGACGATTTAGAAAAAAATGAAAACGCCGTAAAACTAATGACCATCCACGCTTCGAAAGGTCTAGAGTTTGAATATGTCTTCATTGCTGGCATGGAACAAGATCTATTCCCATACAAACACATGGACGAAGCAGAGATAAATAAAAATGAAGAGGAAGAAGAAAGGAGATTGTTCTATGTAGCCTTGACTAGAGCCAAGAAAAAAGTTTTTTTGAGTTATGCTCTTATCAGAAGCGTTTATGGTGCCCAAAAAGTCAATAATCCATCAGAATTCATCCAAGATATTGAGAAAAATCTGATTGAAGAGGGTGTGGTAGAGAAACCATCTGGAGTCAAAGCTATTTTTATAGATTTTTAAAATATTTATAGATTGAAATAGAGTTGTATTTGAAAATACCATTCACAAATCATAAATATAAGTTAAGATAAAACAATGAATTTGCAAGCAAAAAAAACTCTGGGGCAACATTTCCTAACATCAAAAAAAGCTCTTGATGAGATTATTTCCGCTGGAAACATTCAAAAAGACGAAATTATCTTGGAAATTGGCCCCGGAACGGGCATTTTGACTCAAGGATTACTCGATGCTGGAGCAAAAGTCATAGCCATCGAAAAAGACAGTAGGGCAATAGCTTTACTTGATCAAAAATTCAGCAATTATATAAATAATGACCAATTAAAGCTTATTGAGGATGATATTTTGATTTCAGATAGCCATATTCCTGATTCTGCGTTCAAGGTTATAGCCAATATCCCTTATTATATTACTGGAGCTATACTAGAAAAGTTTCTTGAAGGTCAAAAAAGGCCTACAAAAATGGTTCTTCTAGTCCAAAAAGAGGTGGCCGATAGGATTATTACAAAAGATAATAAAGAAAGTATACTATCTATATCAGTCAAAGCGTTTGGTCGACCAAAGATCATCTCAAAAGTATCGAGAAATGCTTTTAGTCCAGCACCAACAGTCGATTCTGCAATTTTATCAATAGAAGATATAAATGACGAACAATTCAAGAGATCAAATATCCAAATTTCCTCCTTTTTCCAAATGATCAAGTCCGCTTTTGCTCACAAGAGGAAATTTGCCATAAAAAATCTCGAAAATTTCATTTCCAATAAAGAAAAGCTGGCCTCGATATGGCAAAAATTGAATCTTAATCCCAAAATTAGGGCAGAGGAAATAGCAGTTGAGACTTGGTTTTTGATTGCAAAAGAAATTCAATAAAACTGTCCACAGAAAAATACGATTTTGCTTGGTTCTTTGCTATAATTCTTTATAGCATGGCTAAATACTACCCACGCAGCCAAACTTTTATTACATTTATTGTTTCAGGCTTCTTTGTTATTGGTACATACATAGCGATAAACGGCCTTCCTTCTTCCTCAAAACAGGTTTCATTCAAAAACGAATCTGTAAAACCAATCATAAATGTCAAAGAAGATACAAGTTTCAAGGAAGAGCCTTGGCAAAAAGAATTCTTCGATCAAAAACAACAAAAAGTCGATACAAAAAAAGCCACCGACATAAGCAAATCCAATCAAAACCAAAAACTAACCGCCACAGAAGTTTTCAGTAGAAATTTCTTTACAAAATACGCAGAACTTAGACAATCCGGCCTAAACAACAATGCCAGTGCCGTAGAATCAGTAACCAATCAACTGATCAATGAAAGTTTGGACAAAATGGACGGGGCAAAAGTTTATGATCTCAAAGACATAAAAATAAATCCAAATGCAAATGATGCTCAATCAATAAAAAACTACGCCGAAACTCTCATGAGTATTTTGAGCAAATGGATGCCTGACAAAAATGAAGCAGAGATAGTCACGAGCGCTCTTGAAACCGACAATATGGAATTGTTGAAGGATATCGATCCTATAATCTCTGGCTACCAAAAAACTCTCAATAGCCTCAAATCACTCACTGTACCAGAGACGCTCGCACTGCCACATCTTAATCTTATAAACGGTGTCTCGATGCAGATATATAATGCAAAAGTAATCAGAAATATAGAGAAAGATCCTCTTCCTGCTCTAAATGGCATCAGACACGAATTAGATTCAATCCAAAAAGTCAGCTCGGCCGTCGATGATATGAAGACTATATTTGATCAGTATGGCTTGGTTTTCATTACAAATAAAAAATAATGAATTTTTCCTCAACAAAAAAATTAATATTAAAACTGCTTGTATTGTCAATTTTTATTTCTAGCATATTTGTAAATATTGGAAGAGTTCATGCTGTTGCCGGAGTTGCAGATAGCGTAATAGTCAATGCAGATACTAGCCCAACAGGTATTTCCAATTACCTAAACTTGACTTGGACCCATCTAAAAGATTTCGTCCTAAACAAAGCAGCGGTTTTGGCAGCAAAACAACTATTACACAAAATTACTCTAGATGTCATCAACTGGATAAATCACGGCTTTGAGGGAAGTCCAGCATTTTTGTCCAATCCTGGAGCATTTTTCCTAGATGCCGCAGATCAAGTGACCGGAGCATTCTTAGCTACAAATGGACCACTATCAGCACTCTGTTCACCTTTTGCAATAGATATTAGACTTTCACTTGCTCTAAGCAAGACAAATCTGACAACCGAAAGATATACATGTACGGTTGGCAAAATAATAGAAGCCCAGAAGAATGGTCCGGACATAATAGTAAATGGCAAAGTAGTACGATCAAGCAATAGCTCATACAATGGATTCCTAAAAGGTGATTTCAATCAAGGTGGCTGGCCAGCATTCCTCGCTCTCACTACCGAACCACAAAACAATCCTTATGGAGCATTCCTTTCTGCTCAAGCTGATTTGGATGCAAGGATAAATTCAAGACAAAATGTTATAAGAGCCGATCTCCAGCTTGGTCAAGGATTCATGTCATGGCAAAGCTGTAAGGATGTGCCCGGTGGTACTTATGATCCTGAAGATGCAGGTCAAGTACAAGAAGTTAACGGCATTGTAGGCAATGATGCTGGTACTAGAGTCAAGAAAAATAAAAATGGTACTGAGACAGTCCAGACTTGCGAAACACAGACTCCAGGTTCGGTCATTGCAAATCAGCTACACACAAGCCTCAATGTTCCAACTGTAGAACTCGAGCTTGCAAATGATATAAACGCAATCATCTCCGCACTAGTATCAAGACTAACAATGGAAGTTTTGGGTGGCGGTTTGAAAAACTTTAGTTCTGGAGGTAGTAATTCTGCTTCATCAATTATGGCAAAAGAAATTAGCTCTCAAGAAGCTCTAAAGAACACAGCCGGATCGCTTAAGGATTCGATAAGCACTTCTATAGCCCAAGTTCCGAAGTATACAGATCAATATAAAGTAGCTGTAGCAGAATTGACAGCTATAAGAAATAAATATACCTCGGTAAGATCTTGCCTTGCAGAACGACAAAATAGCACAGGATTCAATGGTGGTCTTACTGATATAGATAATACTGTATTCAATGAAATTGATCCTCTAATTCAAAAATATCAAAAGAAATATGACGACGGTATGAAAGAAAAGAAAACTCTTCAAGATATGCTCAATGCTGTAGAAAATGATCCTTCAAATCAAATTCAACCTCAAACAGTAAAGTATACAGATTATCTTACAAACGGAGGTGCTAGTGTGATATCTAAGATAGATTCGGCAGATACCGAACTTGCAGAAGCAAGAGCAAAAGCAAGGGAACTCGATGGTAGATTGAGTCAATACAATTATATGTGTATAGGTTACGTTCAATAAAATGAAAAAAACATTAGCAAAAATCTTAATATTTAGTCTGATAATAACAAGTGTTTTTGCTATTGCTTCACCTGTATTTGCTCAAGACAAACCTACTGGCTCAGCTGTACAGTCAAATGTTAACAATCAAGGAAATAGCGTGCTTGCAAAAATATTTGGTTCGGAGAGTTTGCAAGATATGTTCAATTCTCTAGTGGCAATGATTGGAGTTTTCGCAATGTCTACGACCGCCACATTCCTCGGTTTTTGCGCCTATATCTTCGATGTTGCCATGAGATTAACTCTCAATATAAAAGACTTTGTCAATGCCACCCCAGCCGTATTTTCTACTTGGAGAATATTGAGAGACATTACAGGTATGGCCTTTATCTTCTACTTGCTTTATGCAGCCATACAGATGATCACTGGTTGGGGAGAGGGTAATTATGGCAAAACCATAAAAAACATAGTAATTGCCGGTGTACTTGTTAATTTTAGCTTCTTCATTACAAGTGTAGGTATCGATGCTTCAAATATTGTCTCTCAGGCAATATACAATGCAATACTACCAACACACAATGTTGTGAAAATTGATAAAGATAATAATCTAACATCTATTGTCGCAAGTGACTCAAAAGCCAATATTTCCAATATATTTATGAATAGTCTTAGAATTCAAAAAATATACGATTCAAATGGCAATAAACTTGGTACAAACCTTGGAAATCCAGTCAAAATTGCTCTCATTAGTCTAGCTGGAGTAGTCATGATGTTTACCACTGGAATTAGCTTCCTTCTAGCCTCCATAGCAGTGATGGCAAGAACCGTTGTTCTAATTTTCCTCTTAGCCTTTTCATCTATGCACTGGGCGGGCATGGTATTACCAGATGTAAAGAAGCATTTTTCATTTTTTACCACTCAACTCAAAGCACAATTGATATTTTTGCCTACATATCTACTACTTATGTATGTCGGGCTTTCTATTCTGAATGGTAGTGAATTTTTCGATACCGGTAATACACTGAATGATGCATCTATGACAGGTACAAACTGGCTTCTTCCATTTATTATAATCGGTGTAAATTTCGCTATAGTTATTGTCGTCCTAAACCTACCGCTTTTCGTTGCTTTGAGTATGGGTGGCTGGTCTACACAAATAATTAGCAAGTACAAAGGTAAGTTTGATGCTTTGTCTATTTGGAAAACTATTGGAAATAGAACTTGGAATAGTACCGGTGCCACTGCTTGGCAAAATACAGGAGGAAGAGCCGCTAGCAAGTTGGCAAATCTTGAAGGTGTCAAAAATTTTGCAGCCAAAAATGCTTTAGGCCAATTTGCCCTAAATAATTTGCGCGGTGCTGCAAAAAGTTACAATGAAAAACTTGATAAACAGGTAAAAGAGCGAACAGACTTTGCTAATTCTCTTGGTTTTGATGAGGGAGCTGTACAAAAAATGAAAAGAGAAGCTGGTGAATTAATTCGTGATGAGTCTGCAATGGAGAAGATTGAGAGGGCAGCCGGACGAACAGCTATGGCCGATATGCATAAAGCAAACGTTGAAAATCTCAAGAGACAGCTAGGAACTGCCGTAACAAACAAGCAAAAAGAAAGACAGGCAGATTACGCCAAAAGAATTGCGGGTAGAATGGCTAATCCGGAAACTTTATTTACAAAAATAGCTAGAAAAAATAAAGCAGCTGCAGCAAAAATCAATATCGATGTCTGGCAAAAGCAGCTCGATAAAAAGAAGGAGGCAATTGGCGATCTTAAGAAGAAACTTGAGACTGTTCAAGTTGACATTAGAAGAGAGAAAGCTAGGTTTGGAGCAGCTAGTCCATTAAACTTACGCGAGGAGGGCGATTTGCAGGCAAAAATTGCTGCGGCAACAAGGGGACCAGCAGGATCGACCGATATTACACAAATGGGAACAGATGATCTACAAGATATGATTGATAATGCAAAATTAATTAGATAATGGAATTCGATTATTCAACAATAGAAGATAAATTTCTTTCACTTCCAGATGAAGTCAAATTCGCCATGACTTCTCCGCAAGTCGCAGAAAATATAAAAGAAATATCCAGTAAATTTGGCTTGCTTTTGGACCAAATGGATATTTTATTTGATGTTACTAGCTATGTAATGCTCGGCTTGATACCACAAAATCAATTCACTCAAACATTAGCTCGAGAACTAAATATTGGCGAAAAACAAGCCCGAATTATTACTGCCGAGATTAGCGATAAAGTATTCTCTTCAATAAGAGAGTCTATGAGATCATCCGAAAACCATACTGCTCCATCGCCAAAAATTGTAAATGAAACTTATAAGACCAATTCTGGTCAATTTGGCAGAATTGATAAAGAAGATGCGGAGGAGTCTCCTCACGCCGACCTCGAAAGCGCTGGTGATTTCAAAATTGAAACTACAGTACCGACAGAATTAGAAATGATGCAAGAGAGAAGGGAATACTTGGCAAAACAAAGAGCTATGGAAGAACAAAAAGCTTCAGAAGCTTATAGCATTGCTCCAAAACCAAAAGTAGATGTACCAATTACAAAAATAGAGGAAGCGAAAATTCCTGAACAAAAAATAAAAGCTGAAGAAATTAAACCTATTACGGAGGAAAAGATAGTAAGCACAGAAAATGAAGTTGCATCAAACTTTGATCCTCATACTTACTACAATTTTTCTAGTGCAAATGAAGAAAGCAGGGAAGAGCAAAATACAGAAACAGAATCAAAATCAGAAAACACCGATGAAAGTGCAAAGATAGCAGAGGACAAAAGAGAAAAGAAAAACGAGGAAACAGTAGAAGCGGATCAAGAAAAAATTGAAGATGGGGAAGTGAAGTCAGATATTGAAGAGGATGAGGGAAAAAATGAATACACGGAAACGAAGTCAGATAAGGAAGAGGAAGAAGAAGGTGAAGTCGATAATAATGAAAGTGATAACAAAAGTGGCGAATACTCTGATATAGAAGATGATGAAAATGCAAAACCAAGTTTTGATTTATACGATGCAATAAAAGAACATCAGACTGAAGAAGAAACGGTCAAAAATACTGTAGAAGGAGGAACAAACGAGTTTAAACCGCAAAAAGAGGAGGTTGCTATACCAGCAAATTTGCCAACAGAAGAATCCGTAGAAGTTGTAAGACCAGACACAGCAGAAGTCAGACATATGCCAGAACCTGTGCAAGCACCAGTTTCTACTCCAGATACCATACCTACTCCGACAGAAACACCAATACAAACATCAATACCAGTACAAACGCCAAACCCCAAGCCAATTGATGTAGAGCTAAATAAATTAATTAGCCAGATTCCAGCCGAAGAGCCAAAAAAAGATGCCAATATAAAGGTCGCCGAAGAAACAATAAAAGCAATAGAAAGCAATCCTCCAGCAGAATCGATCAATTTACTTGATAAGCAAAATATCAAGAAAACCGAAGAACCAAAAGTGGAAGAAAAAAAGCCAGAACCTAGTCAAGAAGAATTGAGGAATGATATCAGATCGCAAATCGCCCAAAATAGTCCTTCGATAGATATCAGTGATCCAAATAACTTCAAACAGGCCGAAAAAATGCTTGAAGACAAAGTGGAGGAGCCGGCAAAGCCACATTTCATCAGTGACAAGGTCTTCACTGATCAATCGAAGCCAATTCCTAGTCCAATTTCAAGACCAAGCACATCCAATAAAGGCGATCCGTATCGCGAACCAATAGAATAAACAAGACTTTGTTTTGTGCTTGGGTTATAATATATTCGATGCGATTCCAAGTTCCTCAATTTATTGAAGTGGAAGATAAGATCTTTGGGCAATTAACCCTAAAGCAGTTTATTTATCTCGTCGGTGGGGCAGGGTTGTCGTTTATCATATATGTCATATTGGACAACTTCATCCTTTCATTATTCCCAGCAGCAATAATCATGGGAGCATCTAGCGCTTTGGCATTTCTCAAGATAAACAACAAACCTTTCGTCAGTGTACTAGAATCAGCTTTTCATTATTATACAAATAGCAAACTATATATCTGGAAAAAGTCCGATAAACCCATCAAAAAGCAAGATAAAGCTCAAGAAAATCAAAATTACGCTTCAGTTATGGTACCAAAAATCTCCGACAGCAAACTCAAAGATCTCACATGGTCATTGGATATCAAAGAGAGTATGTACTCTAATCAAAATCAAAAATAATGGCTACAGCTTCAAAAACAACTCAAGAATTTGTTCCCATTCAAGAGATTCGCGATGGGGTTATTATCCTCAAAAACGGAGGCATGAGATCTATTGTATTGGCCTCATCTCTAAACTTCGCTCTTAAGTCTCAAGATGAGCAAGCTTCGATACTTCTCCAATTCCAAAATTTCCTAAACTCATTGGATTTCTCAGTTCAAATTGTAATCCAATCAAAAAAGCTCGATATAAGGCCATATATTGCTTTATTGGAAGATCGATACAAAGAGCAGGTTAGCGAATTGATGAAAATTCAAGTCCGCGAGTATATAGAATTCGTAAAGGCTTTTGTAGAAAATACAAACATTATGTCAAAAAGTTTCTTTGTCGTAGTGCCTTATGATCCGATCCCTCAAAGCATATCGAACAATCCTCTTACCAGGATTCTCCCTGGTAGATCGCATGGCAAAGATCAAAAAGAGACGGCCGAAATGCAATTCAAAGAAAATAGAAGCCAGCTTGAGCAGAGAATAGCTGTCGTAGAGCAAGGACTTGTAAGATGTGGGATAAGAACAGCCGAGCTAGGTACCGAAGAAGTGGTAGAATTATATTATAAGCTTTTCAATCCTGGCGAGACCGAAAAGCCAATTCAAATTAGATAATATGGCATTTTTTTCAAAATTATTTGGTAAAAAAGAGGATCCAATAGTCTCAGTTTTGCCTGAAGAGATATATCAAGCTGGAGTTTTGGAATTGAGAGACATTATCGCTCCTTCCGCCCTCAAAATTAGCCCAAAAGATATCAACTTAGGCGAAAAGATCGGCAGAACACTTTTCGTCATTTCATATCCAAGATTTGTCGATGAAGGTTGGTTTGCTCCAATAATCAATCTCGACAAGGTTTTTAATGTTTCAATTTTCATTCATCCAGTCGATACAGCCAAGATTCTCCATCATTTCAAAAAGAAAGTAGCTGAAGTCCAAAGCCAGATAGCAAGAAGAGAAGAGAAGGGTCTAGTCCGCGAACCATCGCTCGATACAGCCTATCAAGATCTCGAAAATCTTCGCGATCAATTGATGCAAGCTCAAGAGCACCTTTTTGATGTTGGTGTTTATATTACAATCTTTGCCGACAATGAAAATGAGCTAGACAAATTGGAATCAGAAATAAAATCAATACTAGAATCCAAACTTGTCTATGTAAAACCAGCCCTATTCCAACAAGAAGAGGGTTTCAAGAGTGTAATACCGATAGGTGACGATATGCTTCAAGTCAATTCAAAGCTCAATTCATCACCACTTTCTTCACTATTTCCATTTGTTTCTTTTGACCTGACTTCAGACAAAGGCATACTTTATGGCATAAATAGACACAATTCTTCTTTGGTCTTATTTGATCGATTTAGCCTAGAAAATTACAATTCAGTTACTTTTGCCGTTGCTGGTTCTGGTAAATCCTACTGTACCAAGCTAGAAATATTGAGAACATTGATGTTTGATACAGATGTTATAGTTATCGATCCCGAAAAAGAATATGAGTATATGTCCACAGCTACTGGTGGCAAATATTTCAACATTTCTCTCAATTCCGAACACCATATCAATCCTTTTGATCTACCAATACCAAGAGAAGATGAATCCGCTAGTGATGTTCTGCGTTCAAATATAATAAACCTAGTTGGACTATTCCGCATCATGCTTGGTGGGCTTACTCAAGAAGAAGACGCTATTATCGATAGGGCAATAACCGAAACCTACGCTTTGAAAGACATAACTCCAGAATCCAATTTTGCCAATATAGAGCCACCGCTTCTTTCCGATTTCGAATTAGTTTTGACAGGAATGGAAGGCACCGAATCTTTGGTCCAAAGACTTACAAAATATACAAAGGGTACCTGGTCAAGTTTCATCAATCGTCCCACAAATGTCGATATCAATAAGCGCTTCGTGGTCTTTTCACTAAGAGACATGGAAGACGAATTGAAACCAGTAGCTATGTACATCGTTACTCACTATATTTGGAATGCAATCCGCAAAAATCTCAAGAAAAGACTTCTTGTTATTGATGAGGCGTGGTGGATGATGAAATCAGAAGATACTGCCTCATTCCTTTTCGGTCTAGCGAAGAGAGGTCGCAAATATTTCCTTGGTCTTGCAACTATTACCCAAGACGTGGACGACTTCCTCAAATCTCCTTACGGTTTGCCAATTCTTACCAACTCTTCAATGCAAATCCTACTCAAGCAATCTCCAACCGTTATTGATCATATCCAAAAAACCTTCAATCTTACTGATGAAGAGAAATATCTATTACTAGAATCTGACGTGGGAGAGGGTATATTCTTCGTAGGACTCAAGCATGTCGCCATCAAAATCGTAGGTTCGTACACCGAGGATCAGATCATTACCACAAATCCAGCCCAAGTTATGCAGATCAAGGAAGCAAAGAAGCAATTGGAGCAATCCGGTCAATAATATGTCAAAAATAGGAATAATCGAGTGGATATTTGTTTATATAGTAGCTATTATAATCGATATTGTTCAGATATTTTTTCCTGGTGCTGATCTATTAGCTGATGTTTTTATAGGTATTGGATTCTTTGGTTATTTTAAATTGCGGGGTTTAGATCTAACAAAACATCCCACAAGACTGATTTCACTTCTTGGTTTTACTGCTGCAGCTGAGTTTTTTTCTGTTGGAATTGCACCGGCCTGGATAGTAGATATTTTCTACATTCATCAAGCTTCACGAAAAGACAACGCTCAATTTAAACAACGACAAGCCGAAGAAGAGATATATTCCAACCCAAGAAAGCCAGCATACCAAGATGGTGTAAGATTGCCTTCAAATGCAAATTACAATAGTTCCAGTCCGGTCAATGAAAATGGTGTGCGTCCACCAAGATTGGACTAATAGTTTTTGTAATTGTTGTGCTAAAATATAGCCATGAATAGAATTCTGTTCTTATTATTTTCTCTAACATTTTCTATATTTCAGTTTGACTTTGCTCATGCTCAAGGTGTACCTGTAAGTGCAAATAGTCTAGAGCTTACCGCATCTATAGATAGTCCCGCTCCAGGTCAAAAAGTCTCAATCCGAGCGCGTAGCTATAGCATAGATATAGATTCTGCAAATGTGACCTGGTCAGTAAATGACAAGGTAGTCCAAAAGGGTACAGGTCTAACTTCCTACGAGATCACCGCCCCAGCTCTTGGCAAAGAGACATTGGTCACAGTCCAAGCCCTTTCATCAAACGGCATTAGCGTTTCAGGAAAATTGTCAGTCGGCTCTGGTTCTATAGACTTGATTGTAGAAAATGATGGCCATACACCACCGCTCTTTTTGGGCAAATTACCAGTGTCCTATCAAAATTCTCTAAATATTATTGCTATTCCTCATTTGGCTGATTCCAAAGGTGTAGAATACGATCCAAAAAATCTTGTTTATGAATGGAAGAGAAATAGTCGAAGTGTCGAAGATCAAAGTGGCTATGGCAAACAAAGTTTCAATCTAGTGGGTGAAATCGTGCCCAGAGATACGACCATTACAGTCACGGCTTTTACAAGAGATGGTCAGAAAAAAGTCTCCGGATACATAAACATAAGCTATGCCTCACCTAGTCTCAATTTTTATATCGATGATCCGCTATATGGACCACTTTACAACAAAATCTTGCCAGAAAATATCGTTATCGGCAAAGAAAAAGAGGTTAGTGTCATAATGCAACCTTATGGTTTCAATAAACCAATCAATGGATTGGGCAATCTTCTACTTACATGGATGATAAATAACTACGAAAAACCAGAATTATCTCAAAATCAATCAGTTACTCTCCGTGCTCCAGAAAATTCATCCGGTGCATCAAATATCGAATTAACAATCAAAAACAAAAAAGACATACTCCAAAAAGCCAGCTCAAACTTTACCATTAGGTTTAATTCTATAGACACCAACAATAATTAATATGTCTTATAATTTCAAAAAAAATCTCCTTGCTCTAACTATAACCTTATCGATAGGACTTGGCCTTGTAGCAACGCCACACATATCGAGAGGTGCCGAAACCACTTCTGATGGTAAATATACAGTACTAGCACCACTTCCATGTATAGAGGGAAATGGAATCTCTTGTAAAGATGGCAATGGTTCATTGGTGGAAACAGTAGACTTCAAAACTTATGTTCAATATACCTTCAATCTACTCATCGCTCTTTCTGCCGCTTTCGCTGTAGTCCAATTGGTCTGGGGAGGTCTTGAATACATAATCACAACCTCGGTTACAAACAAAAAATCTAGTCTTGATCGAGCAAAGAATGCCATTATAGGCCTTGTCTTAGTTCTAACTTCATTTATAATTCTTCGCACCGTCGATCCTCGACTTACCGAAATACCAAATACTTTGGTACCAGAAATAACTTTTAATTCAGAACTTGCAAATGACGCGTATGCAAAACTTATGAATTCAGTTGCTTCTGATACATCAAAATACACGATGCGAGGATATGAAATAGGTAATGAGGTTAGTGCTGATAAAACAGAGCTGCGAGAAGCTATTGCGAAAGCAAACGAAACTGCCAAAAAAATTAACGAGCTCAAAAGCGCCGCTTCTTCTACCGAAAACGCAAAACTAATATCAGAACTCGAAAAACAATGGGCAAGTGAGCTTCAAATTGTAAGCGAAAAAATTATAAGTCTAAATATTAGCGAATTTAAGATAGATGTAAATGGACTCATAAGAGACTCATTGAACAGAATAGATGGAGCATTTGAAGACAAGTATAATCAGGAAGATATGCAACGTGCAATGAAAGAAATAGGAAAAAATAAGGACTCATTGACTGAATTAAAAAACAGGAGAATAAAAAATTTGCAAGAAGTAGGAGCCGTAGACATTGAACCAATTAACCGCTTGGACACCTACGGACAAAACCTCTTGAATCTTCAGAGGATTAAACTTGCAAATATGTCTGTAAGAGAAATTAAACCGTCTGGAAAAGTTGAAATGGTCAATGCGGATGGTACGATCGTAACTTTTCCTTCCAAAGATGCAGCTACTAAGTTTTTGAAATCCTGGACCAGAATAATAAAATCTAATGGCCAATCATTAAGTCCTGATCCTGAATTAAAAAAGCTTTTCGATTCAGATTGTGATTCAATGATAAATGACATAGATCAAAATGAGTATCTAAAATAATTATGAAACCCACAAAAATAATAATTTTCACGGTACTACTTCTACTCATCGCTGGTGGGGTATATTGGTATATGTTCTTCTATGGACCAGGCAATGGCACTCTACAAACCAATCAAAATCCAAACAATGGCAGTAGTGGAGGTTTCGTACCTATTGGAGGCAAGATGGTTGATCAACAAAACACCACAACTCCCGATACAAACCAGACAACCGAGGCCACAAGCTCAAGCAATCAATCTACAATCTCAAATGAGAAAGCCCCAAGCCTTAGGCAATTGAGCCAAGAGCCCGTCGGTGGTTATGGAGCAAGCACGACTGCAAGTACGACTATTATACGCTGGATAGAGAGGGGTAGGGGCAATGTCTTGGAGACCAAAGGCGATAGTACAGAGATTGCTACACTATCAAACACTGTTATACCTAGAATGTATGAAAGTGTTTGGAGCAAAGATTTGGGTGCTCTTATCGGCACGATCATACCAGCAAATTCTGATACACCAAATGTTGTCTATGCAAAACTCAATAAACAAGCCAGTTCGACTCAAGCCACAACGACAAACATTACCCCTTACAATTTGAGAGGCAAAAATCTGCCAGAAAACATGATTGCTTATGCTGTTTCTCCCAAGAGAGATAGGATTTTCATGCTAATAAAAGAAAACGGTCAAGGAGTCGGTTATATATCCAAATTTGACGGTACTTCTGTAACAAAAATCTTCACTCAACCACTTACTCAAGTAGTATCTGAGTGGCCGGAAGAAAATACTATTTCAATCACTACAAAAGCAGGCGCTTATGTCTCTGGATATTTATATTTCGTCAATCCAAAAACCGGCCTATTCAAAAAAATCCTTGGTCCGATAAATGGTCTAGCAACAAAGACCAGTAAAGATGCAAAATATGTTTTGACCTCTTCAACCGGTAAGGAACAAAATATTCTTACAAATATATACAAAGTTGGTTCAAGCACGCCAATAGAGACTACATTGCGCACCTTGGCAGAAAAATGTACTTGGGGTAATTTCTATAAAGAGCTATTGTATTGTGCTACACCTTCTTTGCCTACAAACGCTGTCTATCCAGATGATTGGTATAAGGGAATTGTCACTTCAAATGACAAAATCTGGCAATACAATATAAAATCCGCTGATGTACGATTGATAGCAAATCTCCTAAACAGTAATAGCCTAATAAATGCTTTCAATTTAAGCACTGATAGCAAAGATGATTATCTATTCTTCATGAACAAAGACGATCTAAGTCTTTGGTCTCTAGATCTTGTCGGTATCTAAGCAATCTCTTCTCCTAGATGTTTGCGTTTGATATACAACTCTTGAGCAAGAGTGAAGAGTGAACTTACTATCCAATATATGGCGATAACCGACGAAGCGGCAGGGAACTTGATAGGAATAAGCCAATAAACCGAAACAAAGGCCAAAATAGGCATCATGATTTTCATCTGACTGTTTAGATTGTTTGCTATCTCGGATGGTGCATCTAGTTTGCCACCATTCTTCAAAATTTTGTCACTAACGGATTTTTGTTGGCGCATCGAAACAGAGTATTTGAGCTGAATATATTGAGAAACAGCCACAAGCAAAGCCAAAATCAAACTTTTGTTTGTAATATCTATACCAAACAATGTTGTACTAATATGAGGAACGGTTACAAAAGAATACAAATATTGTGGATTGACCTCAGGGATAACATGATAAATAACCGAAATCAAAGCAAAAAGTATTGGCAACTGAATAAACATGAGCAAAACACCGAATAAAGGCTTAATATTTTTTGCTTTGTAAAATTCCATTATTTTGATGGCCTGCTCTTGCTTATTATTTGCATACTGAAGCCTGATCTTATTGACTTCGGGTTCTATAGCCTTCATTTTGACTTGTGTAATAAGCGCCTTCTTGGTCAAAGGGAAGAGAATAACCTTTATAACTATAGTAAATATAATCACTGCCACACCAAGACCGATACCTGGAATTAGATTCATTATCTCTACCAAAATATTATAGAGAGGAGTAAATATTAGTGTATTGTACATTGGCTTATTCTACTTCAAAAGCTTAGCTTTTACAAAAATATCTTTTAAATTTTGGCTCAAATCTGTACTGTTGGCCTTAATTACCGGATCTTTCAAACATATGATATTTTTTGAATTAACTAGAGAATTGAAGATATTTTCTTGAATTAATCTGTAAACGACCCTACGAAATCTATTTCTAATAACAGCATTTTTACCAACCTTTTTTGGGCAAATAACCGAAACTTGGGTTTTGTCTGTGGAGTTTATTGTTCTTAGCCAAAAAAGGGGATTGTGTACAACCCTTCCTTTTTCTAATACTTCATTAAACTCTTTTACCGATAGCCTATTTGAGCTAGGAAGCATAATTATACAGCTAGGCGCGCACGACCCTTGGATCTGCGACGAGCCAAGACGTTCTTGCCTCCAGGACTTTTCATGCGGACACGAAAACCGTGAGTCTTTGCTCTTTTTCTTTTGTTTGGATTATACGTAAATGACATGGAGACACTATACAGTATTTATAAATTTTTTCAAGTTTAAAATAATTATATTAAATCCAGTTCAAAACAATTAGAAATTTGGAAAATTAATAATTTATTTTAAAAATAGACTAAAAAATTGTTATCAACATCTTATCAACATATTTTGTACCATTCCACAAGTTTTCAGAATTATAAACAAGTATATACTATGTGCATGCAAGACTTTTCAAAGATGTGGCAAACGGCTTTGATCGAGATTCAATCTGGAGTTTCCCAGGCAAACTTTTCTACATGGTTCAAGGAGACAAATATTATTAGGGAAGAAGACGGTGTTGTATATCTTGGTGTTCCAAATTCTTTTACTCAAGAATGGCTTCATAAGAAATTCCACAATTCTATTTTAAGAATATTAAGACAGCTAAATGATCATGTCAGGGCTTTGGAGTACATTATTATCAAAGATGATGCCCAAAAGAGGGGAGAAATGAACAAAAAGCTCCTTTCTGCTCAGACTATATCCATGCCTTTGCAGGATTTCTACATAAACAAAGAAGACAATCTCAATCCCAGATATACCTTCGAAAATTTCGTTGTTGGCCCATTCAATGAATTGGCTCATGCAGCATCCCAAGCGGTCATCAAAAGCCCAGGAATGGTCTATAACCCGCTTTTCGTCTATGGTTCTACTGGTAGAGGCAAAACCCACCTTATCCAAGCTATTGGCAATCAGATCAAGACTAGTTTCCCAAACAAAAAAGTCTATTATCTTACCTCCGAAAAGTTCGGATCAGAGTTTTTCGTCGCCATCCAAGAAGGTAAGGTCCAGCCATTCAAAGACAAATACAGGAAATACGACGTTATTATCATGGATGATGTCCAATTCTTCTCAAATAAAGAGAAGTTTCAAGAAGAATTATTTCATTTCTTCAATACATTCCACGATACCGGAAGACAACTTATCTTTTCTTCTGATCGCCACCCAAATGTCATTCCTGGCCTTGAGGATCGTTTGAGAGGTAGGTTTAGTGTCGGTATGATAGTCGATATACCCGAACCAGACAATGAATCTCGAAATGCCATAGTCAAAACAAAGTGCGCTACTCATTCTATATCTCTACCAGAAGAAGCTATTGGTCTTATTACCGAAGCCATAAGCGACAATATCCGTGAGATAGAAGGTATAATCAATGTCATTGCTTGTCAGACCCAACTTAGAAATCGAGAATTGACCGTAAATGAAGTAAAAAACATCCTCAAAAATAGCTCGAAACCAAAAAAGACGGTTATGATCAAAGATGTCGTCAAGGTTGTATCCGAATTTTACAATATTGATGAAGAAAGTATTTACAATAAAACCCGTAGAAAAGAGGTTGTAAGACCAAGACAAGTTATCATTTTCCTTTTGAGAGAAGATTTTGGTGTATCTTTCCCTTCGATCGGCGAGAAGCTTGGTGGTCGCGACCATACGACAGCCATTCACTCCTACGAAAAGATAAAAGGGGAGATCAAGACTGATACTGTCTTAGAACAAGAAATAAATCAGCTTCGTTCTATGTTGTAACTGTGGAAATGTTGTTGATAATAAGGATTTTGTTGGGGAAAAGTATTGGGATAATAAATTAATAAGAAGTTGAGAAAATAGTATCAAATTACAGAACGATTAGTTATAAAAAATTATTCACAAGAAATTTTACAGAGCATTTCAAACAAGCAGTTAACCAAGCCACCATATACCAATCAACATATTCACAGCCTTAATAGTAATAAACTTTAAAAAATATGAAATTAGAACTAACACTAAAGAAACTAAAAGAATCTGTGCAGATTGTGGATAGGGTCGCCGGCAAACACATGACCCTACCAGTGCTTTCTTGTATCCTTCTTGAAGTAAAAGATAATACAGCTACGATCAAGGCTACAAATTTGGATGTTGGTTTGGAGATTGTTTTGCCAGTCAAATCAACTGGCAATGGTCAGTTGGCTGTACCCGCCTCAATCTTATCTTCTTTCATTTCCCAAATTTCTGGAGATGATCAAATTGTTCGATTGGAAGATGTAGAGCAAAATCTTTTGATATCCACCCAAAAAACAAAGGGAACAATCAAAACCCAAGCATTTGATGATTTTCCATCGATTCCTCGTGTTTTGGACGGCAAAAAGCTTTCTTTGCCAGCAGAAGCTTTTTTGAAAGGTTTGAAATCAGTTTGGTATAGCTCATCTATTTCAAGTGTTAAACCAGAATTATCTAGTGTTTATATCTACAAAGATAGTCAAAACCTGGTTTTCGTTGCTACAGATTCATTTCGTCTCGCAGAAAAGAAAATAAAACTAACAGGTAATATAGACTTTGGGGATATTCTCATTCCATTCAAAAACATCCCAGATATACTCAGGGTTTTAGAAAATATCCATGGAAATGTAGAAATCTGTTTGAATAAGAACCTAATATCTTTTTCTTCAGGTGAGATTTATCTTGTTTCCAGATTGATCGACGGTGTTTTCCCAGATTATAGACAGATTATTCCCAAGACCTTTTCTACAGAAGTTGTTGTTTTGAAGCAAGATTTGGTTTCAAGTTTGAAAGTTTCAAACATTTTCTCAGACAAATTCAATAAAATAAGCTTCTCTATAGATCCAAAAGCAAAACAATTCAAAATTCAAACAAAAAATAGCGACATAGGAGAAAATAACACCCTTGTCGATGGGGCATTATCGGGAGATTCTGTAGATATCAATTTTAATTACAAATATGTGGCTGATAGTTTCCAGTCCATCGATTCTGATAGTTTGACTATGCAATTCTCTGGTACAAATCGACCGATGGTTATAAGACCAATTTCAGGTGATCAGACCTTTATGTACTTGGCTATGCCAATGAATAGATAATATGTTTGGTTTATCGCAATTTTTTAGTAATATCCAAAAAACTTTTGCAAAAGAGTTTTTTGTACGAAATGCAATCAAAGACTCTATCAAGAATCAGACAAATATAGAATTAAAAATAGAAGATATATCAGTTAGTGATGGGGTAATAAGTATAAAAAGACAAAGTCCAGCAGTTTTATCTGCTATTTTTATAAAGAAACCCAAAATAGTCCAAGTACTTATAGATAAAGGCCTAAATGTTACTGATATAAGATAATTATATTCCAAATTGTACACTAGCCTCGCTGCTATTGTAGACCGAGTCAAATAGTTTAACTTTTATTGTGTTTATGCTTTGTAAATCGCCGACATCCGCAGGGATAAATGATATATCTGTAGGCGAAGTTTCATTGGTCAAAATATATTTACCATTTAAGTATAATTCAGTCTTTTTTGCAGGGAAATTACCCATTGATTGAATCTTTACGAATAGAGTGTTATTTGGATTAACTATCAAGCCGTTTGCTGGAGATATAATGCTTACCTTGGGTGCCTTTTCTGGTACATGGACATCATCTTTTTCTGTTGGTATTCGGATATCCGTGGATTCTTTGAATTCTGGATGAACAGTTTTCCATTGATCAAACCATTTTCTCACAGCATATTCCCAATGGTCATATTGAGGATCTTGTGATGGATTTGTAGGAATAGGCCCGTTCGGATCACTCTTATCTACCCAGTGCAAAATTGAATGAATACTATTGAAAACATTTTCTTTTGTTGTTTCTTTTGGAGTATATTCGGTAGCAAGTTTGCCTGATACGGTATCAATCCTATAAGAAAGTCCGCCTTGCCAGATTCCGCGCATAACAGGCTTTGTATCGGTCTTTGGTGTAGGGGCGAGAGGGAAGTCCTCTGGAGGGAAATTCTTGGCAACCTGGCTCATATAAGCTCCCCAAAGCGGTGAGATAATGAGGCCGGCAATGTTTTGGCTCATAGGACTATTGTCATTGTTTCCGGCCCAAGCACCGACTACAAGACTTGGTGTGTAGCCTATAGCCCAAACATCTCTAAAATCGTTTGTTGTACCTGTCTTCATTGCTACTTTGCGACCTATTGCATCTGTAATAGGTTTTAGGCTGGCCATTCTTACTGTATTGTCGGATAGTATACTTGTAATTTGTCTCGCCACATCTGGTTCCAGAGCTTTGAATGGTGTCAGTGTAGACTGTTCTAAAACATTACCTTTACTATCTTTGACTTCTAGTACTGATCTGGTTGGGTTTCTTATTCCATCATTTGCAAATACTCCATATGCGCTAGTGATTTCTAGAGGACTTACTTCTCCTCCACCCAAAACAAGAGTTAGGCCATAGCGATTTGGATCATCAAGGGTTGTAATACCCAAATCTTCAGCAGTCTGCAAAGAATCTCTCATACCAGCCAAATACAAACCTTGAACTGCCGGAATATTTCTAGATTGAGCCAAGGCTTGGCGTATTGTCATTGGTCCAGTATAGATTTTGTCGAATTCTTGAGGTGAGTAACAGACTTTTTGTGGATCATCACTACTATTTTTCGGAGTTCCGTCTGGATTACAATATTGAGAAAATTCCATTTGATAGTCATAGAGAACAGTTTCTGGTGTATAGCCTTTTTTGAATAGGGTAGCGTAGACAAAAGGTTTGAAAGTTGATCCTGGTTGTCTCTTTGCTAGAGTTACATTGAAATTTCCTTCGATCGTCCTACTAAAATAGTCTTTTGAACCAACCATAGTCAAAATATCTCCAGATTTTGGGTCTATAGCGATCATACCGGCATTGTTTGCATTGTATGTTTCGGCAATAGTAGGAGCGAATTTTTCTATTACATCCTCAGCTTTTTGTTGCATACCATAATCAAGTGTGGTTTTGACCCTTAGTCCGCCACTCGTGACAGCATCCTCGCCATATTTTTGGACAAGATAGTCGCGAACATACATGACGAAGTGGGGAGCACGGATATTTTCGGAATTTTTGGCCAAAAATTGAACCTTTTCGTCAATTGCTTTTTTGTAATCATCTTTTGTAATCATGCCAAGAGAAAGCATTTTTTGGAGAACAGCTTTTTGGCGAGCATCAAGAGCTTCTCTGTGTGTACCATAAGGAGAATAATAAGTCGGAGCTTTTGGTATAGCGGCTATATATGCTGCTTGAGCCAAGGAAACTTCTTTTGCCGGCCTGCCGAAAAATGTCTGACTAGCCTGTTCGACTCCGTAAATCGTACCACCATAAGGTGATTCATTGAGATAAACTTCCAAAATCT
The DNA here is from genome assembly GCA_964645315.1 of uncultured Candidatus Saccharibacteria bacterium. Lineage (GTDB taxonomy): Bacteria > Patescibacteriota > Minisyncoccia > Phycocordibacterales > PALSA-1337 > C7867-002. Next base: position 6,969 of record CAZYBH010000004.1, on the reverse strand, counting down.
GATCTTTACTCATTGTTCGAGTAAGCTTTATTGCCAAAATCGCCTCCTTTATCTTTCGGGTAAAGGTTTTGTCTGTGGTCAAAAGAGAATTTTTTATGACCTGCTGAGTGATGGTCGATGCGCCTTGGCTATAGTTTGCGGTCAGAAAGTTTGCAATAACAGCACGGATAATGGAAGTTGGTTCTACTCCGACATTATTATAAAAATTTGCATCTTCTATGGCTATTGTGCCTTTTTGGATATAAGGAGAAATCTGGGTAAGTGGCACCGAAGTAGATTTGGTCTTAGATCCTGTATCGTAGAGCAAGACTTCGCCAGTTCGATCATAGATTTTTGTCGATTCGACCACCTTGCGATTTTGGAATGAACTAAGGTCTGGGATTTTGAGTGTTGCAAGCCACAATGAAAAAAGTCCAATAAAAATCAAAACAAAAGAGGCGATCAGTAATATTCCTGACTTGATATGATGTAACCTTACCTTTTTTCTAGAGATCATTTATTTATATTGTAGCAAACTTTGTACTTTGCTACTGCTCCCACTTATCACCAAATGGATTTAGATCGTCATCGTCCAAAGTTAGATCCTCAGTGTTCAATTCATCATCATCTCCTGCTACTGGAACATCATCTTCTTTTTCGTCAATGATAGGCGCTGGCTCAAGTACAGACTCGATATCAATAGGGGATTTCTTGGCTTTTGGTCCGGCTGGGACTATATCTTCGTCTTCTGATTCTTCTTCATCCTCCAATTCTGCTTCGTTTTCGGTTTCTTTTGGTTCTTCTTCTTTACCTTTTACCTTTTTTGCCTTGCTTTTGATTATTTTTTTCTTAGGAGCCATCTCATTTTTCATTAAACAAATAATGCAATACTTTTATCAAATCCTATCTTTTTTGCAAGAGTTAATAAATGTTGATAAGTTTCAAAATTAAATTTTAAAAATTAATAATAAAAAATTATGCAAAATAATATCAAAGATTTAATCACCCGATCATTTATCTTTTTCTTGCAAAATGTGTCAAAGCTACTGCAATTGCATCGTATTCATCATCTAGTTTTATTTTTTTGGTAATTTTTGTCAGTAAATGGATCATTTTTATTATTCTGCTTTTGTCGCTTGTGCCGTCACCTGTTATTGCCATCTTTATTTGAAGGGGAGTGTATTCGTGTATAGTAAGATCTTTTGATAAGCCTTGAAATATAACAATACCTCTTACTTCAGCCACTCTCATAGCCGTTTTTTTATTTTTTGAAATAAAAAGTGATTCCAAAGCCATTTCACTTGGCTTGAATTGATCTATTACTTTTCCTACAGCTTTACCTATATCCAAAAATCGAGAATAAATATCTTCTGAAGCTCCCGTTTCAATACAATTTGAGTATATAACCTCTTCTTTTTTATTTAGTCCTTTTTCTACAATACAAATACCCAAACGACCGTAACCAGGGTCGATACCTATGACTCGCACATTGTCTTTATTCGGCATTGGTGAAGACTTCTTGGACATCATCGTTATTTTCTAAGTCCTCTACAAGTTTTGTAAGAATTTCTATATCATTGTCCTCGAGTGGTAGGGTAGAAGTAGCTTTGTAACCATTGTGGTCTTTTTCGAAAGCCCATGATGCACTTCCTGGAGAAGCCAATTCGAAACCATTTAGGGATAAGATATGCTTGATCTCCTGGGCGGTTTTGTTGCGATTGTCGGTGAGGGCGGAAATAAGGATTGCTACTCCTCCTGGTCCATAAGTCTCATATACTACACTTTCCATGGATGCACTATTGTCGGTAATTGCCTTTTTGATCGCTCGATCTATAGTGTCATTTGGCATATTTTCTTTGCGAGCTTTTTCGATGGCATTTGCAAGTCCCGGTGATGCCACATTACCTTTTGCAGCTTTTGCTTCTACGGTTATCAATCTCACCAATTTGCCGAATTGTTTGCTCTTTTGGGCATCATTCTTGGCTTTGATATGCTTTATTTTTGAATATTTATTGTGTCCAGCCATATAAATCTTAAATTTAAAATCTAAAACATTAAATCTGTTTATTAATTACTCTTACTCTAGCATTTTATGTCTCCGTTTTCTATATTTTTAGGGGCATTTCTTGGTACTTGACATAGGATTATAATATGGTATAATATTCAAGTACCATGAAGCGCCGTTTGCTTCCTGATGGTACTTGGGTGACCGAGGAAGAATACGAAAGTATTCTCTCGGAACGGGATCATTAAGATCCACCAAGTACGACCGCTTGTTTGCGAAGTAAGACGCAAGCGGAATATAAATTGGGAGATCCAAAGGAGCAAATAAAGGATCACTAGGAAAAAACCTAGCGAAAAAATTATCAGCGTCGCCTGTGGGGGGCGCTTTTTGTTTTGATAGTACAACTAATCAAAGTCCGTCAAATTAATACTATAAAGCAGCAATTTAGTCTATAGATAAGTAATAGTTAGTTTTTTAAAAATTAGAGCAATCGATCATTGATCATACCGAGATGTTTGTAGCCTTTGTCTGTTACGATCCTGCCTCTTGGGGTTCTTTCCAATAAACCCATCTGGATAAGATATGGTTCATAAACTTCTTCGATAGTAGCTTGTTCTTCTGATAGGGCAGCGGCTATGGTATTTAGACCTACAGGACCACCATTGAATTTGTCTATAACGGTTTTGATAATTTCTCTATCGGCATTGTTTAGACCAATATTGTCTACACCAAGCATAGACAAAGCCTTCTCTACAATATTTTTTGTCAGAGACGATTTGTTTATCTGAGCGAAATCTCGACAGCGTTTGAGATGATAGTTTGCTGTGCGAGGTGTAAAGCGTGAGCGTATAGCGATCTCTCTTATAGCTTCTGGCTCTATACCGATATCCAAAATCTTCGATGAGCGTTTGATAATCTCACTTATTTCATCATTTGTATAAAATTCCAATTTGAAAACACCACCAGAAAACCTCGAGCGAAGCGGGGCAGAAATCATCGCTATCCGGGTGGTGGCTGCGATAAGAGTGAAAGGTGGCAAGTCGAGTTGGATGGTCCTTGCAGAAGGTCCTTTGCCTATGATTATGTCCAATTTGCCACTTTCCATTGCTGGATAGAGGACTTCCTCTATGGCCTTATTTAATCTGTGAATTTCATCGATAAATAAAATATCGCCAGCGGAAAGGTTTGTTAGGACAGAAGCGAGGTCGCCAACTTTGAGTATTGCTGGACCAGAAGTAACCTTCATTTGAGCGCCGGTCTCTTTTGCTATGAGGTGGGCTAGGGTAGTCTTGCCTAGTCCAGGAGGACCATAAAAAAGTATATGTTCTGGTGGGTGATTGCGTTCTTTTGCAGCGGTAAGAAGGATGTGAAGATTGTCTTTTATGTTTTTTTGACCAATGTATTCGCTCCAGCTATAAGGTCGCAAGGTTTGATCTAGAAATCCCGCCTCCTTCTCGACATTATTTGGATTGTTATTAGTCCTTGACATTTGTGATGCTGTATGCTAGTATACTGGTGTATCAGTTTGATGACATTTTGTAATAAAAAGACTCATTGAGTTTTATTTTTTGTGCCTTTTTGAATTCGAGACTGTAAACCTCTAAGCAATGGCCTTCCGAGGTTTGGGCATAGTGCTAAGGACATATTGGTTGCAATGCTTGTCATTGCGTACTGGCATTATCCTCGGGACTATGCCTCGCATACCGCATCACGCGATATGATATTGCTTAGAGATTTACGTTCTCGACGTTGATCCTCAATAGTATTTAAATTTGAAGATCTTCAAGTCTCCTTAATTTCTCGTCTGAAATCATCCTAACCTTGTCCACAGCAAAAAATCAATTGACACGGTGGATAAATCTAATTTGGACTAAAAAAGTTAAATAAAAACACAACTAATCCGTAAGGGCAATGACTCTTTCTAGCTCTAGTATGGAGGTGATACCACCCAAAACCTTGAGTATGCCATCTTGCTTCATGGTCAATAATCCCTGACCCTTGGCCGCTTGCCAAATCTCTCTTTCGCTTGGATTCATCTCTACGACTTTTTCGATATTTTGATCGGTAAGTATTGCTTCGTAAATACCAATTCTTCCTTTGTATCCTGTGTTATTGCACTGATCACAACCTGTCGCTTCGTATATTTTGGAATAGTCTTTTGGAATTAGAGTTTTATCTTCAATTTCATTCAATATTGTATCAATAGAAGTTTTTATTTGACCTTCTACTGCAATTTCTTTTTTGCAATTATTGCAGAGTTTACGAGCCAACCTTTGGGCCATGGCAATTCTGATTGCTGATGTAAGAACTTTTGAATTTACGCCAAGATCGATAAGTCTTGGATATGTGCCTGCCGCATCATTTGTGTGTAGGGTAGAGAAGACCAAGTGTCCAGTTAGGGCGGAATTGACCGCAATATTTGCCGTATCGCTGTCTCTTATTTCTCCAATCATAATAACATCCGGATCTTGTCTGACGGTAGCTCTCAAACCTTCAGCAAAATTGTAGCCTTTGTCATTGACCTGGGTTTGGACTATACCCTCGAGATGGTATTCGATCGGATCTTCTAGAGTAATGATTTTCAAATCAGGAGATTTTATTTTTTTCAAAATAGCATAAAGTGTTGTGGTTTTGCCGGATCCGGTCGGGCCAGTGGTCAATATCATTTTGTCTGGCATATCAATAGACTTTTGTATGATAGCAAGTAACTTCGGATGAATGCCTAGATTTTCGAGTGGGACGTCGATTGATTTTGGATTGAGAAGTCTAAGGACGATCGACTCATTGTATGCTCCTGGCAAAATAGAAGAACGGACCTCTACATCACCGATCGGCAAACGAATACTAAATCGGCCATCTTGATTTTCTTTTTTGATATTTAATTTCATGCCAGAAATCAACTTGATACGGGAAATGAGAAGGGCATAGGTTTCATTATCAAAATGGATAATATCGTGAAGTACTCCATCCAATCTGTATCTCAAAAGACAGTACTTTTCCTCTGGTTCGAAGTGAATATCTGAAGCGTCGACAGCCAAAGCTCCGGCTATAGTAGTCTCCAATATTCTCGATATCCTATAGCTCATCTTTGATCCGAGTAAACTTTCTAGTGTTGATATTATTTGGGGAAGACTTTTTTGTTCGCTTATTATGCGGTTTATCTCTTCATTTGAAATTTCCAATGACCCAGATTTGCTTTCGTAAGCAAATGAAAGATCTTTGTAAGTCTGCCAAGCTTTTGTCAGGCTTTCGGTCGAGGTCATGAAAAGCTCCGGATAGTAACCGGCGCTTTTGAGGTCGCTAAGAATCTCATTTAGTAATGGATTTTCTGGATTTCTTGTTGCAACCTTCACTTTCTTATCTATAAGAGCAAAAGCTACAACTTGAGCATCGCGAGCTTTTTGTTCGTTTATGAGTTTTATTGCATCAGCGTTTATGGGTGTAGTGATGAGGTTTGTGTATTCAAGACCAAATTTGTTTGCCAGTATGCTTACAAGCTCCTCTTCCTCTTTGTGCAAAAGATCATTTAGTTTTCTTTTTTGTTTATCTTCATCAAATATGATTGTCATTTGTTATATTATACAAAAATTGTGAGGTTATACCTAGCGACTATAAATCTTGCATAAAAAAGTGATTTTGCTAATCTATCTGCAGGAGGAAATATGAGCGTCAAAAACGATGAGTACGGAATCAGTTGTGGTGTTCTTCGTGATCGCATCAAGGTTGTTATCGGATCGGTCGTGACCTTCTTGGTTCTGGCCGTTATCATTGCAAGTTGTGTTCCTATTCCCTCGACGTAACGGCACACAACTCCCATCAAAGATACGCGCAAAGTGCGGGATTTCCCGCATTTTTGTTGCAAAAATAATCTAATTTAAGATCAATTTTAATATGTAAATAATGTCCTAGTTGAGAAGTATTAGACCTAATATCAATAGAAATATCGACCAAGCTCTCTCATTTGTTGTGTGCTTGACAATATGCTTTAATATGATATAATATTAGGGAAAGGAACGTTGAAATGAAAATGATTTTTGGTTTGATTTCTCTGGCCTGGCTGGCCATTGTGGGTGCTGGTTGCTCCAGCACCTATGTGGCCACGGTCGGGGGCGGGGCTCCGGCCCCGCGGTACGGGTATGGGTCCGGAGGCGGACCCTATACCTACGGCACCCAGGGTGCCTCTACCGCCACCGGATGGCCGGTGGTGACGGTTCCGATTGAATCGGAACCGTACTGGCGTGGTAATACCATGCGCCAGTACGGTTTCGGTGGGGGCAACGGTGGCAGTGGAAATTGCTACCAGGGTCCCCAAGGTTCTCGCGGTTACGGCTACTAGCCGTAGCCGAGTCGGGGTTGCTCAGCAAGCCCCCGACAGCCACTCTCTTCTAGGGAGTGGCTTTTTGTTTTCTTGATGTATAACGTCGTGGAAAGTGATATATTATGCAAATGAAAGGTGAATTTTTGGTAAAGACTTTGGAAGAGACAGAGAAGCTTGCAAAAGAATATTTGGCGAGCCTTGTAGGTCGTGCGGGTAATGTTAAACGGGGGGTAGTGGTCGGTCTTTCTGGTCATTTAGGATCTGGCAAAACTGCCTTTACAAAAATTATTGCAAAAGAATTGGGTATACAAGAACACATTACCAGCCCAACTTTTGTCTTAATGAAAAAATATTCTCTAAAGAATTTCCCTTGGAACAATCTTGTACATATAGATGCTTATCGTTTGGAGAAGAGGCAAGATCTAAATGCTTTGGATTTTGAAAACTTACAAAAAGAAAACAATCTTATTTTCATAGAATGGCCAGAAAATGTCTCTTTGGAAACTGCAGAACAGATTTCATTTGAAGTTATTGATACCAAAACAAATTTGCGAAAAGTCACGATCTGTTAATCGTCAAGGCACCCAAGGAATGTGTGTCTTTCAGGTACGTCAAAGCCTTGCAAGGCTTTGCCTCTGTTTCGGAAATTCCTTGCTAGGAATTTCCT
>CAZYBH010000003.1:0-70311 GCA_964645315.1 uncultured Candidatus Saccharibacteria bacterium | reverse complement strand
CGGCGCAGACGGCAAACACAAAGCCACCGGACCTAAGTCCGGTGGTCGGTTACTGGTGTGGCATTTGCGACACCTAGCTGAGGATGGGTAGGAATTCCTGGAGGTATTGGGTAGCAAGATCGAGATCAAGCGGGTCCATAATCGTCCCTCCTTGAGTCAAACCCGCCTGAGCATCGATGGAGATCCCCGGTCTCTGTGCGAAGTTACCGAGTAGATAGGTCTTGCCAGGTCCGAGTCCGCCGGCGACCACGATGCCGAGATATGAAGCCACACTTTCGATAGCTTCAGCCATATCTGCTAGGACGGTATGGTTCATGCCAATACCATTCCCCATGCTTGTATCGAGGAGAACTCGATCGATAGAGTCTCCGTAGAGACTGATGACCCGAGCTATCGCCTCATTGTCTCCATGATGACTTTCAATGGCTTTTTTGCCGATCTGGAGGATGAATTCGATACTTCTTCCTCGGAACATGTCCTTGACCTGATCGATCATTGTTGGTGACGGCCAAGTCATGTCGAGTTGGACAGCGTCGAGGTTTGGCCCGCAAAGGTCGATTGCTTTTTCGAGATCGGTCCATTCAGTGTCGTTTATGTAATCCGCCCAATGAAGGCAATTGTATGTACCTTGATGACGAACGGCATAGATGTCACGCACGGTATCACTTGTAGGGAAGACATTGGTGAATCGTGACGTGAGTTTATTCAAAGTCCTTAAACCCATCATCACACCGACGTGCAGAAGCCGGTCGGAACCAGGCTTCTTGTTGTGAGCGAAGACTTGAGCCAAACGGCTGACCTGCTCGGGAGTTTTGAATCCCGTGATTCCAATGTAAGGTCTCAGCGCTTTCATTCGAGTTGATTCCTTTTATTCAGTTTGTTACTACGGTTTCCAACCTCATATTACACAAATATATACAAAACACAAGTTAAGTGGTAGAATGTAAATATGAAAATAACAAAAATGGGTCACTGTTGCATGCTTATCGAATGTAAAGGAAAAAGGATTCTTACAGATCCAGGTAATTATACAATTGAAAGTCAGGTGAAATTAAAAGATATAGATTATGTATTTTTTACACATGAGCATGCTGATCACTTCCACATTGATTCTCTAAAGATTATTTTGACCAATAATCCAAAAATTATTGTTTATGCAAATAGCTCGGTCAGCGATCTATTGTCAAAAGAAAATATTTCACATAATTTGGTCAAAGATGGCGACATTATCGATCTTGATGGTTTGACAGTTGCTGGTATCGGCACCAAACATGCCCAAATGCACAGAAGTATTCCTCAAAGTGCAAATATTGGTTTCTTTTTCGACAATCGTTTTTGGTATCCCGGTGATTCATTTACAAATCCAAATAAAAAAGTCGAGATCTTGGCTCTCCCAGTCTCTGGTCCCTGGATGAAACTTGGTGAGGCCATCGACTTCGCCCTTGAGATCAAACCAAAATTTGCTTTTCCAGTCCACGATGGCACCCGCTTCGGCGCTGCCCATATCATTCCAAAGAAGATTTTATCCGAGCAGGGAATTGATTTTGTTGTGATGGTAGAGGGTGATGAGAAGGATTGGGGTGGGGTGTAAAATAGCTTTATTTTTGGCCGGTAAAGTGGTAGAGTTTTTCTATTAAAATATATGTCTAATATTAAGACTTTGACTGATCGGATAATTAAATTCCGCGACGCGCGAGACTGGAAACAATTCCATAATCCAAAAGATGTTGCCTTGTCACTTGTCCTTGAGGCCACTGAAGTGATGGAACATTTTCAGTGGAAAAGTGTTGAGGAAATGGAAAAATATATTAAAGAAAACAAAACAGCAATAGGTGAAGAGTTGGCTGATGTTCTCTATTGGGTCCTCCTCATGAGTCATGATCTCGATATCGACATTCTCTCCGCCCTCGACCGCAAGTTGAAAATCAATGAAGCTAAGTATCCCGAGGAAAAGGCCAAGGGGAAGCATACGAAGTATGATAGGTTGTAAATATGCCCCTTTAGATCGCACGTAACTTTTAATTTGAATTGGGCAAATTAAAAGTTAAGGCGTTAAGTTTTAATATGAGGGGACTGAATACGGGTTAAGGGGAAAATACCTTTATTTTTGGCGCTCAAAATGCTATAATGCTCTTTAATTATGAATCCTGTTTCAGCTTTTATTCAAAAAGTAATAGAAACACACAGTAGTGGTCATGCACGAGAACATTCTTATCGTCCAGCACTTAAAGAACTTTTTGAAAAGATAACTAGCTTGAATGTCATAAATGAACCAAAGCGCAGCGAACATGGTGCTCCAGATTTTATATTTCTTAAGGAAAAATTAGTTGTAGCCTATGCAGAAGCGAAAGATATTGATGTCCTGCTAGATGATATAGAAAAAAGTGAACAAATGGTCCGATATTACGGCTATTCAAACATTATACTTACTAATGGTTTGGATTTTCGTTTTTATGTAAATGGTACGCGTCAAGTCGATCCGGTTATTATTGGTAAACTTGATAATGGTATTGTTTCCGCGGACGAAAAGTATTTTCAATTACTGGCAGATACAATCTTCGATTTTATCAAAAAGTCCAAGGAACCTATAAGATCTGGCGCAGTGCTTTCGAAGGTTATGGCGGGAAAAGCTCGTCGTATAAGAGATAATGTAAAAAAGTTTTTAGAAGATGAAAGAAACCCAAGAAATGAAAATCTTCTTGGTGTTTATGAAGTTATAAAAAAATTACTTTTGGCTGATCTAGATCATACAAAGTTTGCTGATATGTATGCACAAACACTAGTATATGGACTTTTTGTTGCACGATTTAATGATAAAACGCAAGAGAATTTTACTAGACAAGAAGCTCGCGATCTTATACCACCATCAAATCCATTTTTGAGAGAGTTCTTTAATCATATCGCAGGATCGTCTTTCGATAATCGAATCGAATATATAGTTAATGAGTTGTGTGAGGAATTTAACCATGCAGATGTTAAAGAAATTATACATAAATATTACAAAACCGATCTTTTTGGAAAAGTCCATGAAAGCAAAGACCCCATCATTCATTTTTATGAGGACTTCCTTCAGGAATATGATTCCGCAGAACGTAAGAAGATGGGTGTTTTCTATACACCACTCCCTGTAGTTCGTTTTATTATCCGTGCCGTTGATGACATTCTAAAAAAGGAATTTGATTTGCCTCAAGGTCTTGCCGATAATTCTAAGATAAGTATTAGTAGAGAGGTTCAGGGAAAGCGTGGAAAAGTGTCTGTACATAAAGTTCAGGTACTTGATCCGGCAACGGGTACCGGAACATTTCTAAATGAAGCAATACTTCATATAAAGAAATCTTTTATAGGACAGGAAGGTAGGTGGTCTTCATATGTGAATGAAGATCTTTTACCGCGAATGCACGGTTTCGAGCTTATGATGGCGTCGTACACGATTGCCCATCTTAAACTTTCATCCACGATCGCTGAGAGTGGCGCAAAAATAGAAAACACTCGTCTTGGTATATACCTGACAAACTCTCTTGAGAAAGCTGAAATACAGGAGAAGACCCTCTTTGATATTGGGCTTGGAAAAGCTATTACAGAAGAATCCAATCAGGCGAATAAGGTAAAAAATGAATTGCCGATTATGGTAGTCATTGGTAACCCTCCCTATTCCGGTGAATCAAGCAACGCTCACTATAAAGGTAATGATGTATACAAAGCCGAACCAGGTGGGGGTAAGTTACAGGAAAGAAATTCAAAGTGGCTTAACGACGACTATGTAAAATTCATCAGATTGGCTGAAAGCATGATTGAAAAAACAGATGAAGGCGTTGTGGCCATGATTACAGCACATGGATATATTGATAATCCAACCTTCCGTGGAATGCGCCATCATTTGATGCAGACATTTGAAAAGATATACGTGCTTGATCTCCACGGAAACGCAAACAAAAAGGAAAAAGCTCTTGATGGAAGCAAAGATGAGAATGTATTTAATATAAAAACAGGAGTCTCAATATTCATAGGTATTAAGCATAAGGGTAAATCACCAAAAAACTGTAAGGTATTCAAAGCAGATTCTTATGGGGCTCGTAATCATAAATTCGGATACCTTAACGATGGGTCTCTTGATACCTTGGAATGGACTGAGATAAAACCTTCTGCTCCGAATTTTGAGTGGGTGGCACGAGATACGAAAACTCTGGAAGAATATAGAAAGGGTTTTTCCGTAGCGGATCTTTTTCCTATATCAAGCGTTGGTATCGTAACTTCGCGCGACGCTTTTGTGATCGATTTTAATAAACAAACCCTGAAAGATCGCATAATTGATTTTCTAAGGACCGAGGATGCAAAAGATGCGCTGAAGAAGTTTGATCTAAAAGAAAACTTGAAATGGAAAGCGGTAAATGCACTCAAACACCAATATGATGAGACTAATCTAGTACCAATAAGTTATCGCCCATTTGATGATCGATTCATCTATTACAGTGATGATTTTGTAGAGCGATCAAGAAAAGTTGTCATGCAACATTTATCTAAAGGGAACATTGTTTTGAATGTTTTAAGGCAGATAAAATCCGGAGATGTGTATCAGCATGTATTGGTTTCAAAGTATATTACTGAATCGACCCTTATATCAAATAAGACAAGTGAAATTGACTATGTATTACCTCTATACCTTTATGCAAATGATGGCTCTAAAGTCATAAATTTGAACAAGGAAATTATTAACAACTTTGAAAAGATTGTAAACAAAATTACCCCTGAAGACGTCTTCGATTATGTATACGCCGTTCTATATTCACCCGATTATCGTAAGAAGTATGTAGAGTTTTTGAAGATTGATTTCCCGAGAGTACCTTATCCAAAAGATAAGGCCATATTTAATTCGTTGGTAAAACTAGGTAAAGAGTTAAGAGAACTCCACTTGATGGAATCTTCAAAATTAAATACGTTACTCACTACATTCCCTGAGGTTGGAACTGATGTCGTGGACGAGAAGTACCCAAAATATAAAGATGGGAAAGTTTTTATTAATCAGACACAATATTTCGGCAATGTACCAGAAACTGCCTGGAACTTTACGATAGGAGCATATCAACCTGTGCAAAAATGGCTTAAAGACCGGCAAGGTAGAACATTATCCAGTGATGATTTAAAACACTATCAAAAAATAATTACATTGCTTATTGAAACAGACAGGATTATGCGAGAGATTGATTTAGTTCGTACTGATTAAGATATGACGGCCATATATTTAAGCCTTGAATATAGCCGTATTTGATGGTATATCTCAATTAAGTCGTGATTTTACTTGACTAATATAGTTCATTTTGATATGATGGACATATTATTAGTTTGCGTAAACAATTCTATGAAAAAAATTCAAGATATATATGATTTCGTGGACAGGGCTATAAAAAGTAGGAAATATCCAGAAAATACTGGTATGGCATTAAAAACCGCGTTAAAACTTTTTGACGCCGAGTTGAACGATGAGGAACGTAATTCTGTGGAAGAGTTTAGGAAGAATATAGATCAAATATACCAAAGTGTTTTCTCTAAAAATAAAAATTTCAGTGCGGGTTCATTAGCAACATACAAATCGCGAGTACTAAAGGCACTTTCAGATTTTGAAAAATATGGAATTGACCCAACAAAGATGGCAGGATGGTCACCTAAAGTAATTAGCCGCCCCAAAAAGCAAAATACTTTGACAGAAAATATTAAATCTACCCAAAATACTGGTGCTTTTAGTACAGATGCCGGGAATTCAGTACATGTATTTGATTTCACTGGAGGTGTTAAATTACTGATTCCTAAAACAATAAAAGCTACAGAAGCAATCATGGATGGTGAGTTAAAACAGATTAAGATTGAACTTAAAAAGTTTTCAGATACTTATTGTGAAGAAGTTATATTATCAGATTCTAATAATCAAGAATAGTTATGTCTAAAATACTAAAACCAGGACAACCAGTTCCTAAATCAGGTCAATATGAGAGAATTGGTCCGAGAGGTGGAAAAACAGGTGAGGAGATTACTGGAGTTCGAGGGAAGATCTTACCACCAACACCGAAACCTGGATCGTCTTATAAACTAGTTGATGTAACGAAACACTAAAAGTATGTCCAATATTCAACACTACATTTTTATAGACGAATCAGGCGATCCTGGGAAGCCGTATGAAAATGATGCTACAGGAAGCAAGGTCGAGACAGGAGCAAGTCTTTTTTATATTTTGACCGCAATATATCTGGATTCAACAAAACTATTTGCTTTAGAAAATGAGATTATGGAAATCCGTCATAAGTATGGCTTTAGAAGCGAAATAAAGTCTACAAAAATTCCACTTGATATGTATAAGGATCTGCTTGGAATCATAAACAAAATTGAGATCCAGATTTACTTTCGCCTTATTGATAAAAGAACTTACAAAGGTAAATTTGCAGTATCTGGTCATGCAAAGTTACATAATATATTTGATGACTACAATTTATCAAAACTTGTTTTATTTGCTACCAGAAAACAGAATCTCATAGAGTCTGAAGTTGTAATTGATCGTGCAGATAGGAGAATGTTTAACGGTGATTATTTTAGTAGTTTCGATGATTACTTATTTGATCGCGTAAATACAAAAACCGTTAAGCGTATAAAACACATAACTCATGTTAATTCTGAGTATGTTAACGCTATGCAATTATCCGATCTGGTAAGCGGGGCGATCAAAGATTATTTCACTGGTAAAAATAAAGATTTGAGAAAAATTATAGATAAAAAATATCTATGTAAAATCTGGTAAAAACCAAAAGAGCGGGCCCTAGACCTAGGACACGCTCTTTTGGTACAAGTATTCTGCAATAACTTATAGATAGAGTATATACCTATAAATATGCATTTGTCAAGGTAAAAATGTGTATATCTTGGTGATTATATGACGCATAATATGTTTTCAAAGAATCATATTTTAACAAAAAATGTTATCATAACCCTATGAATCTCAACCCCCTAACCCCCGAAGAAAAGCGCGTGATTATCGACAAAGGCACTGAGGCGCCTTTTACGGGTGAGTATGTCAATAATAAAGCTCATGGCGTGTATGTTTGCAGGCAGTGCAACGCACCGCTATATAATTCCAAAGACAAATTTGAAAGCAGTTGCGGGTGGCCGAGTTTCGATGATGAGATAGAGGGTGCGGTTGTGCGCACTCCAGATGTGGATGGGAAGCGGACGGAGATCACTTGTGCCAATTGTGGCGGGCATTTGGGGCATGTATTTGTGGGCGAGCAATTGACGGACAAAAACATTCGCCATTGTGTCAATTCTATTTCACTCAAGTTTGTGGAGGGGAGGTAGGGGTAAATGGTAAATTAATAGTGCTATACTCATTGTGATGAACCATAAAGGCAAAAGATTATTTAATACAGGAATACCTACATCTGGCAAATCATATCTTGCAAATGCTGTTGCTCAAAAAGCTGGAGCAATAGTTGTCTCCTTTGATGATGTTCGAGAAGAGCTTGCCAAAGATGAAAAGTATAAGAAATGGACCAATTTTTATTTAGAACAAGATGAAGAAGAGTACTTCAAAAATACAAGTGAGGCAGATTTATGGAATAATTTGGTTTTGCAATCGGAGGGTTTGTGGCCGGCATTCTTGGAAGAAATTTCAAAGTACAGGGATGAGACAAAGCCTGTTATTTTCGAATGTGTAAATCTTTTGCCACATTTGATACGCGGAGCTTTCGATTGTCCTTGCATAGTCTTGATCGGCTCAACATTTGAAGAAACACTAAGTAGAAATATTAAAGATCCTCGATGGGGAAATACTTTAGAGCTTCAAACTCTCGAAGCAAAAAATTTCTTTTATACTGAAAGACCTCATTATATTGAAGAGGCAACAAAGTTTAATTATCAATATTTTGAAAACAGCACGGAGGCATTTCAGGTTTGTATAAGTCTATTATAAAAAAAGCACCCTCGGAAGTCCCGTGACTTCCGAGGGTTGGAGAGGTTGGCATACCTCCGAACAATGTCATTTACTGAACAGGATGCGCCGACGAGGTGTCGGGTGTTGTCTGGCACAGTCATTTTCGACATGGGCGATAGCTACTGTGTCTTGTCCCGAAACTTTGCCGTGATCTATTGTTCTTTTTCAGGCAGCCGATTGCCTCACTAAACCTACTGCCCCAGTTTTTGCCACAAGGACAGAGGACGTGTGATCATGAACGACTTGATCACTTATCCTTAGTGAAAGAGAATTTCTGGTAGAAGGGTTGCCATCTTATAGTCCAGTCATCGGCGATGGTCTTCTATTGTTCCAGATCGCTTTCTCTTCTATCAAGGCTGGCCAACTTCATCCGATGATTATGTTACGACTTTTTTTCAAAAATGTCTAGTCATTAGAAGGGTTCTCATTTACAAGTTTTATTGCAGCGTCTACCGTTTCATCCATAGTCTCATAGAAAGGAAAAGGTTTTTTGTACGCTTCGCTTAATTCGAAAAGAATTACATCGAGACCATGGAAAGTTCGATCACCACCGACAACCATTCTTGTTTTCATCATTTCGGCAAAGGCGGTGAACTTACCGATCTCTCGACGAGTGTCCATGGCATATGATTCTGGACCTGGATGAGGATTCGTCTTACTTTCTTGACCCAGCCAAAAAATGATACAGCCTGGTACATTTGGTTCAATTCCTGCTTGTTTGAGATAGTGTCTTTCCCAGACCAATTGACGATTGTCTGCTTGAGAAAAAGGTTTGTAGAAATATTGTGCAAGTGGATGATCGGCATCCCATCGAGCAGGGCAGGCGATGTTTGCATCTGGAACTTTATCCAAGATTATTCTCGCCATCTTTGTTTGCCAATCACCTCCGCCACGGATCGGTCCCGCTAGGAAAAAAAGAGGTGCTTTCTTACTTGGTTTTATTTCTACTATTTGTTTTGGGACATATATGGGCATGGGGTTATTATATCAAAGATTTATATATTGAATAATTACACAAAAACCACATTTGACGGTATGTCAACAAGCTGATATAATGGTGCAAGTATCCTGATTTCGTGACAACAGCAATCTGCTCTTTGTCAATTCAAATCAGATCTAAGTTTTTGAGACTAGATAACTAAGAACCAACGAAACCAGAAAGGGAAAAGAAAGTGAAGAAAATTAGGGAAACGATAACGACGATACTCAAGGCGACTCGGTACTCCTTCGGATTTTGCTGGAGGAATAGTAAGGGTGATACCTTTGCGCGTATCATGATCTCCTTGGCGACGACCGTTGTTATGTACCTCGGCATTCAGTCGACTGGTATCATTATCAATGGTGTGCAGAAAGAACTCGGAAAGGTTGACAACTATCGACAAGTGGTCGATATTCTCACTTCCGGACTTGTCGCTCCAGTCGTGTTTTGGAGTGTTGTGACGATATTCGGTGAGTTGTTCGGCCCATTGAAATGGTATTTTCGCAATAAGTGGAATCACAAATTGCGTTTTGCCAATCAAAGGGAACTGACATTTCTCCGATCGACTCTCGATATAGCCAGAATCAGGAGCAAAGAGTTTGACGATTTGGAAAGGAGAATTCAGGAGTTGCCGACGTCCTGGCAGACAAGAATTTGGTTTTCGGATGAGCTTTTCAACTTGTTCGTAACCATGGTTTCATTTGTACTCTTCGGAACAGCTCTACTCTGGTACAAACCGATCTACGCTTTCATCTTGGTTCTTGTCGGCATACCGATGATGATTGTCGAATTCGACCTTGTATCTAAGTGGTGGACGTTATTTCAAGAGCAAGTACCTCTACATAAGAAGCGCTCTGTTCTTGAACAACCATTCCGCGGAGACGATAGGGCATTCATTCAGGCACGGACTTTCAACCAAATGTCACCTCTTCTCAAGGAGATCGACATTAATGTTGGAGAAGTGCTCGACAACTATGACAAGCTACGCAAGACCAGTATACGGAATAAGATGTTCGCTCATCTTGTGGCTGTGCTCGGTCTCTGTTTTGTAGTTGCATTGGCGGTCTGGTCGACGATAACACATTCGGTTGGGATCGGTACTTTGACCATCATCATCGCTTCTGCCAAGACTTTCCAAGGAAACTTGGAGTCTATCGTTTCGACGATTGCCGAACAGTGGAATAGTGCCAAAGGTGTAATCCTCATTGAGGAGGACTTCCTCGGCATGAAGCCATTGTTGAAGACAGAGTATCCTGTCAATCCGGATCCATCGGTTATACCGACGATCAGATTTGATAAGGTCTGCTTTACATACCCAGGTAGTGAGGCTAAGATATTGAAAGATGTCAGCTTCACGATTGAGCCGGGATCTAAGGTGGCGATAGTCGGTACTAGTGGTGCAGGCAAATCGACCCTGGTTTCATTATTCATGAGACACTACGATCCAACGAGTGGTTCCATTTCGGCGGGCGGTGTCGACTTGAGAAATATCCGACCCGAAGATTGGAATCGGGTCGTTTCGGCCTTGAGTCAAGAATACGTCGTACTTTCAAGATTGGTTGGGGAGGAGATAGCTTCATCGAGACTTGGAGAGCCGATCAACACTGAGAGGGTACTCAATTCATGTAAGTTCGCTAACTTCGATGAGGTTGTGGACGAAGATGAGAAGGGGCTGAATGCTCAGATTGGAACTGAGTTTGGTGGTCGCGAATTCTCGGGCGGACAAAAGCAACGCTTGGCTCTTGCTCGAGTCCATTACCGCAGGACACCAGTCCTTATCTTGGATGAACCTGACGCCAAACTCGATCCTGTATCGGCTCAAAAGGTCATCGATGCCGTCTTCGCCCTTACAGGTGTGACGGTTATCATGATCACGCATCATGTCTCGCGCGCTGAACGTTGCGATCAGGTGATCGTAATGGGCAAGGGTAAAGTGGTTGAGCAGGGCACACATGCAGAGTTGATGGCTCTTGGTGGTGCCTATGTCAGACTACGAAACAAAGATCGCGAACGGCTCGGTGCCGAATCGTCATCCGATCTGATTTGAATGTTCGAAATTTCGAACAAAACGCAGCGTCCCCGCTACCGCAAGGTTGGCGGGGATGTTTTTGTTTTGATCAGACTTTACATCCACTCATTTTTATTATACGCTAAAAATGGAAATTGAGAAAGGAATCAAATGGCTGACAGTAAAACGTGGTTGGACTATTTTATCCACAAAAAAATGATGTGGATGCATGATGGAGACTCGACTAAGCCTCATGTGGTCTTGAGTTCCGGTCTTCATTCTGGAGGGTATTTCAACAGCACTCTTGTAACCCAGTGTCCTCGGATTTTGGAGGATGTGGTCAGGCATATTCAAGAAAAGCTGCATAATGCTGGAACCGATTTCAATAATATCGACTGGGTCGTCGGTCCAGCAATGGGCGCAGTTACGTTGGCTTACGAAGTTGCCAGACAATGCAGTTACTCACACCACCATATCAACACCGCCTATGCCGAAAAGTGCAGTCGTGGCGGTAAACCCGCCATGCGGTTTCCGAGACACCGTATTCGCAAGTCGGCTCGTGTCTTGGTCGCCGAAGATACGATCACGACTGGCGGGAGTGTACTCAATGTCTTCGAAGCTCTTCGCGAAATGGGTATCGAACCGATGCCGATGGTAGTTACGATCCTCAATCGGTCTGGTAAGCAGGCGCTGTCGATGCGAGGTCCCAGTATTATCTCGCTCATCGATGAATACATGCCAACCTGGACTACCATTGAGTGTCCGCTCTGCAGAGCCGGTTCGCTGGCACTCAAAGAGCCAAAGACTATCGAGTATTGGGATCGGTTGATTGGTAAGTAGGGATTGGTTGTCCCCACTAATTTCGAACGCTCGACGTGCGTAATGTGCGTCGAGTGTTTTATTTTGTATTAGTCTTCTATTGATGTATGCATAATTTCCACCACAAAATTAACAAAAATATCTGGCAAATCGAAATATCTTTCGATGGGCGACCAGCCACCTTCTCTAAATCTTAGACCTTTTGAATTTGCCCAGATTTTTATCTCTTGAATAACATTTGCTGGATTATCTGAAATTAATGCTATATGAGTTTTAATTTTTTCTGTTAAATTATCGGTAGGTTTGTCATCGACTTGAATTATTTGGATTGCAAACCGGAGATTATCTTGAGCAACCATTATCCAGTCTTTATTTGGTGGTGTATAAACTACTTTGAAGTTTAGAAGTTTATACATCTCGACAACAAGGTCAAGATTTCCTCGGGTTATGTTTTGACAATAGTGATGAAGTCTTGGATCTGTATTCATTTTTTTGATTTTGATCTAACGAAATAACTACCCCCAAATCTTTACAACCAAATATGCAACAAGTGTGAGCACTGCAAAGCCAAAAACAGTTTTTGCAAAAAATGTCACAGCATCTTTTTTGTGACCATCTAGATATAGCTGGAAGGGTCTGCCGAGGAATAGGTAACCCATGATCGAAGCAGACAATACAAAGAGTGATAGGGCAAGAATAGGGGCAAAGATGGTATCAGGTGAATTAGGATTTTGGAGGCTATGAATAATGAGCGATATGCCCATGATGTAGACTTCTGCAAGTAAGCTGTGGAAGTAAGGTGATTTCATAGGGGAATTGTAGCATAATTGTTTTTACTTTTTCTAATAACGAAAAACCCACCGAAGTGGGTCTTCGATGGGTGCTGCTGATTCGACAGTTCCTTCTCACTTGACAGGAAATGGATTTACAGTCAGAGTCCTTTTGCGATTATCTTGATTGTATTGATAACCTTTGATCGCTCGATTGAACCATGACTTGAATTTGTCCGATAACTGACCCCTTCCATCCAATGTGATCAAGAACCTGTAGGCTCTTAGGTCTCTAATGAAAATTGCCCAGCTTTCCATTGAGAGAAAGGTGCCATGGGTTTCGTCGTAACCGAGATCGATAAGTCCAGTAGTGAGGAGTATCCGCCAGCCGGGTCTGCCATTGAAGAATTTGTGTTCCGGATTTAACTCCAGAAGTTCTTCAATCGATTTTACGCCAGTGTGAAAATTGAGCTGATTGATCAATACACTGGGTATTCTTGGTATTTTGTAAATCGTTCTTCCAGATGCCAAAGTCTCACTTCCTCGGCTTAGGTCCAGATTTTCGTTGAGTCTTGTCCCTAGACCGCGAAGTGTTGAGATTCCCAATTTTGCTAGTTTTGCCACCGTTTCTCTTGTCAGTCCGATTGAGAACAGGTCATTATTCATTTGATGATTAGTCTATAAATATATAAACATTAATGTTAATATATGTCAATTTAATGTTATGTTGAGATTGTTTGTAAGTATTGATTGACCTCAGTAATTACAATTGCGTTTCGGTAGATGCGGGAAATGGTCAGAGGTGATAAGATGAGCGTAATGTGCCATTAGATTTTGAGGATAAATATAATGAAAGCCTTTCTTTACCACATCCATATAAATGTTTCTGATGCAAAATTGTCACTACCATTCTATAAGGACTTTTTCACTTATCTCGAATATAAAATTATTGATGAAAGCCCACAACATATTGGGGTTAGTAATGGCAGTACCGATTTTTGGATTATTGAAACAGACAAAGCTCACAAAGACAGATTTCATAGAAAAAATACTGGCATTAATCATCTTGCCTTTAGACTAGATTCAAGAGAAAAAGTAGATCGTTTTGTAAATGAGTTTTTGAAACCAAAAGGAATATCTACCCTATACGACACACCTAAAGTTTTTTCTGAATACGGATGTGAATATTACGCTGTGTTTTTTGAAGATCCTGATCGAATTAAACTTGAGGTTATGTGTAAGAAATAAAGTTATGAGAGATACAGATTTTTTAATCATGGCAATAGAAAAGGCGAAAGAATCCTAATTATCTCGACCACTTAAGTTGGTACATCTGGCTGAACTTGAGGAACAGTCTTTGGAAATTGTAAGAGGTTGGGAAAAATCTCTTAGAAATATTTGAACGAATTCAAGGCAACATGCGGGTTGAAAAGGAGATGATGAGAAAGAAGAATGGCTTCTAGCATTATTGATGTGCGATTTTTCATTTGCAACATTGCACGAGAAATAGGAACCTTTTGGAAAGAGAATAAGGCCCATATTTGGCTACAAATATCAAGCAAGGTTATGTATTATTTAACGTCTATAAGATCTATAAGTCGTACTTGGACTTCTATAGTATGATGATTTGGTGGTAAATCTACCACTCGACGCACTTTTATAATACGCTCCTCCTCGACTTTTTGCTTCTGCTGATGATAAGAATAATACTGAAAATGTAAATATGATAATTATAACTGATAAAATAATCTTTTTCATAGAGTAAAATTTAATAATAATGCTCGACATTGCACGAGAAATAGGAACCTTTTGGAAGACGAATAAAGCCCATATTTGGCTACCGAATATCAAGCAGGGTTTCTTTGGAATTACGAGGCCGACTGAGAAAGAGATGGCGAAGTATCGCTAGGATTTATAGCGATCCTAATCTTTTGAGCTAACTCTTGAGGATTAAATGTTCCATGATTTTGGATCCTTATAAGTGGCAGACCTGCGCCCTTAAGAATACGCTCAACTTCAATATCTCGGTCCACACGATCAGGCCTTTCATGTGACTTATCATCAAGCTCAATAGCAAGCTTTGGAGAAATGTACGCTTTGTCACAAAGTACGAAGTCTACAGACTTTTGACTCACATGTCTGAATGCTGCATTCCAGTTTTGTCCTACGACCTTATGTTCAAGAAGTGTTGGTAAATGAACTTGAGCAAAGATGATGTAATCGTTACCGACCACTTTCACAAGTGCATCATAAAATTCATGTTCAGCTTTAGTTAGAAACCAATTGCGACGTTTATAGTTATATTTTGGTTTATCGTCTATAAAATCAAACTTATCTTTCAGAAGTCCAACAACAACACCAATAACAACAATGATTCCAGTGAGTATGTAGATTAATGTCATAGTGATTACTATTTTAGCAAAAAAGAGTCAAAAATGATAAAATTGCAATTAACTAATGAATAAAGACTTACTCAAAAATTGCAAAACACTCATTGATGCTTTTAAATCAGGTAAGCTCGGACAAACTGTTATGCCAGAAGACTCAAGTCCAGACTTTTCTGATACAGACAAAGAATTTAGAATCGCATATTTTACTTTACCAATGGCCTTAAACTATCAGCGAGATAGTTATAAATTATGGGAATCTGCGCTCAAGACTTTTAATGACGCCGACACTAGATTTGTATTTGATGTAAAAGCTGTCTCTAAGGCTTCGGAAGATGAGGTTCGTAAGGCACTAATGAAATATAAAGTTGCACTTCAACCTAATAAACACGTGAATACATGGAGAATAATCGCAAAGACAATTCATGAAGAATGGGGTTCGTTCACAAAATTCTTTGAAACAATAGACAGTGATTTTATTAATTTAAAACAGCTTGTTAAGGTTGAGCATAAGAAAGGATTTCCTTATTTATCTGGTCCGAAGATATTTAATTATTGGTCATTTATTATAAGTACTTACGGTAAAATTGGTCTAAATAATCGGGACCAAATAGAAATTGCACCCGATACTCACATTACTCAATGCTCAGTAAAACTAGGTGTAATTTCTCCAGAAGAGGCAACCAATTTAACAAAAGATGCAATTTCAGAACGGTGGAGAGATTTACTAAAAAACAGCGGTATTGATCCTATTGATATGCATCCACCTCTTTGGTTTTGGAGTAGAAATGGTTTTACTTTTAATTTAAATAAATAACATGAACATAACTTATAAGGGCACAATCGTAGAAGAAAGTCTTGAAGATAATAGAATTATTAATGACTTAGATATCAGTGGTCTTAGAATTTCAAAAGATGAGAATCCTGCCGATCGATGGCATTTGTATACAGTAAAAGTTACTAAGGATGATATTCAAAAAGTTTCTCGATATATCAAGTCCGGCAAGTGGTATATGCATTTTTGGAACGGTAACGATGTAATCGCTGTATTTAAAGACAAAGTCTTTGAGTTTAAGTACAATCAAAAGGAAACATGGAAGGATGCCTGCGATTATGGCCGATCATTAGGCATTCCAGAGGAACAGCTAGATTTTGTGATTGAATAAAAGAAAGTTATATTTATATTATCTCGTCTGCCATGCGTAGAAGGAGTATCCGAAACCGTCTCGAAATGGGCGGTTTTAGCTTTTCATTGACTTCTTCCAGCCTTCGATCAATGATCGTCCGTATGGAAAGAAAGACTAAAAAATATCCAAAACACACCTGTCAGTTTTGTGGCTCTGATCGTAAACTTGTAGAAACTATTATCGATGACGAGTTCTACTGGGATGAGACAACAAAAACGTATCAATCTAATGGATTTACCAACAATTTTGAACATACCGGCTATGTACAATGTGCGGTTTGTGAGCAAGAGTGGACCGGACAGTAACTTTTAATTTGGAATCGGCAAATTTAAAGTTAAGCCCCCAACTTTAAATTTAGATACAAAATGTTAAATCGTGTCTGAAGAGAGAGAGGTGAAATAATCTTTGTTTATAAGGCTATTATTGAGCTTGATGTTAAATAATTCATGAACTCAAAAAATCTTTATTTTTAGGGCAAAAAATGGTAAAGTGTTGTGTAATGAATCCCATTGCAACCAATAAGAATTCAAAGAAAGATTATTCCAACCTTAGCAAAGAGGATCTAATTAAAATTGTAGAAAAGCTTGAATCTCGAAAGAAATATGGACTTATCTGGGATGAAGATAAGGTGAAAGAACAGTTCGAGAAAGATGCCGAAAATGCACTACCAGTTCTTAAGGAAGTAAAAGGAAAAGAAATTACTGACAAAGACGACACTAGACCAGTAAACATATTGATTGAGGGCGATAACTACCATGCACTCTCTGTCTTAAATTTCACTCATCAAGGAAAAGTTGATGTTATTTATATTGACCCACCCTACAACACTGGTAATAGGGATTTTATTTATAACGACAATTATGTTGATAGTGAGGACGAATATAAACACAGCAAATGGTTGTCTTTCATGTCAAAAAGGTTGCGATTAGCAAAAAATCTACTGAGAGAGACTGGAGTTATTTTTATTTCGATAGATGACAATGAACAGTCTCAGCTTAGACTACTGTGCGATGAGGTTTTTGGTTTAAATAATTTTGTTACCACTTTGCACGTTCAGATGTCTACGGTCCAAGGTCAAAAAGTAAGATCAGCAAAGATGGGTAATATAGTAAAAAATGCCGAGTATATTCTTGTGTATTCAAAAGATGGAAGAAAGACTATCGGAAAAAATGTTTTGTACGATCCGATTGAATACGACAATCACTACTCCCTGTTTATAAATAAAAATACGGATGGAACTTATTCAGAGACATCACTCACAAGCGTTTTATGTGCGGATAACAAGATATTTGAAAAATTATGTTTTTTGAATTTAGCTAAAGATTCAAAAGGAAAGAGATCGATGACTAATAATCAAATCTCTGATGCTTATGCAAAACTTGATGAAGTAAGAGATTTTATAAATAAAAAAGCAGATCAGATTGTTCGTATTCACGATACTGTAGAGATAAAAGACAAAGAAGTTCTATCTAAAGTTAAAGAGGGTATCTTAATTGAGTATGGCTCAAATGATCGATCTTATTTAGTTGGATATAACGGTAAGGGAGAATATAAACAAAGAATTCGCTTATCAGATAAAGTTAGAAAGGCTGATGACTATTACCAAACTTACGGTGTAACTACTATCAGGGGTGACTGGTGGCCAGGCTTTTATCTTGATATGGGTAACGTTGCTAAAGAAGGTGGGATTGATTTTAAGAATGGTAAAAAACCAATTAGATTGATAAAGCAACTAATTCATTTTGTTTCAGATGATAATGCGACAATTCTAGACTTTTTTGCAGGAAGTGGATCAACAGGCCATGCGGTTGTAGAGCTTAATAAGGATAAAGGTACGCAACATAAATTTATTTTATGTACAAATAATGAAGAAAATATTTGTCTCGAAAAAACATATCCTAGATTAAACAATGTTCTCACAAATACTGGTGTAGGATCTCTAAAATACTTCAAAACTAAATTCATCAAGAAAACTGCAAACAAAGATGATTTGAAGATCCGTATGACAAAGGAATGTACAGAAATGCTTTGTCTACGTGAAGGTATTTTTGATGAAGTAAAAACAACTGATGATTATAGAGTATTCCAGAAAGGTAATAGGGTTCTTGCCGCCTACTATTCCCTAGATCGGAAGGCCTTATCAGAACTTAAAAAGGATTTAAGTAAGATCGAAGGAGAAAAGATTCTCTACTGTTTTACTCTTGATCCTCTTGGATTAAATAAAAAAGATTTTAGTGGATGGAAAGATGTTACGGTCGAGCCAATTCCACAAAAGATTCTAGACGTATACAAACAAATTTATGAGTATTAATTTAAAACCCTATCAAGAAAAAGCAGTCAACCAGCTTGTTGACACGACAGTTAAACTTTTGGATTTTGACGGTCCTGGTGAAGTTTGTGTATTTCAAGCCCCTACCGGATCAGGCAAGACTGTCATGACTGCTATTTTTATAGAGAGTCTTATAAAAGAACTTCCAAACGAAGATCTTTGTTTTATTTGGATGAGTATTGGTAAAGGTGATCTTCATGGACAGAGTAAGCGATCTCTCGAGCGAATCTTCGGGGGTTTTCCTCGTGTCTCACTTGTTGAGGGTGAATTTAGTGGTGGTAGAGAGCGTATTGTTCAGAATGAAGTCGTAGTGGCAAACTGGGAAAAACTACGTGCCAAGGATGGTAAGTCTGGTGATTGGAAAAACCTCGCCATGAAAGATGGTGAGAAACTTAATTTCCGTGATGTACTTGAAAAAACTAAAGAACAGAGAAAGATAATTCTTATTATTGATGAGAGTCACACCAACGCATCTACAGGTCGCGCTCAGGAACTTCGTGAGCTTATTGCTGCCGATGTAACGATTGAAATGAGTGCCACACCAAGTATAAAAATTACAGCTGAAGATATTGTTGAAACTCGCGCTGGATTGGTAAAGGTGAATCCAAAAGACGTTATCGAAGAAGGGATGATTAAGAAAGAGCTCATCATCAATGAGGATATTGAGAAGATTGCAAAATCAGAAGATGATTCACAGACAGCAGTCTTAGAGGCGGCATATAAAAAACGTCTTGAACTTAAGAAGGCTTTTGCAAAAGAAGATTCTGATATTAATCCTCTTGTCTTAATACAGATTCCTACATCCGAGGCTGGTGATCAAAAGATTGATGCTGTTAAAAAGTTTCTTGGTGATAAGGGTATTACAGAGAAAAATGGAAAGCTTGCTATTTGGCTTGCTGAACAAAAATCAGACACTATCGAGTGGATTTCTGAATCGGACAATCAGATTGAGTTTTTGATATTCAAACAAGCAATTGATACTGGATGGGACTGTCCTCGTGCTCATATTCTTGTGAAGTTTAGAGAATCTTCGAATATTGTTTTTGAAATACAGACTGTCGGACGAATCTTACGTATGCCAGAACAAAAGCATTATGAAAATGAGGCTCTTAATCGTGGTTACATCTATACAAACTTGGAATCTATTTCAGTTAAGAAAGAAGAATACAATCCAAACATAATCAAACATCTAAAGGCTAATAGAGTTAAGGAGTATAAGCCGCTCAAAATTGATTCTTACTATAAAGCACGTGCTGATTACGGAGACATCACCTCAAGCTTTACGCCGGTATTTGAAAAGGTAGTAAACAGAGAACTTGGTATAGAAGATGGTGAGAAACTGGTGAAGATCAAGACGTCACTCAAGAATATGGGTATTGATGTTGAGCTTGAAAAGTACCAGCAACAAATTATTGCTGACACTCATATCAGTGCTAAAAACTTTGATGAACTTCAAGGAAATATAGATCCCACTGCTATGGCAAAGCTTAGTGTTGCTGCTGATGAATTGCAGATTTTCTTTGAGCAAATGATTAAGTCACAGCTCGGTCCATTTAGAAATGTTAAGCGCTCTATTCCAAGCGTAAAGACTGCTATTTATTTGTGGTTCAGAAAATACCTCAATTCAGAAGATTGGCATGAGGAAATACTCCTCATTCAAAAGCTTTGTATGCACAAAGACAATCGTCCAGCGATTGAAAAGATTCTTACTAAGGCAGTCGATGAATACAAGACGGTCAAAGAGGCTGAGGTCCGAAAGCGAGTAGAAGAAAGCGAAAAGAAATATGCTTTTGAACTCCCTATAGAGCTTTTTTATAACGAATTTACTGATGAAATTGTTCCTACCAAAAAGTATGCCTATCAGCCATGCTACCTAAACATTGACCGATCCCTACCCGAGAAATCTTTTGAGAAGTTTTTGAATGATAATAGCTCAAAAATAACTTGGTGGTGGAAAAATGGAGAAAACAAACAGGAATACTTTGGCGTGAAGTATGAATACTCTGGTGCTATCTATACTTTCTATCCGGACTATCTGGTCCAATTCACTGATGGAAAGATCGGTATATTTGAAGTAAAGGATTCAGGTGATCGTGATGGTAAAACTTACACAAAAGCTAAGGCTGAGGCTTTGTACCAATACATAAAGACCCAGAAGAATAAAAAGCTTTTTGGTGGTGTTGTGATTGAGAGAAATGGAGATTGGACATTAAACCAAGAATCTACTTACAACTGGGAAAAATGCGAACGTGGTGATTGGAGTGAGTGGGTCAAATTAAAAGTATGAAAAAAATCGATAAAAAAGAACTCAAAGAAATAATTCAAAGTGGCCACATAAATCTACTTATTGGTTCTGGTTGTTCTCTTGACTATCTTTCGACCCTGCAAGACATTGAAAACCGAATGAATAATGATGCTACCAAAGAGGTCGCACAAAAAGATTATTATAAGATCATCCGCAAATCAAAAGCTATTCTAAATTCAACCTTTGAGGTGGATGTGGCAGAACAAGGTAAGCTTACTAAAACCAAACAGAACTATGATACATTTTTAAATTTTTGGGCTGATACTATTTCCCGTCGATCATTACATATCGTAAATAAACAAGTCAATATTTTCAGCACGAACTTTGACATGTTTATAGAAGATGCCTGTGAGCGTTTAGGTATACCGTACAATGATGGATTTGCCGGGCAAATCAATTCAGTATTTAGCGTGGCAAATTTTAACAAAATTCAAAAATATAAGAGCCTTCAATTTGATAACACTTCCGACATTCCACTTTTCAATATCATTAAACTTCACGGTTCACTTTCTTGGAAGACAAAAGAGGAAAAAATCATCTATTCAAATGGTTCGCATATTGCTGATGATCTGGATAGTAAAACCGGGAATGATTTTGCTACAGGGTATAAACAAGTTGCTGTCATCAATCCAAATGCAGAAAAACACCTTGAAACAGTTCTAGATACTAATTACGCTTCCATGCTAAGGAAGTTTACGTTAGAGCTGGAAAAAGAAAATAGTGTTTTGTTTATATTAGGATTTTCTCTTAAAGATAAACATATAAGAGAGTTACTTTACGGTGTAATGAAGAACAATCCGACCCTAATAGTAGTTTATCTTTATCACAAAGAATACGATGAAGTGGTAGATGATCTAGAGGAAAAGAAAAAGTCAAACTTCTATGTAGAAAATAATTTGCCATTTGAAAAAAGCACAGAATTCCTTTCTGGTATATTCACAAATAAAGAACAAGAGGTCCTTGAACCGGATAAAGACGATGAACAACTTTAATTTACATGAAAGACTAGTTGATAATTCCGTATTTACCATTGGCAGTGTATTTAGTGTTAAGGGCAAAGATATTGTTGTTAAGGTAAAGAATGACAAGAATCTCCCTCATCTATTTTTTAAAGGTAGAACAATAAAAAATGTTTCTGTTGGGCTATCCAACTATGTGAAAATAGTTAAAGGTTTTACTGAAATAATTTGTAAAGTCGAGGGTGAGTATCTCGAAGAGGATAGATATCAAACTAAGAAAAAATATACAAATGAGAATAAGAAGATAAGCCGATTTCTCAATGTTTCAGTTTTTGGATTCTATGATAGCGATTTTAACTTTCAACACGGTATCAAAGAAATGCCTCTAATTGGTAGTGAATGTAAACTTCTTTCTAGAGAAGAATTTGAAATATTACATCAGCTTTCTGATGAAAAAGAGCTTTCCGTTACCCTTGGATCACTGATTGATGAAGAGACTCAAGATATTTCAATTTCAGCTAAAAAACTATTTGCAGGTCATATTGGTATTTTTGGCAATACAGGGTCTGGTAAATCAAATACTCTTGCAAAAATGTATGCAGAACTATTTGGATTAGAAAATCTTAATGAAAAATTTAAATCCAAATCCAAGTTTATATTTATTGATTTTAATGGTGAATACTCATCTTCAGATGTTCTTAGTAAAAAGAAAAAAGTATATAAACTTAATACTGAAATTGAGTTAGAAAAAATAAATAACAAAAATCGTGTTCCTTTGAACGAAAATGGTTTTATTGATATTGAACTTATATCAATACTTTCTGGTGCTAGTGAAAAAACACAAAAGCCATTTTTGAATCGCTCGATAAGCTTATTTAAAAAGATAACAAAAGAAAACAATTCTAATGACTATTTCAAAAATAACTTGAAGTTAATAGCGCTCAGAATTTTGAAATTAAAAAATAAAGAACTGGCATTTTTGTGTATAGATCGATACAAACAAATACTTAAGATTGAAACTGACAACCAAGATTTTGTTATTCCTGAATGGCATAATACCCATTCATACTTTAAATGTGGTGGAACTACTGATTATGACCAGATAACTGACGAGCAATATAAATCACAAGTATTTTATACTCAGGCAGATACTTATGTATTTCCTGACAATATAATTGAAAAGTTCCTCGACTTTGCAAGAATGCAATTACTTTATGATTTGCTAGATAACAGAGTTCACGATGACCACGTCTATCATTGCATAACTAGACTTGAAAGTGTCAAAAAAAGCATTCAGAAAGTCTTTGACACTAGTACAAATGCTAAAAAGAATATTTTTGGAAAAGGCAACAACTTGGTAGTTATAGATCTAAAATCTGCCAATAGAGATATTAAAAAATCTTTGCCATTAGTCATTCTAAAAAAGTTATACGAGAATCAGAAAAAAACTTATAAAAATAATACATCCCTCCATATTATTATTGACGAGGCACATAACATTTTATCTGAAAACTCTGTAAGAGAGTCTGAAACTTGGAAAGATTATCGTCTAGAAACGTTTGAGGAAATAATAAAGGAAGGTAGAAAGTTTGGAGTTTTTCTTACAATTGCTAGTCAGAGACCATCTGATATTTCTCCCACCATAATTTCTCAGCTTCATAATTATTTTATTCACAAATTGATGAACGAAAATGATTTAAAGTCAGTTAATAAGGCGGTAAGTTATTTGGATAAGCTTTCTTTTGACTCGATTTCAAACCTTGCTACAGGTTGCTGTTTTATTGCTGGACAAATGACTCAATTTCCACTTTCTTTAAAAATTAAGCTTCTTGATAAGAAACGAAGGCCTCAAAGTGGTACGATAGATTTAGATGATCTGTGGAAGAAAGCCTAATTACCCCCTAAACGCCCCTGTGTACGCTTTTCAACCCCTATTCAGGGGTTTTTGCGTCTATGGCACAGTAACCACCGAAATTCACGAAAATACCCTTATTTCAAGCGGTCAAAGTAATGCACCATTTTTTACCGTTTGAGAGCAGTACGATGAGATCATCTTAGAGAAGTAATTCCTACATTTAGTACGAATTTCGATTCTAGGATAAAGATACCCATTGCACGGAAAGAGCTGAGTCAACTTGCAATGGGGGCTCAGCTCTTTCTGTTTCTTGGGAAGAGCACTACCTCATACAAAAGGTCGAACCCCTCATTATGCTTACCAAACACGCACTAGAAGAATATAAACAACTTCACCTGGAAGAAACCGGCACAGTCTTTCCTGATGACGTTCTTGCTAATGAGGCAATTAATTTGCTCACGCTTTTTAACTTCGTCTACCGACCAATAAAGAAAGCGTGGCTTGAAGAATATGGAAAACGACAAGGAATTGATCGAGTGGATACTAAGAGACAAATCAAAAACAAGAAAGGACCTCAACCACAATCAAAAGAAAGCCTACCTCAACAGACTGCATGACAAGATAGATCGGTCCAAACTTCGCAAAAAGAATAAGTCGAGCAGGTTCTTCGTTGATAACGAATATGTGCAAGGCGGATATCTTGCAACACTCTCAAAGTTATGTACGTCAGTATATATGGCGCTTTTGGTCCACTGCAACACCGAAAGCCAGGCGGCGTTTCCAAGTATCACTACCATTCAGGAACTCGTCGGCAGTAAAAACAGAAGTAGCATCATTAAGGCAATTCGCATCCTCGAAGGCTACGGCATTATCGGCGTTACGAGAGCTGATGGTATGTTCAACATGGTAAATCTCTACACTTTCCATGCGAGCGAGCTATGGTTGCCGGTCCCTAACTGGAATCGAAAAATAAAGATATCCGAGGCACCACCGCAGTTACAAAAACAACGCCCTCGCAGTTACAATAAGCGACCATATCGCAGTGATGATAATGAAACTCTAACTAACCTAAGAAAAAACTCTCCTAATTCTGTAACTCACATTGGAGATGTGTTAAGGGGAACAATGCAGAAATGGCAGATGCCAAGAAGTCAGGAATCAGTTGCTATTCGAGACCCTTCTGGGGATACTGTCGTTCGTCAGCCCGGTGAGACGACCTTTCCCGAAATAACGGGAAAATTACGGGAACCACGCAGTGACGATAATGTAACTGCCATAGAGCAAAAACCACCATTTAAAAACGGTGAAAAACGGTCGGAAGATAACATTAAAAGCGCATATGAATAATAAAACACCTACAATCAAATACTTCCTCTACGCTCGTAAATCAAGCGAGGCGGAAGACAGACAAGCGGCATCAATCGATGCTCAGAAAGATGAACTCTTGAAGATTGCAGAAGAGCAAGGCTTGGCGATAGTTGAGGTCCTTACCGAATCACAATCGGCCAAGAAACCAGGAAGACCAGTATTCAACAAAATGCTTGAGAGAATTTACAAAGGCGAAGCGAATGGAATCATCTGTTGGAAACTGGACCGCCTTGCACGCAACCCTGTGGACGGTGGACAAATAAGCTGGATGCTACAGCAAAGTGCAATCGCACAGATTGTGACATTCGGCCGAACATACTACCCAACGGACAATGTCCTCATGATGCAAGTTGAGCTTGGCATGGCCAACCAGTACATCAGAGACTTATCAGTAAACGTAAAGCGAGGTCTTGCAAAGAAGGTCCGAGAAGGCTGGCTACCAAGCATGTGTCCTGTGGGATATATGAGCACACCAGACCGAGAAAAAGGATTCAAGACCATCATGAAGGACCCTGAACGTTTTCCTGTGGTAAAGAGACTCTTTGACCTCATGCTTACCGGTAACTACAGCACAATTCAAATATGGGATGTGGCTCGTAAGGAGTTGAATTTGAAAACGTATCAACGAAGAAATATGGGTGGCAAGCATCTTTCTAAAAGCGGCATCTATGCACTCCTAAGCAACCCCTTTTATTACGGCTGGTTTGAATATCCCTACAAAAGCGGAGAATGGCACAAAGGCGCACATGAAGCCATGATAACCGAAGAAGAATTCAATAAGGTCCAACAGATCATGGGAAGAACCATGCAACCACGACCTCGGCCAGAGCGCAGCTTTGCCTTCACCTCGCTTATGAAATGCGGCACGTGTGGCTGTAGTATCACTGCACAGGCGAAAGTAAAGCGATGTAAGAACGGCAATGTTCACCACTACGTTTACTACAATTGCACCAAGAAAAAAGTAGACGTGAAGTGTCCGGAGAAAGTGATAGAGCTTAAGAACTTGGAACTTGATATAAAACAAAAGCTCAGTGAGATCACCATTTCGGAAAGATTCAAAGACTGGGCAATCAAGCACCTCCATGAACTGCGAAAAACAGAAGTTGACAGCGATTCTGTGGTCCTCAAAGGCAAGCACAAAGAGCTTGAGGAAGTCACCAAGAATTTGCAGTCACTGACACTCAACTTCACCTCGCCAGCAAACAGTGAGCGAGCGATAATTACTGATGAAGAATACCAAACGCTCAAGGTTGGAATAGTAAAAAAGAAACTGGCACTCGAAGAAGAATTGAAGACGAAAAACAGAGAGGTATTGGAGTGGGTGGAACTCACCGAGCAGACCTTTGACTTCGCTTGCTACGCCCACATTTGGTTTGAAAAAGGAGATGATAAAGCCAAAAGAGCGATACTCGCATGCCTTGGCTCGAACCTCACCCTAAAAGGCAAAAAGGTCTTTGTAAATTACCATTCTTTCATTAAAACGATCATCAAAAGTCGTCAGGCGGTCGAAGAAGAATTAGAGCGCGCTCGAACCTCTAAAATATCAAGCAATAAAAGACAAAACCCCACAAAATGTGAGGTTTCGTCACTAGGGCTCCGGAGACAGGATTCGAACCTGTGACCAATCGCTTACGCTTATCCTACTATTACTAATAGGGACGGACTATATCATTCCCATGTTATCGAGTTTCCAACTTGATAATTTAGGGACGAGGCGCTTCGTTTGAAGATATTTCACTTCGCACTACTCCTGGAAAGGATAGTCTCTACACCTGCCCATCACAAAGATGGGATTGGCTCGGGATTGCCCTTATTTACATTTGGGGTTTCCCCGAATTCACCTCGTTTGTCATCCACAATTTCTTGTGGAAGCTGCGAACTCCACAGGCGACTGCTCTACCGCTGAGCTACTCCGGAATATTTTCTTTTAATGAACTAACATGAGAAAATGTAACATATTTATTTAATGAAATCAAAGATTATGTACCTCCATCTCAAAGTCAAAACTGAAGCAAAGAGGGAAGAAGTCAAACAGATTTCTGTTGATCATTATGAAATTTCAATAAAAGAGAAAGCAGTTCGAAATATGGCAAATAGAAGGATTTTGGAAATAATGGAGAACCTATTTCCAAATAAGCAAATAAGAATAATAAACGGGCATCATTCACCATCCAAACTTATTGCGATCGACTAATATTTCTTGGACTTTCAACAATAAATTGTTAAAATTGAAATGTAGTAATAACAAATAGCCTATGAATATAAATATCAAGACAACATCAATAGAGCTTACGCCAGCTATTTCCGATTATACAAATAAGCGCCTTGCCAAGATTGAGACATTGCTTGAGACAGATAGCAGTGCAATTTGCGATATAGAGCTAGCCAAGACTACTGGACATCACAACAAGGGCGATATATTTCGAGCGGAGATCCATATCGTCGGCGCCGGCAAAAATCTCTACGCTTCTTCAGAGCAAGATGATCTATATACCGCTATAGATCTTGTCCGTGATCAGATTGTCTCAGAGTTGACTTCAGATAAGAGCAAAAGGTTGACGCTGATCCGACGCGGTGGAGCAAAAGTTAAAAATATAATAAAAGGTCTTTGGCCTTGGAATAAATAAAATGCACAATAAGTTTTTTAGTTTGGCGGAGATGAAGCAACCGGTAAACCAGTGGCTTTGCATAGCGTTCTTGGGAGTCTGGTGCTTTTGGATCGTATTGTACTATCTAGGATCACATGCTTATGACATCGGCAATGATTGGAACAATAGCAGTAGTATTGCAGCTTATTCCACTTCTTAGTCCCTATATCCTCTTAGGAAATCTTCATAATCCATCTCACTTGACCCTTCGGGTATGACTTTTTTGATGACAAATTTGTCTTCAGAATAAATAGCGTCAGTAATTTTGACTCTTATCTCTCGATCTTTGTTTTTCCAAATAAAATAAATTTGAGGCCATTGGTGAAAAGCGCAATATTTTAACCAGTTTTGTCTTGGTAAAGAATTGAGATCTATTTTGCCATCATTTTTTGTGAATTTTTTGGTATAACTCGCTTCGCTATGATTTTGTTCGACAAGATTTATCTCGCTCCGCATATATTTTTCAATATTTTGTGCAAATAAATTTGCGCCGATTTTTGCCATCATTTCTTCATAATCTTCATATACTGACCACTCGCTAATATGGACTTTTTCGCATGAGACGATTGGGCCATGATCCATTTCCTCGTCTATCTTCATAAGACAGACTCCAGTCTCCTTATCATCATTCAGGATTGCGGAGCCGAGCGGTGATGGGCCACGATATTTGGGCAATAGAGAAGGGTGTATATTGAGTATGCCTTTTTGTGGCAAATTTACGAGCGCCTTTGGAATAATTTTGCTATATGAAGCTACTAGATATACTTCGATCTGATCTTTTTGGCACAATTCTTTGAAATTATTTATGAATTCATCATTCAATTTTGCTGGATCGAGGACTGGAATATTGTGTTTTTTGCCCCAGACCTTTACTTCATTTGGAGTCAGTATTTGCTTTCGACCGACCGGTTTGTCTATTGTAGTTACGATCACGCTTGGTACATAACCCAAGCTATTGAGCTCGTCAAGGACGATCACAGACAATCTTGATGAACCAAAATATGCAAATTTTGTCTTTGCACTATCCATTTATGATTTGGAATTTATTTCATTAATCTCATCCTCGGTCATTTCCCAAACTTCTTTTGCTTTGTCGATGAAGAGTACTCCATTTAGATGATCAGTTTCATGTTGGAAAATCTGGGCCAAGACACCACTTGCACCTCGCTCCACTTTCTCACCCTTTTCATTGTAGGCTTCGATAGTCGCTCTTACCGAACGGCGGACTTTGCCATATAACCAGCGGACTGATAAGCATCCTTCTTCCACTTCCTTTTTTTCTTTTGAAAGTTTTAGAATTTTGGGATTGATGAAAACCATGTCTTCGTCTCCACCTTTGAAATTTTTGTCGGCTTGTTTGAGAAGTTTGCTTTTGACCACGAAGATCCTGTAGGGAATGCCGATCTGTGGGGCAGCGATAGCAATACCGTCTTTCTGACTATCCATTGCGATTATCATATCGCTTATTATTTTGTTTATCTTATCGCTACCAATATCAGAAATAGGCACATCCTGTGCTTTGTCTCTCAAAATAGGGGTGTCTCTCTGGACTATGTCTATCATTTACAAACTATAACAGAGAAGGATTGTTTTGAACAGGTTATGTGTTGCTTTGTGAGGTTTAACCTCGCAAAAAGAGAGTAGATGTCAGACATATGCAAGTAGAGGTGCTAAAATGTATGCATAATAATTATCATTAATATGAATAATAAAATTCAGAGGTATGAAAAGAAGGTGATGAAAGTTCTAAGTGAGCAAGGATTTATTGTGGGCGATAAAGAAAGAGAAATTATTAACGCTAGAATAAATAATGGTAGGAGGTATTTTTTTATGGTAGCAAATAGAAAAGAAGGAGATCGTGTTGTAGAAAGATTTATCAAAATACCAGAAAATAATACAAAAAAGCTTTTACTTCCTTTTGAGCGACAGATAGAGATGGCTTTGTATTTGAAATCAAATAACATAATCAATACGCGCGGTGTTATAAATTTCAATGTAATCCCGAGACAAGGCACCCCGTATGCAATTATGGAAACATTTCCTTTCAATAAAGACAAAATTGGTTTTATTGAAAATAATAATGGTGTTGAATTTTTGACAGCCGTTGAAGCCCAAAAAACAATTGATCAACTATTTCATTTCCATCAAATTAATGTCGCGTTCTTACCTGAACCCTTGAATAGTAAATTAAAAGTGAATAAAGGCGATTTTAAATCTTTTAAGACAGAGATCATTAAATTTTTGAATAAAAAAGTTAAACCGCTAGGATATCCTGAATCTGAATATTTTCATAAAGTTTTAGAAAAAAGGCTTGGTATAACAAACATCAAATCAAAGTTAATTAAAATCATAGATAGTTTCAGATCTTATATTGAGACCGAAGAAAATAATATCGTGACACTTATACATGGTGATATGGCTCCAAATAATCTTTATATTTTCGATTCTGGTGATGTCGAATTCTTGGATTTGGAATGGGTGGGCATAGTACCAAATCGTGCTATAGCTATGATTTTTGATTTTGGTAATTTGCGAGCCAGATCGTGGAAAAATAAAAGTTTTCGTTTTGAATTGGATAAGGCTCTACTAAATAATTACAAGAAAATTGGAAAAGAGGAATTGGGAGAAATTATAATTAAATTGTCCATAATAAGGTCTCATACCAGACTGTCTAGCTATTTTGAGAATTATGATTGGGCAAAACAGGAAAAGCCTGATGAATTAGAAAGAAGAAATCAAACCGAACAAGATCTAAAAATGGTTTTAGAATAGTGCAGAAATTGTAATCAACATATGTCAGACTTATGCAATGAAACTACAACAAACTTTCAGGATTAATTTTGATCGTAACCTCTGGTGGTAAAGTGCGGAGTTTCGATATGAGATCATGATCAGGCCAAGCATGACTTGCGATCTTGATAAGGCCATGGATGACTGATTTGCCACGGACCGTAGAGGTGAAAGCGGGGAAAATGTCGACATTGTGTGGTTCGAGGAATTTTGCGATATCAGCCATGGTATTTGCAATTTGATCTTTTTTGCCCTCGATTGTTATTTTGATCAAAATAGAAAATGGCGGATAATCGAGTATACGCCTTTCGTCGATCGTCATTCGATAGAAATCAGAGATATTGCCCTTTGGACCAAGATCAAAAATCTTTTGATCAGCTCTTCTGGTCTGGATCAAGATCGTCCTTATCGCTTGATAACGCAAGCGGACAAGATTGTAATTGATTTTTTCCAAAATTCGGAAATCAGGCAAGCTAAATAGAGAATCGAGAGAAACTATAGCGACATGATCGACTTTGTCATTGAAATTTTGCATGGCGAGCTCGGTGCCAAGCAATATGCTTCCCGGTTTGTCTTTGAAAGCTTGAATTTTTTCTTTAATTTCCTTATTGGTTTTTGTCGATTCAGAATCGATTTTGAATATGTCTATCTTATCAAATAAGTTTTTGATCTCTTCTTGGACTCTATCGATACCGATACCAAGAGGGGTGAGCCTCCAGCTGTCACATTTTTTGCAATTGGTATCAGCATTGCTTCTTTCGCCACAACGATGACACATAAAATAGTTTCGACCCGATTCTGGATTTTGATGAAGGACGACAGGGCTCTGACAGTTGTCGCACATCACGATAGTCCCACAGTCGTCGCAAGCGGTCAGAGGCGAAAGTCCTTTGCGTAAAGCAAATATGAACATGTGAGTGTTCTCCTCTATATTTTGTTTTATTAGCTCTACTAGTTTATCAGACAAAACTTTGAACTTGCTTTTTCTTTGGATAATCGGAGTCTGGTCTTTTTCCTCTACCGTTGCATCAGATTTTTTGTCGGTTTTCATATCAATGACTAGGTCGCTTGCCGATGAGACCGATCGCCATTTGAATGGAGAGCCATATTCGAACTTTTCATTTTCTAGATTGTGTAATGTTTCTATTCTCAAGATTGTATCAGCAAGATAAATAGTCTGACTATTTAATGTAGCAAGTTCGATAATCGACTGTCGTAGATCGATATATGGACGCTTTTGCATAATCCAGCCTCGAGCATTTTCTCTTTCTATTATCACAGTCTTTATATCTTTTCTTGGTAATGTAGCAAATGAGCCGGTCGCAATGATGACTATAGAGTGTTCTATTTCTGATATTTTGTTCCAGCAAGTTATGAGCTTTTTTGGGGGGATATCACTATTGAGGACGAAGATATATTCCTCGATACCTTTTTTCAAAGCCTCAAAAAGCTGATTTGATTCTTCTATGGTCGGCAAATAAAAAACGATCGATCTTTTATTTGCAAATTCTTGTCTAACAAGACTTCTCCAGGCGCTTATCCTATCGCTATCATCACCTTGCACTGCCAAGATCCTAGCTTTAGTTTTGCTTTGATTGGAATTTTCTGAAGCAAGAGGTTTTGCAATTTTGGCAGAATTTTCGATAATCGATTTTGGTACGAGTGCATCGATGATCGCACCGCTCGAGCAGGCATAAAGATCAGAAATCGTTTTTGCTCCATGTATAAAATATTCTGGGAAAAAGTCCAAGGCCTTGATCTTGTCAATTTTGCGTATTTCAAATGGGGCATTGCGGATTTGGGATTTTTTGTCTTCGGCAAGATCGACTTTTGTCACCAGTGCCGGAATCATCTTTTTCCTGAGCGGTACGGATAGTATTGCTCCGACTTTGACTTCAGTTGTAGCGAAGTAGACTAGTTCCTCGCCAAGTTTTGATTTTGAAATAGGTAAGACGGTGATGATGAACATTTTGTTATCGGGATGTGCAACATCCGGATATAAGTATCTTATCTCGATTTGCCCTTATGTAAATATAAAAATCATTGATTAATCAATTTGACAAGGTGTCAATTGGGCTATATTATCATTTTGGACAAGCGGTCACTCTGATCGCCCCAAAAACCTTGACCGAGAGGTCATACCCGAGAGGGTTGTCCGAGAGGACAGAAAGGTGGTATGGAAAGACGTCATTTGAACAGTTACGAAGTGCCCTGCCTTGCTTGGATCTGCCAGGTCTTCCAGGGATGTCTGGCCAGTCATCGGTACGATAGGAATCATGGGATTGCTTTCGAGACACTGATGATCTGGATTCAAGATTTCTTGTTTGACTCCACTATCGATCGTCGGATCTATTTTATGGAGATCGGAAGACTTCGTGCGATCCAGGGTCGGGATGCTCAATACGAGATCGGTTTTCTTCTCGGTTGTGCGTTCGTTGCCTTTCCTAGACTACTCTGTGAACTTTTTGAATCAACCGAGGACGAGTGCAGTCTCGATCAGGGAGTATTCCTCACAGGGCTTGCTGTCGGTATGTGTAGTGGTGTTGCAGGATTTCAACACTTCAGGATTTCGAATTTTGATAGTGCAAAGCTTGGCGCAACTTTTGCTCGGGCCTGCTCTCGCAACGCGAATCCGGATCTGAAAAATGTCGAGGATGATGCTATCGGCAAATCTATTGCTGAGGCGAAGAAGTTGCTTAGGGGTCAATTTTTCGTCTCCTTCCACGATGGTATGGTGGAGGAGCGAAGGAAGATGAGTCAACCTCAAAAGCGATTCTTGAATTCTGGCGTTGGCGGAGCGATGAACCTGCAGATTTTTCACAAGTTCTTGCACCCCACTTCCGATCAGATCTTTGAGGTACTCAGCTAACTTGGTTTTCTGCCTCTCACGGGCCCGCCTGCGCGGGCCTTTTGTATTGTTAAAAAGGTGGAAAATAGATAGAATGCAGGAACTAATATTTATGAAAAAGGATTTTGATCAATGGAATATTCATCATAGAGCCATGATAAATAAAACGAAAACCCCTTTCGGGGTAATCTCGGGGACTTCGGATTTCGAAGTCAATGTTTGTAATCATAGTATAGCAGATGAAATGAGTATGTCAAACGAGCTCACATATTTGCTTTCAAAGGGTGAAATAACTAATTTCAATATATGAATAAAAAAGAAAAGTTTGTAATTAAAGGCTTGGCAGGTCAAAGAACCTTGAAGGGTAGAGTATATATAAATGGCGCAAAAAACGCTGCTTTGAAAGCAATGGCGGGTGCGGTTTTATTTCAGGGCAAAGTCGAGCTAAATAATATACCCAATACCGAAGATGTACATACGCTAAACGAAATCTTGCAGGATTTGGGAGCAAAGATAGAATGGAAGGATAATAATCCATTGACTAAGACTCTATATATAGATACAAGTACGATAGGCAAAACCGATATCAATCCAGACAAAGCAAGATCGATGAGAGCGTCGGTGGTACTGACTGGCCCGATGTTGGCGAGATTTGGCAAAGTCTCATTCCCAGCACCAGGTGGTTGTGTGATAGGTGCAAGACCGATCGATCTCTTTATCGATGGTTACAAGAAAATGGGGGCAAAAGTTCGATTGGAAAATGAAATATATTATATAGAAGCAGATAGACTAATAGGGACTGAGATAACTTTTGCCAAGATAATGGTCGGCGGTACCGAGACTCTTATGATGGCATCGGTCTTGGGAAATGGTAAGACAATATTGAAAAATTGTGCCAAAGAACCTGAGATAGAGAATGTCGGTCATTGGTTAAATCAAAATGGAGCCAATATTCAAGGCTTGGGTACGGATACTATTATCATAAATGGCAATGGTGGAAAGTTGTTGAATACAAGCGTTGCTTATCGTGCAATACCAGATAGGATTGAGGCGGGTAGTTTTTTGTTTCTCGGAGCGTTGCTGGCCGAAGAACTTTATATAGACGATTGTCGCCCTGATCATCTAACTCTAGTGATTGATTTGTTGAAAAAATCAGGTGCCGATATTGAGATTATCGGTAAAGATGGTGAGGAGGGTTCGATCAAAATTTCAAATAAAAATAACAATGCTTTTCGACCATTCAATGTAGTCACAAAAGAATATCCTGGTTTTGCAACAGACCTTCAGTCACCGCTTGTGACCTATCTTACTCAATGTGAAGGTGAAAGTACGGTAGTCGAGACTATATTCGAAGGTCGCTTCAAATACGCTCATGATCTAGTGCAAATGGGTGCGTGCATAAATATTATCGACGGCAATAAGGCCTTGATCAATGGGCCTACACCACTTTCTCATTTTGAACATGTGGAGCTAACTGCTCATGATATTCGCGCTGGTTTTGCTATCGTCCTTGCTTGTCTTGTTGCAAAAGGTAAATTTACAATTTCAAATATCCATCTTATAGATCGTGGATACGAAAGTTTAGAGACTAGGTTGAGAGCGATCGGGGCAGATATCGATAGAGTTAAGTAGAACCTTCTGAATAGTTATTTTTTAGACAAAAATCTCTCCGCACACCTATTCCTCGAGGCCGCAAAAACTCTGCAGAGTTTTTGCTTAATCCTCGAAATTTTTTGCTAAAAATTTCTGCGGAGCCTCTCAGAATAGGTGTGCTTCGAGACTTTTGTTTAGTGAACTATTTATCCGGTTCTACGCTTAAATAAGCGCTAGTAAAAACTTTTCAACAACAAAAACCACCGCCGGATGGCGGGGTCTTGGTTGATGAACATAGCCACGATGGTGGCAATGAGAAGTAAGAGTGTCAGATTGAGAAGCGCACTCATGATCGCTATCTCGATTTCCAAACCGAAGTCTTCTTTCGTCGGCTTCGTGCCAGAGATCCTGTTTCGGAGGTACAATACCATGAAGATCAGGATCAAAGCACAGACGATAAGTGCTGGGTCGAAGTGAATATTCATATCTTTATCAAAAATACTCCTAAATTTTAATTTGGTCAATTTCTTAATATTTCTCGGTTCTGTCCATATTGCACCAAGGTAAATGTATGATAACATCACCCTATGAGCTTTTTTTCTCCAAAACTTGGAATCGATTTGGGTACGGCAAATACCCTTGTCTACGTTCCCAAGAAAGGCATAGTCCTCAATGAGCCTTCTGTGGTCGCTATCTCCGAGACCGAAAAAAAAGTCTTGGCAGTGGGCAATGAGGCCAAGGAAATGATCGGAAGGACTCCAGATGATATCATCGCCTATCGTCCGATGCGCGATGGAGTGATCGCTGATTATCACATCACAGAGGCAATGCTTAGATATTTCATAGATAAGGCTTTGGGTAAGTATTCATTTTTTCGTCCTGATATTATCGTATCTGTACCAGCTGGCATAAGTTCGACCGAGAGAAGGGCGGTCATCGAAGCCACTATCAAAGCCGGAGCAAAAAACGCTTATGTAGTCAAAGAGCCGGTCCTTGCGGCGATCGGTGCCGGTATACCGATCAATGAGGCGCGGGGTCATATGGTCGTCGATATCGGTGGCGGTACGACTGATGTGGCGGTGATATCTCTTGGAGGTATAGTCTCTTCGACGTCGGTCAAATGCGCGGGAAACAAAATGGACTTAGCTATTGCAGATTACATCAAAAAGAATTTTAATTTGGCTATCGGAGATCATATGTCCGAAATCATCAAGATTGAGATAGGTTCGGCGGTACCGCTCGACCAAGAGTTGGGTATGATGGTCAAAGGACGTGATTATATCTCCGGTCTGCCAAGATCTGTAGAGATCAAGACAAATGAGATAGTCAAAGCTTTGGCAAATCCGCTTCGGGATATGATCAAGGCTATTCGTGATGTTTTGCAAGATACACCGCCAGAGTTGGCGGCTGATATAATAGATCAGGGCATCACTCTCACTGGCGGATCTTCTATGCTTAGAAATTTACCAGAATTAGTTTTCCGTAGGACGGGAGTCAAAGCTAAGCTTGCAGAAGAGCCTCTATATTGCGTGGTCAAGGGTACGGGTATAGCACTTGAGCATTTGGATGTATATAA
This sequence comes from uncultured Candidatus Saccharibacteria bacterium, assembly GCA_964645315.1. GTDB lineage: Bacteria > Patescibacteriota > Minisyncoccia > Phycocordibacterales > PALSA-1337 > C7867-002. The sequence goes on along the minus strand of CAZYBH010000003.1, from coordinate 33,918 downwards.
GAAGGCGATGATTTCTAAGAGGTAACCCTCCTACGCCTATGCAAAAGATAAAATTAGAACTGAATAATTTAGAATTAAATTCATACGGACTTATTGGGGATGAGTCTAGTGTAGATTTGCTCTGTCAGGTTTTGGTCAGTGATTTTGAAATTAAAAAAGAAGGAAATCCGGATTTTATTTCAAATAAATACGAAAATTTCACTATCGATGACGCTAGACATATCAAAAATCTTCATGAAACTAAGCCTATCGGAGTAAATTCAAAAAAGATTTTTATTTTATTTTTTCAAAATATTACAGTGGAAGCGCAAAATGCTTTACTCAAACTATTGGAAGAACCCGCGGGCTATGCTCACTTTTTCATAGTTGTACCGAGTGCTGGATTGCTTTTGCCTACAGTGCGATCGAGGTTATATTTTTTGGAATATGATCGGGATGTGGAAAGTAATGAAGTCGAATTGACTGATTTGGTTACAAAATTTATTAAGCAAAATAAGGCAAAAAGATTGGAGATGGTAAAAAAGATTTGTGATGATATTTCGAAGGACAAAATATCCAAACATTATGCAATTCTATTTGTCCAAAGATTGGAAGAGATCTTACATAATGAAAATAAATTGGTTGCAAATGCTAAGAAGTTGGAAAATATTAGTATAGTCAATCGTTATATAAATGACCGAGCACCATCGCTAAAAATGCTTTTGGAATATTTAGCTTTGAGCATTTAACTTACATTTTGCAATACTATTGATTGACCCAAGAGGAGGTGTGTTTTTTATTTTTTTGTGCAACTGCGTATTACTCATCCGAGTTCTTGGTATGCAAACAATCTTCTGCCTGAATGTTTAGTAGACTGACGCACCAATCGCATAACTCGTTGTCACAAAAAAATAAAAAACACACCTCCTCTTGGGTCAAGTCTGGTCAAATAAAAATAACAAATTCAGCTTAGGTTCAAATAAAAACTTGATAATTCATTCTTGTGATATACTATAGTTACATTATCATTAAATAAAATATATGGCATACGATTTCAACCCATTCAAAAAACAGCTAGCAGGTGCCGAAGATTGGCTCAAAAAGGAGTTTTCTCAGATAAGGACTGGACAGGCTTCACCTCAGATACTTGATGGGGTCAAAGTCGAAGTCTATGGTGCGCCGATGTCACTCAAAGAGCTCGCAAGCGTCACTATCGAAGGTGCTAGGACATTGAGGATTGTTCCTTGGGACAAAAGTCAATCAAAAGACATCGAAAAGGCCATTACAGTAGCAAATCTCGGTCTATCTGTCGTCGTCGATGATCAGGGATTGAGGATCAATTTCCCAGAACTTACCGCAGATAGACGCAAAGACATTGCCAAGACTGCAAAAGATAGACTTGAAGAAGCAAAGAAGCAAGTCAGGGGTCATCGCGATTCGATTATCAAAGATCTACAGAACAAGGAGAAGGATGGTGGTTATGGCAAGGATGAGATCTTCCGTCTCAAAAACGATACCCAAAAGCTCGTCGATGATACAAATAAGAAGCTCGACGACCATTATTCCAAAAAAGAAAAAGAAATCCTAGGTTAAAATGACAGTTCTAATATTTATTATAGTTCTTGCGGTACTTATATTCGTCCATGAATTGGGACACTTTCTTTTTGCCTTGTGGAACAAAATTAGAGTAGATGAATTCAAGATTGGCTTTGGTCCACGACTGTTTTCTTGGCAGAGAGGTGAGACAAAGTACGGTGTAAATCTCATACCATTTGGCGGTTATGTCAAAATTCATGGCGAAAATCCCGATGACGAATCAATTAGCGGTAGAGATCACGGTAGAAGTTTCGTAAACAAGAAGCCGTGGCAACAAGTCTCCGTTTTGGTCGCTGGTGTACTGTTCAATTTTCTCTTTGCTTGGTTGCTATATGCACTTGTATTTAGTATCGGAGTCACCGCGACAAAAGATGGCTTCGAGCAATACAAAGAAAATTTCAAAAACGAGCGAGTGATGATCACTATTGTCACGCCAGATTCTCCTGCCCAAAAAGCCGGACTTAGGATTGGTGACACAATAAGATATATAGAAGATCCCAAAAATTCCAAAATAGAAGATATACAATCGGTGATAAATAATGGCACTGCCAAACCTCTGAAGATTGCTTACACTCGCCAGGGTCAAGATCTTGAGACTAGTGCTATACCAGAAAAAGGCATTGTCAGTGACAAATATGCTATCGGTATAGCGATGAGCGATACAGTCGATATACGATTACCTATATATTCTGCGATTTATGAGGGTGGCTATTATACTTATTTTATGATGAAAGAGACGGTATTTGGTTTGTATGATTTTTTTGGCAATATATTTCGAGGCCAAGCAAATTTCTCTGATGTCTCGGGTCCAGTAGGTATTGCTGGTATTGTAGGAGATGCGGCCGGTCTCGGTATGGCATATTTACTTATGATCACCGCTCTCATCTCGATCAATCTTGGTGTCATCAATCTTATACCATTTCCAGCTCTTGATGGAGGTAGAGTTTTGTTTGTAATTATAGAGAGCGTTACCAGACGCAAAATAAAACCGATCTATGCGAATTCTATCAACACTGTCGGTTTTGTTTTGCTTATGCTATTAATGATTATTGTAACTTACAAAGATATTGTTAAAATACTCAAGTAAGTATTATTCAAATGAAACAAAGTCAATTATTTACCAAGACGAGACGCGAAGGACCAAAAGACGAGGTGGCTAAGAATGCTCAATTACTCATTCGAGCTGGTTTTATTCACAAAGAAATGGCGGGAGTCTATTCTATGCTTCCGCTTGGTCTCCGCACCCTAAACAAAATTATTGCCATCATAAGAGAAGAGATGAATTCTATCGGCGGTGTCGAAGTCTTCCTTACTGCATTACAAGAAAAGACAAATTGGGAAAAGAGTGGTAGATGGAGTGAAGAGGTGGTAGACAATTGGTTTCGCACCAAGCTCAAAAATGGCACTGAGCTCGGTCTAGCTTTTACTCACGAAGAGCCACTTACAGCCCTTATGCGCGATCATGTGAGATCATTCCGAGACCTACCTCGCGCCGTTTACCAATTTCAGACAAAATTTCGAAATGAAGAACGTGCCAAGTCTGGGATTATGCGTTCAAGAGAGTTCATCATGAAAGATTTGTATTCTTTCAATGTTGACGAAGCCTCTCATCTAGAATTTTATGAGCAAGCCAAGAAGGCTTATATCAGAATATTTGATCGTTGTGGTTTGGGGGCTGAGACTTATGTGACATTTGCTGCTGGAGGTTCATTTTCCAAATATTCTCACGAATTTCAGGCGGTGACTGATGCAGGTGAAGATACTATATATTTGCATGAAGGCAAGAAGATTGCTGTCAATAAGGAAGTTTTGAAAGATGAAGTCTTGCAAGATTTGGGTATAAAGAGGGAAGATCTTGTCGAACGCAAAGCCGTTGAAGTGGGAAATATCTTTAGTCTCGGGACAAAATTTTCAGATGCGATCGGTCTAAATTTCAAAGATCAAGACGGCAAAAATAAACCGGTAATAATGGGAAGCTATGGTATCGGTCCTGCACGCCTCATGGGTACAGTGGCGGAGATCTGGTCTGACGAAAAAGGCCTGGTCTGGCCTGACAATATCGCTCCATTTGCTGTACATCTTGTAGCTTTGTTCAATGAAAATGGTGAAGTCAAAAAAGTTGCCGATGAAATGTATGCCAGATTATCGTCGCAAAATATCGAGGTTTTGTATGATGATAGGGATTGCAGTGCTGGTGAGAAATTTGGCGATTCAGACCTTATTGGTATTCCAGTGCGCTATGTCATTAGCGACAAAACTCTAAAGGATGATTCATATGAAGTCAAAGATCGTAGGACTGGGAAGGTTGAGATGAAGAAAATTTCTTTTAGCTAACTTTGTGAGGTTTAACCTCTCAATAGAACATAGAACACCCGATGTTTCACCTCGGGGCAGATTGACTATGGCTATATTTCTGTATTAGTATGTTGTTATGCCTCCATTGAATAAACTGACTACAAAAGCCAAAGAAGCGCTCAGGAGAGCCCATGAATTGGCCATAGAAAGGGGACAAAACCATGTAAATCCTATTCACTTGCTTTGTGCTTTGGTGTTGCAGGAGGAAAGCATGGTTGCTTCTATTTTGGATAAGTTGGAGATCGATACCCCGATGCTTATCGATGTTGTCTTGGAAAATATCGAATCACCCGAGGGTTCCAATGTCTTATCACCTTCATACCAGATCTATCTCACTCCAGATCTAGCTCAGATTTTGGACAATTCGGTCAAGATCGCTTCAAGTTTCAAAGATGAATTTATATCTACCGAACACATTTTCTTGTCGATATTCGATGTGCCTTGTAGTGCAAAAGACATTCTTGCCCGTTTCAAGATCGAGAGACAAGCGGTTTCGAAAGTTATCGATGAGATCAAAGCCAATCCAAATGCAAAAGGTGCCGAACCAAAAAAATTCCGCACATTATTCAAATATGCACGATCGCTTACCAAGCTCGCTCACGAAAATAAACTCGATCCAGTGATCGGTCGCGATTCTGAAATCATGCGCATTATTCAGATACTCTCAAGACGCACAAAGAACAATCCGATCCTTATCGGTGAAGCCGGTGTAGGTAAGACTGCTATTGTCGAAGGTTTGGCGATCCGTATGGCTCAAGGTGATGTGCCAGAATCATTGAAGGATAAAGAGCTTGTTTCGCTTGATCTCGGTTCTCTTATTGCAGGGACAAAATATCGCGGAGAATTCGAAGAAAGACTCAAAAACATTTTGAAAGAAGTAGAAAAATCAGAAGGCAAGATTATTTTATTTATAGATGAGATCCATACTCTTGTCGGTGCTGGTGCATCGGAAGGTTCTATGGACGCTTCAAATATGCTAAAACCAGCTTTGGCTCGAGGTGAGTTGCGAGCAATCGGAGCGACTACACTCAAAGAATATCAAAAGCATATTGAGAAGGACCCAGCGCTTACAAGAAGATTCCAACCAGTCCATGTCAATGAACCAAGCGTCGAGGATGCTATAGCTATCTTGCGTGGTCTCAAAGAAAAATACGAGCTTTATCATGGTGTCAGGATCACAGATGATGCGATTGTTTCGGCCGTCAATCTTGCAAGTCGCTATATAGCTGACAGATTTCTTCCAGACAAAGTAGTAGATCTTATAGACGAAGCTTCTTCTTCTCTCAGGATTTCACTTGAGAATATGCCACCACAGCTTGAAGAGACCAGACGCAAGATTATGCGTTTGGAGATTGAGCGTGAAGCATTGAAGAAAGAAAGTGACAAAGTCGCTAAAGCAAGAATGCAAGCGATCGAAAAAGAGATCGCAGACCTAAAGGAAGGTACTAGCGAACTCGAATTGAAATGGAAAAATGAAAAGGAAACCATAGCAAGTATCAAGAAACTCAAAAAAGAATTGGAAGCGATAAGGATAGAAGGAGAAGCGGCAGAAGCTCGTTCCGATCTTGCAAGAGCAGCAGAGATTCGTTATGGCAAAATTCCAAGTCTAGAAAAAGAGTTAGAGACCAAAAACAAGCGCTTGAGGAAACTACAAGCGTCGAGGAGAATTCTAAAAGAAGAGATAACATCAGAAGACATAGCGGATGTGGTCTCGCGTTGGACAGGTATACCTGTCACAAGGATGCTTGAGTCAGAAGCGATCAAGCTTACAAGGATGGAAGCCGAATTGGAAAAGAGGGTAGTCGGTCAAAATGAAGCTGTCCAGAAGATCGCAGATACAATCAGACGTTCGAGAGCTGGTATTGCCGACCCAAATCGTCCGATTGGCTCATTTATCTTCCTCGGTCCTACCGGTGTCGGTAAAACAGAATTAACCAAAGCTTTGGCAGAATTTCTATTCAATGATGAAAAAGCTTTGATCAGAGTCGATATGTCCGAATTTATGGAAAAGCATTCCGTATCAAAATTGATCGGTGCTCCTCCAGGCTATGTCGGATTTGATGAATCAGGTGGTTTGACCGAAATGGTCCGCCATCGACCTTATTCTGTTATTCTTTTTGATGAAATAGAAAAAGCTCATCCTGAAGTTTTCAATATTCTCCTTCAGGTTCTTGATAATGGAAAACTTACAGATTCCAAGGGAAGGACAGTCAATTTCCGAAATACAGTTATTATCATGACTTCCAATATCGGCGCTCAACATATTCAGAGAATGGAAAAATTGGGTTTTGCCGCAAATACCGACAATCGTGATCGAGACAATTATGATGAAGCAAAGAGCAAGATCAATTCTGCTCTCAAGGATTATTTCCGTCCAGAATTTCTAAATCGTATAGACGATATAATTATCTTTGATATTTTGAATGTTGAATCAATCAAGAAAATTGTTGAGATACAGGTTGGTGAAATCATCCGAAGATTGACCGACAAACAAATCGATCTTGTAGTCACTCCTTCTGTATACGAATATTTGGCAAAAGAAGGTTATAATCCTCAATACGGAGCAAGACCTTTGCGTAGATTGATACAGACCAAGATCCTGACACCAGTGGCAAATCATCTGATCGCCCAAGATGTCTCGAAGGGAGGTAGGATTACCGTTGACTATCGAAATGACAAGTTTACATTTGACATCAAAAAACGCTCAAAAGGTGAAAGTCCTGTTGTTGTACCAGATTTCTCTCGAGGTCTAGTCTAAGGGTTTTCTTTTATATATTTTTTGCGAGGTTTAACCTCGCAAACTTATAAATCCCCCGAGGTGAAGCCTCGAAGAGACTCGTCAAGTGCGCTTTTTTGTGCTATTATCCGCCAGTTATGTCATCAAGCAAAAAAACAGCTAATCAAAATTCAAATTCCGTTGCACGCGAATATTCCTCTATGCGCAATTCTGCCTCTGCCAATATTTCTCGAGAAGACAAGATTGTGGTCAAGGGTGCACGAACTCATAATCTCAAAAATATCACCGTCGAAATGCCTCGAAACAAAATGATTGCTATCACTGGACTTTCTGGTTCTGGCAAATCTTCTCTTGCTTTCGATACTATTTTTGCAGAGGGGCAACGCAGGTATGTCGAATCTCTTTCGGCCTATGCCCGCCAATTCCTTCACAAGATGCAGAAGCCAGATGTCGATGAGATCACAGGACTTTCGCCGGCTATTTCTATCGATCAAAAATCACGATCAAATAATCCTCGCTCGACAGTAGCTACTATTACCGAGATTTACGATTATCTCCGCGTGCTCTATGCTCGTGTCGGTAAGCCACATTGTCTTATTTGTAATAGACCTATAAACCGAATTTCCAAAGAAGAGATAATGCGAACAATTTTGGAGACCATAACTGAAAGAACAACAAAAGCCAAAAAGGTTTTTGGTGTCGATATTAGCAATGCAAAATTGCGAATATTTGCTCCGGTAGTCCTGGGTCGTAAGGGTGAATATTATCAGATGCTATATGACTTCCTCGGCAAAGGTTATGAGAGGATAAGGATAGATGGAGAAGAATTTAGACTTCGAGATCGCATTGTTTTGGACAAAAATAAAAAACATGACATCGAGGTGTTGGTAGACGAGATTTTCATTAGTGAATTCCGAAATGGAGATGGCAAAAATAAAGTTACGGAGGAAGAAGCCAAGATGGCAGAAAATGCAAAAGAGCGTCTATCTGAATCTTTGGAAAGGGCAATTCATGAAGCGGACGGACTTATCCGCATCGAGTATCCAAGCGAAAACAAAGATTACTCTGGCGAACTCATGTCGGTGAAGTTTATGTGTCCTTACGATGGATTTTCGTATCCAGAGATTGAACCTAGATTATTCTCATTCAATTCACCTTATGGTGCTTGCGAAGCTTGTAATGGTTTGGGTACGGAGACTATTTTCTCTGATGATCCATGTAAGACTTGTAATGGAGCAAGATTACGCAAAGAGGCATTAAATGTTTTGATTGATGGCAAAAATATCGTCAATTTGACTTCATTGTCAATCGAAAATGCCGAAGAATATTTCAAAAATATAAATCTTAGTCCAGTAGAAAAAGAGATTGCAAAAGTTGTCCTAAAAGAAATAACGGAACGATTACATTTCATGGTCAATGTCGGTATCGAATATCTCACTCTTGATCGTCGTGCTCACACTCTATCTGGAGGTGAAGCTCAACGCATCCGTCTTGCCTCACAACTTGGTTCAGGGTTGGTCGGCGCTCTCTATGTCCTCGATGAACCGACTATCGGTCTCCATCAAAGAGACAATGATCGTTTGATCAGTACTCTTATAAGGCTTCGCGATCTGGGCAATACTATCGTAGTCGTCGAACATGATGAAGATACTATGTATGCTTCAGATTATATTGTCGATATTGGTCCAGGAGCGGGCGTCCATGGTGGGCGCGTGGTAGCTTCTGGTTATTTGCAGGATCTTCTTACAGCAAAAAAGAATCATACAGGTTCACTGACTTTGTCGTATTTGAGAGGTGAATCGAAGATTGCGATTCCAGATGAGAGAAGGCAACCAAAAGGTAAGATTTCTATTCGGGGTGGTAATGTATTCAATATAAAAAATCTCGATGCGGATATACCTCTTGGCAGTCTAAATGTCATCACTGGCGTCTCGGGATCCGGTAAATCGTCTCTTATGTATGAGATCTTGTATAGAAATTTACAAAAGAGACTAGAGGCTAGAGTAAGAAGCAATGAAAATGTAAATTGCAAAACATTCACGGGTTCAGAATATTTGGGCAGAGTAATACTGATCGATCAGTCTCCTATCGGACGCACTCCTAGATCAAATCCAGCTACATATACCGGCGCATGGACTCACATTCGCGATCTTTTTGCCAGCGAACCCGAAGCTCGAGCGCGTGGTTGGGGAGCAAGCAGGTTTTCTTTCAATCGTCCTGGTGGTCGCTGTGAAGCCTGCGAGGGTAATGGTGAGATAGCTGTCGAAATGCACTTCCTGCCTACGGTCTATGTCACATGTGATGTTTGTAATGGAAAACGCTTCATGAAAGAGACTTTGGATATTAAATATCGCAAAAAGAATATTCATGAAGTTTTGGAATTGACTATCGAAGAAGGTTTGGAATTTTTCAAAGATATACCGGCCGTCGAGGATCGTCTGCAGACACTTATGGATGTCGGTTTGGGCTATATCAAGCTCGGTCAATCTGCTACGACACTCTCCGGTGGTGAAGCCCAAAGAGTCAAGATTTCTTCCGAGCTTTATCGTGCACATTTGCAAAAGACTATTTATTTACTTGATGAGCCGACAGTCGGTTTGCATTATGAAGATGTGAAGAAGTTGATAGAAATTTTGACTAAGCTCGTAGACAAAGGTAATACCGTAGTAGTTATCGAACACAATTTGGATTTGATCAAAAATGCCGACTATATCATCGATATTGGTCCTGAAGGCGGTGAAAGAGGAGGTAATATTGTCGCCAGAGGTACGCCGGAGGATGTGGCGAAGAATGCCAATAGTTATACTGGTAAGTATTTGAAAAAATATTTGAGGGGTTAGGGTTAAAATGGCGCTATAGGTTTTATGATTTAGGAAATTTTGGGTTATAATAAACCCATGAACAAAATATCAATTTCAAGAATATTATCAATACTGTCGGCTATATCAATTCCATGTAATGCAATTCTTATATTTGGAATCATTATAGGTGGAGGGTTTAGTAGTATCGATTCTCGAGGATTTGTGTTTTGGGGAGTAGTACTAATCTTTTTGATCAGTGTGATCTTGACTATTATTTCTTGGAGAAAAATTAAGCAAGCAAGCTCGAGTAGTTTGATGTTTTCATTGTTTGCTTTGATGTTCTGTCTTATTCCTCTGATTGTTACTATGAGTTTGACTATCTATAATACAAAGGTCTGGGAACAACAGAAGGTTGAGATGTTTCAGAAATAGTATTGAGAAGATAGTGGTATCATAGAGTTTAAGGTTAGTCGAGTTTCCAGTATAATAATCTCATGCTAATTGTTAAAACTAAGATCGGACAAAGTCACATTGAAGGTATCGGATTATTCGCAGATCAGTTTATTCCGAAAGGAACTGTGACTTGGAAATTTGATCCACGATTCGATTTATATTTTGATTCTAGTGAGGTACAAAAAATGCCGGACTTGCAAAAGGATTTGATAGTCCATTTTGCTTATCTTTCGAAAAAGAGTGGCAAATATGTCTATTCTATCGACAACACCAGATTCACGAATCATTCTACAAATCCAAACATCGCTGAAGATGAAAAATTATCTGAAGGTGACGCTGAAATTTGCACGGTTGCTACAAGAGATATTGAAATTGGAGAAGAAATGACTATTGATTATCGAGCAATTGATGCGGTAGATGAGGAAAGTAATGATGAGTATTTGAAGGCGGTAGTGTCATAGAGTTTAAAATAAAGCAAAACCAACTGTAGTGCCAATTCGTCTAAAATCTGGTATAAAATACTTGTCCCTTGCGGTGACGCAGTGCGACAAAATTAATGAATTTTACATATATAAAAAACAAAAAAATACCCGATAGTCCGGGGGTGTACATCTTTCGCGATTATCGGAAGCGTCCTATTTACATTGGCCGAGCAACGTCACTCAAAGATCGCACTAAGAGCTATTTTGCCAATGATTTGATTGAAACAAGGGGTCCGAGAATTGTCGATATGATCACCAAGGCAAAATTCATTACCTGGGAAGAAACAAAAAGTGTTTTGGAGGCAATCGTTCTTGAAAGTAATCTGATCAAGCGCTATCAACCTACCTACAATGTCGATGATAGAGATGATAAAAGTGATCAGTATGTCATTATTACCGAAGAAGAATGGCCTCGAGTCTTTTTGGTTAGGGTTAGAGATTACGACAAAATGAATTCTTTGGGAACACTGCCATACAAAGTAAAAAAAGTCTTTGGTCCTTTTACTGATGCAGGTCTTATCAAAGAAGCTTTGAAAATTTTGAGAAAAATCTTTCCCTATAGAGATCAAAAATCTGTCGATGAAAGACACCAAGCTTTTTATAGTGCTATTGGTCGGGCGCCAGATATTTCTAGAGATCAAAATCTCACAGAGTACAATAAGACAATCAATAATCTGATCTTATTTTTTGATAATAAAGTCGCAACGCTCAAAGCAGAACTAAAAAAAGAAATGAAAGAGAGTGCTCAAAATCAAAAATTTGAGCAGGCCAATTCTTGCAAAAAACTTCTGTATGCTTTGGATCATATCAATGATATTTCCCTTATCAAAAAATCAAAAGAAAGTTATAGCAATAAAAATTTTAGGATTGAAGCTTATGATATAGCGCACATTTCAGGGCAAGATGTCGTCGGTACTATGGTTGTCATGGAAAATGGTATTTTCAATAAAAATGAATATCGCAAATTCAAAATTTCTTTAGACAAAAATGATGATTTGGCTGGTTTGAAAGAAATTTTGACCAGAAGATTCAATCATAGTGAATGGGCATTCCCAGATCTTTTGGTAGTCGATGGTGATGAAAGACATGTCAAAGTTGCTGAAGCAGTATTGCAAGCAAGAAGATTCAATTTACCTATAGTAGCTGTAACCAAGGATAGCAGGCACAAAGCTAATAGTTTTGTCGGTAATCCAGAATTAATTTCAAAATTCAAATCAAATATTGTCTCAATAAATGCTGAAGCGCATAGATTTTCTATCAAATACCATCGCCAATTGAGGGATAAAAGTTTTGGTCTTGGCTAAATAGAGTTATAATACTCTTATGTCTCATATAGTAAGAGTTGGAATTTTGCGTGGCGGACCTTCGGCAGAAGCAGAGGTCTCTCTTCGTACTGGTCAGGCTGTGGCAAAATCGATTAACGAAAATCTCTCCGACAAATACAGACCCTTCGATATTATTATCGACAGAAATGGCAATTGGACTCATGAGGGCAATCCGATCAGTGTCACCGGTTTGCATTCTCTTGTTGATGTAGTATTCAACGCCTTACACGGTACTTATGGTGAAGACGGTAAGATCCAGTCTCTACTTGAATGGCACAAAATCCCTTTTACTGGAAGTGGATCGGCAAGTTCGGCTATCGGCATGAATAAAGTCATGACCAAGAAAATTCTAAACAGTCATGGTATCAAAAATCCTTATGCAGTAGTCATTTCAAGTGGAGAGATCCAAAATGAGCCAGAATCAATATTGAGAGATCTGTTCAATTCTTTTGTGATGCCGGCTGTCGTCAAACCTAGCGCAAGCGGTTCATCTGTCGGCGTTTCAATAGTTAGGAAATTTAGCGATTTCTATCCTGCTTTGTACAATGCTTCGGCTCACAGTGATGAAGTCATAGTCGAAGAATACATCAAGGGTATTGAGGCGACTTGCGGAGTGATCGATCATTTCCGTGGTGAGAGATTCTATGCTTTGCCTCCTGTCGAGATCCGACCAGCTTCAGAGTTTTTTGATTTTAATGCCAAGTATGGCAATGAAACTAAAGAGATAGTTCCGGCTACATTTTCTTCGAAAATAAAAAGGGAAATAGAAGAATTATCAAAAAAGATTCATGAGATTATGGGACTCAGACATTACTCTCGATCTGATTTTATCATCCACCCAAGGCGTGGGATTTATACTTTGGAGGTCAATACTCTACCAGGTCTTACCGAAGAATCACTATTCCCCAAAGCTCTAAGAGCTGTAGGTAGTGATCTGCATCATTTTATCGAGCATTTGTTGGAGAAGGTTAGGTAAGTTTTGACAGTTTTATTAGATATTAGAATAATGATTATTTTAAAATCTGAAACCTATAGCTTTTAATACAATGTATATTATTATTACTATAGATAGAACCTGAGTTACCCAGTATATTACAGATGATTTTTTTCTTGTAAGAATGCTTGCTCCTAACAAGACAAATATAGGTATGAATATGGCGTAGTCTATATTAGTTCTATAACTATGAGATATGTACTGGTATATATCTCCGACGAAAAGAAACATAAATAAGGCGCTCATCATAATGTTGAGCACAAAAAATAAGCTTCTTGATTTGGATAAGCCAGAATCATTAGACATTTGTTCGCTCATTTGCTTACTTTTCGAGAAAAAACCAATAAAATAAGAAATCAGAGCAACTATCATTGGAATTACCCAAAGCGCACCAAAAAAGAATAAAATGATACCGCCTCCAGGTGATGAAGATTTGTTATCAGTATAAATACCAAGAAGTATAATTATGGTAGCTAAGATGGCAAAATAATTGAATAAGTGACTAGTCTTATATGATTGTTTTGCAAAATTTACCTCTTTGAAATAAGTTATCGCATATAAGATGACAAATGCTACTGTAGGCAATATGAAGAAGAATGCTATAGCTTCTCCATCCGCTTGAATATAGAAGAATATTGATAATATTATATTGTATATCGATATAATCGATGTGTTGATTAGAAACTTTTTTTTATCTAGATTCATTTTTATTTATTAGTTGATTAATTAATGCGCGAGTTTTCGGACCCATATAACCATAGGCAGGATCATTAGTAGATTTTACCACATTGTATTTGATTTGTAGCTTTTTTATGGCATTTTCTGTCAATTTTCCGTAATATCCACTTATGATTTTTTCTGGATATATATCTGGCATTGTTGCCAATAAAGTTTGCAATTCAATAACTTCCTTTGACCTAGAACCAAATGGAATTGGTTTACTAAATGAAGTATTAGACTTAGGTGAAGCTAATTGGGGAGGTAATGTAAATAGATTTTTATTTATAATAACTCTACTTGTTGAACCGGATCGAGGGCATTCACTACTTTGTCTATAAGTATTGTAATAGTCAGTTTCTACTCCTTCTGCATTTCGAAATTTTACTTTGTATTCTATGTTTTGGTTGCAAGGAATATTGCTGAATGTCCAAGTATTTGAATGTATCCAACCAGAATTATAATCACCAGTGCGGGTAAAATAATATCCTGAGCTACCTGATGAATCATTTGGAAGCGCGTTTGAACTTACTGTGACATTATCTCCTGATACACTGATTGCAAGAGCGGTTGGTTTGTCTGCTAGAGTATATTTTGAAACTTGATTACTATAGGATCCAAGATTGAATGTTTGATCCATAAAATTTGCATCATACGAATATGAAGTATTTGGGCTCAAACCTGTATCTGTTATTGAAGTGGAAGCTATAGCTTGGTATCCAAGTAGAGTTGCACTATCCCTACGAGCTTGCCATTTGTATAGACCTGATTCGGTCTCTGTCACAGTGTCTGGTTTGATAATTTCGATGGAGCTCGATGTGACTGTACCAAAACTTGGTGATGAAGGATTTTGTGGGGCGGTGATATCGTCTGAGCTTGTATTTGCTGTCTGACTACCAAATGTAAGTTCATTTGTTGCGCTCGACATGTTTTCATATTCGAACCTAATCCAAGCAGAACTTAATGATGTCGAAGAAATTCTAAATTCGTCAATTGAAACATTACCTTCATTTGCTACAGCACCAATACCAATCCTTGTATCGGTACCACTTGGAATGGTTGGACTACTGACCATGCTTGCACTTTGGGCAATACCATCTTTGTAAATAGTAAGTGTTCGGGCAGTTTCATTCCATATTGCGGCGAAATAATGCCAATCAGATTGTGTAATAGAACTATCGAGAATCCTGACATTGTGAGTACTTGCACTAGTATCTCTGTAGTCAATATAAATTCCATTTTGTCCGCCTATACTCCAATGATAACCAAAGAGCCTATCGGTCGCTCCACGGTTTATATCAAACAAACCTTCTGCTGTCGGTGTTACAACCCCACATTTGGACCACCAGGTGACTGTAATATCTCGACTTGAATATGCAGCTGAACTCATTGTTACATTGTCATCGACACCGTCGAAGGCTTGTCCATAGGAAATTTTGCCAGTCGTCTGCGCATTTCCATTTTGATTTCCATATTTTGCATTGATAGTTGAATCTATGTGTTTATTGCTGACAACTTGCTCATCAGTCGCACTTTCTGCAAGATGCCAAACTCCGGCAAAATTTGAATTCCAGACATCGTTATTTCCATCTGCTACATCTTGATTGTCTGTAGAGTTTGAATATCCGTAATATACATATATAGTATCATTGGTAGATGTATTGTTGTCCGCATTGAGAGTAGTTTTTACCCAAAAACTTCCATTTGCCGACGAGCCACCACCGCCTGACCATGATTCTCTTTCGTAAGGTAATGGTGAATTTGAACTATCTGTGAACAGAATGTCATGGCCGTCATTTCTCGCTGCACTTCCAATATTTGAATCGTTGGTAATTTTTATGTAAAGAGGGAAGTCTGTAAGAGTCGAACTTATATTTGTATTGCTGATTGTAATAGATTTTCGATATTGATAAGAGCCGACATAGTTTATCGTCCTAAATGACCATGTTGTATTATTATTAACACCTAGGAAATAATTTCCACTTTGATCAACTAATGCTCCTGAGTCAATAGTGACGTAGTAGGCGGTATTTATATCAAAATTGCTGGTAGGATTTATGGTTATTGTATTTGTGCCACTACCAGTTATATTGGCCGATTGTATATCGATAGTTTCGAATACTGTGTCATCGGAAAGTTTTCTAATTGTAATATCATTATTAATTCCAGAACTTGCAGTTACTATCTTGTCAAAAGTGATTGATAGATTTGAACTGATCGAGACGCTAGTACTAGCATTGCTTGGATAATATGAACTGACTACAGGTCGAATCGTATCTACAGTATCAAAAGACCAAGTCGAGCCACTGGAAATGCCTGCATAATTTGCCGCCCCACTTCCTTTGAAAGCATTTGCTCCAATCAGGATATGATAGCTAGAATCCGTATTCAAATTTATATCCGGATTTATTGTAATGGAAGAAGAACCACTGCCACTGACCTTAGATGATTGGGCGTCTATGGTTTCGACTACGGAATTATCTGCAGAATTAATAATCTGAATATCATTGTCATTACCTGATTGGCTATCGACTATATTGTCAAAATTTATAACTAAATTTGAATTGACTGCTACTGCCGCTTGACCATTTGTCGGAGAAAATGAAAGTACTTTTGCTGGTAGTGAGTCCAAAGCGTTTTTTATTGCAGTAGCAATCTGAAGGTGACCACTAGAATTAAAATGTACACCATCTGAATTGTATGACGGATTTATATCCCACAAATTGTTTGAATCACCACCGGCGCGAAATTGACCGACATATGAATCAGCATCTACAACTAGAGCTTTTGAATAGTTTGAGGCTAGAGTTGCAAGCGATGCATTCCAATCATCTCTCGTCTGCATTTGGGTGTTTGTGCCATTTGTCCAAGGGAGAATCTTAAGGACGATAACCTTTTTGATATTACTATCTGATTGAAATGTGTCCAAAATACTGGTCCAATTTGCAATAAAAGTTGATTTGCTTATACTTCCGGCTATATCATTTACTCCACCATTTATTACTACAATTTGGGGTTTGAGAGCCACCACATCACTGCTAATTCTAGCCAAAATATCGGATGTTTTTTGTGACCCTATACCCATGTTTTGATAAGAATAACCGGTAAGATCATGAAGGTGTCCTTCTATCGTCGTAGATGTAGAACTTTCTAATGTGGTCGTGAGGTAAGATGTATGGTCAGTAGCTCCCATGATTATTGAATCACCAATAAAGACGGCTTGTGGGGCAGACATATATATCTCTATTGGCATCACAGATCCGGCGGTCGAAGTTTTAGATTCCCAAGCAAAATTTGTTGTCGATGCTTGTCCATTATAAAAATAAGAAGTAACTCCGGATACACCCGTCCTTGCGTAAAAGGAATTGTGTGGAGATGTCCATTGCATCCTTCCTCCGTAGAAGTCACCTTCCTGAACGCCGGTAATCGGACTAGAGAGTGTAATAGTTGAATAAGAACCTGAAGATAGATTGCTAGCAAGATTTTCTGATGTTCCGACAAGATCATAATTTGATCCGTTCTGCCTCCAAATCATCAAATAAAATCCTGTCAGATCTTGAGTGCTATCTGTATACATTCTAATTCTTTCGATTGTTCCCGTTTTTCTTATTCTGTATTTTTGACCAATAGCGATGAAGTCTCTAAGTGTGACAGAAGACGAACCCCAGTTACCACTTCCAGATGTGGCTGTGTCATAAGGACCAGATATTACCAAGTCACTACTCGCTGTATATGGTGGATAGGCTTTTGAGGTTTCTGGCGAGCAAAAAAGATTAAAAGTTAACAATAAAGACAAAATCAGCCTCTTTGAGCGTAATTTATTCATCTGTTAATATTCGATCTGTAGATTTCTTAACCATATATTATAGACTCTTTTTTTTGATTTTCAATATGGTTTATTAACAGATAATTTTCTGTTCTAAATTCGATAAGCTTATTGTGGATAACTACTTTTCTACTTTCTAAAAATGCTATAATTATAAGGTAAGTATTAATCAATAATAATATAACATGAAGGCTTTACATAATGTCTCATTCGTTCTATTAGTCGTTGGAGGTCTAAATTGGCTTCTACATGCATTTAATTGGAACCTAGTCGATTATATATTCGGCGCTGGTTCTACAGGTGCACAGGTCGTCTACGTTGTAGTTGGCTTGGCTACTTTGGTTGTCCTTTTTACAGGCAAATCAAAGGCCCCAGCTCCACAGATGTAATAGTTGATTAAACAAAAAATCCCCGAAAGGGGATTTTTTGTTTATTTGGTTGTACAACCGCATGAACATGTACCATCTTCTTGCTTATGTTCATGATTGCAATCCGGACATTTTGGTGCGTCGGCCATAGTATTTATTATTAGTTATTAAAACTGATAAACGGCCAATATAATTATATCAGATAATTATTTTGCAATACCATTTACAATAGCAATACTTTGAGTTAATATGTACGCACTGGGCCTGTAGCTCACCTGGTAGAGCGCCGCTTTTGCAAAGCGGAGGCAAGCGGTTCGAGCCCGCTCAGGTCCACCAATATCTCTAATACCACAACAAGTCAATTTATTGACTAGTATTTAATTCGTCTTCTGCCTTGGTAGCAATTTCAAGAAAGTCATTGATGTCTGCAAGCTCCATCTTTCTGGGTTTTGTATCCTTGATGCAAAAAACTCCAACAGCTAGACCGGTTTTTCTATTGTAGAGAGACTTGCCAGCATAGAAGCGGATTTTTGGAGGATTGATAACTGAAGGATTGTCCGAAAATCTATTGTCCTTTGTCGTATCTTCGACAACCATCATGACCTCCGAGTTTAAGGCATGACCACAAAAGGAAGTGTTGCGGGGTGCTTCTTTTAGATCCAAACCATTGATTGATTTGTACCATTCTCTATTTGTATCAATAATTGAAATTGTAGAAATTGGCACCTTGAATCTAACCCTAGCCTTTTCTGTAAGGTCATCGAATCTTTTTTCGTTTGGAGTGTCTAGTATAGAAAGCTGGTGAACAGAACAAATACGATCTTGCTCATTTTGGGGAATTGGTGCCTCAATCATATAATTATAAAATTAATTACTAATTGGCACTCGAGGCGCTCTATTACTATTATACTATAATAGTAAGGTATATAAAATCTGGAAAACTTTACAATATTGATTTGAACTTGACTATGTACTAATATGCCATTATGGAAGGTTTTACTGCCACAATGGAAGAATTATTCAAAGAACTTTGGGGGCTTTGGAAGGGGATGTTCGATTTTTTAATGGAATTGATTCCAAGACTTTTGGTATTAGGACTTTGGATACTGTGTGGCATTATCATTTTGCCTAGTGTATTCATTGCGGGTACATTTTATCCTAAGTGGTCAGAATGGGGTGAAAAATTGTAGAAAGAAGACTTTTCTCATATACTATAATCCTTATGGAAATCAAGCTAAATCAGCCAATAGCACCTCTTGCTCTGCATCCGACAATATTTGTAATTTTCGGCATTACCGGCGATCTCGCTCATCGCAAACTTTTGCCAGCTCTATTGTCACTTTATGTAAAGAAGCTTCTGCCTCCGAGATTTTCTATTGTCGGATTTTCAAGAAGACAATTTACTAGAGAAGAATTTAGAGAATTAATTCGAAGCCGACTCAATATTCTCCCTGGTCAATTTAATGAAGAAGATGTAAAACATTTTCTTGATCATATTTCATACGAACAGGGATATTTCGATTCTCCGATTGCATATTCGAGGCTGGCTGATCGACTCAAGAAAACCGATGATGCTTGGGGTCAATGTTCCAACAAACTTTTCCATCTTTCTGTACCACCAAATCTTTATGAAGGTATTTTGAAAGAATTGGCCAATTCAGGTCTGACTGTACCTTGTGATGATCTAAGTGGCTGGACTCGCGTTCTCATAGAGAAGCCATTTGGAAATGATATAGAAACGGCAAAATCTTTGGATAAGTTATTGGGTAAATTATTCAAAGAAGAGCAGATTTTCCGTATCGACCACTATCTTGCAAAAGAAGCTTTGCAAAATATTTTGACATTTCGCTTTACAAATCCGATCTTCGAATCATTGTGGAATAGTGATCATATCGACAAAGTCCATATCAAACTTTACGAAAAGATCGGTCTTGAAGGCCGTGGCGCATTCTATGATCCGATCGGTGCATTGAAAGATGTAGGACAAAATCACATGCTCCAAATGCTCGCTCTTGTCGCTATGGATACACCCAAGAAAATGCAGGCTACAGATATCCGTAGGGAAAGGCAAAAGGTATTGTCTAGTCTCAAGAAGCTAAATTCAAGACAAGTTGTCCAAAATCTAGTACGCGGACAGTACAAAGGTTATCTTGATGAAAAGGTCAATCCAGAATCGAAAACTGAGTCATATTTTTTGCTCAAAGCAGAGGTTGAAAATTCTAGATGGAAAGGAGTGACATTTTACCTCGAAAATGGGAAGGCTTTGAGTGAGACAAAGACTGAGATCGATATATATTTCAAAAATAAAATAAAAGGCAAAAAGAAAGTAACAAAAAATGAAGATATTTTGGAACAAAACATTTTGACTTTTCGAGTACAACCTGATGAAGGTATAAAAATCAAGTTTTTTGTAAAAACGCCTGGATACGGTTTTGATACTGAGGCCAAGACATTGAAGTTCAAGTATTCAGATGTACCAAATTTCAATTTGTTGAAGAATGATTATGAGAGATTGATTCACGATGCCTTCATAGGTGATCAGACTCTTTTTGCATCGACTGGCGAAATTATGGCTTCTTGGGAATATATAACACCTATTCTTCAAAATTTGGATAAAATTCCACTCAATCTTTACGATAAAGGTGCAAGTGAGGTGGTGTGATGGAAGAATTGTTTGAATTCATCGATTATTTGTGGTATGATGTTATCGGACAGAATTCGGTAGAGCAACTCTTAGTAGAAAGGAAAGCTATGGCGAATGGATACAAAATCATTCCGTCGAAGTCTGCATTGCATCGTCACCGGCAAAACAATGGGAAAATTCCTGAGTGGGTTTTGAAGAGAACTCATGGTTCAGCCAGAGACCGCAAAAACGGACGAAGCCAGCTCGGGTTTAAAGCCAACCCTGAGGAGCTTCCGGCTCCTCGAGCCACACATACGGGTCTGGGTCCGGGACAGGTCTTTCTCTGTGACCCTCGGGGTGTTCGTCCTGTTCGGTCTGCTCGACGGTAGTGAATCTGGAGAGGTTCGAGCGGTGCTATGACAAGTAGCACCGCTTTGTGTTATGCTCATTTCATGTCTTTGTTTCAAAATAAGTTGCAAAAAGAGCATCCGGTCAATATTGCTTATATTGATGCTACAAATCTTGATAAAGCTCTCAGAAATCATTTAAATTGGCGTTTAGATTATCGGAAGTTCAGGATCTGGTTATCTGAGAAATATGATGTAAAAATAGCTTATATTTTTATTGGCCTGATCCCAAAGTACAAGGATTTATATTCTTATATACAAGAATGTGGTTTTGAGTTGATCTTTAAGGATGTTGTTTACGCAGATGGTAAACCAAAGGGTAATTGTGATTCAGATTTACTAATGAAAGCCAGTAGCGATTTTTATTTAGGTTTCTTAGAAAAAGCCGTTATAGTCGCAAGTGATGGAGATTATGCACCACTGATAAAGGTATTATTAGCCGGTGGGAAGCTGAAGGCAATTTTGTCTCCAAGTAATCCAAAGAGATGCTCAATATTATTAAAAAGAACTGGTGCTCCGATTGCATATCTGGATGATCAAAAATCAAACCTTGAGTTACATGAGAGGAATGTAAAAGAAAAAGCCCCCAATGCAGACGGAACTGCATCAGGGTCTTCCTCGTAGTGATTAATTTAATTGTAACGAATATTATTAATATGTCAAGTTAATTGTGGATAAAAATTATGTCTCTATCAATCGGAATAGTCGGTCTGCCAAATGTGGGAAAATCAACCCTTTTTAGCGCGCTTACAAAAAAGAGCGTTCTTATTGCAAATTATCCATTTGCTACTATCGATCCATCTGTCGGAGTTGTTGCTGTTCCTGATGAGCGACTTTGGAAATTATCTCATTTTTCAAAATCTGCAAAGACAATTCCTGCCGCTATCGAATTTGTCGATATTGCTGGCTTGGTCAAAGGCGCATCAGAAGGAGAGGGTCTGGGCAATCAATTTTTATCAAACATTAGAGAGACCGATGCTATTGCAGAAGTAGTAAGGATTTTCGAGGATGACAATATCATCCATGTCGACGGCAAGATCAATCCACTCAAGGATATAGAAGTTATCAATCTTGAATTGATAATGGCAGACCTCGCTACCGTGACAAAGAGAAAGAGTAATCTTTCAAAAGACTTCAAATCAGGTAGAAAGGAAGCGATTTTGGAAATGGGTCTATTGGACAAAATTATTCCTATACTCGAATCTGGTAAACTGGCTTCTACGGTCAAAGTAGATGAATTTGAAGAACCATATTTGAAACAATTATGTTTGATAACATCAAAGCCAATTCTTTATGTTTTGAATAAAAAAAGTGGTGGCAAAAATTTGGATGAATTGAATGATGAGCGCTATAAGGCTTTGATTAGTTTTTTTCAAAATAATAATTCCAAATGGGTAGTCGTTGATGCTGGTATCGAAAATGAATTGAAAGATTTCGATCATGAGGAAAAAGAAGAAATGAGAAAAGCCTTGGTTGGAGAAACGATCTCTCCAGCCTCGTCTGAACTCGTTTCAGCGAAAGAGGACCTGTCCCCCGAAGCCTTGGCGAAGGAGGACCTGTCCCCCGAAGCCTTGGCGAAGGGGGATGGTATAAATAATCTTATTCGAACTGGCTATGATTTGTTGAATCTAATTGTCTATTTTACTACTGGGGAAGATGAGACTAGAGCCTGGACCATCAAGCGAGGTTGGACAGCACCTCTTGCGGGTACAGCTATTCACACAGATTTCAAAGACAAATTTATTCGTGCAGAAGTTATTGAATGGGACAAATTGCTCGCTTCAGGATCGTATGCCTCTGCTCGCGAAAAAGGTCTACTTCGCATTGAAGGTAAGGAGTATGTCGTCAAAGATGGTGATGTTATTGAGTTTAAGGTTTAGACATATGGAATATTACCGATTTATCACAAATGGCGTAGGAATTTATGAAGCAATCTCAAATGAGATTGAAATGAGTGATCCTCGCCGCTTGAATAAACCAGATGGATCATGGTTACCGAAGGAGGGACCAAAATATCCTGGAGCAATATCTTTCTGGAAGGATTTCGGATTAAAAAAGTATTTCGATTCTGGATTGTTGAACTGGCACAAATCTGTCATCAAAGGAGGTGTTGATGTAATAATAATTGATCGGCCAGAAAAAATTCTATATGAAGATGAATACCAAATTATCTTTGATAGAAGTTTTCTAAGAGTAAAAGATCAGTTAAATCTTGATAAATTTCTTGAAAAGATGAAGACGGTAGTGTCATAGAGTTTAAGGTATAACTTTATTTCTTTATGAAATATAGTACACTGCCCATATGGAATATTTCAAAAATATTATCGCCTATCAGAAATTATTGAAGCGCTTTAATTCTACATATAGAGACCTCGATTCGATCCATAGTTCTATGATTAGAGACAATGATGCAGAACATTCATATAGGGTTGCTATGCTTTGTTGGATGATTATTGAAAAATATAATTTAAAACTTGATTTAAATAAAGTTATAAAGTATTCACTCATCCATGACTTTGTAGAAGTTTATGCTGGTGATGTTTCCATATATTCAAATAAGAAGATTGATAAACATAAAAGAGAATTGAAATCTCTGGCAAAGTTAAAAAGTAGATATCCAGATTTAATTAATATTTGGAAAGAAATTGATATTTACGAAAAGAGGCAAGATGAAGAGGCTATATTTGTATATATAATAGAAAAAATTGAGCCTATTCTTACTGTACTACTATCTGAAGATGATCATTGGCTCAAGAGAAAAGTTAGTTTTGAAGATTTTAATAATCGAAAAAGAAGTAAGACAAGCAAATACAATAGTTTTGCTCAATATTTTCTCGAAGATATTATGACCTATTTAGATAAGCATAGGAAAAAGTGGTTTGTCTGATTCCATAAAATGTTTGTAAAAAAATCATCGCGCCCCCCGGAGGGAACGCGATGCGTTCGTTGTTACTAGACCGGACGGGTCCAGATTACAACGATGGTCAGAATGAGTTTCCCGTCCACCAACGTAGTGGACGTATTGACTAGAGTCTGTTTGATGTCCAGCTTCTGGACATCAAACAACTCCTCGGCCTTCCTGGCCGCGACTTCGGGCGTTCCCGTGAACGTCGTTATTTGGGTGGTATTCATCTACTTCAATTATAGCATACCACATAATGATTGTCAATACCCTTTTAAATCAGCACAATTTTGCGTCAAAACCCACTTTCCGCTATGATTGCTCTATGAAAAAAGTAAAATCTAAGGCATTAAAAAAGGTAAAAGGCAAAGGGCAAAAGCCAAGAAAAAGCGCATCAGTAAGTACAAAAAAGATAACGCTCAAAACCTATAACCCCGCCCCCATCGAATCCAAATGGCAGAAGAAATGGCAAAAGACCAAATTGTACCAATCAAAAGAAGTTGGTAAAAGAGAGAAATTTTATGTTCTCGATATGTTCCCATATCCATCCGGTGAAGGTTTGCATGTTGGTCATCCAAAAGGCTATATTGCCACCGATGTCATTTCTCGTTTCAAGCGCATGAATGGTCACTCGGTTCTACATCCTATGGGCTTTGACGCTTTCGGTCTACCAGCAGAAAATTATGCACTAAAGACCAAGACCAATCCGGCCGATTCGGTCAAGAAGAATGTTGCAAGATACAAGAAGCAATTGGAAATACTTGGCTTCGATTATGATTGGTCGCGCGAGGTCAACACCACCGATCCAAAATATTACAAATGGACACAGTGGATCTTTTTGAAATTATTAGAAAAAGGTTTGGCTTATGAATCATATGAGCCGATAAATTGGTGTCCTTCATGCAAGACTGGTTTGGCAAATGAAGATGTTGAGGATGGTCGTTGTGAGCGTTGTGGTACTGTTGTCGAAAAGAAACCTATGCGTCAATGGGTTTTGAAAATTACTGACTATGCCGAGAGACTTTTATCTGATCTTGATTTGAAAAATGAAAAGGGCGGTAATTTGCTTGATTGGCCAGAATCGATAAAGATTTTGCAGAAAAATTGGATTGGGAAGAGTGAGGGAGCGTTGATTACATTTAAGGTAACCCTCCTTCGCCAAGGCTACGGAGGGCAAGGAGGTAATAGGGAAAAGGTAAAAGGTGAAAAAGAAATAGAAGTATTTACGACAAGGCCGGATACATTATTTGGGGTTACTTATGTTGTCCTTGCTCCAGAGCACAAACTAGTCTCTGAATTTTTGAGTATTGTAGAAAATAGAAACGAAGTTGAAGAATATATAAAGAAAGTAAAAAATATTAGCGAAATTGAAAGGACAGATGTAAAAAAAGAAAAGACGGGTGTTGAATTGAAAGGTATCAAGGTTATTAATCCAGCAAACAATGAAGCTGTGCCACTTTGGATTGCTGATTATGTCTTGCCAGATTATGGCACAGGCGCAGTCATGGCCGTACCCGCTCATGATGATAGAGATTGGGAGTTTGCAACAAAATACAATCTTTCAATAAAGCAAGTCATCGCTCCACACATCGTCGATAAAAGAAATCCTCCAGTGGCTGGTAAGCAAAAAGTAGAAAGAAGAAATGTTCATGTCATTGTAAGAAATCCAAAAGATGGAAAGATTCTTTGTTTGAAATGGAAAAAGCATCCTTGGACAACTTTCCCAATGGGAGGAGTCGAACAAGGTGAAGATCTGATAACAGCAGCCAAAAGAGAAGTACAAGAGGAGACTGGCTACAAAAATCTTTCAAATGGCAAAGTTTTGGGCGGTATAGTCAGAGCAGAATATTTTGCAGCTCATAAAGATCAAAATAGATTGGCTTTAACATCGTTGGTTACCTTTGATTTGGAAAATGAAGAAAAAGATAATGTTAGTGATGAAGAAAATGCCCAACATGAAATATTTTGGGAATCTTTCTCAACACTTACAGATGATTTTATGACGCATTCGGAGATGCCTTATTGGCGTCAGAGATTAAATGGTGATATAGCATATACCGGTTATGGTATTGTTATGGATTCAGGTCAATTCAACGGCAAAAATTCTGAAGAAATAAAAAAAGAAATTACAGATTTTGTTGGTGGCAAGTGGGTTACAAAATACAAACTTCGTGATTGGGTATTTTCGCGTCAACGATATTGGGGCGAGCCAATGCCAATTATTCATTGCGAAAATTGCAAATTGATAAGACCAGAATCAAACGGAATTGTACCCGTACCTTTCAAAGATTTGCCAGTGACATTACCTCGAGTCAAATCTTACGAACCTACTGGTACTGGTGAGTCGCCTCTTGCTTCGATAGACAAATGGGTCAATGTTAAGTGTCCAGTTTGCAAAGGCAAAGCCAAGAGAGAGACAAATACTATGCCACAGTGGGCAGGTTCATCTTGGTACTATTTGCGCTACATGGATCCAAAAAATTCCAAAGCATTGGTTGATAATAAAAAAGAAAAATATTGGTCACCAGTCGATGTCTATGTTGGTGGGGCAGAACATGCAACGCGCCATCTCATATACGCCCGCTTCTGGCACAAATTCTTGTATGACATCGGAGTAGTTTCGACGACCGAACCATTTATCAAACTTCAGCACGTCGGTCTTATTATGGGTGAAGATGGTAGGAAGATGTCCAAGAGATTTGGCAACGTAGTAAATCCTGATGATATAGTCAAAAACTATGGTGCTGATTCGATGAGATTATACGAAATGTTTATGGGTCCATTTGATCAACAGATTGCTTGGAGTACTGCTGGCTTGAGTGGTACAAGGAGATTCATAGAAAGAGTCTGGAAATTGAATGACAAAATTTCAAATACCTTAGATCAAAATCAAACAAAAGAAATATCAAAATACATTCACAAAGCAATCAAGAAGGTGACTGATGATATCAAATCACTACGATTCAATACAGCAATCAGTACCCTTATGATTACAGTAAATGAAGTAGAAAAAATCGGAATTATCGATAAACAAAATTTTTCTAATTTGATCAAACTTTTGGCTCCTTTTGCCCCTCATTTTACTGAAGAATTGTGGATGAATTTGGGAAATAAAAAGTCAATTCATATCGCTCCTTGGCCAGAATATAACCCAGATTTTGTCCAAGAAGATATCGTAAATATTACAATTCAGATCAATGGTAAGTTGAGAGGAAGTTTCGAAGCACCTTCAAATGCAGACAAATCTATTATCGAAAAAATCGCTATGGAAAATGAGGTTGTCAAGAAGTGGTTGGAAGGCAAAAAGGTTACAAAAGTTATCGTTGTACCCAATAGATTGATCAATATTGTTATTTCATAAATAAACCAAGCGCCGATTGTTGTCGGCGCTTGTGAAATGGACGAAGTGTGGAAACTTCATCCGATCAGTACGAGCGCGGTGTCATGACCACCAAGTCGCCCGTAGTATTGATTTGCCGGATAAAGGGCAACGCCCCAGACCGGCTTGTTATTGATCACGAAAAGATTCATCACGGGAACAGACCGCATGTTGACGTCGATCATCTTCGGCTGATCTGTCGTTTTGCCAGCGACGGTCACTTTTTCCACGACCCGAATCTGCTCCGTGGTATCGAAGACAATTCCAGCCAAGACGAAGTGAGTGTATCGACCTTCGACCTGGCTAGACTTGCCTTCGAGCACCTCGGCAAGACGCTGGAAGTGCCTGATATCTGCGAAGATCGTCCCATCCGTTGCTTGCCCCTTTGCCCAGTTCAGAAATTCTCCAGATTGTTTTTCGGGAGTTCCGATCAGACGGACAGATCTCGAAATGTCCAAGTCCCGCAACGGTTTCGTGTCGAGCCACATTGGTGTGCCGGTGATTTGCTTCGGCAGTACAAAACCGATTTCCCATTCCACTTTTTTCATGGTCTTGAGGTTCCTTCCATTTACGTTGTACCATAAATCTACAAGTTGTGCAAGCTTGTTGACTTTAATTGGATAAAATGATAAAACATATTCATTAATACTATTATAAAAACATGGCAA
This sequence comes from uncultured Candidatus Saccharibacteria bacterium, assembly GCA_964645315.1. Classification (GTDB taxonomy): domain Bacteria; phylum Patescibacteriota; class Minisyncoccia; order Phycocordibacterales; family PALSA-1337; genus C7867-002. The sequence goes on along the minus strand of CAZYBH010000003.1, from coordinate 6,306 downwards.
CAACACTTACATTCAAACCAAAACAGACTGTAAAGAGACTTTTGTCTTCTCTTCCTGATCGTGCTCGCGAAGTGATCACATACAGATACGGTCTTGGCAAGGATGTAAAGCGTATGACACTTGATGCTATAGGAAAGATCTACGGCATTACTCGCGAAAGAGTCCGTCAAATCGAAAACTACGCTTTGACCAATATTCGCAAGTCAGATGATTATGCAAAAGAGAAATCTGCATTTGCTGAGATTGAGACTTTACTTCACTCTCTAGGTGGTATTGTCGTTGAAGATGATTTCCTAGGCCATGTCTCAAAAGATCCTAGTCTCCAAAATCACATCTATTTCTTGCTAGTAGTCGGTGAACCTTTCCGAAAATTCAAAGAAGATGATGAATTCCGTCATCGCTGGCATGTAAATGAAGTTCTAGCAAAAAAGGTAGAAGAAGCATTGAAGAAACTATACACAAATCTTAAAAATGAAGATTTACTTCCAGAATCAGAGATGGTCAGCAAGTTCTTGGGTCATTTGCAGGATGTATCAGAGAAGTACAAAAACCAAGAAGTAGTCAAGCGCTGGCTCCAAATTTCAAAAATCATCGGCAAAAATCAATTGGGTGATTGGGGTGTTACATCTTCTCCAAATATCAAGACAAAGGGTATGCGAGATTACGCCTTCCTCGTCATTCGCAAGCACGGTTCTCCTATACATTTCCGCGAAGTTGCAAAGCAGATCGGTACTATGTTCAATAAGAAGGCTCACGTAGCTACAACTCACAATGAATTGATCAAGGATCCAAGATTTGTCCTAGTCGGACGCGGTCTATACGCTCTTGCAGAATGGGGTTATGCTCCGGGTGTCGTCCGAGATGTCATCAGATCTGTCCTTGCAAAGAATGGTCCTATGTCAAAGGAAGAGGTTATCGACAAAGTTATGAAGGAAAGATACGTCAAGGAAAATACTATTGTCGTCAATCTCCAAAATCCAAAATATTTCAAGAGAGACAAAGAAGGAAAGTATACTCCAATCGAAAAATAATAAACAAAAAATCCCGACTTGTTCGGGATTTTTTGTGGTATAATCCTTGCATGAATGTAGAAAGTCTATTTTTGGAGACTTGGAATAGGTTTTTGACTGTTATTTTGCCAAATGCTTATGAGCTCATAGCTTTTGTAGCACCGATTGTTTTTGCAGTTTTATTTACCAAGATTTTTTGGGTTATGTGGATCGACTATGTCAGAAGCAAAAACATCTTTTCAAAAAAGTTCACAGTTTTGGAACTAAAATTACCCAAGGATACTTGGAAGTCACCAAAAGCCATGGAAATTTTCATAAATGCTTTACACAATACTTCTGATGGTACAAATTACAACAAATACTGGAAAGGTGAGACAAGGCCATGGTATTCACTCGAGCTCATCTCGATCGAGGGTGCAGTCAAATTTATGATTTGGACTGAAGATGGAAGAAAGCAGGGTGTAATATCAGCTTTATATTCTCAATTTCCAGAAATAGAAATAAAAGAGGTTCCAGACTATACAAAGTCAGTACACTTCGATCCAAAAGAGCTCAAGACTTGGGCGGCTGAGATGACATTTACAAATAAAAAAGTCGTTTATCCGATCAAGACATATATCGATTATGGTCTAGACAAGGATCCAAAAGAAGAATTCAAGATCGATCCATTGTTGCCTCTCATCGAATTTTTGGGTAGTGTCGGTCCAAATCAGCAAGTCTGGATCCAAATCTTGCTTCAAGGTCATATTTCCAAAAACCGTCGCAAGGCCGGTAAATTCTTCGAATATGAAGATGGTTGGAAGGAAGATGCAAAGAAAGAAATAAATGAAATACTTCTTCGTGATCCGAAGACAAAAGTGTCTGGTAAGGTTGATGATGAGACAGGATTTAGCAAATTACCTACTATTACACCTGTAGAAAAAGAAATGGCAGAAGCAATAGAAAGAAGGATTAGTAAGCCAGCCTTCGATGTCGGTATACGATGTATTTATATTGCAAAAAAAGACATATTCAATGCACCATTTGGTATAGGAGGTATTATGGCTGGACTCAAACATTTCGGTCATGAACATATGAATGGATTCAAACCCAATAGTGATAAATTGCACTCAAGCATAGGTGAGCCTTGGACAGATTTCCGTGATATGAGACGCAATCGTTATAGCAAACAATCACTTTTGGCATATAAGAGACGATCGTATTTTTATCCACCTTTTATTTCCAAGCCTTTAGTTATGAATGCTGAGGAATTGGCTACGATGTATCATTTCCCAGGCTCTGTCGCTCAGACCCCAAATCTCGACCGTGTACCGTCGAAGCGATCTCAGGCTCCTGGTAATCTCCCAATATAATGCCAATTTTCAAATTAATTTCAAAAAAAATTATATACAGCTTAGTTTTTATTTTTCTAATTTTCCTTATTTTGGTCATTAGTTATTCGATAGCTCCTCTGGATTTTCCTCAAAGAAAGATTGTTTCGATCAAACCTGGTCAGTATTTGTCACAAGTAGCTGATGATTTTGAAAAGAAGGGTATAATCAAATCTGCATTTTTATTCAAAATTTATGTCGTAGCTTATTCTGGTCATAAGCAGGTACAAGCTGGTGATTATTTATTTGATAAGCCACAGTCGGCTCTCAAAATTGCAAGTAGGGTGATAAATGGTGAGCAGGGTTTGCCAAAATATAAGATTACGATTATCGAAGGTATGACAGCAAGACAGATTGGTAATCTTATAAAGAAATCCATACCAGAATTCGACGCCGATACTTTCTTTGTCTTGGCAAAGTCTTATGAAGGCTACCTATTTCCTGATACTTATTATATATACGAAAATGCTACCCCCGATAATGTTTTATTACAGTTACGAAATACATTCAAAGAAAAAATAAAGACTCAACTTTTGGCTATACAAGCTTTGGGAAAGACTATGGATGATGTTATCACTATGGCTTCTATTGTAGAGAAAGAGGCTACAAAGATGGAGGATAGGAAGATTATTGCGGGTATTTTGTGGAAGAGGTTGGAGATTGGTATGCCACTCCAAGTCGATCCGCCTTTTTATTATACTCTCGGCAAAGATTCTCTTTCTCTAACGACTACCGATTTGAGGACTGATACTCCTTACAATACATATACAAACAAAGGTCTGCCACCGACACCGATTGGTAATCCTGGATTGAGTGCTATAGAAGCGACAGTCAATCCTACTAAGTCTAAGTATTTGTTCTATCTATCAGATAAAAGTGGCACTATGCATTATGCTGTAGATCATGATGGTCATGTGGCAAATAAATATAAATACCTTAAGTAAGTGCAAAGTGTAAAGTGCAAAGTTAAAAATTTAAACACATTTACAAAAGGTCTCAGCGAACATTGTGTCTGAAGACACGCAAAACCTTGCAAGGTTTTGCTCTGTTTCGGAAATTCCTTGCTAGGAATTTCCTGCAAGCGGTCTTCATACCCAATGTTTGCTGAGACCTTTAATAACAATATTTACCTTATTTGATTTTTGTTGTACTATGCAAATATGACAAAAAATGGTCAAAAGAAGCGGGTTTTCGTTGGTCTATCTGGTGGCGTAGATAGTGCTGTTTCGGCTGGATTACTATTGAAAGCTGGATACGATGTTACTGGTGTTTTCATCAAAGTTTGGCAACCAGATTGGATAGAATGCAATTGGAAAGAAGAGAGACTTGATGCTATGAGAGTGGCTGCTCATTTTGGTATACCATTTGTCACTTTGGATCTAGTCAAGGAATATAAGCAGGATGTAATCGACTACATGATTCGAGAATATTCAAATGGTCGCACTCCAAATCCGGATGTAATGTGTAATCGATATGTGAAGTTTGGAGGTTTTTGGAAATGGGCAAAGGAGCAAGGGGCGGATTATGTCGCTACTGGGCATTATGCAAGAGTGAAGGGTGAGAGGGTTAGAGAGTTAGGGATTAGAGAAATAGAGGGTCAAAACTCTCAAGATGTTATTGAATACAAACTGTTGAAGGGTGTGGATCAAAATAAAGATCAATCGTATTTTCTCTGGACTCTAAACCAAAATGATTTGCCACATATTTTATTTCCTGTTGGCCATTTGCAAAAGACAGAAGTCAGACATATGTCGAGGAAAATGGGTCTACCAAATGCTACAAAGAAAGATAGCCAGGGTTTGTGCTTCATAGGCAAAGTCGATATAAAAGAATTTCTTTCTCATTATATAAAAAGCAAAAAAGGAAATGTTTTGAATGAAAATGGAGAAGTGGTCGGTGAGCATAATGGCTCAATATTCTTCACAAAAGGTGAAAGGCATGGTTTTACAATTTTCAAGAAGACTCCAAGCGATGCTCCATATTATGTGATTGATAAAGATATTGATCAAAATACTATTACAGTATCAAATAAAGATAATGGTCATTTACCTTTATCGGAAAATAGGGTGACAATTTCGAATGTAAATTGGGTAAGTGGAAATATTCCAGATTTCGATCCAAACAATAGCAATTCTTTTCCTTATGAGGTTAGAGCTAGATATAGACAAGAATTGTCTAAGGTTCGAATTGTCTCTGCAAATATTTCTGAGACAACATTTGAATTTGAAAAACCTCAAGATATTCTGTCTTCTGGTCAATCTTTGGTTATTTACAAGGGAGATGAGTGTATTGGTGGCGGGATTATTGAATAAAAAACAAAGCCCGCAAAAGCGAGCTGTGTGTGGAATTGACCCTTGTAAAGAAAGAAGATGAGAGTCAGAGTGATGAGCAGAAAGACTGCTCCGAGAATGACTGAAAAGATCTTGCCGAAGCCTTTTCGATGCCTGTCCACATAGCCATTGACGATGAAGCCAAGGCCAGCAAAGAACAGACAGAAAAGACCGATGGCTTTCAGGTAGGTTTCGTATTGGTTCATCCGGTACAATAATTGCTTAAAAATTGAATTTGGTCAATAGTGAGAATTTAACCTTCTTCATACGGGAAAAGTTACTGTTCTCTTACATATTTTTCCTGTAAAATAATGTTATTCACTAGTGGCTAATTACTAGTGGCTAATTCTAGAATGAATCACCTTATTACAATTACAAAGTCTGACGGAACGAAACAATTATTTGAAGAAGAGAAGTTGGTTAGTTCATTGAAGCGTGTCGGTGCGACAGATGAGACCATAGACGATGTTGTCGATGAGATCGGAAGAGAGATTCATGATGGTATGACGACCTCGGAGATTTACAATCGTGCTTTCGAATTGTTGCGCAAACATTCCACAAAAATTGCAGCCAAGTATTCTATCAGAAGAGCGATGGTTGAGCTTGGTCCTGATGGTTTTCCATTTGAGAAATTTGTAGCTAGATTGTTCAAAATGTGGGGCTATGAAAGTGTGACTGATCAGACAGTGATAGGTAAGTGTGTAGAACATGAAGTAGATGTAGTTGCTTGGAAAGGTCTGGATCTAGCAATGGTAGAAGCCAAATATCACAATGAATTTGGTCTGAAATCAGATCTCAAGGTAAGTCTTTATGTCAAAGCTAGATACGATGATATCCAATTCAATGAATACGAATACGGCGGTGTAAAAAGAAAGTTGACCGAAAGGTGGTTGGTTACAAATACAAAATTTACCGACAAAGCAATCCAATACGGTGAATGTAATACAATGAAATTACTTGGTTGGAATTATCCAGAAAAGGGCAATTTGCATGATCTGATTTTTGCAAATAGTTTGCAACCGATCGCTTGTCTTACTACTCTTACTCGCGATCAAAAGAAGGAATTAGCAAATATGGATATTGTGGTTTGTCTTGATCTTGTCGGTCATCCAGAAGCACTTCAGAGAATAGGTATCAAGATGGAAGATCATGAAAAGATCCTTACGGAAGCTCAAGTGGTAATCGAACAAGCCAAGTAGTACAATATGACAAAGACCGATAAACTAAAAATTATAAGGGATAAAATTTTGAATCTAAAGGAGTCTCCGCTTTATGAATACAGGACAAGTAATGCCTATTTCCCAGTGATCGGCGAGGGAAGTCATGATGCAGATATCGTGATGATCGGTGAAGCGCCAGGAAGAAATGAAGCCAAGACCGGCAGACCTTTTTGTGGGGCAGCGGGCAAAGTGCTGGATGAATTGTTGAAGCATGTAGGACTCGAACGCTCATCTATTTATATTACAAATATAGTCAAAGATCGACCGCCAGAAAATCGTGATCCAAGTACCGAGGAGATAAGAGTTTATGGTCCATTTCTTGATGAGCAGATTGAGATAATCCAGCCAAAGATTATTGTTACACTGGGTCGTTATG
>CAZYBH010000002.1:56538-72150 GCA_964645315.1 uncultured Candidatus Saccharibacteria bacterium | reverse complement strand
CGGCGTTGCCTTCAAACGTACACCTCAGCTAAAGCTGAGGGTTTATAGAGATAATTTCACACCCCCGCCATGCGGGGGTTGTCTGTTGCATATGTCAGACTTCTGCTTTTGGGTATATTATAGTAAAATAATTCCATGAAAATACTTTTTACTGGCGGTGGTACGGGCGGTCATTTCTATCCGATAGTGGCTGTTGCAGAGGCGATCTTTGATCTTGCAAAAGAAAAGAAAATTCTCAATCCGGAACTCTATTACATGGCTCCTACACCATACAATGCAAAAATTCTTTTTGACAATGGCATAGAATATATCATAGTCCCCGCCGGTAAGATCCGAAGATATTTCTCCTTGCTAAATTTCACCGATTTATTCAAAACACTTTACGGTTGTATCTGGTCTTTATACAAAGTTTATTCTATTTATCCGGACGTGATATTTGGCAAAGGTGGTTATGCAAGTTTTCCAACATTATTTGCAGCAAAAATACTAAACATTCCTGTAATTATTCACGAATCTGATAGTAAGCCTGGCCGAGTCAATGCTTGGGCAGGGAAGTTTGCAAAAAGAATCGCCCTTTCTTACCCTAGCGCTATCCAGTATTTCACTCATCGAGATAGAGTGGCTTATACAGGCAATCCTATCCGCACTAGCATTATGGAGCCTCTCAAAAATGGAGCAAAAGAATTTCTAAATTTGGAAGAAAATGTTCCAACTGTACTTATTTTGGGTGGTTCTCAAGGCTCAAAGAGGATAAACGATGTAATTATCGAGGCCTTGCCTCAATTGCTACAATTTTGTCAGGTCATCCATCAGACCGGCAAGAACAATTTTGAAGAAATAAAAGAGCTATTACCAGTTGTTTTGCAAAATCACCCTCAAGCTTATCGATATCATCCTTTTGATTATCTCAATGAATTGGCTTTGAGAATGTCTGCTGGTATATCTGATATCGTTATTTCTAGGGCTGGTTCGACAATATTCGAAATTGCTATTTGGGGTCTACCTTCCATCATTATTCCATTGCCAAGTGCAATTTCTCATGATCAAACAAATAACGCTTTGGCTTATGCCAAGGCGGGAGCAGCGTCAGTCATTGAAGAAAATAATTTAACTTCAAATATTATAATCGAAGAAATAAGGCGAATTATAGGCTCAAAAGAGCTAAGTGAGACAATGAGAGCCTCAGCTCACCAATTTGCAAGAAGAGATAGTGCTAGAATTATAGCCAATGCCATACTTGATATGGCCTTGGAACATGAGCATTAATGTGCTAAAGTAAGCCATATCGTCGTTATTTAATAGTCATAAAACATTATAAATATGGAACCTAATAATAGTGGAATCAAAACATGGCAATGGGTTGTGACTGTAATAGTCATCATTGTCATCGTCGTAATCGGAGTTATGGTCTTCAAAGATAAAGGCCAAGAATCCAACAATCCAAACCCAGAAGAGACTCCTTCAGCTCTCGAAGAGACAGGAGCAATAAATCGCCTAGTCGTTACCGATCAAAATCCAGGAAATGTTGTCTACATTTCATCAGCCGAATTGGCAACTTCAAGCTGGGTAGTTATCCAAGCAGACAATGCTGGTCTACCAGGCAAAGTCTTGGGTTCAGCTAAGTTCAAGTCTGGCATCAATCCAGGCAAGATTACTCTTTCTGCTCCAATGGTTGCAGGTAGCACATACTATGCAGTTGTCTATCAAGACAATGGAGAAAAGACATTCGATCTTACCAAATCTACTCCTCTCAAGGATTCCAAGGGTCAAGTCGTTATGAAAGTATTCAAGGCAAGTTCTACAGCAAGCGTAGATTTCAAAGGATAAAATTCAAGTCTAGTCTGATACAAACAAAGACCCCCTGTTGGGGTTTTTGTTTTGATCATATATTGACTCGAAATAGTCTTCATATAATGTTAGAATAGGCCCATGATTACACGATTTGCCCCAAGCCCTACAGGTTATTTGCATATAGGCGGTGTACGCACGGCTTTATTCAATTATTTATTTACTCGCAAAAACAAAGGCACCTATTTGCTTCGTATTGACGATACAGACAAAGAACGCTCCAAAAATGAATTCGAACAAGACATTATAGCCGGTTTCAAATTACTCGGCTTGAATTGGGACAATAAAGAGATTATTCGCGAGAGCGAGCGCTCATCAATTTACAAAAAATACTTAGAGAAACTATTGTCCGAAGACAAAGCTTATATCTCCAAGGAGACTCCCAAGGAACCGGGTGATAGGGAAGAGGTTATCAGATTCCGCAATCCAAATTCGCGCGTTGTCATAGACGATCTTATTCGAGGCAAGGTCAGTGTAGATACGACTGATCTAGGTGACTTTGTTATTGCCAAGTCTGTAGAAGAACCTATATATCATTTTGCAAGTGTTGTCGATGATTTTGAAATGAAAATCACCCACGTCATCAGAGCCGAAGAGCATTTAGCAAATACTCCAAGACAGATTTTGATCCAAGAAGCGATCGGTGCACCACGACCAGTCTACGCACACATTCCTCTCATACTTGCCCCAGATCGCACCAAGCTCTCCAAGAGACATGGCGCCACATCTCTTACCGATTATCTCAAGATGGGTTATCACAAAGATGCACTCATCAACTTTCTTGCATTTCTTGGTTGGAATCCTGGTGGAGAAAGAGAGATATATAGCCTAGACGAACTGGTTGAATTATTTGATATTACAAAAGTCCAAAAAGGCGGAGCAATATTCAATATTGAGAAATTGAATTGGTTCAATAAAGAATATATAAGTAAGCTAAGCGATGAAGAATTCGACAACTCGGCCAAAAGCTTTTTGCCATCATGGTTTGCAAATGATCCAAGGTACGAAAGAGCCAGAAATATAATAAGAGAGAAGATTTCAGTTTTTGGTGAGATTCCAAATATTTTCGAAAATGGTGATCTTGCTTTTCTCAAAGAAACTATAGATTACAATTCCGACTTACTCCTCTGGAAAAAAAGCCCAAGTAGGGAAGAATCCAAAAAACATTTATCATACATAGCCAAAGCTTTGAGTACAGTCGATCAAAAAGATTTTTCCATGGAAAAGATCAAAGGTTTGATTTGGGATTATGCAGACAAAGCTGGCAAAGGCAATGTGCTTTGGCCATTTCGTGTAGCTGTTACAGGCCAAGAGAAGTCACCAGATCCATTTGTCTCGGCTTATATACTTGGCAAACAGACTTCATTGCAAAGACTAGAGAAAGCGATTAGTGATCTATCATAATGCAAAAATTCAAGTTTATAGCATATCCTGCTTTGGTTATCTTTTTTAATCTGCTTTTTGTCTGTGCTCAAGTCTCAGCCCAGACTGTACCTAGTCAGACTGTTCCTGGTAAGATCAATGAATTAAAGGGCATGATTGATAAAAGAAATTCTGATATTGCAGAATTAGAAAAAGTAATTCAATCCTATCAAAAACAAATCGATGCTCTTGGAAGTCAGTCAGCGACTTTGAAATCTACTCTCAAGACCTTACAGCTTACTCGTGACAAATTGGAAAAGAACATAGCTCTTACACAAGACAAAATAACCGCAAAAAACTTCGAACTTCAGAAACTTTCGATGGACATAAATGACAAGCTTACAGGTATTAGTGACAATCAAAGGATCATTGCCAAGACATTTTCACTTATAAATGAAGTCAATATAGACTCTATGCCAGCAGTGGTGCTTGGAAGTAAGACCATATCCGAAGGTCTAAATGCTGTAGAGGAGATCGGTACGATCCAAAACGGTCTCAAAGAAAAAATTCAAAAATTAAATGAGGACAAAAATAATCTGGAAAAAAACAAAAGGGAAACCGAACAAGCAAAAGCCGAATTATTGAAACTCAACAATCAATTGAATAATGAAAGGGCATTGGTTCTCGCTACGACCGAAGAGCAAAATCAATTACTAAAAGAAACAAAGGACAATGAGGCCAATTACAAAGCACTTCTAGCCAAGAAAAAAGAAGAAGCACAAGCTTTCGAAAGAGAGATCAATAGCTACGAATCTCAACTCAAAATCCTCATCGATCCAAAATTACTTCCGACTTCCGGTACTGGAGTTTTGGCTTGGCCATTGGATAATGTATTTATCACACAGCGATATGGTTATACTGAGTTCTCTACTACCAACAAACAATTTTACAAAAACGGTAGTCACAACGGTGTAGATTTTCGAGCAGCTATCGGTACAGCAGTCAAGTCTGCACGCTCGGGTACGGTTATGGGAGTAGGGAATACCGATGTTATAAGAGGATGTAAATCTTATGGTAAATGGGTCTTAGTCAAACATGACAATGGTATCTCAACTATTTATGCTCACCTATCATTACCGATTGTCACAACCGGCCAAAGAGTCGACACTGGTGAGATTATCGCATATAGCGGAAGTACCGGGGCTGCCACGGGCCCGCATCTTCACTTCGGTGTCCTAGCATCGCAAGGACTAAGAGTTGCCCGGATAACTAGACAAGAGTTCCCAAGTGTTGTCAAATGTATAAATTCAGTTATTCCAGTTGGAAAAACTCTTGATCCGATGGATTATCTATAAAAGTTTAACATACGCATAGTTGCATGTTTGCATATGTGTGACATATGCAGGTACTGTAAATGGTAAGAAATTTATATTATAATTATCAAAATTCAAAATAATGAAAAGACGAATTTATTCAAAAGGATTAGTTAAACAAGTCATTTTAGTAACTGCTGGCTTGATCCTACTTGCATATCTTGGTCTCAACCTACGCGAGATAGTCGAATCCAAAACCTTCACCGACAATTGGCATTTTATTGTCGATACGATGACAAATCTCTGGTCAAATTATCTAAAGGTGCCAGTCATATATATTTATTCAAAAATATTCCTGCCTTATGTCTGGGTTCCTATTTCATCCTATATCAAATCCTATCTCTAAAATTAAAATGTTTTATAGGGCATTTTAAGCGGTCATTTCAGGGCCATTAATCGTTGATTATAAATTTAGTGCTATTTGACTAAGTCGAGTCCGTTATTAGGTAAGTAATGGAAAATAAGCGGCACTCAATATATACTGCATATCGAACAGTAAACCTTTTTAGATCATTTAGTATTTTGTATTTAAATAAAATATTATTACAGAATTCAATTAAAAAAAATAATGTTGTGCAGGGGAACTAATTAAATAAAAAATAAAATTTCTTAAATTAAAAATTAATATTATCTGCTAAGACAAATCGGATTATTAAATGCTGTTAATTAGCTGATGACATGGCTAATTAAAGGCATTATATTTATTGAGCAAGTGCGTAAAACATATATTGTGCGACATTGAATCAAAATCGCTATACTTAGCAACAAAACACTGCCCCACAATACATTAGTGATAATTAATTATTAGTCTGCCCATGATCTCAAAAAAGAAAATCCCACGAAGGAGATTTTCGTGGGTGCGATCGGAAGCCGGGTGCCATTTACTGGCTATACGGACCCCAGTCGACAGTTCTGTAGGTGCGATTCTGACTGTTAGCCAGTACCGTCGCTCCAAACTCTTCCCTGTCGGCGACGATGTATCCTTCGGAGACCCAGTTTTCGAGATCAATGCTGGACTGGACCTCGTACAGATTTCCGTATGTGGCTTGCCAACGCAAGCACACCGATTGTTGTACTGTCAGTGCTGTTGCTCCCGTTGATCTTTTGTGCCCGAGTCGGATCTGAAAAAATCCACTCGGGTACTTGCGACCGTAGGATGAGTCGTTGTAGATCAACAACTGAAAGGTTGTGGTATCAGACACTGCGTCAGGCACGACCCACTCCTTTTTTCCAGTGTTGGATTCGTAGTAGTGGATGTAAGAAGAAAATCCCGTAGGAACACCATGGGTGTTCGCTTGATCAGTCTGAATCTCGATGCAGATTCGGTCATTGGGACCGAACGCATTGGTATCCCAGGTGATGATAACTTTGTCACCCGGGTACCAGACCGTGTTTGTGGTCGGCGAGGTAAACACCGAACTTGCCACGGCCGCATCGAGTGTGACGCTGATCCACATTAGGACCGCGACAATCATTCTAACAGTACTCATCTTCAGGCCTTGTTGTTTCTGGTTGTGTCGGTTTGTGTCGGACCTATAAAGTCCGACAGAGTTCATCTGAAGATACCATAGCACACGAAGAAGTGCATGTCAAGTCTTTCATTGATTACTATACGGACTTTGAAGTATAGAATTTAATTGTTCAATAATATTTATCTCTGCAAATAACATAAATAACAACGCGACCCAATAAGGTCGCGTGTGTGTTGGCTTTTTTTCGGTCATTGACTGGACCGATTAGTTCTTGCTTACCATTCCCTCCTGAAGCTTTCGGAGGTATGCAACGAGCTGTACAGTTTCACCAGTATCCTTGATCAGGACGTGAACTTTGGATACATCAAGTTCGACGCGTTTTTCGACACGGAGCACCTTGAGGGAGATGCCTGCGAGTCGCTGGTCGCCATTTTCGCCTTCAAAAGTCGCATGAAGCGAGGTGACCATGATGCCATCCGGGCCATGGACTCTTGATTTTGGCTCAAGTCGTACCGGCTCATTCGGAGCTTCCTTGTCGATTTCTGGTTTTCTGATGCTGATTTCGTACGTTTTGTTTTTGTATGGGAATCGGATGGTGGTGAACTCACCCAAACAAAGGCAAACTTCTTTGATTGTTGGTTGACTCATACAGAACAAACCTCCTCTTTTATCCTATCATATGTTTATAAAATGATAAGAGCAGAAGTCTGACTTCTGCTCTTTTCTCATTTCACTTGTACACAAGACGTAGGGTGAGGGTTCGTGTGCTTTCGACCCAAGATTGAAAGATGATGGTGCCAACATCCAAAATCAGGCGAGTACAATAGTGATTGCGATTGCAGTCTCTGCATTTCTTTTTGAGTTTGAGGACCACATCGCAAAGTTTACGCGGGGTATCAGAATCAGAAGCCTCGCTCCTAGGGCAAGCGCCAATACCCTCGCCGATAAGGATAACGATGTTTATATCACCTGGAGGCACGAAAACATCATTACCTATTACCTGCCCAGGGTGCATGGTTTCCCAAGGAAAATTGTTCGTTGCATTCATCTGAGATAACTTTACCATAAGTGAAAAATGGAGCAAACATAAAACCCTCTTGCGAGGGTTCTATGTATTTTATTTATAATTATTTCTTAGCGAGAGTATTACCTAGTGACCAACATTTCTGTGAAGCTGACCAAGGTTTTGTACCTTCCTTATCGTAGAGATATTTGGCATAAGCGATATTTCCTGGAGTAGAGTGAATATCAAGACCAAGTTTCTTTGCTGTATCGACATGGTATCTTTCATTGATCTGCATGACACCGATATCGTTTCTATCTACCTTACCTCTGACGACTTGGCCATTCTTATCGAACTGTCTAAAGTTCGATTCACAGCGAGCGATATCGATAAGAACCGGATCGCCAGCATAGACCTGTCTTAGGTATTTCTCCATTACAGCAGGATCTCTAGTTGTAAAGACCTCGGTATCTTCTAGTTTCTCAATTGTAGCCTGCTCATCTGTATTAGTAGTAATTTGAGCAATATTTGTCTGACCTGAACCGTACAATGATGCTACAAGAAACAAAACACTCGTTGTTATTTCAGTCATAATTTAAAAAATGAGCTTCATAATCATGATGATTACTTGGCTCACTTACATGTATATATTAGCATTTTGAAGTACCGTTGTCAATACCCACCATGCTATAAAATGGCTCAACAAGGCCATATAATACATGAAAAATACCTATATTTATAGCCATATTATCGATTTGCATAATATATATGGCTATGTTAAGCTATCAAAACTGTTAGATACGTTTCTAACTTTTAATTTTTCATTTTTAAATTTTAACTTAATACTATGGCCCATAAAAAAGCAGCTGGTGTCAGTAAAAACGGTCGCGATTCAAATCCTCAATATTTGGGGGTAAAGATCAATCATGGCCAAAACATCAAGGTTGGACAGATCATTGTTCGCCAGCGTGGTACTACAGTATTGCCTGGTGACAATGTCGCTATAGCCAAGGATGATACCCTCTTTGCTCTCAAAGACGGTAAGGTTGTTTTTGGTACAAAGCGCAAGACAAGCTTCAACAATGACATCGATCGAAAGAAGATCGTACATGTAAGATAATAAATCCAAACAAAAAAGAGGTTCGACCTCTTTTTTTTGTTTATTTTACAAATCTGTAACTATAAATAAATATTATTCAACGACCACCTTCATCTTTGCTGAATGGCTACCCTTCTTGACTGAAACAGTATATTCGCCCAATTGCTTTATAGGGTGCTCTAATTCGATAAATTCTGGAGCCAAATCTAACTCCGTCTGCTTCTTTATCTCTGCCACCAACTCTTCCTTGTGTATGCCAGCAAAAAGATGGCCTTTTTCATTTGCTTTGCCGGAGATGCGGATGGTGGTGTCGTTTAGATCCTTGATATTTTTTGCTATCAAATCTTCCATCACTCTTCTCTCCCCTTCTATCTTGGAAATCTCGGCTTGAGCTTTTTTGATAGCTTGAGGAGTAGCGATAATTGCTAGACCTTTTGGGATAAGGAAATTTTGGGCATGACCGCTACTAATATCTTTTATATCGTATTTCTTACCGACATTTGCTACATCTTTGAGTAAAATGACTTTCATGTTTTTATGGTTGTGCTTTTAATAATTCGATTGCTTTTTCCATTTGAGGGTCTCTCTTATTTGCAAGGTCTTTGTCTGTAACTGGCACATTGTAATCTGGTTCTAATCCATCGTGAGACAGATTGTGACCGTTCGGTGTAAGCCAGCTAGCGATAGTCACTTTGAGTGAGGTATTGTCCGTAATATTTATCAATTCTTGGACTGAACCCTTTCCAAAGGTCTTTGTACCGACTAATTTTGCTACACCTTGCTCCTTGAGAGCTCCTGCTAGGATTTCGGATGCGGAGGCAGATCCTCCATCGACCAATATTAGCATTTTTAAATTATTATTGAAGATATCATAGCCTTTACTTTTGAATATATTTGGGTTGCTGTTTTTGCCGAAATCTTCGGTCACTATCACCTTGCCTGCTGGCAGGAACCATGAAGCGATATCCCATGCTGATTCGAGATATCCTCCAGGATTGCGTCTAAGATCGAGGATAAGCTTATGATTTCCTGATAGGACAAATTGTCTCAAAGCATTGCGGAATAATTCTGCTGATTGGGCGGTAAAGCTATATAGAGAAATAACCGTAATACCACCGTCTTTATTTACTACATCGATAGTAGGTACCCTGATGGTGTCTCGTATGATAGTCCTTACCAAAGGCTTATTTGTACCGACTGGAACGAATGTTATCTTTACCTCGGTACCCTTCGGACCGCGGATAAGCTTGACGGCTTCATCTGTGCTCATACCTGCTGTGGAAGTGCTATTTATCGATATGATCAAATCTCCAGTCTTGACTCCAGCTCTTTCTGCCGGGCTATCTTTGATCGGAGTCACAACTTGCAATTGTTTGTCTTTGATACCGATCTCCATACCTACGCCACCGAAGTCTCCAGCTATGTCTTCCTTGAAGAGTTTGGATTCTGCTGGTGGGAAAAAGACTGTATATGGGTCTCCATAAGATGCTGTAAGGCCTTGGATCGCCCCGTATATCTTCTTGTCATTTGTTGTACTTGCTGCTTTGATGTATTTTTCGTCTAGTGTCCTCCAAACCTTCCAAAAAGCCTTGAATTCGTCTGAATTTGCAATGACTTCTAACTCTTTTGAATTGTTGGCTGGAGAATTTTGCTTTTGGCCAATAAAAATACCAATGAAAAGTGACAATATGATGGCTGGAACTCCGAATAATATGTAAATAACTTTCTTATTCTCTAAATTCATAGTGTAGGTATTATTGCATAAACAATGAAAAGAGCAAAATGGCTTAAGTTATACACATTTTTTCTATTTGGTATAACGGTTTAATAGTATAATTATGCTACAAATGAATATTGAAGCTCCCAAACCATATTTCGATAAAAGACCATGGGGTGAAGAGTTGTGGTTGACGAAGGAAAAGCCTTCGATGGTAAAAATTATTTCCGTAAATCCCGGAGAGTCTTGTAGTTTACAATATCATCACAATAGAGATGAGTTTTGGCATATATTATCTGGCAATGGATACGCAATTATCGACGGCAAAGAGATCCGAGTCAAAACTGGTGATGATTGTTTTGTTCCAAGAGAGATCAAACATCGCATCCAAGGTGGCACAGAGAAACTGGTCTTATTGGAGCTAGCCTACGGTGACTTCGACGAAAAGGACATAGTCCGATTAGAGGATAAATATGGTCGCGCTTAAGTAAAATATGGAGATTATAATTTTGATAGCCAGTCTTGCCCTAATTGTCGTCATTTTGGCTCTTATCGTATATGTCTATAGTTTCCGCAAGCGTGTACTTAGAGATCGTCCCCATTTCAAGCTAGACAGACATGAATACAATCCATTGCTTTCTCCACAAAGGATAAGGATTTGGGAACATGGAGGCACATTCAATCCAGCAGCCATAAAAGACGATGAAGGCAGTGTACATTTGCTATATAGAGCTATAGGTTCAGATGGTATATCTCGCATCGGTCATGCTTCAAGTCCAAATGGCAGAAATTTCAACAATCGATCCCAATATCCAGTATTCGAACCTCTTCCTGGACTAGGCCTTGCAGATTCCGAAAAAGCCTGGGGACCAGCTAGGTATTGTCCGGATTTTTATGTTTCTGGTGGCGGTTGGGGCGGATCAGAAGATCCCAGAGCCGTGCTTATAGATGGAAGAGTCTATATGACTTACGTGGCATTCGAAGGGTGGAATTCCGTACGTATAGCACTCACTTCGATTTTGCTTAGTGATTTGAAACAAAATAAATGGAATTGGAGAAGACCTTTTCTTATCTCCCCTCCTGGCCAAACATCAAAAAACTGGGTTATCTTTCCCGAAAAGATCAATGGTAAATTTGCAATACTTCATAGTATTGTTCCAGATATTTCTATCGAATATGTCGAAAGTCTAAATGGTTTATCGAAGCATATAAATAGTAAGCGTCTGCATGGTCCACAACCTGGGCGCAAAGAATATTGGGACAATCGGATGAGAGGGGCTGGACCGCCACCTATTCTCACAAAATACGGATGGTTATTACTTTATCATGCACAGGATTTGAGAGAGCCAGACAAATACAAGATCGGCGCAATGATTTTGGACAAATCAAATCCTACCAAGATTTTGTATCGTTCACCTCAGCCTATTTTGGAGCCAGATGCACATTACGAAAATGATGGTAAGCCGGGCGTAGTCTATGCTTCAGGTGCAGTAGTTATGGGAGAAAATTTAGCGGTTTACTATGGTGGTGGCGATAAGCATGTATGTTTGGCAGAGACACCACTCGACAGCTTGCTAAATTGGTTGATTACTTACGGTAAAGTTCATTAATTTATGTTTACACTCACAAGATCTGATCATAATCCACTTTTGTCACCAGTCAGAGAACATCCATGGGAAGCGGCAGCAGCTTTCAATGGTTGTCCGATAATGGTGGGCAAAAAGAAAATAATGGTATATCGAGGCATGTCTGAGCCAGATTTGCTTCGAGATCCCCATTTGCAAACGTCAGTTATCGGTCGAGCAGAATCTTCAGATGGCTTTCATTTTGAAAATAGAAAAATTCTTATTTCCCCTGATCGAGAGTTTGATTATTATGGTTGTGAAGATCCTAGAGTGACCAAGTTTGGTGATAAGTACTATATTTTTTATACGGCTTTGGGTGGTTATCCATTCAATGCTGACAATATTCGTGTAGCAGTGGCCATATCAGGTGATATGGAGACTATTGAAGAGAAACATTTAGTCACTCCATTCAATGCAAAAGCAATGGCTCTATTTCCCGAAAAGATCAATGGCAAAATGGCCGCACTCCTTACGGTCAATACAGATCGCAAGCCTTCAGATATTTGTTATGTCGAGTTCGATAAGCCAGAAGATATGTGGTCAGTAGATTTTTGGAATAAATGGTATTCTACCTTGGATTCCCATAAACTTCACATCAGAAGACTAAACGATGATCAGATAGAGCTAGGTGCTCCTCCGGTCAAGACGGAACAGGGTTGGCTATTCCTTTATTCACATATACAGAGATATGGTCGATCAGATCAGGTTTTCGGTGTTGAAGTATTACTACTTGATGAGAAGAATCCAAGAAATATTATCGGTAGGACAAAAGGTCCTTTTATGGCTCCTGAGGCATATTATGAAGAGGTTGGACAAGTTGCACATATTGTCTTCCCTTCCGGGGCTTTGATCAAGGATGATCATTTCGAAGTCTACTATGGTGCCGCAGATACTCACACCGCTATGGCATCTATTCCTCTCCAAAATCTACTTGTAAGCATTACAAATGAAAAGAAAGAGCATATCAAACGATATCCCGGAAATCCGATCATAAGCCCTCGGCCTGGTTATCTTTGGGAGGAAAAAGGCACTCTAAATCCAGCTTCTATAGAGCTTGATGGTAAGACGCATATTATTTATAGAGCAGTTGGTGTCGATAATATTTCTACATTGGGATATGCTGTTTCGAATGATGGACTTTCTATCGATGAAAGATTAGACAAACCAATATACTTCCCTCGTGCAGATTTCGAAAAAAATGGCTGTGAAGATCCAAGAATAGTCGAGATCAATAAGACTCTATACATGACTTATACCGGCTTCGATGGTAGTACACCGCGAGTTGTCGTAAGTTCTATTTCAGTAAATGATTTTTTGAGGAGAAATTGGTCGGCCTGGAGCAATCCTGTACCTATTACACCGCCATCTATAGCAAATAAAGACTCTACGATTTTGCCAGAAAAGGTTCGTGGTAGTTATATGGTATTCCATAGAGTACACGAAAGTGTTTGCGTAGATTTCGTTTCCACATTGGATTTCAATAAAGAGAAAATAACTCAATGTGTTGAAATAATTTCTCCAAGAAGAGGAATGTGGGATGGTGGTAAGGTCGGTATTTCTACTCCACCGATCAAGACCAAAGATGGCTGGCTACTTCTCTATCATGGAGTTTCTTGGAGTACTACATATAGGGTCGGTGCAGTTTTGTTGGATTTGGAAGATCCGACTATAGTCAAAGCTCGTACTGCTATACCATTATTTGAGCCTGAAGAAGAATATGAACACAAAGGTATAGTAGCAAATGTAGTCTTCCCTTGTGGTCTATGTGTTAAGAAGCAAGAGATTTATATGTATTATGGTGCAGCAGATTATGTAATCGGTGTGGCTAGGGTCAAGATTGCTACAATATTAAAAATGTTAGAAATATAAAACATGACATTGAAGGGCAAAAAGTTGGTTATATTTGATCTCGATGGTACCTTGACCAAGAGCAAGTCGCCGATAGATGGGGCGATGTCGGATCTTATTTGTAAACTTCTAAATGTTGCCAAAGTCGGTATTATTTCTGGCGGTGGTTATCCGCAATTCTTGACTCAATTTGTAAATAAACTGCCCGCTAGTCAGGAAAATTACGGCAATTTATTTTTATTGCCTACCTCTGGTACAAGGATGTATATTTGGCGCGGTGGCTGGCATTTGGAATATGCTGAAGATCTAAATGAAAAAGAAAAGTCTAGGATAATGAATGTCCTTGATCAAGTAATGCATAGCCCTGTCTATACAAAACCCGAAATAGTTTATGGTGAAATTGTTGAAGATAGAGGATCGCAAATAACATTTTCAGCGCTCGGTCAAAAAGCGCCGGTCGAAGCCAAGTACGCTTGGGATACTGATCGAAAGAAGCGCGAGGCTATAGCAGAATTTATCAGAAAGAAGATTCCAGAATTTGATATCAGAGTGGGCGGTGCTACATCAGTCGATATAACTAGAAAGGGGGTCAATAAAGCCTATGGAATTATGAAATTATCTCAATTACTCAAGATTCCAATATCGGATATAGTTTTCGTTGGCGATGCATTGTTTTATGGAGGCAATGATTATCCGGCAAGGACTACTGGTGCAGACTGTGTGCCAGTAAAAGGTCCAGATGAGACTGCCGGCTTCATCCGATCCTTCTTAGATGCTCAGTAACTAATATCTGTAAGGAGTTTTTCGGTTTCTTTGATCAAATAGTCACTGTCAGCTTTGCGATTATCTGAACCAAGAACAATAATTGCTATTGGTTGGCCTTTTATTTGTAAAATAGAAAGCATAGTATCCTTGGCTTGAGGAGTTTTGCCTGTCTTGCCACCGAGATAACTTGGATAATGAATAAATGGATGAGTGCTTAATATTTCGTGATAACCATGCTCGGTAGTCGTTGCTATGATAACTTTGTCTATTTTAGTTATTTTCAAAATGTCCGGTCTCATTTTGTACAAGTATTTTGCCAATGCAAAGAAGTCGCTTGCCGATGAGATATTTAGAGGACTAATACCACTAGGATCGGCAAAGAATGAAGAAGGCATGCCGATCTCCCATGCATAGCTAGACATTAGCTCCATGAACTTAGTCCGATTCGAAGTAGAAGCCAGCGCTTCAGCCATGATATTTGATGAACTTATCAATAAAGGTTGAAGCGCTTCTTCTACAGTAAAGATCTCTCCACTAGTATATTTGACCGAATCCGGTCTATCGAGGTTTGAATCTGTAATAGTGGTTGTACCTGAAAGTGAATATTGGTCCATACTTGCAATTGCTGTAATGAGTTTTGACATTGAAGCGACCGGCAAGACCGTATTCATATTTCTATACATATATATTTCTCCGGTCTCTACATTGCCGACCAAAAAAGATTTTGCTGTAATTGGAGATTTTTTGACTTCGGGACTTGTGTTTTGTGATTGATCTGTACTGGTTGCTAGATCTTTGTCATAGAAATCATTGCTAATGACTTCTTCCTTGTATTCTGTCGGTGTTCGAGGTGTACTTGGTCTCCTACTTTCTTCGCGGAAACGGGTGTATAAAGCGGTTGCAATAAGTAAGCTACATATAGTCCAGAGTAGTACTAGCTTTTTGCTAATGATCATACCTAAATGATATGACCAAATGACATTGCTAGCAAGTCTGTGATACCTGATCTGAAGTGCCTTCCCTGCTCGTCATTCCCGCGTAGGGCTCGTCATTCCCGCGTAGGGCTCGTCATTCCCGCGCAGGGCTCGTCATTCCCGCGCAGGCGGGAATCTAGGATTTATCTCATAATACAAGTCATACCATTCTGGATTTTTAGATTCTATTAATTTTATCTTCCAAACTCGATTCCACTTTTTTAATTGTTTTTCCCTTTTTATTGCTGAGAGTATGCTGTTTGTTTGCTCAAAATAAACAAGTCTATTTATACGGTATTTTTTTGTAAATCCATCATTTATAGAATTTCTGTGTTCATCGACACGTCTTATGATGTTATTTGTTACACCAATATACAATGTGCCTTTTTTCTTATTCGATAGTATGTAGGTGTAATATGTTCGCATATTGTTATATTGGATTCCCGCCTGCGCGGGAATGACGAGCCCTGCGCGGGAATGACTAGCAGTAAGGGTGTGGGAATGACAAGCCCTGTGCGGGAATGAC
>CAZYBH010000002.1:0-56438 GCA_964645315.1 uncultured Candidatus Saccharibacteria bacterium | reverse complement strand
GCGGGAATGACTAGCAGTAAGGGTGTGGGAATGACAAGCCCTGTGCGGGAATGACGAGCAGAGCAAGAATAATAAGAAATCAAATCGGTAAACCATTACCCTATCTCGTAACCGAAATGGATGGAGTAAGCTCACCAGTTGAGCTTGCGGTAATGCGGTTGTTTTGGTCGCGATAAACAATATAGCCAGTATTGTAGTCAGAATTGTTCTCATAGTGTGCTCCTGAAGCAGAAGGATCAAATGGCAAGGATGAAATATAATCTGGTACCAAACAATCTGCTATATCGCCCTCGTTTTCGGGCGAGGTGCTTGCTGATCGGACTAAGGTCGGCACAGTCGGAAGGGACTTTTTTGAGCCATTGCATATAAGGTCACCCTTGTGCTCGGTGATGTTTTGGTGAATAGCATTTAGTAAGGCATTTACATTGCTGGTTCTTTGTGAATCGCGAGCCAGTTTGAATTGGCGGGTTGGATTGACTGCTACAAGGACGATCGTGGCCAAAATGGCAATAATACCGATAACAATAAGAACTTCGATCAAAGTGAACCCTCTATTTGTGCTTGTTTTTGTACTTTTGTTCATATATTTTTTGTTTTATACTTATAATCAAGAAGTCTAACAGAGCAAGATAAAATCCCTCTGAATTTCTGATAAAAAAATAATGAATTTTCAATCAAAATTTGTTACAAAAAAATCTTTATCTTTCGGTTTAGTTTTGATCTTCGCTTTTTATGTATTTATAATAAATTGGCGTAATGCAAAAATAGCCAATTACATTATCACTTTCCTTGGTCTAAAAAATAATTCAAATACAGCCTTACAAAATCAGGTTTTGACTACAAAGGGCAAATACAAGGATGGCACATTCTTGGGTTCGATCGAGGATGTCTATTATGGCAATGTAGAGGTAAAGGCAATTATAGTAAATGGCAATTTGTCAGATATTCTATTTCTCCAATATCCTAATGATCGAGATAATTCGATAAAAATAAATACTAGAGCTATGCCTATATTGAAGTCTGAGGCGATCAAGATTCAAGATTCTAATGTCGACACGGTTACGGGAGCGACGCAGACCAGCAAGGGTTTTAGGAATTCCCTATTACACGCTCTTGCTCAAGCTCAATAATGAAGATTCACAAAATAATGATGGGTATGCCTATTATTGTAGAAATAGTGGGCAAAGGAAATCAAATTACGGAGATTCTTGATCAAGTTTTTGATTATTTCCAATATATAGATAATAAATTCAGTCCTTATAAGGATAATAGTGAAATTTCAAAGATAAACAGAGCTGAAATATTGGAGCATGATTATTCCGAAGATATGAAAGAAATCTTTTGTTTAGCTCAAATTACAAAAGAAGAGACATTTGGATATTTTGATATAAATAGAAATGGGAAAATTGATCCGTCTGGTATTGTCAAGGGCTGGGCAATACACAATGCTGGGGAAATAATAAGAAAAGCTGGCTTTACTAATTTCTATATAAATGCTGGTGGAGATATAGAAGTCTCTGGACTAAATGAGCAAAATAAAAAGTGGAAGGTTGGAATAGTCAATCCATTTGATCAAAAAACTAGCGTAAAAACGTTATATCTGACCGATTGTGGAATAGCGACTTCTGGAAATTATGAAAGAGGCAATCATATATATAATCCACTAGATAAAGCTCAAAATGAGATAGTTAGCTTTACCATTATCGGTCCAAATGTCTATGAAGCTGATAGATTTGCAACGCCAGCCTTCGCTATGGATCTAAGAGGGATAGAATTTATCGAGAGGCAAAAAAGTCTATTTGGTTATATAATTGATTCAAATGGTATAGCGACGATGACCAGTGGATTTGAGCAATATTTACATGAATAAAATAGATAATTTTCTAAATAGGATAACGATGTATAGGGTGGTTTTGTATAGTCTCATTATTCTACTTGTTTACTCTTTTATCTTGAGTCTATTTGGATTATTAAGTTTCGAGCCTTATGCACTTGTATATTCTACGACCATTATTGTTTCTCTGTCATACATTGCGCATTTTGTCTTTTCTAGAGTTTTTGCAATAGATACAAATTATGAATCGACCCTAATCACCTCTTTGATACTCGCTCTTATTGTAAGTCCACCACATATTGGCGAATATATATCAGTCATTCCTTTATTATTTTGGGTTAGTATTTGGTCAGTAGCCGTAAAGTATATTTTATCTATAAGAGGCAAACATATTTGGAATCCGGTAGCATTTGCTGTTGCTCTTACCGCCCTAACTATCCATAGTTCTGCATCCTGGTGGGTCGGTACTACTTATCTCTTCCCTCTCGTGCTTATTTTGGGTTTTATGATTGTAAGGAAAGTCCGTCGCTATGATGTTATTTTTTCTTTCTTTATATTTTCAATTTTGATGATGTATGTCGGCTCGATCACTAAAGTCGATGCTCTGTCATTTTTGAAACAAGTATTTCTAGATTCGCCTTATGTCTTCTTTGCAACATTTATGTTGACTGAGCCTATCACTATGCCACCAAGTATGAAAAAGAGAGTTATATACGGCTTTATTACCGGCATGATCTACCCACCATTTATTCATTTGTATTCGGTATATTCGACTCCGGAGCTAGCCTTGTGTATCGGTAATACATTCTCATGGCTTATGAGTGATAAAAAAAGATATACTCTGACATTAGAAAAAAATGCCAAAATTGCTAGAGACACTGGTGAATTTGTCTTTTCTAGTAATAGAAAAATAAAATATGAACCTGGACAATATATGGAATTTACTTTGAATCATGATGATGTAGATAGTCGAGGTAATAGAAGATATTTTACGATTTCCTCCTCACCTACTGAAGATGAAATCGCAATAGGCATAAAGTTTGATAAAAATCATTCAAGTTCATTCAAAAAGGCTCTGGCAGAAATGGAAATAGGACAAAAGATCTATGCGGGTCAAGTAGCGGGCGATTTCATTTTACCAAAAAATAAAAATGACAAACTATGCTTCATCGCAGGAGGTATCGGTGTGACGCCATTTCGAAGCATGATTGCATATATTGCGGATAAGGGTGAAGATAGAGATATAGTCTTGGTTTATTGTGCAAAAAGGATAGAAGAATTGGCTTATACAAATCTATTTCATCGAGCTAATGTAACTTTTGGTCTAAAAGCAGTAAGCACATTGACTGACCTCGATCATATTCCAGAAGATTGGAATGGATACAAGGGTTTTATCGATGCTGGATTGATACTTACTGAAGTACCTGATTTCGCAGAAAGGACATTTTATATTTCAGGCCCCCATTCACTTGTCGAAGCTAGCAAGAAAATGCTTTTGGAAATTGGAGTAAAAGAAAATAAAATTAAGACTGATTATTTTCCCGGTTTTTGATTATATAATTCTTGCCAAGACCAAGAAAGCTAGGATAAAGAGGATAATACCAAAAACTTTATTTATAATTTCTAAAGAAGAAAATTTGAATTTCTTCTTGAAATGATTTGTAATCTCGATCAAAGTGAGCCACCATAGGACGAGACCGGCAATAAGACCCAATGTCAATAAAAAGGCACTTAGAAGTGATATTGTCGAATCATTGATACCAAACCAAGCAAAAAGAGCAAGAATAGCAATAGCGGTAAGAGGATTTGTAATCGTGAGTATAAATCCGGTAATAAAATCTTTGCCCAATGAGTAGATATGATTGTCTTCTTTTATGCTTTTTGGTTTGGAAAAATAGACACTGATCGATATATAGGCAAGACATATACCACCTACTACATGCAGGCCATTTTTGTGGAGATGAATGAAGTTTGTAATAGTACTCAAGCCATAAATAGCAATAATGCCAAATATAGTATCTGCAAGGCAGGATCCGATAGCTACAAACAAAGCTTTTTTATTGTTATTGGTAATAACTCGGTGGACTACCGATACTCCGACCGAACCCATCGGCACACTGATCGCAAGTCCTACAGCAATACCAATAAATATTAGGTACATTGGTATATTTTATCATTTTATAATAAAAAGCAGAACCGCAGGGTTCTGCGGTTTGGTAATAAAAGTCACTGCTATTTCGCGGGACTCGAGATGGTCTCGAGTAGATCTTTCCCGATGATGAATTGTGCCCCATGAGGCACACTGATACCAGGGCCTTTGCCAATGTAGGTTATGAGGACATTGGTCCCCCTACCCTGAGTAATACGAACCCTGGCTCCTTTGGAGAGCTTGAAGTCCATACCAACAGGATAGACCGTGGTGCTATGGTCATCCATGATGCCATATTCGTTTGCTAGCCGGAGCGTGACACTCTCGGTCAGGACAACGGTGTGGCGCTGGCTGGTGATGAACAGATCTGCCAACAGCCACAGCGTGAATGCTAGGAGGAATGCCAAAATGACTCGGTAAGTCCACAAAGCAATGTGGTGTATCCAAACCTGGATGGTTAGTACTCTTGGAATGTCCATTCTAAAAATACTGTAACATATAATTACTGGTATGTAAAACAGCTCGCATTCGCACTGCGCGCTTCGGCGTAGCAAGGCGGAGAGAGGGAGATTTGGTCACGAGTTTCCTCGCCCAGGCTCGGAACTCGCGACCCCGACTCGCGGCTCGGCTTGCTAGCCTCGCACGCTCCGTCTTTCAAATCCCCCTCTCTCACTCAATGATAATTCACTCGAAGGTCATTTAGACCTTCTCGTGAATCATTGCGGAGAGAGGGAGATTTGAACTCCCGAGACCCTTTCGAGTCTGCCGCTTTTCGAGAGCGGTGCCTTCAACCACTCAGCCATCTCTCCATGGAATTAAAATAGCACAAAAAAGAGTAAGTCCAAAATGTTTAATGCCCAAGTAAATTATTGACTTTTTTGATTGTCGCAAGACCGAAGAATCCAGTGCCCTGACTAAGGCCATTTGGTATTAGGATCTCCTTTGCATAGAAGTTTTGGAATTTGATAAGTGCCTTTTGGGTAGCTGGACCAAAATATGTAGTTTCCTTTCCAGATGAACCTGTACCAGAGCTTGCTACTGTGAAGCCTGATTGGTTTAGGAATATTTGTAATTGACGAACATCTTCACCTGTCGAACCTGTCTTCAGTGTATTTTTAAATGTGTACGACAATGGCAATTTCTTTTGGGAGCTTATGAGACACTGGCCAAGACTCGGATATTTACCCTGAGATAGTATATTATTGATGGTCGATCGAGTTTTTGGACCAATGGCTCCAAAACCAGTCGTATATGGTGTACCACTATAGACAATACCCTTGGATATTTGGAATTTGGCAACTGCATTTGAGGTTAATTGATCATATATTCCAGTAGTGGTCGATAGATATAGCTTATCCTGCAAAAGAACCTTCTGTAGAAGAATTACATCAGGACCACTTGAACCAAAATTAAGATTTTTGGAAATTATTGGATACTGAATCGTTGTGCAAGTAGTGCTTGTGGCTATGCCCTGCAATGTAACCGATGTAGTAGCTCCGTTAATAATCCATCCGCTCGAAGAAGAGCTTCCTGATGATGAGCTTCCACCCCCTCCGCCACCGCCACCCCCTCCTCCACCGGATGAAGCGATAGTAATCGTTGTATTTGCGCTTGAGCTGTTTGAAATATTGCCAGCCGCATCTTTTGCCCATGCATATAGAGTCTTGCTACCTGATGATGCAAATGTATACGAACTTGGAGCGGAACCAGACCAGTTTGAGTCATTGATTTGTGGAGTGCTTGCTGATTCATTTATTAGATAACCCGTAACGGCTACATTATCAGTAGCAGTAAAACTGGATATTGATATTGTCAGTGAAGATCCTGAAGAAGGTATACTGAAACTAGAAATTGTTGGTGCACCACTATCGACACAAGCCACTGATACATTTGAAATATTTGAACCAGAAATAGTACCGGAGCCATTTGAAACAGTACAAGTTTCCCCACTTGGTTGAGTCAAAACAGTAACAGAATATGAAGAGCTATCAGCTAGTGCAGTGCTAAAACTAAAGGCACCATTTGCTGAAATCGATGTATCATTGATTAGGTTGTTTTGGAGAACTACGGTACCAGTAAGTCCAGATATAGTTCCAGAAACTGTATATGTAGGACCAGCTGTGGGTGTAACAGAGTTTGATGCGGAACTTGCAGAGCTTGTACCGAGAGCATTTGTAGCTTTTACGATGAATGTGTAAGATTGGCCATTTGTAAGACCAGTAACAGTAAGTGGTGATGAGGCTCCATATGCAGCGAATCCTCCTGGGGATGATGATGCGGTGTAGTATAGTATGGCACTACCATTTGAAGAAGGAGCTGTGAAGTATACTAAGGCTTGATTGTTGCCTGGAGATGCTGAGACGCTTGTAGGAGCGCTTGGAGCACTCCATGGTAATGTAGTTGTAGAAGAAATTGCGCTTGTCGTAGTACCGCTTTTGTTTACTGCATATGCTCTGAAATAGTATGTGGTATTTGGACTTAGACCTGTTGTACTTGAGGACATAGTACCAGTAGCGCTTTGAAGTCCCAAAGTAGTGGTTGCTATAACTGATGATAGATTTGAATTTGTGCCATAAGCAAATCCTCTTTCTGTAACCAAGGAGCCACCAAAATTTGAAATAGTCGAGCTTAGAGTCATCGATGTGGTTGAGACGGAGCTAGGAGTTACAGATGATATCGTCGAAGTTGATAGGTCTGCTTCACTAGTATATGAGAAGGTCCTAGATGTTGTAGCTGAAACATTGCCTGCCGCATCCTTCGCTGCCACATAAAAAGTATATGTACCGGTAGTCAGATTGCTATAATCAACATAAGTATTTCCTACCCAATCACTATAGGTACTATCGACGGGACTTAATTTGTATGAATAAGTAATTGCGCTTGGATTCGGATCATCTACTGGCGCACTTGCTTCCTGACTCATTTCTCCCAAATTTGGCAAATAGAATTTGTCCAATCCTAACCATCTAAATCTGACAACATCATTTGCTTGTCCAAGTGGACCATCAGTAATAGAAAGATTTGGGGCTTCGACGTCGGTATATGTGGAAATGGTCGAGCCGGTAATTGCAGAAGAAAGTGTTGTTGTAGATATTCCCACACCTTTGACATAAATCGGTGCCCGACCATATATCACAGTCGTACCAGAGAAGCTTACTGCATTTCCCATTCTGTCATAAACTTCGATTTGGTTGTGATTTACTGTAGACAATGCCATCTGTCTTGGAATATTGTCTGAAGACATAATTACAGCTACCGGGGTTGAACCATCACTCTGTTTGAATAATAAGGCATATGTATTTGCATTTGGAGATTTGTCACCGTATGCAGTAGATTTGTCCAAGAACGATCCGGCAATAGAGTATGCAATAGCTTTTGCTCTTACCGACATGTCGTATTCAAATATTCCAGTATTTGTTGTTGTAATTGCGGGACCAGCGGATGTTCTTGCATCGTATAAGAAGTATTTTGTCTGACCACTAGCCAAAGTCCTAGAAAAGTTTTGGATTAATTGATTTGGATTTGCGGTATTTGCGGTATAAAAACGAGCAGAATCAGTATATGGATATATAGATTTGCCAGGAGCCATGAAGTTTGAGAACTTTCCTTGGAAATTTCCCAAATCCCAAAAGCCAGTTTCAGTGTTCCAGATAGCTTTATTGTAAGTATCTTTGATTGTTGTAAGACTTTCGGGTGTTGTTCCTCCGAAATAATTGTGGGTAGATAATGTACTTATATGACTTCTCCAATCCCAACCCGGAAGATAACGAGCATCCATTGCATCGATGACAGATTGCATATATGTGGCAGATACACCTCCCATACCAATTATAGTTGCATCATTTAGATCATTTGCTTCTATAGCGTCAGATGCAGTCTTGAGAAGTTGACCATAGAAATCTGCTGTATATGAAGGTTCATTCCAAACCTCCCAATATTTGATGGTTGATTTGTAATGGTCTACTACTGTCGATACGAATGTTGACCATTTTGTAAGATCTGGAAGACCCGCATTCAAGGCATAAGCAGGTGGATCGCTTCCAAGTGTACCCATAGTAGTCAAAAGCGCTGTCGGTCCAAGACTGAGTGGAGTATCATAGTAGACGAAATTTCCTTCTGTCGGTTCTGCTATTGACCATCTAAAGTAATTTGATGGACTTAAGACTCTAGACCACTTAATACCGAGGGTTTTTATTGAATCAAGTTGATAATCAAGATAGTTTGGGTGAATACCCATATATGACGATGTATCAAGAGCTCCTGTGGCATAAGGTGTTACAATAGAGAAGATGAGCTCCTTTTCTGTTATGTCCTCATTTGGATACCAATAGACCAGTCTAAATTGACCAATTTTACCACCGGTTGAAAATGAAAAATTGCTTGTTGATGTCTGTCCTGCTGAAACGGTTATTGTTTGTGTACCCGATGTGACTAAGATATTGTCTGAATCGTAAATCTGGTACTGCAAAGACTTGGAAATTGGATTTGTTGAGTTGTTGTGAGATCTAACGGTACCAACCAATGAATCCGTAGAATAGAAAACATTTCCAGATTTGCCTGTTGTAACGATCGACTCCAAAGGGCTTGCCGGAGCAAAATCCGTCAGATCTCCTTCTTCCAATTGAACATCGGTAACATAAAGCTTAGCACCGTTTACATCCAAGCCGTTTGCATTGACTGATAGGACATAATCCATCTGAGGATACTTCTTCAAATATCCGGTAACATAAAATCTCTTCCATGATGTGGTACATGTAAAATCTGAAGTATATGAAGTAGCATTTTGTCCACTTGCCGAACTTATATAGTATTGAGGATCATATCCGCTCGGCGGATCATAAGCATTGACTACAGAAACAGAACAACCTGTAGTATTTGTAGAAGTCTTCATCCATACACTAAATGTATATTTGCGATTTTCTTTGAGATGGAAAACTCTAGAAGTCAATGACAGTGCAGCGACCTGACCTGTAAAAAATGAATTTGCATCAATAGGGATAGCTAGGCTTGAGCCACCTGAATGACCGACTGTATTGTCCCATAATGTTGTCTGATTTGTGTTTTGAGTTATTCCTATACCCCAAGTACCGTCGATGCCCGCTTCAAAATTTCCATTTGATATGAGATTGCCTTTTATGGCGTTATCATTGGTACCGGCGGGGACGTTGAGGTTGACTGCAATTCCTTGAGATGTGACTGTGATATTTGCATCAGTGGTAATATAAATACCTCTAATAAGATATTTCAATACACCGTTTTGTTTATTTATAGTACATACTAGAGTATTTGTACTTGATCCAGGAGTTATCGATGCGTGTGGAGTCCAATATCTAGTCACATCTCTATCGTCAAACGTAACCGTAGAAGAAGTTGATCCACCCGCTGTACAGCTAACAGTATTGCTATAATCGTATCCAATACCATAAAAGAATATATAGTATGTAGTCCCTGATATTAAGTTTGTAGGTAAAGTCAGTGTAAAAGTCTGAGTATTGTTTGAATTGGAAGCTAGAAAACCGCCTTCTGGAGCATCTACGCTGTTGTAGAATGTCCAACCGCTTTGACCATCTAAGTTTAAAGCATCAGCAGCCATCAAGGTGATGCTTGTAGCATCATATGTACTTAGTCCAAATCTAGCTTCAGCCTTACTTGGATAAAGAAATGAAATGCTCGCTATCGTGAATAGTGAAACAATGAGTAAGTATTTCTTAATGAAAAAAAGTCGTCCAGGCATTTATGATTTATAATTCTAACATAAATTAAAAGTATATAACTAACTATTCTATATCTGCTGGATAAATTTGAGTTGAATAAATATTAACAAGGTAGAACATGTCTATTCTTACTAATGTACTCCAATATTTTTCTATATTGATTTGATAGATCATAATTTAAGACCTCATCAAATCCTACCCATCTCATTTCCTCACCCTCATTAAGTTCCAATTTTTCACTATGATACCTAGATATGAATGTATAAATTGTTCCAACCTCGTTTTTTTCATCTAGCTTGTAATCCAAATCGTATATATCTATGGCAGTATCTAATTTTAGATTGAGCTCCTCAAAAATCTCTCTTTTCAAACCATCCAGAGGACATTCTCCCTCTTCAATACCACCTCCAAAAAGTCCCCACTTTTGGGGAAATCGTTTTGCGGTTTTCGATCTCTTCTGAAGAAGGATTTTGTCTCCATCACATAAGATCAATACTGCTACATCTCGCCTTTTCATCATACTATTGTATCACTTTGCCAAAATGACAAAAAGATAGTAGTATTTATGAACTAATACCTTATTTCCGCAGTAATTCATAGGGCCTGCCCTACGAAGCTATGCGGAGCAAAGCGTAGTAGGGCCCTATCGTCTAATGGTTAGGACACGGCCTTTTCAAGGCTGTAATCGGGGTTCGACTCCCCGTAGGGTCACAATAAAAATATGCCACGCAGTGGCTATTTTTATTGTGAGCCTGAGGAA
The DNA here is from genome assembly GCA_964645315.1 of uncultured Candidatus Saccharibacteria bacterium. Classification (GTDB taxonomy): domain Bacteria; phylum Patescibacteriota; class Minisyncoccia; order Phycocordibacterales; family PALSA-1337; genus C7867-002. The sequence continues at coordinate 45,981 of CAZYBH010000002.1, read as the reverse complement.
GCGTTAGCTTCCGAAGGGGAGTCGAAAAGGCTGAGTATATGGAACGGAGCCGCGATTAGCGGCGAGTACCATACGAAGCCTGTACCGAAGCTGTAAGCTTCGACTCCCCGTAGGGTCACACGATCAAAATAATACCACCGCTTAGGTGGTATTATTTTGTATCGCATTGTGATCTCCGTGTGGAGAGAGTCGAACGCCGGAGTGAGCAAAACCTAGCAAGGTTTTGCCACGAGGCGGTGCCCAGACCAAAGCGAGCGGGTAGCGAGCTTTGAGTCGAGGGCGACTTCCCTTTTGTAATTCATGGTAGAATCAGTTTCATGAAGAAAGATTTTGAATCATGGCACAATAAAAAAATTGAAATCGATAATAAGGAATCTCGCGTCTTTTTTCATGAAAGAGAAATCTGGTTTACTCATTTAGGTTCCAATGTTGGTTTTGAGCAAGACGGTAAGGGTGAATTATTTGGCAGGCCAGTTATTGTTTTTAGAAAATTCAATAATATTGTTTTTTGGGCAATACCACTTACTACTAGATCTAAAACTGGTAAATATTATATACCTGTAGAGTTGGGTGATGGAATCAAACGTATGGCTATAGTTTCGCAACTTAGACTGATTGATGCTAAAAGGATATATCAAAAGATTGGCATTATTGACGTAATGACTCATAAAGAACTTGAAGAAAGAATCATCGAACTCTGTAAGGGTGAGTAAAATGTCAGAGACACCCTTGCGGGTGTCTCGAGGCCTAAGCCGTTTGTAGCTATATATTATCATAACTTGTAAATATTACAAGGGTAACTGTTTTGCTTATCTCAGAAAGCCAATCATTATTGTTTGCAAATAATTAGGAAAAATCATACATTGCAAAACTCTCTTATGCTATAATACCCCCAGCGATGGAGGACGATTACGATCCAATTACATCAAAACATTTTTTACAGGCCTTTTTGGTAATGGTTTTTGTGTGGGGCTCATTGTGGTCTGGGACTACGGGCTACAAAATGATTGTCTCTTCTGACCTTGCTCATCGTAACCTATCAGCAGTAGCTGATTTCGATCAGAGTGGAGCAAGCAATTCTATCGAGACTAGTGTCCTTATTTCATCAAGCACGCCTCAAGAAAGTCCAAAAAGTGTTGTTACAAATTCCAAAAAGATAAAAATAATGATAGCGGGTGACATAATGCTCGATCGAGGAGTGAGACTTCTGGGTGAGAAATATGGCTATGATTCGCTATTTGCTACGATTACCCCATTATTCGCTGGTGCAGATATTGTGGTAGCAAATCTAGAAGGTCCGATAACAAACAATAAAAGCAAAACCGTGATCGGCAAAAATAAGACCGGTCAAGCTATGCAATTTACATTTGATCCTAAGTCGACATCCAGCCTCAAAAAAGCTGGTATTACAGTTTTGAGTTTGGCAAATAATCACATGGATAATTTCGGTCTTTCTGGCATTCGAGAGACAAGGAATAATATAGAAAAAGCTGGACTAAAATGGTTTGGCGATCCATACAATGCTACGAGTGGTGTTTTGAAGATAGATCAAGATGGTTATAAGTTGGCCTTTGTCGGATATCATGGATTTAGTAAGGGATTCGAGAGGATTGTAGATACGGTGAAAGTACTTAAGCAAGACAACTATTTTGTTATTGTTATGCCACATTGGGGTGAAGAATATTCTAGTTCGACAAATGCTACGGTTATAAATCAAGCAAGGACCTTGGTTGGTGCTGGGGCCGGTATCATCGCTGGCTCACACCCGCATGTAGTCCAAGAGAGAGTTTGGATGGGTAGTGTCCCTGTAATATATTCGCTCGGCAATTTATTATTCGATCAGCATTTTTCTAAGGCTGTCGATACGGGAAATGTTGCCGAATTTGATCTAATTTCTCAAAATGGCAATGTCTCCATCGAAAAAGCTAGGATTTATGAGACTTCTCTTGCCTCAAAAAGAGGTATTGATGTAAATTATGAGGGCATGGATTTTTAATTTGTTTTTTGGTAGAGTTTCGATATATACGCGCGGTTAGCTCAGTTGGTAGAGCATCCCCTTGACGTGGGGAGGGTCACAGGTTCAAGTCCTGTATCGCGCACCTCGACTCGTCGCGTGCTCCTCGCTCGGTGCGGGCACCTATGCAGAAATGTTTAATGACATATGTCTGACTTCTGCATTCCTCTGCATTTCAATATTTGAGTAAATATGGCAATATTAAATCATGATAACACTTGGTATAGAAACAAGTTGCGATGAGACAGCTCTCGCCCTTATTGAGACAAGGGATTTTGAAGGTAAATTTGAATATAGAGTTTTGGCCTCATATATCCACTCTCAAGCCGATTTGCACAATCAATTTGGTGGTGTTTACCCAAATTTGGCTAAAAGAGAGCATGCCAAGTTTCTATTGCCATTACTAAAGAAATTGCTAGCTGATACTAAGGGATATTTCGATGGTCAAATGGAGCAAATTCCTAAGGATATTTTTGATAAAAAAATAAAAGATATAGAGGTCAAGTATTCCGCCAAAAATTCTGATCTAGTACAAACATTTCTAAACGAAAATGAATTTCTAAAAAATATACCTAAGATAGATCGTATTGCTGTGACCGAAGGACCAGGATTGGAACCAGCTCTGTGGGTTGGTATTAGTTTCGCTCTGATTTTGAATGAATTATGGAAAATAGAGGTCGTGCCGGTAAATCATATGGAAGGTCATGTCATCGGTTCTCTTTTGCACGATGAGGAATCAGATAAATGGCAAAGTATGAAGGATTTCAATGGTCCAGGTCTTGCTCTTCTTATTAGCGGTGGTCATACCCAGATTGTCGAATTGAATAGAAATAATCATGAATTTAATTATAAAATTATAGGCGAAACAAGAGATGATGCTGTAGGTGAAGCGTATGATAAAGTGGCAAGAATTTTGGATTTGCCCTACCCTGGCGGTCCACATGTAAGCAGATTGGCAGATGAAGCGGTAGATATGAAGCTTGATCTAGGTATCGCTTTGCCAAGACCGATGTTGAATACAAGTGATCTTGATTTTTCATTTTCCGGTCTCAAAACTGCTGTGCTATATGCGGTTAGAGATGAAAAATCGAAGAATGGTGATATCTCGATTGATTTCAAAAGAGCTATTGCAAATGAATTCGAAAATGCAGTCAATGAGGTTTTAATTTCAAAAATAAAAAAATCTATAGAAGAAACACAGGCCAAAAGTCTTCTGATAGGTGGTGGTGTAATAGCAAATAAGCGTTTGAGACAAAGTTTTACAAATCTGGCTCATAAATATGGGATGAGCATATACCTACCATCGAAACATGTATCTGGAGACAATGCTTTGATGATTGCTATATCAGGTGCTTTGAAGATTAAAGTCAATAAGAGAGAATTGAGAGCGGATGGTACAAAATCGTTGGCAGAATCGGTGTAACAGAAGTGACACTTCTACATGTTAATATGCTTAAGTATAATAACAAAAAACCGCTTGAAGCGGCTTTTTGTCTGTCAAATATTGATAAATTATTTGAACAAATAGATTATGAAGTTTACAAATCTCTTCATGATAGAAGGCTTGGAAACACTTGCTGTTTGATCTTCGTTGCTATCTGTAGATGTTGAGATTGCTTGTGTTTCATTGACCTTTACTTCAGTCATGATAACTTCAGCTTCATTTTTAGGTGTAATGATAACTTCAGACTTTGTAGCAGATTTTGCTGTCTTAGAACTGTTTATAATTGCCAATTCATTTGCATTCAATGTTAGCGGCAAGTTACATGCAATTTTGTTTATCTGCTTTTGAGTAGTGATGTAGACATATCCTGTACCTTGATTTGTGCTCCAAGGACCCATGATTGTTGAGCTATATTTGTTTTGGAATGCGATAACAGCTTTTTCGGTCTTGCGATCGAAAATACCATTTGCATCGACATCAAGCTTCTCTACATTCTTCAAGAAATTCTGAAGTTTCTTAACTTCAATGGTGTTGTTATTTGCACCAAATTTCATATATGTAGTTATCATAGGACAACCATATATTCCAGTATAGCTACCTCCTGAAGAAGAGCTACCAGATGAAGATGATCCAGATGATGAACCACCAGTACTACCTCCAGATGAACCACCATTTGATGGAGGTGTTACAGGGGTGACAGGATATTCCTGACCAACAGTAGCCGTTGAGACTGTTGATGCTGGACCAACAGATGCTGTTGAATTTGTTGATGATGGATAATTTGTTACTGAACCAGTAGATTGAGTAGTTTCTGGACCAACAGATGCTGTAGAAACTGCTACGGCTGGAGCTGTAGTAGTCTGTGGTTGTGGAGCTACTGATGGGGCTGGTGTAGGGTTAATTTGTTCGGCATGAACAAAAACCGGCAAAATGACCAGTGAAAGTAGTATTTTTATAATGTTATTTTTCATATTATTTGTTTTATTTATTGCTTAAACTAACCTAAAACATACATCGAGCATTTCTAGACCCTATACTAAAATGGACAATTTGTCAAGGGGGGATGCTCGCAGATGTCCGACATCTGCCAGCAACAAAAAACGCCCATCCCCCATAGGAGACAGGCGTTGTGTAGGCCACCAGAATCAGATTGGTGACCTTGAGTCCAGGTCTACGGCCCACTTGTGGCTCGGAAGAATCGGGGGCTCGTCCCAGAAATCTGGAACCTGTTACCACTCTTGGCAACAGCGAAGAGCTTCCAGGGACCGGTGATCGCTGTGGCCTCCAAGATGTTCCAGACGTATCCTGGTTCGTCCCCCTGGAAGGTAACGAAACCGGGAACGATGGTAAGGTAGGGCTGAAGGATCTTGACTTCAGCCTCACCGCCGATCACCTTCGCACCAGTCATTGAGAGCTTATAGGTGATCCACGACTCCGGCACCTTCCCAGGCCGACAATCGAAGACCCACCTGCGAATCTCATCGAGTCCTGATTGAGTCGCCCCTCCAGAGAAGAGGCTCATCTGGAACACCACGATAATCCGTGACACCATGATATCCGGCGAACCGGATTTCACGACGGTCCCATCGGCCTTGAAGCCGATGGCAGCCGTAGAGTATCCATGCCTGCCGATACTGAAGGTGTCGGTGAGGGCACCCGTGGCCGACGTCGACTCAAGAGTCAACATCGAAAGACTGATTCCGTCATTGCCATCCACTGTCTTGCAGTGGACAATCTGCTGGAGGACATTCCAGTCTCCTCCAACAGCAAGTGACTTCCACGAAATTCCCTCGGCCTTGGGGATCCACTCCCCGAATTCGGCGAGGTAGTCCGCTTCGTGGACCTCCAGACGGTTCGACCACTGGCCCGGCGATTGAGCCGGAGCCAGAATGGGCAGGATGTCGACCTCGACATCCTTCGTGGAAACCGCGGTCAGGGTCTTTCCCTGTGCGCTAACTTCCACACGAGCCACCGGCTCCATCGACGGTGCCCCGTCGAGAAGCGACTTCATCGCCTTCGGCGACGTAGCTGCCGAGGCGTTGAGGCCGATGCCGATCACGGCGAAAGCCATCAAGAACCAGAACTGAATCATTTTCACTGACTTTCCTTTCCTTGTTTTGGTACCTATACCATACTCAATATTCCGGCCATGGATATATCAAATATAGCATTCGGTACCTGCTGTTCTAACATAGTCCTATCAGATTATGAGCTATTTGTCAATAGTTGTATTGGGTAAAATCGCCTACCCTTGTCCTCTTTATGCTCCAAGCACACATTGGCAGGTCTAGCTTGGCTCCAAGGTCTCTTATCAAAGCTCTAACATAAGTACCTGATGAGCAGGTCATTTTGTATTTATAAATTGTAAAAATCTCTTGCTCCTTACCTCCTAATGAATTTATCCATGCTTGTCTTATTTCTGTCTGTCTAAAATCACCATTTACTAAGTCTATTCTTCTCAATATTTCATCAAGTAAGTCTTTTCCATTGATCTCAATTTCACCCAAATTATCAATGCTAAATATCTCGATTTCTTTTGTAGGCAAATCGATTTCATCAATCTTCCCTTCTCTTGCAATAGCGTGTAATTGTCTACCATTTACCGTCTTGGATGAATATATCGGATAGGTCTGAGTCCTTTTTCCCATGAACTCTTGAATAATTGCAGGATTTATTGTCCCGGGATGTGACACATCCCTAGGGGGTTCGGGCAAACCCAAAATATCATGAGTATCAGTATCAAAACCCAATAAAATCTCAAATTCATATTCCTTGTCCAAAGCAACATATCTGTCTTTGTGCTTACATTCATCTCCTGCAAGTACCACTAGCACTCCGCTCGCCATGGGATCAAGTCTACCTGCATAGGTCATTGGTCTTGATTCTCCGGTCTCTGCCCTATATCTATTTAGACATTCAAGCGGAGTCTCGCCCAGTTTTTTGTCGAGGATTATGACATTTTTATCCATAATTTGATTATCCACTATTTTTCGTAAATAATGAAGTCCTATATAATATAGACATGCACTTTAGTACATTTGTTTATGCTCTCTTGGCCGGAGTTCTTCCTTCGTTGGTATGGTTATGGTTTTGGTTGAGAGAAGATAGTCATCCAGAACCGCGTTGGCTTATAGTTATTACATTCCTTGGAGGATTTCTAGCAGTGATTGCATCTATTTTTGCCGAAAAGTTCGTAAGTGATCTCAATCTATCCGAAAGCCTTCGCTACACACTCTGGGCCGGTGTCGAGGAGCTTACGAAGTTTATCGCTGTTGCCGTTATTGCTCTTAATACTGACTACAATGATGAACCTATTGACGCTATGGTCTATTGCATTACAGTTGCTCTGGGTTTCGCAGCTCTAGAAAATGCCTTCTTCTTATTCCAGCCTCTTGTTGGCGGTGATTATATCCAAAGCATTGTTACCGGCAATATGCGTTTCATCGGCGCGACACTTGTACATGTAGTGAGCTCAGCCTCTATCGGCTTTGCTCTTGGCTATGTTTATTATCGAGGTATAGTATCCAAGTTTTTTGCCCTGCTAATAGGAATTGCAGTTGCTATAACATTGCACTCTGCATTCAATTTATCTATAATTAATGGAACGATGTCTGATACTCTGAAGGCTTTTGCATGGATTTGGGGAGCGGTTGTAATCCTTATCGTTTTATTCGAAGAAGTTAAGGTGGTGTATCCGCAAGCAAATTGATATAATTATAAATATTCCTATTACTCCTAAATAAAAAGAGTATAGGACAAGTAAATAAAATGCCAAAAGATAAACGTTCATTCTTTGAAAGATTAACTGGAGTTGTCCGAGTGGACAAAGACAGTGAAGATGAGATCGAAGAGGTCGAGGATACTCTCGATGAGGGTGAATCATGGACCGACAAAGAAACCGAACCAGAGGGCGAATTGACTGTCGATGTTTATCAGACTGCCGATGCTGTGGTTATAAAGTCTATGATAGCTGGTGTAAGACCAGAAGATTTGGATATTTCTATTACTCGCGATGTTGTGACGATCCGAGGCAAAAGAGAAGAAGAGAAGACTATAGAGGATGAAGATTTCATTACAAAAGAATTATACTGGGGTTCATTTTCGCGTACTGTTACCCTACCTGTAGAGATAGATGTGGATGAGGCTGAAGCTATTGAGAAGCACGGATTGCTTATTTTGAAACTTCCGAAGTTAGACAAGAAAAAGAAATCAAAGGTTAAAGTTAAGACAGGTTAATATCGAATAAAATATTTTCTTTAAATATAATAATGATTCAAAAACGGCTCAATGAAGGGCTGTTTTTTGATTATATTTTACAGACAAATAAAAGCACTTGACAAATATCTGTAATAGGTGTAATGTCTTAACCAGATCAGCTTGGTTACATTGCCTGTGCAAGGTTCCTATTTACGGAATCAAGGCGCACAGGATAAACAATGAACGGGCTGACAATGTTAAACAGGGTGGGCGAGCCCAAGGAAAATCGCTAGCGGGCAAACCCCGCAACGGACATGCGCCGTTAAAGAAAGGAGTTGGAATGCTTGGGAGCATCAGGTATAGCAACCCTGGTATGGATAAGAGGCTTGTCTTCTTATTAGTACGTAGCTTCCGGAACCAAATCATATCGAAACCCTTAGGCCGTATCGGAGTGATTATCGGCACAATGAGCGGCGGGTACATATAATTGTCAAAAAAAGGGGCCGGGAGACGATACTCCCAGCATGAACATCAAAGAGAAAAGTTGTACAATGTTCCTGGGCCCGACACCCAGGACTCCCTAGCTAGGGCGCAAATGTCGATCAACTGATAATAAAACCCCCCACTGTCACCGGTTGGGGGTTCTTTTTTTATTTGCAAATAAAGGCATTCCAATTATCACTGAAATTACATTTTGCTGAACATTTTTAATGTTTGATATTTAATATTTAAATATCAAGATTCGCCATCTTAGCATTTGACTGGATGAATGATTTGCGAGCTGGCACATCGTCACCCATAAGCATATCGAATACCTTGTCTGCATCTTGTGCGTCTTCAATAGTGACTTTTTTCATAACGCGACGAGTTGGGTCCATAGTAGTTTCCCAAAGCTCATCAGAGTTCATCTCACCAAGACCCTTGTATCGTTGGATAGCGACTTTTTGACTTGATTTTGTTTTATCCTCTGCTTTGTCTGCATCTGCTCCAGCTGCTTCGAGCAACTCTTCCCTAGCTTCTGAGTCATTTTGTGATTCCAATTCCTGGACTTGATCATTTTTGATACCCTTCTGCGAAAGGAACTTGTCTAGGGCTTGCTGATCGTGTAAATAATATGATTCTTTACCAATTTTGACCTTGAATAGTGGTGGCTGGGCGATGTAGACGTGGCCATTTTCGATAAGCGGTTTGAAATATCTATAAAGCAAAGTAAGAATGAGGGTACGGATATGGGCACCGTCGACATCGGCATCGGTAGCGAGGATAATCTTGTGATAACGAAGATTTGTAATATCAAATGTATCGCCGATAGCAGTACCAAATGCCAAAACTAGATTTTTGATCTGTTCTGATCCGAGCATTCTGTCGAGCCTAGCTCTTTCTATATTCAAAATCTTACCTCTTAGAGGCAAAATTGCTTGAATACGGCGATCACGACCTTGCTTGGCAGTACCTCCAGCAGAGTCTCCCTCCACGATGATGAGTTCTGATTCGCTTGGGCTATTTGATTGGCAATCGGCAAGCTTACCTGGCAAGGTCATACCTTCAAGGGCGCCCTTGCGTAGCACAGAATCCTTTGCAGCCTTTGCAGCCTTTCGGGCCTTCATGGCCAAAATAACCTTGTTTATAATCGCTCTAGCATCCTCAGGATTTTCTTCTAGAAATGAAGCGAATGATTCTCCAAAGACGGTAGCAACAGCACTTTGTGCTTCCATACTACCAAGCTTGGCTTTTGTTTGACCCTCGAATTGGATCTCTCTTAATTTGACTGAAATAACTGCGGTAAGACCTTCTAGAGCATCATCTCCAGTAAATGTTTCCTCGCCTTTTGAAATATTGTTGTTCTTCGCATAGGTATTGAGGGTCCTTGTAAGAGCGGTTTTGAAACCAGTCACATGGGTACCTCCTTCTGGATTGTAAATATTGTTTGCAAAAGCTAGGATTTTGGCTGATACATCGTCAGAATATTGCAAACTAACTTCAACCGATTCGACACCTTCTACCTTCTTCTCAACATAAAAGATATTTTTGTGAATTGGTTTTAGTAATTGATTTGTGAATTTGATCAGAGAAACAAGACCACCCTCGAAGAAGAAAGTATGTGATGGCGCATCGACGCCTGTATCGCGGACGAAGAAAAGCTCATTGTCGCTGGCGAAACTTTCTATCTGATCTCGCGCATCGATAACACTAATGCGTAGGCTTTTGACCAAATATGCTTGTTGGCGCATATGGCTTACTATTCTATTCCAATCAAAACGAATGCCCTCCTTGAATATAATAGGGTCTGGCTCAAATGTAACAATAGTACCATGAAGCTTGGTTGAGCCAATCTTCTTGACTGCGGCTTTGCGTTTGCCTTGATTGTATTCTTGTATATAAATACCTCCATCCTTGTGAACAACCACCTTCATGTATGTGGATAGAGCGTTGACTACTGAAGCACCGACTCCATGCAAACCTCCGGAGACTTTGTAATCATCACCGCCAAACTTGCCCCCGGCATGTAGAACGGTCATAATAGTCTCAAGTGCAGAGACCTTGGTCTGCTTGTGGACATCGACTGGAATACCACGACCATTGTCTGTAATCCTTACCCTGTCGTTCGGTAAAAGAGCAATCTCTATATCATTTGCAAATCCGTTCATCGCTTCATCGCGGGAGTTGTCGAATATTTCGGTAATAAGATGATGTAGACCATCAGGACCAGTAGTACCGATGTACATACCAGGGCGCTTGCGGACTGGCTCTAGACCTTCGAGGACCGTGATCGATGAGGCATCGTAACCTTTCTTTTTATTATCTTTATTATCAGACATTTCTGTATTTATTATAAAATTCTAATGAAATTTGCTTCAAATATTACCTATCTATTATAGCAAAAAACCCTTCCTGAGGCGAGGCCTCAGGGGTTTTGTGCACAGCTTATCCTCTGCAAAATTTGCATATGTGCGACATATGTAACTGTTTACATCTTTCGGCTATCGTAAGCCCAGTGAAGTAAAGCCTGTCTTTGTTTTGTATGACAAGTAGAATCCCCCTTCAAGCAATTTTTCTTGATCTGGGCAATATGGCGAACCATAGCTTTCCAGCGCTTTATTTGTCTTGCATCATCATCGTGTCGTCTACCCATGTAGTATCTACAATACCATTGGAACCAACCTCTAGGGTCATCTTTGTGAATCCAGCCTTTTTTGACCCAGAAGGATAGGGGCTGACTAGCATTTACTCCGAAAAAGTTAAGTTTGGCATCATGCATATCAGAATCAATAGGAGCAAATTTAGCATTTGTAAACCAGTCATGTGGGAATTCATCAAGACAATCTCTCATATAAATGCCACCGAAGACTCCGAGTTCAAGCATTTGTTTTGGACTTAGTTCTGGCTTGAAATCTGACGCAAAATTCTTCCCTTCCGGCTCGGTTAGGGTATATGAATAATTGCTCTGCATTTTATCGTTAACAATTATATTTTTTGGCCTATTCATATGATTGAAATTAGCGGAAGATTAGCATCTGTGTGACATATGCAATCGGATAATTATCTAACTGTCCAACTCTGTTTGTTAATTGCGCTATATATTTTGTCCATAATGGTTTGGATTTCATCGTCTGTAAGAGTCCGTTCATCTGATTGGAAAACCATTCTCCAGGCAAATGAAGTTAAGCCGTCCTTTGTGTATGTATCGAAGAGATCATTTCTTTTTAATAAGCTTGCCGAACCATTGCTATCTATTGCTTCGTGTATGATTGACCAGACTTTTTCTGCTTGTATATCATTTGGAACAAGGACTGCTATATCTCTAACGATATATGGATATAATGAGAATTTCTGGTATCTATTGTCTGATATTTTGCCCAGATCAAGATCTGCCACATCGAAACTCGAATATTTGGAATTGCTCTTTATCAAGTTCTCTACTATTTTATCCAAATCAATTTCTACAACCTTTATATTTCCAGTTTTATCTGAAGATATTGTACCTTCAAATTTTATTCCTGTATTTTCGTTCAGCTTGGCCAAAATTTCACTCAAAATATTTTCTGATTTATAACTTTTCTTCTTCTTTATCTGATTTGTGCCAATGACAAGATGTGTTTTTTCCTCATCCTTGCCGAATATTTGCCCAATTTCAAAGATTTTTATAGCTTGTAGGCCTAGCAAATCGGCATTGAATGTATTTCTAACTATACAGTCAATCATACCAGTAGATAGCTGGCTTCTTGCGAAGGCTTTATCTTTGGCAAGAGGCTTCAGAGTCTCATGATGACCATCTTCTACCAATGAATATAGGCTAACTTCAGATAGACCGAGCTCGATTAGCTTGGATTTTATTAATTCTGAAATAAAGAAAATAGGTAATATGGAAGATCTCTTGTCACTAGTCTGTGGTGGCAACTTGCCCGCAATCTTGTCATAACCATATATGCGACCTATTTCTTCCACGAGGTCGTCTTGGCAGGTTATGTCTAATCTCTCATATCCTGGGGATGTCTCACATCCCGATACAGTAAATCCAAGGCTTTGCAAAATTTTGTTAATCTCATTATCTGAAATCTCCACACCGAGTTTTTCTCTAATATATTTGGGCTCAAAGGAAATATTAGTCCTCGAAACAGGGTTTGGGTAATTGTCATTTATAGGTCCAAATTTGGAATGACCAAAAATTTGCTCAATCAATTTGCAAGCATTGTGCATGCCGTGTATAGCCAATTCTGGACTGATCTCATTTTCAAATCTCTTGGAGGAATCACTTCTAATATCGTACTTTGTAGATGTTCTACGAACTTTTGTCGGATGAAAATTGGCTGATTCAATAATAATATTTCGAGTACTTGAATCTATTTCTGCTCTCTTACCTCCCTTTGCTCCAGCGACCACCAATGGGCCAAGTTCATCGGCAATAACACTATCTTCTGAAGTAAGCTCCAACTCTCGACCATCAAGAAGTGTAATCTTATCCCCTTGCTTTGCATATCTGATTGAAATTGAACCAGAAACCTTATCTGCATCAAATGCATGCAATGGCTGACCTATGTCATACATGACATAATTTGTAATATCGACAATTGGATTGATAGAGCGTTGGCCGATCGAATTAAGAGCGTTTTTGAGCCAATTAGGGCTATCTTTAGGAATATTACCGAGCGAAATATGTCTAGCTATATATCTTCGACAAAAATCAGGGTTTTGAATGTTTACTAGGACTTTATTGTCAGAATTATCTGCAATCATTTGCTCATAACTATCTTTCTGGCTCATGCCAGTATTAACAGCAACTTCTAAGGCTACTCCCCTATGTGACAAAGCGTAGTGCGCTCTATCAGGCAAAACTTTGACATCAAGTACATAATCTTCTTCCGCGTCATCATTTTTGGAAATCTTTTCTACACTTTCAACCTCAAAAGAATGAAATGTAAAAATTTCAGCCAATTTATCGGCATCTGGAATTTCATTATCAAAATATTTTTGTAACCAATTTCTAGAAATTTTCATATTATTTAATAAATTTGAATCTTGGAACCTTCTGACCATTAAAATTTACGATTTCCTCAAACATTCCCACTGGTCTAGCCCAAAACTTTGACTTATCATTTTTGTATAAAGCTTCATAAATAACTAAATCTTCAAGAGTTTCTGAATGTTTTGCAACAAAATGAACTTTGTACTGATTTCCAGTTTTGTAATGTGAATAAATTCCAGGTTTAATGATCATAAGATTAATCTAGAATTGATTTATAAGTCTCAAATCGCCATTGTACAAATATCGAACATCATCAATGCCAAATTTGAGCATAACAATACGGTCCAAACCGAAACCAAATGCAAAACCTTGCCATTGATTTGGATCAATATTTACTGCCTCAAATACTTTTGGATTTACAAGTCCAGCCCCACCCATTTCAAGCCATTTACCCTTCCATTTCATATCAACCTCCACGCTTGGTTCGGTAAATGGGAAAAAGCTTGGTCTAAACCTGATAATGACATCATCGCCAAAGAGCTTTTTGAACATGTGTTCAAGGGTACCCTTGAGGTGCGCCATAGAGACGTTTTTGTCTACACACAATGCCTCTACTTGAAAAAATTGAGCTTCATGAGTAGCGTCTGTAGCCTCATTTCGGAAGACCTTGCCTGGAACAATAATGCGAATCGGTGGTTTGTTGTTTTCTAAATAACGGATTTGGACCGATGAAGTGTGGGTTCTGAGGACCTTTCTTGATGACTTCTTGTCTGCATCCTCGCTACTATCCTTGATCCAAAAAGTATCCTGCATATCTCTTGCTGGATGGTCCTTTGGGACATTTAGGGCGTCGAAATTGTGGAATTCATCTTCAAGTTCTGGTCCATGTGCAACATTGAAACCTAGATCGTAGAATATTTTGAATATTTCTCTTGTTACCTGAGAAATTGGATGTAAGTGGCCTTTTGCTTCTTTTTCCATACAATAACTTTAGCAAAAAAATGAGGAAATAACTAGCACAATTGGTTTGCAATATAGAAATTCAACTCTAAATAAAATAAACATTAGTGTTATCAATAACCGAATATTAAATAAATAGTAGTTAAAATAACCAGAGTAACTAAGCTTCCGATAATAAACGATGTTCGTTCTACAGGTTCTTTGAGGTAATTCTTTTTTATAAACCTCGAGTAAAAATACGATACTAAATAAAACACAATAAACCATGATGTAAATGCTATAAATGGCCCAGCAATCCCTATAGACATGATTAGTGGAAAATAAATATATGGCCAATATTTATAAGATAAGTTAATAAGTGAGAAAACTGGAAACAATGTTACGTATGATATTGATTCAAAGGATGATGATATGTCTCCGTAAATGTTTTTTGTCTCTAGGGATCTCCATACATCTGATGAAGTATCTAGATACGAATAGCGCTCAATCGATATATTTCCCGACCAGGTAGAAATAATAGATGATAGAGTGAAAATGATCGATATAGCAAGGCAAACAGAAATTACTAAATATAGGTAGGGATTCTTCACATTTGTAATTATATCATAATATGAACTACATATATTATGATCTCTTACATTATAAAAACTGAGCCATCTCCCGGGATCGAACCGGGGACATCCACTTTACAAAAGTGGCGCTCTACCAACTGAGCTAAGATGGCTTGGGTGCGAATAATAAGATAACACAAAAAAATAAAAAAGAAAACTGTGGGAGATCTGCGATTACCTATCTGATATTCTCCTCAAGTAAAATGAAGCACCGTGCTTATTTATCTCACCGCGACCGCGAATGGCATCGATCATTCTCTTGCCATGTGGATTCATAAGAGCGCGATGCTTGAGCTCAACATATACCTTGCGGATCCTGTACAAAATATGGAATGTAATATATTGAGCAAGAGCGATGAAAGTTTTTTTGTTTAGCATTTTGAATGACTTGCTTATGCTGTTGTAGATGTTTTGAAGTCTTATCTCGAGATTGGAGACATTGGCGGTACTATTTGTATTTGCGGAGCGAAGCTCAAAGCGCTTCAATATAATCATTGAAACTATTCCCAATAATGATATGTAAAATGAAGCGACTAAGATATACATACTATGATTCTAACACTTTGAACCTTTTAAATCTCGCTACTGCCATCTTTTCACCAAACTTTTGAACGGCTGCATTTATAAGACCTTCTATTGTCATATCAGGATTTTTGATGAATGGTTGATTTAGCAAGACCATTTCTCCGAAATAGGCAGACATCTTACCTTCAAGAATCTTGGCTTTTACTGCTTCTGGCTTGCCTTCGACGTCTTTTTTGAAGACTTCCATAGCTGTAGCCTTGTCTGATTCGGTTATGTCGTTTTGGGATAGGAAACGAGGATTTGTGGCGGTGATGTGCATAGCTATATCACGAGCCAATGCTTTGAACTCTTCGGTATTTGAGACGAAATCTGACTCTGACAATAATTCGACAATAGCACCAACGGTGCCATTTGAGTGAATATATGCCTGGACTGTACCAGCATGAAAGACTCGGTCTCCTTTCTTTGCTGCAAGTTCTCCGCTTTTGTTGCGAAGAATAACTAGAGCTTTGGCTACGTCGCCACCTGCCTCTTCTAGAGCTTTCTTGCATTGCATGATAGAGATACCCGTCTGATCTCTTAGTTCTTTGATTATATCTACTGAAATTTCTTTTGTCATAGTATTTTCTTTATTAGTTCTTAATTTACTCTGCTCCTCATTTGCCTTATTTGCACTCTTAACTTCTATTTGGCTTTTTTGAGTCACTTTGTCTTTTTCTGGCTTTTTCTTTATTAAGAAAAAAGGACTAATCATTTTATTTTCTTGAGGATTTGCCTTCTTGATAGGCTTTTGAGATTTCTTCTGCGAAGTATTGGATACTTGCCTTTGATGAATCGTTTGCAACTATAGGATGATCGATGTTTTTGATATCACAATCAGAACCACATAGAGCAATCACTGGAATACCGTAGTCATTTGCTTCCTTTACGGCTATCCTCTCTCTTCGAGGATCGATAACAAATAGTGCATCAGGGATCTTTTTCATTGCAACTATACCCAAGAACATCTTCTCGAGAGATGCAATCTCTTTGTCTATAAGCATTCTTTCGCGCTTGGTGTACTTAGCCAATTCGCCTTTCTCTTTGTCTGAGACAAGTCTCTCATAGCGATCAATACGCTTTCGGATCTGTGGGAAGTTGCTGATTGAGCCTCCGATCCATCTACCATCTACATAAGGAAGATTTTGCATCTCAGCAGCGTTGCGAATGCTCTTGAAAGCCTCTTTTTTGCCACCGACAAACAAGATAGTCTTGCCTTCCTTGCCTAGATTTGAGACAAATGCTTTTGCTTTTTCTAGTAAAGACTCGGTCTTCTCCAAATCTATGATATCGGTGCCGTTTTTTGTGCCAAAAATGAATTTTGAAAGTGTAGGGTGTCTGCGAGATTTGCTCAAGCCAAAATGAGCGCCTGAAGCAAACATATTTTCAATAGTTTTTTCTTTATTCATAGGTCGCTATAAGTTATCAAAAATAGCTGATTTAGTCAATACAAGACCAAGTGGTTAAGTCTGGTTGCACAAAGTATATGGCTAAATTATACTACCGGCATGAAAGTCTTACTTGTTGAAGACGACATAGCTCTAGCCCAGACTATTAGGGCAAATTTATCATCTGACAATCATGTGGTAGAGGTGGTAGAGGACGGTATAGATGGTGCATTTATGGCCAAAAGCTTCAGTTATGACGCTATAATCCTAGACAATTCTCTTCCTAAGAAAGACGGTCTGTCTATATGCAAAGACATAAGATCTGTAGGTAAGACCACACCTATCCTATTTCTGACCATAGACAATAGCCTAGAGACCAAGATCAATGCATTCAAAAATGGCGCTGATGACTATATGCATAAACCTTTTGCATTACAAGAATTGTCAATGAGGCTAAAAGCTATAACAAAGAGGGTTACAGGAGAGCAAAATCGACCCAGCCAACTCAAAGTACACGATCTTGTCATCGATACAGTCAAATGTATCGTAACAAGAGGAGACAAGAGGATTAGGATTACAAAGAAGGAGTATATTTTGCTCGAATATATGATGAAAAATGTCGGAGTGATCTTATCTAGGACGCTTCTAATGGAACACGTATGGACTGCCGATAGCAATGTTTTCTCAAATACCCTTGAAGCTCATATCCGCAATGTTCGAAAGAAGATCAATCTTTCAAATAAACCGAACCTTATTATCAATGTTCCTGGCAGAGGTTATGTTATAGATAGCCCAGAAAATCTCAAGAATATATAGTTTATTGTTTTTTGATAGGTTTTTTATTATTTTTTGAAATAAAATTCATAAGTTCTTCATTTCAATTTGCTATTTTAATATTGTTATGTGTCGACATAATATTTAGTAATAAAATATAAAGCGTCCAAAATTTGATGTTATTCCATAGCTAGGTTGGCAGGCATACCAACGCCATACAGGTTGCATCTGTATGGCTTAGCTATTTATATGGTAAGATATATATATATATGAATATAGAAGAAGCTCTAAAAAATTTAGAAAATAAAATTGCTGAACAGCAACAAATTCTACAAACTGTCGCCATTAGTACCGAAAAGATGCGCAAATATTTCCAATGGTCACTGATTTTGACTATTGTATTCTTCGTACTACCTCTTATTGCTATGATATTTGTCGTACCTATGGCTTTGTCTTCATATACCAGCGCTCTAAATTTGGGGATTTAGTCAATGAAAAAATGTACGAGGATAGGATCGAATGTTACCCCATCCCGGAGATAATATTTAACTATACTATTACAATGTGCCGAGGACCAGGATCGAACTGGTGACCCTTCCCTCTTCAGGGGAATGCTCTACCAACTGAGCTACCTCGGCCTATGAATTTTATGTTGATATAGGTGACATAAGTCACACATATGCAATCTACTTACCCAAAACGTTTAGAGCACCCTTTACTTGATCGATATTGCCATTGATTGTTTGAACAGATTTTTCTGCCTGATTTAACAATTCTAATGACTTTTCGAGATATGGTTGAACAAAATAAAATGCGCCCAAAGTAACGCCTATTATGACTGCCCAATAGAAGATCTTGAAGGCAAGACTAAAGCGATTTGCTCTCCTAATGCCTCTCAAAATACTGTTGTTTTCGCTTGCAAGTTCGTAAGTTCTTGTAAGCAAAGATCTCTCTTCGGGTGTCATTTGGATACTATAACAGATTTATTTTATATTAGGAAGTGTGCTAATCTATTTTCATGCCCTTGTAGTTCAATGGATAGAATAGTTCCGTCCTAAGGAATAGATGTAGGTTCGATTCCTACCAAGGGCACTAATAAATTCTGTATAAAACCCTTAACGTTTTTATGGTAATAGTATATGATTGTGCCGGAGGTTGACGCATGTATGAAAGTTTCAATTATGTAAGGCAGAGAGCTACATGGAGATGGTTTATCGAGAATTCGGTAGCGCTTGTTTTTTTATCAATTGCTGTTGCCCCAATTTACTCCAGATTGGCAGGTTGGTCTCGTGAGGTAACCTCACAAATGATCTTCATTCTGCCAATTGCGATGGAAGGTTGGTATCTGATCTACGTCCTAGGAAAAAATCAAAGACTATCAATCAAGATTACCCTCATAGCTCTAGCTCTACCACTGATCGTGAATATTTTATGGACAATATTCACCTAGGTTCCGATCATGATGTCCATCATCGCCTCGCTATCAAATGCGAGGTGATTTAGTTTCTAGAGTTAAAGTTAGATATATAAATAATGAATTACAAATCATTCCTCATCACCAGCATCGCCACTTTTGCCAGTCTTTTCAAATTCTTTTAGAGCTTCGGTAATAGGACCAAACTTGCCAGACAGAATGATCTCTAGATTATGCCAACTTTGTTTTATGCGATGATCAGTTACTCGGTCTTGAGGAAAATTATAAGTACGGATCTTTTCGGAGCGATCACCAGTACCTATTTGACCCTTTCGATCAGCTGAGAATTTCTTCATTTCTTCTTCCTCCTTGAGAGCCTCAAGTTTTGCGGTCAAAATCTGCATTGCCCTTTCTCGATTGGCCGATTGACTTCTTTCTGCTGTAGAACGAACATCAAGACCAGTTGGCTTGTGAATTATTCTTACAGCTGATTCAACTTTATTGACATTTTGACCACCCTTACCTCCTGCTCTTGAGAATTCTATTTCATAATCAGTAGGATTTATTTCAAATTTGGATTTTTTGCGTATTGGCATAATGGCTATGGATGCGGTGGAGGTGTGCACTCTGCCCATTTTCTCAGTTTCTGGTACTCTCTGGACTCTATGGACTCCAGTTTCCCATCGTAAATCCTCATATACACCTTTTCCCTTTATTTCCATCGATGCCTCCTTGTAACCTCCTAGATCATTGGTCGATTCATCGACAATTCTTGTCGACCAACCTTTGCTCTCGGCGTATTTTTTGTACATATTGAGAAGCTCGGCCGCAAATAGAGCTGCTTCATCGCCACCGGCGCCAGCTCGCACTTCCATAATAATTTCATTTGGCTTCTCTTCTTCCTTTTTGTCGGACTCAAGAATTGCTTTCATTTGCTTCTCTAACTCATTCATTTGAGAAGTAATATTTTCTATATCAGAGCTAGCCATGTCCTTCATCGAAGGATCAGATTCGGCTAGATTTCTTGTATCAATAAGATCTCTGGACAATTTCTCATACATTCCAGCCAGAAATGCTGTTTTAGGATTATTTTTATATTGATCTATATTCATACGAAAAAAAGCTAGTAGACTAGCTTGTAAGACCTAAGCCTTCTTTGCTTTTGCTTGGCGAGTCTTGAATTTCTCGACACGACCGGCGGTATCGATGATCTTTTCTTCCTTTGTATAGAATGGATGAGATGCACTAGAAATTTCTACATTGTATGCAGGATATTCTTTGCCATCAGTCCACTTTGCTGTCTCCTTTGTCTCAATAGTAGATGGAATAAGGAATTTAGCACCGTTTGAATTGTCGGTGAAAATGACTGGTCTATAGTTTTGTGGGTGAATTTCTTTCTTCATAAGTAGACAATAATCTAGCATTATTATAAGAAAAATGCAATTTTATATGTTTGAAGCGTTCGCATATGTGTCACATATGTGATTTGCACAGTTTTGAAATCTGAACGCCAGTATATGATATAATATTTGCAGTATGGCCATAGCTAAACCTCGTTCTTATGCTATTTATACCGTTGCTCTTATCGGTTTTATTTTTACTCTTCACATTGTTATTCCGACATACTCAAATTCAAGCTTTCTTAGCCTTTTTGCAGACGAAAATACTCTCGGACTGATATATATGACCGGTGCATCGCTCTCTATATTTGGCTTTCTTATTATCCCTACAGTCATAAGAAATCTTGGAAATTACACCACTATTTTTGCATTGGTTTGCATCGAAATCCTCATTTTTTATGGACTAATTTCATCCAGTGATCCATTGGTTTTGTCTATATTATTTATTATTCAGTCGGCTTCTTCAGTGTTAATTGGTTATTGCCTAGATCTTTTCCTTGAATCATATACCAATCACCATAAGATTGGCACGACTCGTGGCATTTATATGACAGCTATGAATACTGCCTGGGTAATCGGTCCGCTAATCGGTAGTATCCTCATCGGTGAAGGTGTAAATTATAAAAATACATTTTTTGCTTCACTTGCTCTTCTATTCCCACTTCTGTATTTAGTTTACAAAAACTTCAGGACCTTCAGTGATCCAAATTATAATCATCCTCGAATATTGAAGCTAATAAGATATTTTTCAGATAAGAATGATCTGCTAAAGCTTTTCTATTTGAATATGATTCTCCAGATATTTTATTCCTGGATGGTTATATATAGCCCAATTTATCTAAACAAATTTATAGGTTTTGATTGGTCAGAAATTGGCACGATCATAGTCATTATGCTCATTCCTTTTGTAATATTTGAGTACCCGCTCGGCAAATTATCTGACAATAAATATGGAGAAAAAGGCATTATGCTTCTAGGAATAGCAATAATGGGTTTGTCTACAATATTTCTCTCACTTACCACCGCAAAAATTCTTCTAGTCTGGTGTTTGATCTTCTTTGTTACAAGGACAGGAGCTTCGATGATCGAGATTATGATTGAAACCTATTTATTCAAAATAATCCAGGTCAAAGATACAGAAATCCTAAGTGCTTTTCGAGTAGCAAGACCTGCATCATTCTTTTTTAGCTCTGGTCTGATGATTATCGGTCTTCAATTTTTTGATTATAGAGCAATGTTTATTGTTCTTGGCATTCTAGTGCTAACAGCTCTTCTACCTATTGCCACAATTCGAGATATAAAATAATCCAGCTTGAATTAGTGCCAAAAAACTATATAATCTCATCATTAATATAATAATTTTTTATATGGCAAAGATAAAATCTATAGTTGGAAGAGAAATTCTTGATTCAAGAGGTAATCCCACGGTCGAGGTTGATGTAATTCTGAGTGACGGTACTCTCGGTAGAGCTGCTGTACCATCTGGCGCGTCGACTGGTAGTCATGAAGCGATCGAATTAAGAGATGGTGATTCAAAAAGATATGGTGGAAAAGGCGTTGAGAAGGCTGTAAATAATGTAAATACAATAATTTCAAAAGCTATATCAGGCAAACAATTTGATCAAAGAAAGTTGGATGCATCATTGATTGCTCTTGATGGCACCAAGAACAAGGCTAAGCTTGGAGCCAATGCGATTTTGGGTGTTTCTATGGCATTTGCAAGAGCTTGTGCCGTAAAAGAAGGTATATCTTTGTCCTCATATTTCAATTCCCTATCTCCTAAGACAAAAATGGTCTTACCAGTACCGATGATGAATATAATAAACGGTGGTAAGCATGCCGAGAACGCATCTGATGTTCAAGAATTTATGGTTGTACCACACGGCTTCAATTCATTTAAGGAGGCTTTGAGAGCGGGTGCGGAAATATTTCAATCACTAAAGAAAATCCTCCACAATAAGGGTCTTGCTACAACCGTGGGAGATGAAGGAGGCTTTGCTCCGACATTAGAATCAAATGAATCTGCACTTGAAATGGTTATGGAGGCAATAAAAAACGCTGGCTATGTTGCTGGAAGCCAAATTTCAATTGCAATGGACGTTGCCGCTACAGAATTATACAAAGATGGTAAATATGATCTCGCACGAGACAATAAAAAGCTAAATAGCCAAGAAATGGTAGCTTGGTATGAATATTTGGTATCCAAATACCCAATAATCTCTATTGAAGACGGTTTGGCTGAGGATGATTGGGACGGATACAAATTGCTAACTGAGAAACTAGGCAACAAAGTCCAGCTGGTGGGTGATGATCTATTCGTCACAAATATCGAAAGACTTGGTATTGGTATAGAAAGACATATAGCAAATTCTATTTTAATCAAATTAAATCAAATTGGTACTGTCTCTGAGACACTTGATGCAATAGCATTAGCCAAGAAAGCAAATTATACTTCCATAATCTCGCACCGTTCCGGAGAAACCGAAGATTCTACAATTGCTGATTTTGCAGTCGGCACAGGAGTAGGTCAGATCAAGACCGGATCACTTTCAAGATCAGATCGAGTTGCAAAATACAATCAATTGCTTCGTATCGAGGAAATGATGGGTAAGAAAGCAGTATATCTAGGAAGAAAAGTTTTTCTACAATAGCGATATGCAAATGACTATCTCGTAAACCATAAACACAAAGACCTCGTTACGAGGTCTTTGTGTTTATGCCTGAGGAGGATTTGTAGGAGTAGTACTTGGAGCTGGGGCTGGAGCAGGCTTTGGCTTTGGATTGTGCTTCATAATATTTGTGCAGGTTGGTTAACTCCCGCGCCTATATTTTATAACTACTGCAATGCCATTTATGATTAGGTTCAAATCTTGACTATAAGTCAAAGTAATAGCTGTTATTATGCCCCAAAATCGCACTCTTCTGACATGATGTAATTTGTTCCAAAATTTCAACACAACTTCCTTCCCGAGGCGAGGCCTCAGAAGTTTTGTCCACACCCTGACGGTGTGAATATGTGAAAAATGAAAATAGCATATGTGTGACATATGCTTGCGATATGCTTGTGATGTTAAATCTAACAATAAAGCCTCCCGCAAAAGGAGGCTCGTGTCCCTTAAAGCACCTTGCTCTAGGGGATGTTGAGGCCGGGCGTCAGGATGATCGATCGGCTAGGAATTAGCAAACTATGGTCGCGCCGATGATTGTTCGGATTGACGTTGAAGGCTCTGACAATATCGTCACCAGTACGAATCTCAACTCGAGATGTGGTACCAAACCTATCGATAACTAAAAAGGTGAAGTTTCTTCCTAGCAATTCAAGCTCTCGAAGAAGATCCGTGGCATTATAGATCTGCAGGAAGTCCTCCAAATGAATCGGTTTGACTCCAGAAAGTTCACCGATATGCCACAATTTTTCCGGTTTAGGATATACGGATCCAAGAATTGCTCGATCCAAAACACGGTCGTTTGTAACACCATACCGAAAAAGCCGTCTGCCGAGCGACATACTTGCTTTTGGATGAAGACCTTTCTTCATAAACCAATCCTTGAAATTCGGACACATTCCATTCACACCAAATGTGTACCGAAGTACAGCACGGACCGGTCGGTCAAGCCAATATGGTGGCAGCGCGATCAATTGCTTATCTCGATCATGGTAGAATCCTTTTTGACCAACCAAATCTTTGAAGTTATCCCAAGTAATGGTTGTGTTCATATATCCGTGTTCAGATTACACCCAAATGCTGATTATGTAAATTCCCGAGGCGAGGCCTCGGGAGTTTTGTCCACACCCTGACGGTGTGAACATGTGAAAAACATAAACAGCATATGTCACACATATGCATAGACTCCTAACAAAACTAACTTCTATTTTGCTTTACCTTGATTTTTGACTGTATCGATAGCAACTTTGAGCTCATCATCTGTGGCTAGAAAATACTTTCTTAGTACTTTCATGTCATTATCCAATTCATAGACATACGGAATAGCTGTAGGCATAGTAAATTCTACAATATCTTCTGGACTCAAATTTTCAATATGCTTAATCAATGCCCGAAGACTGTTTCCTGATGCGGATATAATTACTTTTTTACCAGCTTTAATATTTGGAACTATCTCATTGTTCCAATATGGTACTACCCTTTCAACGACCATCTTTAGATTCTCGGAAAGAGGAATCTCTTCAGGTTTCAAATCCTTATATAATGGATCCTTACCAGGATACATAGCGTCATCCTTTGATAGCGGAGGTATAGGAGTATCATAACCCCTTCTCCATAGTTTGACTTGATCTTCACCATACTTGGTAGCCATTTCTGACTTATTTAGGCCCTGCAATGAGCCATAATGTCGCTCATTCAATTTCCATGAGCGATTGATAGGAATATTTAGGCCCATCTCATTCAGGACTATATCTAGAGTTTTGGATGCTCTTTGTAAATACGATGTATACGCTAAGTCAAAATCGTAGCCATTTGCTTTTAGTTTCTTACCTGCATTGTGTGCCTCTTCTATACCTTTTGGGCTTAAGTCAACATCCACCCATCCAGCAAATCTATTTTCTTTATTCCAGACACTTTCACCATGTCTTATCAAAACTACTTTATACATTATTTTTTCTTAATTAATAATTCAGACATATATTTTACAAATAAAATAGCCGAGGATGCAATAAATAATCCCAATGCCCAACCAGCCAGAACATCAGAAAACCAATGCACATTGAGTATTAATCGGCTCAATCCAATCATTATTGCAAATATAGAAAGCCCTACGATAAAAATTTCTCTCCTTATCCATGATTGAATTTTGGGTGCAAAGAGATAAATAATAGCAAGAAAAACTGCCGTTGCCATAGATGCGTGAGAACTTGGGAAGCTTGGATCGCTAAGAGAAATGAGAGAATTGACCGGTCTTGGGCTCATAAATGTGGTCTTCAAGAATCCTGAAACAACTGCGGTTCCGTATGTAGCAAAAAACATTATAGCCATTGATCGCCATTTTCTTTTTGAAGCAAAATATATTGCCACAATTGTACCGATTATAACCATGGAATAGACGCTTCCTATATTTGAAACAAAGTATGCGGTTTTGAGAATAATTGGATGAAGTAAGGCAAATTTATGCATGATCAAACTAACTGATACATCGAAATTTAAATCAAATGAATTGTCTATGAGCTTATCGAGAACTGTAGCAAAACCTATAAATGAAATAATTGCCACTATTAGAGTAAATAACTCGTATTTTTTGAATATATGAAAACGAGAATTGACAAATCTGTATCCCCAAATAAATAAGATTGAAATAACAATAGAAACAAATAGCAGTTTGCCGATATAACCAGAAACAGCATGGTAGGCAGAACCAAATATATATCCAACCATAACCGATGAGAATACCCATGAAAAACCACCGATTACATTGAATAACCAAAATCTACGAGCGTGAATATTACTTGTACCAACCAAGAAAGGCATCAAAGCTCTTGTCGCCGGAGTAAATCTACCAATAATCAAAGCCTTACCCGTGTGTTTGTCCAAGAGTTTATTTGCTTTTGCTATATGATTGTCTGAGATAAATAGATACGGTCGAAGTTTATTGATAAATGACATGCCATACTTCCTTCCGATGTAAAAACCGATATAGTCGCCGACAAGAGCACCGATCATAGAGACCAAAAGCACAGAACCAAGATTAAGTGTGCCCAGTTTTGCGACAAATCCGCCAGCCATTATGGCTACGTGACCTGGAACGAGCATCCCAAGTAGTGGTATACCTTCAAATATAGTCATTGCAAACAAAATGAAATATCCACCCTGTACGATTATCTCCTGAATGTAATGCGACAAGGAGGAAAAGACATGAATATATTGCATACCGCTTGAGTATATCATAGCTAGGTGATATATTGTTAATGATACAAAGTATCATCTATAAATTTATTAATTAAATAATTTTTATAAAATAATGAAGAACGTAACTATTTATTCCACACCAAGTTGTACTTACTGCAATTTGGCAAAAGATTTTTTTAAGAAAAATAAAGTAGAGTATACAGAATACAATGTCGCTACAGATCTAGCCAAGAGAAAAGAAATGATCGAGAAGACTGGTCAGATGGGTGTACCAGTTATAGAAGTTGACGGCGAGATCGTAGTCGGCTTCGATGAGCCAAGATTGAAGGAAGCATTGCAGGCCTAATAACACTTCTAGATTTTCTAACAAACAAAAATAGATGCCGTGCATCTATTTTTGTATTGAATAACAAAGTCTTTTTACGAGACCTGGTCCTTCATAAATAAGGCCTGTAATAAGCATAATCAGATCTGCACCAGCATCGAACTTCTCTTTTGCATCTCGAGGAGACATTACTCCTCCGACACCAAATATTGTAAATCTTTTGCCGTATTTTTCTCGAGTTTTTTTGATTAATTGGGTAGATAAATCTTTGCAAGCGAAACCAGATATTCCCCCGCAATAATTTGAAGGTCTTTCTTCTGGTTTGATAAATGAATAATCCTTATTCAAATTTCCGATGATAACACCATTTAGTCCATGCTTATCCATAACCTGTAATAATGAATCAAATTGTTCCCAAGGAATATTGATCGGCATCTTCGCATAAATCGGTTTATTGCAAGGAATTTGCTTAATTTGAGTAAGAAGTTTCTCAAGCAATTCTGGTGTTGTGAATGTCTCTCCACCAAAAGCATTTGGACAAGAAATATTGAGAGTATAATAATCGCCAATATTTTCTTCATTTAGCCTTCTGAATGAATAGCAATAATCCTCTATAGCACCTGATACCGTTGCCGAATTTTTGTCATTGGTTTTTGCAATTGAAATACCTTTTACAAATATGCTTTTCGGAGCATTTTTGAGTCTTCGGATGACCTCATCAACTCCATCATTTCTTAGGCCTTTATTTACGATAATGCCCTTTGAATTTGGAATTCTAGTCAATCTAGGCTTGGGGTTTCCCTCACATTTCTTTGCTGTGACTGAACCGATCTCTTCACCACCTAGCGATATACTTGGTAAGATATTGTAAAGGAGGCCATTATAATCAAAACCTGCAGACAGTAGAAATGGTGTGCTGTACTTTATACCGTCTACTACCTTTGATATGTCTCTGCCATTATAGCCGTAAAATATTTGTGTAATATATCGTGTAAATCGAAATCTGCCCAAAATAACCCCAAAACTGGTCATGAAATCATGAACCAGTTCTGGATTAAATAGAAATAAAATTGGCTTTATTAAACTCTTATACATTATTTGGCTGTGCTCGTAGATGTGGTAGCATTATCAACCTTCATAACTTTCTTTTTCTCTTTGCCAATAATTTTTGCAATTGATTCTGCATCCTTCTTTGCTCCAACTAGATTTGTTTGAGCAGATTTGATCTTTGCCCTTGCATCCTTAAGTGTCTTTTGATTTGATTCGGCTACAGTTTTGTCTCCATCATCAGCATTGAGGCTTGCTACCATCGTCACCGCCTCTTGAGCATCAGCTTGAGCTTTTGCTAACTTTGCTTTGAGTTCTACAAGAGTTTTTGAGGCTAGATTGATATTAGCAGAGCTCAATTCACTTGTTGTAGCACTATTGATCCTTGTTTCGATCTTTGCAGCGACCACATTTAGCATACTGACTGATGTTGTCATCCTGTCTGCAGCAGCGATTATGTTTATTTGTGGCATAACCAAAGCATAAACTCTATATTTCTTAGTTATTGATTCTCTCAAGACCTTTGCGGATTCGCTCGATGTGGCATTTTCGATAGATGTTCTAAGGCTTGTAAGATCATTTATTACATTATTTACTATTGTAGTAATAGAAGTCTGATCGGCATCAGAAAGATTTTTCATTTGGGATACTCTTTCCTTGAGTTTGTTGAGACTATCGATGCGATTGTCCAAAAGCATATCTGCTTTGCTCTTAATCTTGTCCTTCTTCATCTCCTCTCTATTTTCTTTTGCATCTTTTGCGGACTCTTTTGTGGAAGTAGATACTACAGCACTAACCTGATTGAAGCTAAGTACTAGAGCAAGAGTTGTCAAAATTAAAATTGAATATTTCTTCATGTTTTTATATTGTTTCTTTTAGACCCTGATCGACATTTTGGGTATCTGTATTAAGATCGTTCAATTGCTTACCTACTGCCTCGATATCTGTAGTGATTGCTTCATTTGAATTGTCGGTCTGATCGGCCATACCTGTACCAGCTGTGTTTGGAAGCTTTGGTGTTGGTGTAGGTTCGACAGTTTGGACTGCAGTTACTGGTGCTGGCTCTGGAGCTTTCTTGGTAGAAAATCCGACCCAAGCAATAACTACGATTACAAGGACTATTACAAGTGCTATTCCTGTTTTTGCTGTGGTAGACATAATAAAAAATTTAGGATTAATAAAGTCATATTAGCATAATCTAAATATTTTTTAAATATTTAGAAATGGAGTTTTCCACCCTTTTTCCACTTCTCCTATTGCGTCTCAATTATTTTATATCTGGTACAATGTGCCAATGGAAACAACATCTCCCTATTTCAAAACAAGAGATCTCAAAATCCCACCTCACAATCTTGAGGCCGAAAAAGCTTTGCTTGGTTCAATATTGATGAGAGGTGAAGCTTTGCATGATGTTGTCGACCTTATTTCCTCAGATTCATTTTATACAAATCAACATCGATATATTTGGAATTCTATTCTAGAATTACACACCAAGGGCGCACCGATAGACCTTCTTACGGTCTCAGCTAGACTCAAAGAAAAAGAACAATTGGAGCAAAGCGGTGGCATGACTTATCTTACCGAGGTTATAAATTCCGTACCATCATCCACAAATGCAAATCACTATGCCCAAATAGTCGAGAAGAAGCACGGCATGCGTGAATTATTAAGGGTTTCAGAGCAGATCTCTGGACTTGGATATGATGAGGATTCTGATCTCCATGAATTACTCGAAAAAGCCGAAAAAGTCCTCTACAATGTTACAAATAAGACTGGTTCACACAAATTTATCGCCCTCAAGGATACTCTTCATGAGGCATGGGAAAGACTCGATCATTTGCACAAGACCAAGGACGAACTTAGGGGCGTACCATCCGGATTTAGTGATCTAGACAGCAAGCTTTCTGGTTTTCAAAAGTCTGATCTTATTATTCTTGCTGCAAGACCATCAATGGGAAAAACCTCTCTTGCCCTCGATATTGCTCGCAAAGCTGCGGTCAATCACAAGGTGCCAGTTGCTATATTTTCTCTAGAAATGAGCTCTCAACAATTGGTCGACCGTATGCTTTCCGCAGAGTCTCAAGTCGATTCATGGAAGATCCGTACTGGCCACAATCTATCGGTCGAAGCTGATTTCAAGGCCATAGGCGATGCCATAAGCAGACTTTCTGATGCTCCGATCTATATAGATGACGCTCCAGGCAACAATATCCTCAAGATGCGTGCTGTAGCGCGCAGACTCAAAAACGAAAAGGGTCTAGGTCTTATTGTCGTAGACTATTTACAACTTATGGTACCTACAAATACTCGCAACAATGACAATATAGTCCAGCAAGTTACCGAGATTTCTCGCTCACTCAAAAATCTCGCTCGCGAACTTGAGGTACCAGTCCTTGCCCTATCACAGTTATCAAGAGCGGTTGAGCAAAGAGGAGGCAAACCCAGACTTTCGGATTTGAGAGACTCTGGTTCCATCGAACAGGACGCAGATGTGGTCATGTTTATCCATCGCGATCAGGATCAGGAGCAAGGTGGTCGCAAAGAAGAAGCTGAGATAATGATAGAAAAGCACCGAAATGGACCTACAGGCATAGTCAAGCTATACTTCGACAGCAAGAAAACCACCTTCATGTCTATCGATAAAGCAGATTTCGGTGGTTTCGAGGGCTAATATTGTATGGATAATATCAAAAAACTAGAAGAAATGTTCGCTCAATTCCCCGGTATTGGCCCCAGACAGTCCAAGCGTTTTGTTCATTATATTCTTTCTAGATCAAATTCTACGATTAGTGAATTCGTGAGATTAATTAGCGAAACAAAAAAATCCACAAATGAATGTGTGGATTGCCATAGACTATTTCTTACAAATTCAGCTAGTACTTTGTGCAATATTTGCAATGATAAAAATAGAGACAATAGTCTTCTCATGGTTGTGGCTAGAGATTCCGATTTCGAAACTATTGAGAAAAGTGGTGTCTACAAAGGCAAATACTTCATTTTGGGTGGTACCGTACCGATCCTTGATAGCGAACCTCACAAAAGAATTAGATTAGAAAAACTGCTCGAATATATTTCTAAATCAAAAAGTATAAAAGAGATAATAATATCACTAAACACAAATCGCGAAGGCGAACACACTCTCGATATAGTCAAAGACGCCCTAAATCGCATAAAGGATCAAAGTACAAGAGTTTCCGTCTTGGGTAGAGGTTTATCTACAGGTGCAGAAATAGAATATGCCGATAGTGAGACAATAAAATATGCTCTAAAAAATAGATTTAGTTGAGAGAATCGATAACTACTTCGACGAAAGGCTGTTTGTGGCCATTTTTCTTGAAATAACGGCTTTTTTGTTTGTAGTGAACAACAGTAATCTTTGGCAATCTGCCAATCTTGGTAATTGTGGCTTTGACTGAGGCATTCTTGATGTAAGGATTGCCGATTGTGGTATTTGAACCATCGTCTACTAGTAGTACTTTGTCGAAGCTGATCTTATCGCCAACCTTGCTTGTATCAGAAAGCTTCTCAATAGAGATCTTATCCCCCTTTGAGACTGTATATTGCTTGCCACCTGTGGTTATTACTGCAAATTCCATAGTAAAGCATAGTATACAGGTTTTTATAATTTACGCAACATCTAATGCGTACACTACATAAATATGCACAAATTGTAATTTACAGATATATTGATTGGATAGACTATTCTCCAGCCTGCTCTGGTTTATCAATCATTTCTACCTCAATCCCAGGTGTCTCGCCCGTAATCCTTAATACATCCTTATCTACCTTCTTCAACTCCTTTCCTGAATTATTGTAATGATTTATAACAGTTGATAGTGATACACCTAGTTTGCCATGATAGTCTTCATACTTTTTGAGATGAGTACCCAATTCAGAAACCCTCTTGATAATATCCTTGGCTGTCTCTTCGATCTGCAAAGCTTTGAGACCTTGCAAGACGGTCTGCAAATATGCCAAAAATGATGTCGGTGAGACTATAATGACCTTATACTTATTTGCCGCTCTCTGGATCAGATTGTCAGTCTCTTCGGTAATAGATCCAATTTTATTGACCAATAGATCATAGTAAATAGCTTCATGAGGAATAAACATAAAAGCGAAATCCATAGTTCCCTCATTTGGTCTTATGTATTTTGATGTCTCTTGAATGCGGATCTTGAGATCACTAACAAATAGTTTCTCTAATCTATCCTTCTCTGCAGGATTTTTCTCTTCAGCGAGTTTATTGTAATTTTCTAATGAAAACTTTGAATCAATAGGGATGATTTTGTCTCGCACAAAGACTGCCGCATCGACTATTTCGCCATTTGAAAAAGTATATTGCATGGCAAATTGACCGGGAGCAAGGACATTCTTTAACAATGTTTCAAGATAATATTCACCTAGAATACCTCGATGCTTCGGATTTTTGAGGATATCCTGAAGATTTTGGAGTTGGGCAGAAAATGAGACAACTTGGCGATTTGTCTCATCTAGCATAGTGAGTCTTTCTGTCACTTCTTTGACCAATCGTGATGATTGGTGTAGCTGAGCAGTCATAGACTCCTGCATATTGCGAGAAGATTCGTTTATCTTGTAGTCGACTGTCTTGGTCAGACCGTCTACTTTATGATCCACTGTCTTCGATAGGTCGGTCACTTTGCGATCTACAATTCTGCCAAGTTCATTTATCTGTTCTAATAGCAAGTTGAGGCCACCATGATCAGCCTTTTTATTTCTACCAAAAAGAAAAATAGCGATATTTGCAATGACTAGTACTATGGCAAGAATGATAAGAAATGTTTGCATAAAGCTATATTATCATGAATGTCCTTGTTAGGCATTATATTGAGGGATGGACTTAAATTTTTGAGTAAAATGAGCTAGACTATATGTATGACAATACATCAAACAATAAAAAATCAAATAGTAGAAGCAATGAGAGCCAAAGATAGTATTAGACTCGACACACTTCGTGGCCTCAATGCCCTTTTTGTAAATGAATTGATTGCCAGTAAAGCTCCCTCTGGCACAGACTTTATCGCAGATGACAAAGCACTTGCATTGATCAAGAGAAGCGTCAAACAAAGACAGGATTCGATCAGGCAATTTGAATTGGGCAAAAGACCAGATCTTGCCGACAAAGAAAAAGCCGAACTCAAAATCCTTGAGACTTACTTGCCTGCGACCGCCTCTCATGAAGATATAAAAGCTGTGGCGATCAAGATCGCTCAAGATCTATTTGGCGATGCAAAACTCGATCCCAAATCATCAGGTAAGCTTACTGGCATGATAATCAAGCATTTTGCTGGCAATGCCGATGGTAATGATGTAAAAGCGGTGGTAGATGAATTGGTAAGGGGTTAGTTATTCACAGAGTCGCTATATACTAGCTTGACTTTTGCTTTATGAAGTAATATAATTATATCCCAGAAATGAGTCAAGAAAGGAGGTGATATTGTGACTCAACAGACTCAAGTTCCAGAAAGCAATTCAGGACCGCAACACAGAACGACTCCAGCTCAATGG
The DNA here is from genome assembly GCA_964645315.1 of uncultured Candidatus Saccharibacteria bacterium. Lineage (GTDB taxonomy): Bacteria > Patescibacteriota > Minisyncoccia > Phycocordibacterales > PALSA-1337 > C7867-002. The sequence continues at coordinate 12,989 of CAZYBH010000002.1, read as the reverse complement.
TTCCGACGTATGCGGATTGCCGCCAACGTGGAATCTTCTCAGCCTGGCGTCGTCAATCCGCGCCCCGTTCCAGCGTTCAGGCTGAGGCCGTTCACAGGGAATCGGATCACCCGATCCTGCCCCAATGACGACTAGCGGTCCTTGCCCCCTCGTCCATGCGGACCTGGGGGCATGTTAGTTCCTGAGGCGAGGCCTCAGGAGTTTTATGCACCTGATATTAACATTCCTAGCTTCCAATTATTGAAATATACTACGCTTTTGCAAATGGCTCCAATTCAACAAAAAATGTTGAGCCTTGGCCTTCGCCTCTAGATTCGGCTCTTATAGTGCCATGATGTGCTTCTACCATCTCTTTTGCCACATAAAGACCGAGACCAGTTCCTCTAATATTTGTTTTGCTTGCATTTTCTGCTCTAGAGAACTTCTGGAATAGGTGAGGAAGAGTCTCTGGTGCTATACCCACACCAGTATCGCGTATTGAGAATATAAACTTATGCTTTTGCTTGTCGAGAGCCAAATGACAAATTATTGAGCCCTTCGGAGTATATTTGATCGAATTATCAATAAGATTTGCAAAAACCTGCTTTAGCTTGTCCTTGTCCGCTGTTGTTCTGAAATCTACCGATTGCTCTGCCGAATAACTAAACTTAATCCCTGTCTTATCAATATTTGGTTTCAATTCTGCTATCACATCATCTACCAAGTTCTTTAAATCAACAGTTTCAAATGCATACTTCATCGCACCCAACTCTATTCTACTGATGTTTAGATAATCATTGACTATATTTACAAGTGTATTTGCCGAATCGGAAATCCTCCCTATACCCTCTTTGACCTTATCGTCCATCTTACCCATTTCTCCTTCTAATAATAACGATGCATAACCCTTCATCGCTGTAAGCGGACCCCTCAACTGATGAGTAGCAAAGGAGACGAATTCAGACTTCTGTCTGTTTATATCAGTCAAACGCACATTTGCCTTCTCCAAATCCTGTGCCAATAGCTCGATTTTTTCGCGAGATTCGACTTCTTTGATAACACTCCTGATTAATAATATTCCAACTGCAATTGAAAGAACTAATGAAATTGATGAAATAATCAATTCCTTAAGTCCGGCCGATGTTAATACTTGAAGAAGGAAAATAATCCATATTGAAAATGTTAGCAATTCCGCACCAATTACTTTCGTGTTGAAAAGCCTGTGTTTAACAATTGCATATGTAGCTGATATTGCCATTAATATAGTAGAAACTTGGCCTACCCAATTTAAACTAAAATATCCAAATGATGGAAGAATCAAATTAGTTGTAAACGATATTACACCTGAAGCCATATATCCAAGTAATACATACGTAAGCTGTATTTTTTCGATTTTATCTGTTGATATGCTTCTTTTTTTGGCTAAACGATAAAAAGCAAAGTTAAAGTAGATTAATATGTATACCACATATACTGGATACAATTTTCCCCAAAATATAAAGTTCTCCTGATTTATATTAACCTGAGCTCCAGTAATTATTAAATTTCCAAAAATACAGAGTAACACTATTACAATGTTAGGAATAAATATTAATAATTTTTTCTTAAATGAAACCTTGGTATATTTCGGAAAAACGTATGTAAAATACAAAAAGTTACCGGCTACAAGACTCGCGGCAACATATAATAATTTTGACCAGAGTAATATACTTTCCGAATCAGACATTCGATAATAAATCATCGATATTGCCCAACCTAAAATAGTGATTATATTAAAAAAATAGTATCGATTAAGATCTTCTCTGCTCTTTGCTACAACAGAGACACCCAAGCTTAATATCGACGCGGAAACTATCATTAATATTATTGTTATAAAATCCATAGTGTTATTTTACCAGACCATTAATATTTTGAGGACAAATTTTAAATCCGAGCTTCCTGGAAGCAATGTCTAACTCCTTCATATAATTATGGTCCAATTCACTGATAGATTTATGCTCAGAAATATTAAGTGCTGATATTAAAATTACCTCGGCAAGACAACTAAATATATCGGTACGGTGATGAAGTCCAAAGTTAAAATGGCAATTTACACTATCGGTATGAAGTACACCACCCTCGACAACCGTAACATCACTCCTTGTTCTGATAATTTCTGGATCAACATCTGATGGTTGTGCATCATTAATAATTATTGTTCCGTAGCTTACATCAGATGGTCTAATTACAATCTCGGGAGAACTGGTAGCTGCTATTATAATTTTACATTCATATAGCAAACGCACCTGGTGACCTTTGTTGATCTTAATATGATTATTTATATTCCTTATACTATCTAAATGTTTTTCTAGAGTGTCTAATTTTCTCTCTAAATCGATTAGCGTAAAATTTTTATACCCAAGTTTAATCAATGTCTTAGTTACAGAAGAACCGATACTACCTGCAGCACCTAGTATTCCAATTCTTATGTTTTCCTTGCTAATATTGCAAAGCTGAGTGTAATATTCGACATAATCGCATATATTCTTTGATGTGAATGTTCTACCATTTGTAATATAAACGTTTTCAACCGAACTAATAACATCAATTCCACCCTTTGATAACGATGCTGTCATAGCTCCAAGAGCAATCCTTTTCGCACCGTATTTTTTTGCTTTTTCTACTGACTGTATGATTCTTTTCAAAGCTAAGCTTCTGTTTTCAAGTAGTTGTTTAGCAGTCATTGGAATACCAATTACTACACCGTTAATTGGATCGCCAGATTTGAGAGATTTGACTCCATCTATATATGACACTAGAATTGGTTTTAGCCTGAGGGTTATAAAGTCAATAAATGCATCCGGAAACCAATGCAGAATTCGATACTTCCTTTTAAAATCTTCTGCTGTTCTGGAGTGTACTATAAATGCAAAATCAACATTATTCATTTTGTTCAGTATAATAATATCAAATTTGAATGTACAAATAAATGTCAACATCAACACTCGTAATGTTAATATCACTTTCTTCACTTCTAATTCTTGCATTAGATCTAGTAATAATAGTTGGTGGAAAAAGTCTTTCATCACGAGTTTTTGTTGGCTTAAGCTTTCTAGCATCAGTTTGGGCTTTATCTCAGAGCTTTCTCGTTTCAACAGATAATCCGATTGTTGCAGAATATTTGATAAGATATCAGTATGTGATTGGAATCATTATTGCGGGAGGATTTATAATTTTTTCAAAAATTTATCCTCATGATGTGAAACCAAATCGTCGTCTCATCTATTATCTTTCCGGTATAGCCTCAATAATATCGATATTGTACATTTTTACTGATCTGCTAGTGACTGGAGTTACATATATTGGAGGTTATGGAAAATGGTCTTGGCAATTTGGATCTCTTCACCCTTTATTTGATATAGTCTTTTCAATACTATGGATTGTAGCTCTAAGAAACATTTACCTTAATTTTAAGGTTAATGTTGGTCTAGATAGATTAAATAGTGGTTTTATGTTTTGGGGACTTACTTTGGGAATTATTCCACCAGCATTAGCCAATATTATTCTACCAACATTCGGAATTTACTATCTAAATTGGACCGGACCAATCTTCTCTTCAATATGGATCTTTGTTATCGGATACTCGATTATGTCATATCAGCAGATGAACGTTCGTCTAGTGATAATTGAAATTATTGCAATAGCAATGAGTGCAATGTTGTTCATCAACATCTTTATACAGGCAGAAATTGGACGAGTTGAAAATATCATTCTATTCGTTACATTCGTAACACTGTCAGTTACCCTTATTCGCACCGTGATATCAGAGGTCAAGGGCAAGCAAATGCTCAAGGCTCTAAACGATACTCTCGAGCAAAAAGTGGCAGAACAGACGGCGGAAATCAGAGGTGCACTTGAAAATGAAAGGGAATCGAGACAAGAATTAGAGAAATTAAATATAACCAAAAATCAATTTGTTTTGATAACACAACATGGCATACGTAGTCCGATTCAGAATATATCGAACGCATTCAAAACCATACTAGGTCTTGTTCCGAAAACCAAACAAAAAGCCATCAAATCTGAAATAGATAATCTGAAAATGAGCATTGATAGACTAGAAAGGATCAATGACGATTTCGTCAATGTGGCAGACTCAAATACTAATGACAAAATTCTTAATCTAGAAATGACAGATATATTGAGTCTTGTAGATATGATATTTGGAGAGATGAGTTCGGTCATCAAAAAGAAAAAGATTGAAGTCACGATAAATCGTAATTCGAAAGATTGGTCTAGTTGTAATATAGATAAAAATAAAATCTATAATGCCCTACTGATCGTTGTGGAAAATGCAATTAAATATAATACAAAGTCAGGTAAAATTATCGTGGATTCAAAAAATGAGAATGGTTACCAGAAAATCGAAATTATAGATACTGGGATAGGTATCAGCCGAGATGATTTGATCAAAATTAATTCGAACCATTTCTACAGAGGAAATGAAGCGAAGGAAATCAATCCATTTGGCATGGGAATCGGTTTTTCTGTGGCAAGAGCAATTATTGAGGCACATCACGGGAAGATTGAGATTTATTCAATGGGTCAAAATCAAGGTAGTACAGTCAAAATTGCCCTACCTGTGAATTATTTGACCTTGAATATTTCTTAATTTTGATATAATTTATTGCCATGGAATCTCCGCACAAGGAAATGGTAGCCTTCTTTACAGAATGCATAAGTATTGGTGGTATGTTATTTTTGATAGTAGGAACTGTGATCCTAAAATTGCTTGAAGTATTCGGTATCGTAAAAATTTCTATTGGCTAGCATCAAGTAGATCTACCACTACATTTCTAAATTTATTTGTAAGTCTTTTTTGATCATCAAAATCAAAAATATCGATTTTGCTACCAACATTTATTACCATCCTGCGTCGTAAGCCATTTGAATTAAATTTCTTAAAGACGACCGGTATAACATTCGCTTGTGTTCTTTTGCACAATACAGCAGCACCGTCCTTGAATGGACCGATATTTCCCTTTTGATTTACCTTACCTTCAGGATATATGACCACATTACCTCCACTCTGAATGATATTTTGAGCTCGTTCTAAATTTTTGTTTATGCCAAGCCCTGGTATCACGGTAAAAACCCCGAATAGTGAATATATAAAATCAATTACTCCGATTGCAGACAAAAAATTCATCCAGCGATTATCAAATCTTTTGACCGCCATGAATCTAAGAGGCAATAAATTTGAATTGTAACCCAGTATCAGTCTAAAAATAAAACTATCATAATATGAAATATGATTTGCAATTATGATTAGAGGAGCTTGTGCCTTGATCAGATTTTCTCTACCACGAATATCGATCTTATATATAGAATTGTACAATATATATACAATAGGCCATGTCAAAAACTGATTTATTTTTGCAAAGAAGTTTATTATCTTTTCACTCGATATAGATCCAACCTCACTATCCACATCGATCGTGTCTATAACATGATCAGCAGCATTTGACATATTTTTCATATAAATATTATCACAAAGCCATATCCTCTCCAAATTTTTTATGTTCTTCAAATTAAAAATTTATTTGTACAAAACTAGACAATATAAAAAACCATTTATTTAGCCATATTTATAATATTTTATCCCCATAAAATCTGATAAATATTGACTTTTGACCTATTCTGTGCTACCATTGACACCGGAAACTTTGTTCGTTGAAATATACGAACGCAAACGCCTTAACAAAGAAAGTCGGAGGAAGACATCATGAAGAAAAAATTGTGTTGTGCCTTCACCATGTTCGTCCTTGCGATGAACATCTTCGGCGAAGGTGGGTGGTTGGTCAGCGATTCGCTGACCAACCCGCTCGGTTTTGGCGACCTGCCGAAGGTTGCCAAAACCAAGACCCTCGCGTCCACCGGTTCGCCGGCAATGGACGCCGTGGGTCCGGATGGATTGCCCCTCGTGCTCCCCGGCGGGAGCCCCCAAGCTGTGCGCGACTACATCGTCGCGCCCCACGCTTGGGCTGGCGTGCATGGAATCAACGTGGGGTTCACTACGTACCCGCCGAAGTATGAATCGGTTGCAATCAAGAGTACTCACGGATACGAGTCGTATCTGGTGTTTCTCGACGATTGTAAGACTGGCTTCCTGTCGTCAATCGATGCATTTCTTACAAAGGGTTCTGGTGTGGTTGATCCTGCAACCAAACTCTACTCGACTCTGAGCTATCTTTACTTCGTCGACAACGATCCTGTCGATGGAGTTCAGCATTCTCGAGTTTTGTTCATCAGTGAGTATGTTGGAACCTATGCTGAAATGATTGCAGATCGACAGAGGTTCCTTCAGCTTGCAATGGACACGATTGGTGTAGACAGCGTCGCCCAGGACGAGGAAATGATCCTGGCAGTACCCAATCTCTCAGCCATTCACATGGCCGTACAGATCCAGGGTGGAATTGCCACCATGGATTGGTCGCTCTCTAACCCCAAGGTTTCGGTATTGCAGAACTGGAGTAACCCACGTGAGTGGAATGTTCCGGGACTGCTGTATCTCAGAGGATGGCTCATGAGCGGCACTTACAGCGCTAGAGTTGCCCTCACCAAGAAGAGTGGAGATACGGTTATCTACACGCAGTACGGACGGCGTGTGGAATTACCAAGACTCTCTATTCAGACTGGAAATCTTGTGGTGACAGCACCACGAGGTGTGAACGTAATCCTCGAGAGCTCTTCTGACCTGATGAGCTGGAAGCGCTTTGGCACCTTTCAGAACTTTGGGTCAGACGGGTCAGAAACCCTTTCTTTGCCGGTCGGTGTATCATCGACCAAGGCAATGTTCTTTCGGGGGGATTCGAACTAGAGTAATCCCCCCCAAACGAGAAGCCCCCTGTCGCAAGACTGGGGGTTGTTCTTTTATTACATTTTGGTTAGATTTTATATCTCTTTTGCATCAGATTCATATACCTTAAGTGTAGCTTGTGCTTGTCTGTCTTCGAGCGTATCACTTGTACACTTAATCATAAAATTATATTCACCCGTAGGTATATTATTGGCAAAATTCAAGCTTCCTGATTTATTATTATCTGCAGGCCATGTTTGCAATGTTGCATCGGTAGGAGTTACAGTCTTTGTACAAGCATAACCAATTGTATCTGATGGATCGACTTTGGACTTCAACGTATTCTTCCAACTCAAACCTACTGAGCCTCCCTTCTTGATAGTCAAACTTGCTCTCTTCTTTGTAGCAGCATCAGCACCAGATGATCCGATGTACATAGTGACATTTGGATCTTCTACAGTTATGCCATTATTGCCACCGCAGGACTGTATATTTGATTTACCCTTTGTTGCAGAATTTACACCTATATCTATCGCGGTGAGCGTGACCGTGTACTGACCGGCAGTATTGAAGGCATGATCCTTTGATCGAACAGAAGAATCGGTCTCTTCTGATGCTGTACCATCTCCCCAATTCCAAATAAACTTATATGTACTTGCAGGTGAGAGATTGCCGACTACAGTAACAGTAGCTTTATCACCTGTAATAACTGTTGTAGGAGCGGTGGTACATGGATTTCCATTATCCCATGTGATATTCACATTGCTTGGAGTATACGAACATTGAGGAACCAAAATCTCTGCCATACCAAGTTGTCTAACTTGTAAGTTAGCCGTAAGTGTTCCACCATTCAAAACATAATCCTTATCGAAATATGGTGCACTTACCCAGGTACCACTATTGTCCCATTGATATTCATAATCACCAGAACCACCGACCGCAGCGGCAGAAAATCTTACCTTACCGTTTTTGAGATCTACTCCAGTACATGAGGCCGAGAATGATGCTGTACTTGTAGAAGCATTGACATTGACCCAACCGACAACATTTGATCCCCAAGCCATACCAGTTATGTAACCAGTATTTAGATCCATCTTTAGACCATCATAACGTATTGCATTTTGAGCCTTTGCTATCCATGATTTGAACATTCCACCATCATTGCTTTTTGCAAGAGATGTGTGATATGTACCTGCCAATTCTATCCAACCATCCCAACCATCGGTTCGAGATGTCATAGAACTACAATCAGCACCGGTAGTAGAAGTCTCGCCGCCGACCGTACCAGCACAGGCTCTAGCCCAACCCTTTATTTCACCTGTATCGAGATTTAGATTTGCTTGCTCTGCAGGTGCACCACCTGATGGGAAATTGGACAGACCACCAAACTTGATCCAGCCAATATTCGATGACCAGGCATAACCGGTAAGATCGCCAGTGGTCTGATTGACGGCAACATCGTTTAGATTTATCCAACCGATTGTGCTTGACCATGCCCAACCATATAGATTTCCAGGGCTAGCTTTTGTAATGAAAACTGCATCTGATGAAGAACTTGTGCCACCCGCATTCTTAACATATGCACGGAAATGATATGTAAGACTTGGAGCAAGGCCAGTTACATTGAGACTAAATGTGCCAGGATTGTAGGTACCATTTTGTTTTGTAATTGTGCCATAATTTTGAGTTAATCCATATTCGAAGCCTCTTTCGGTAGCAGTTCCTGAATGCAATGCGCCAATAAGTGTAGCACCAGATCTTGTGACATTTGTCGATGAAGCTGTAGTAGATGCTACTGGCGGTGTAGGTGTAGGTGTCGGGGTAGCTTGAGGACAAGCGGATGTCGTAAATGTTGCGTCGTCTGTATTTGTCCTTCCTACAGAGTTTTCAGCAAATCCGCGGTAGTGATATGTAGTCTCACATGATAATGATGAGTTCGGTAATGCTATGGCAAATGCTCCAACATTGTATGGACCACTAGATTGAGTAATGTTTGTGCCATAATTAGATGTTAAACCATAATTGAAACCTCTACTTGTCACAGGATCGCCACCATTCGATGTAATTTCTGCATTTAGAATAGCAGAAGATGTACCTATAGATGTTGCTGAAGTGTTTGTAATAGTAGGTGATGTAGTACATGCTGGAGTTGAGAACGTTTCCATTGCTCCAAAAGCTGTGTCCCCTGCATTTGTAGCAAAGGCCTGATACTGATATGTATGACCACATGTTAGAGCTGCTCCTGTATTTGAGCCACAAGTCCCGCCAGTATTTAGATTGTATGAACCGGTATTGAATGATCCATCTTCACACACAACGCTTGTGTATGATGCTATACCATACTGGAAACCTCTTCTAGTAACTGCTGCCCCACCTATACTTGTAATATTTGCATATAATTTCGCACCTGTTGCAGTGATATTTGTGGTGCTACCGGTAGTAACAGCCGGTGTTGGTGTAGGTGTCGGAGATGTACTTGGAGAAGGACAAACTGCCGTAGCAAAAGTACCATCTACAGTATATGTAGTACTTGCAGAATTGGTACCGTATGCTCGGTAATGATATGCGGTATCACAGGTCAAACCTGTCAAAGTAGCACTAAATGAACCGACTCCGTAGTTGCCTGCGGTCTGATTTACATTTTGACCGTAAATATTAGTTAAGCCCCAATTGAAACCTCTTGCAGAAAGATTTTCACCTCCTGTAGATGCAATGTTGGCCGAAAGTGTAACTGACGTTGAAGATATGTTCGATGTACTTAGACTGTCTATTGTTGGAGCATTGATAGCTGGAGTTGGTGCAGGTGTAGCTGAAGGACAAGCGGATGTTGTAAGTGTCTGATCAGATGATGAAGCCGTGCCTGCTGAGTTTGTGGCGTACGAACGGAAGTGATATGTAGTAGCGCAAGTAAGACTGGAAGCAGAACCTGTATATGCACCTGTAGAAAATGATCCACTTTCTGTTATGTAATTACCATAAGAAACTGTAGTGCCATACTCGAAACCTCTTACTGTAACTGTACCATTATTTGTAGACGTAATATTTCCATTAAGAGTTGCGGAATTTGCAGTTATTGAAGAAGCTGTAGGAGCAGCTAAACTCGGAACAGAAACAGGTGTTGGCGTAGGTGAGGGACATGCTAATGTAGTAAATGTTCTGTCGGTTGCAGCGTTATTTGATCCAACACCATTGATAGCATATGGGTGATAGTGGTAAAGAGTACCGCAGGTAAGACCAGTTGCACTAAGTGTATAGGAGCCTGCCGCAAACGAACCACTCTCGGATACGGTCTGACCATAAATAGCTGTTGTACCATATTCAAATCCCCTAGTCGTAACTGGGTAATTTGTACCACCGGTCGATGTAATCGTAGCAGTCAGGTTGATCGAAGTGGTCGTTGTTCCTGTAGCAGTTACATTTGATGCAATTATGGGAATTGTAGGACATGTACCAGAATTGAATGAACGCTTAGAACCGTATGTTCTTCCTGCAGAATTTTCTGCGTAGGCCTGAACATCGTATGTTCGATTACACTGAAGAGTTGCTGCGGACGTGGATCCACAACTACCTCCAGTAGTCAATGAAAATGTACCAGTGGAAAAAGTACCGACTGAACAAACCTCATCTGTGTAAGTACCAGATATACCATATCTGAAGCCTCTTTTCGTGACTGTTGCACTACCGATACTATCAATTTGACCATTTAGAGTTGCCACAGAATAGGTGATATACTGGCTTTGATTTGTCGTTGCATTGGTCGTTACACTCGGAGCTGCCGGTGTAGGAGTTTGAGCATAGACTATGTGTATAGACTTATCTGTTAGCGATACAAATCCGCTCATGATCACAACAAACAAAGCTAGCTTAATTTTTATTTTCATGTAGTAGAAATTAAAATGACAAAATTTGGACTTATATACATTTTAACTCATACACATATATAGAGCGATCAATAATGTGGATAATTAAATCTCTTTTTCGTCAGGGTTGAATACATTGAGAAGGACAGAGGCTTTCTTTGTACCAGCCTTATCACTTGTACAAGTGATCTGGAATTCAAACTTACCTGTAGTAGGTGTATTCATACCACTTACATCACCGACACCATCGTATGTAGTCCATGTAGCGGTCCAATTTGATTTAGCTGGTGACTCTAGTGAATTTGAACAGGTGTAACCAGCAGGATTATTGGAATTATCGACATAGACTTTGTTGTATTTTGGTAGTGTATTTGACCATTTTAGACCGAAGGTATTGCCCAACTTAGTCCTAAATTGATTTTGATTTGCGGAATTGCCATTTGCGCCGATTTTGAGGCTCAATTCCCTATTTATAATATTTGCATTACCACACTTGATATCCGAAGTGACAAGACCCAAAGCATCTCTTGCTTGGATATATATAGTAGTATTTGCCGGTTGAACCAGAGTATAGTTGAGTGGTGATAAGAAATTCTCAAAACCATTTCCGGCATTGAGTTTGTAGGTGAATGGACCGCCATTGCCTCCCCAAACGCCACTTAGGGCAATATTTATATTATCACCGACATAGAAAGTCGCTATTTTATTTTGATCGTATGCTTGACCGTTGATAGTACAACTTCCATTTATAGTATTTGATTTCCTATTTACCGTAGGACAGATAGGAGTAAATGTCTCGGCTGTATTATTGTCTTTGATTATGAGAGAAATGGTCTCAAATGATTTATTTGAATTTGCTATCTTGTATGTACTATCAGGACTATAATCATTGTTCCCCCATTTGTATGAATATTGACCACTACCACCGACAGCATTCGCTGAGAATGTTATGCCACCAGAACCGTCCGCACCTCCAGTACATGTACCAGACAATGGCCTATTATCTGGTTTAGAAATAAACTTGATCCAACCAACAACATTGCCACCCCAAGCGAAACCCGTGACTTCACCAGTTTTCATATCCATATGTGATCGGTCGGAACTATTTTTATCATCGTTTAATTCGATCCAACCATCCCAACCATCGGTTCGTGATTCCATGGAACTACAATCAGCACCAGTCTTGGACATCTCACCTCCCACAGTACCTGCACAGGCTCTAGCCCAGCCAGTGATAACACCACTGCTTACATTGAGCTTGGCAGGAGCTGGCTTTGCGCCATTTGTCGGATATTCTGATAGACCACCAAACTTGACCCAGCCTATATTATTTGACCATCCATAACCTTCGAGAAAGCCACCGTTTTTATTAATCTTTACATCACGAAAATCTATCCAACCAATAGTCGAGGACCAACCCCAAGTCCCCAATGTATCTGGAACAGGAGTAGGTGTGGGTGTGATGGTAGGAGTAGGTGTAGGAGTCGGGCAAGTCGGTGTTGTGAAGGTATGCTTTATACCTGTAGCACTGCTATCTTTGTTTTCAACAAATGCCTGAAATTGATAATCCGTAGCACACTTGAGAATGGCTGATGGTACACCATCACAACTTCCACCCGTAATAAGGCTATAGTTACCAGTCAAAAAGGAGCCACTTTCACATACCTTGCTAGTATATGTATTATCGTTCGTTTTTGGACCATAATTGAAGCCCCTTTTCTTGATTACCAAGCCAGCGCCACCCGTATTTGAGATATTTGCAAATAAGGTTGCTTCCGTCGGTGTATTATTGACTGCATTCATCGTCGAGACAGAAGGAGTCCCTTCAGCACTTACTACTCTTGTCAGAAAGAGAAAAGTAACTAGAACGAAAGAGCTTATTAATAAAAAATTAGAAAATACTTTATTCATTTGTCTTAATTGTAACTCAATCCCGCTAATTGATACATCTTTTTGTGGATAAAGTTAGGAGTTAGGCGTTAGCCACTAGGAATCAGTGACTAGGATTTAGCCACTAGTGACTAGTTACACGAACGTGCAATAATTGGGAGGATTTTTGTTTGGAAAAAATTAGACAGGCCACTTTTCTACCATAAGGAGTTTTTTGTTTGAAATAGGAAGGCTAGACCAAATCTCTTCGGTCACAAATGGCATAAATGGATGCAAAACTTTCAACGATTTGATCAGAATGTGCAATAAAGTCTGCTTGCGAGACAAAATATCGTTTTCATTTCCATTAGACACGACTTTTTTGCTCTCTTCCAAAATAATATCTGCAAAATTGTGCCAGATATAGTGGTAAATCTTTTCTC
>CAZYBH010000001.1:17923-113690 GCA_964645315.1 uncultured Candidatus Saccharibacteria bacterium | reverse complement strand
TTTTTAGCAAAAAATTTCGAGGATTAAGCAAAAATGTTGCAACATTTTTGCGGCCTCGAAGAAAGTCATATTCGAACTTCTTAAATAAACTACTTCGCCACACTGACTGCATCCTCAAATGCGATAGAAAGAAGGCGTGATGCTCCGTCAGCACCCATAGTAACACCATAGATCACACCAGCTCTAGACATTGTTTCTCGATTGTGAGTTATCAGTATCAGCTGAGACCGCTTGGATAGATCCTCGATCATGTCTCCGTATTTTTTTGAATTTGCCTCATCGAGAGCGGCGTCGGTCTCATCGAGAATAATAAATGGTGGTGGATTGACTTGTGAAATTGCAAAAAGAAGAGCAATCGAGGTTAATGCTCTTTCGCCACCAGACAACATCATCAATCCTTTGACTCTTTTCTTTGGTAATGAAACATTGACTTCAAGTCCTTCTGGCGATTCTTCTTCTTTTTCTTCAATATTCATTTCCGAATTGTCACTCAATAAATCATTCAACTCTTCCCCATCGGTCTGCTTCTTTTTCTTTATTTCTCTAGTCACTTCAAGCTCAGCATGACCACCACCGAACATCAAGACAAAATATTTATTGAATTCTTCATTGATCTTGATAATGCCACTTTTGAATTCTGTATCTATCCTCGAATCTAGATCCTTGATAAGATTTAGCAATTCATCTTTTGCTTTTGCAAGATCAGCAAGCTCTCTCTCCAAGAACGCATCTCTTTCTTCTGTTTCGCGGAATTCTTTCATGATTTCGGCACTTCCAGTTCCCCCATAATCTTCCAATCTTATTTTCCCCTTCTCAATTTTTTTCTTTCTTTCTTCTTGAAGAGAATATTCCGCCACGGATCCCAAAATATCTTTGTACTCCACCGCTTCTCTTCCGATCATAATACCGGCCTGACCAAGCTCTTGCTTCATTGCAACCTCTTGTCTGACCACCGCTTCATTTTCGTGATTGAGAGCATTTATTATTGCCCTGACTTCATTTTGTCTAGCAATAATTTTGAAAATGTTTTTTTCTGCTTCACGATCGGTATCTTTTTCTTTTTCAATTTTGTCTCTAAGTTCATTGTATGTTTTGACCTGCAATAGCTCTTCATTCTTCTCTTTATTGAGTTCATTTTCGATATTGCTTTTTTCTAAATTTAGTTTATCTATCTCTTGCCTAGATTCACCGATAAGAGCAGAGTCGGTCTTGGTCTTATGCCCTGCAATAAAATCGCGCAAAGTATCAATCACTCTTTTGAATAATTCTCCAATATCGGTCAGAGTCTTGTAACCTTCGATCTTATTTAAGACTTCTTCGACATCCTTGAGATAGACAGTTTGAAAAGCCTCTTGCTTTTGTCGGATCTCCTCTTTTTCTATGGTCTTTTTATTGGCGTAGATTTCTCCATCGATCCTTCCCAATTCTCTCATCAAATGATCTTTATTGGTTCTGACTCGATTGAGCCTTTCTTCTATTTCTATCAATTCCTTACTTTTTTGATCTTTGGAATTAGATTTGCCCAAGATTTCTTTTGCCTCTGCCAATTCTCTATCCAGTTTTTCCATTTCTAATTTTGGATTGTGTAAGTCATTCTTTATTCTATTTTTTTCTTTATTTATATAGTTTTCTTCACATGCAAAATATTCTCGATACAAGACGATAAGTTCTTTGCGTAATTCTTCGGCTTTTTCTACTTTTTCTACCTGTTTTTTTAGAAATTTGATATGAGGAGCAATCTCTCTTCTTAGAGATTCGACTTGCTTCATATTCTCTTCGGTTTTTTCGAGCTTCTTCATACTCTCTAGCTTCTTCCATTGATAGATCTTGAGTCCAAGAGCGTCTTCGACCATCTCTCTTCTCTCTCTTATCGATGCTCCCAAGATCCTATCGGCTTCACCTTGAGAAATGATGTGGTGACCAGTCGCTCCAATATGAGCACCCGCTAATAGTTCGACAATATCCTTTAGTCTGACCTGACTACCATTCAATAAATATTCATTGACACCATCGCGATTGACCACTCTTTCGATCGTTACTTCCGTAAAATCTATGGTCGGAAATATCTTGTAACTATTATCAAAAGTCAATTTAACACTAGCCCGATTTGCTCTAGCAATAGAAATAGAATCGCCACCACCATTCCAAATCATATCTTCACCCTTTTTGCCACGAAGAGACTTGATCGATTGTTCCCCGAGGACAAAGCGAAATGCTTCGGCCATATTTGATTTACCCGAGCCATTTGGTCCGACTATGCCAGTTATCGGCGTCGAAAATGTCAAAAAAGCCTTCTTAGCAAAAGACTTGAAACCAGAGACTTCAAGAGATTTCAGATACATTATTTTGTGAGGTTAAACCTCGCAAATATTATAACACAAAGCCGAGGTTTCCCTCGGCTCGAACTAAGAATCATCCCCATAGGTTCAAAATAATTCAACTACAGAAATCAAACATACACAAAATTTTGTGAGGTTTAACCTCGCAAAAAACTACCAACCCTTTATTTCCAAAGCCTTCTCAGCAGCCTGTTGTTCTGCTTCTTGTTTCGATGGACCTGTACCAGTTGCGATTTGAACATCTTTCAAAAATACACCTAAAGTAAATTTTTTGTCATGATCTGGTCCGACTTCTTTGAGAGTCTTGTAGGTCGGAGTAATACCGACTTTTTCTTGAGCTTTTTCTTGGAAACGGCTCTTGGCATCGATCCAAGCTTTTTTTGCCACAATATCTTCTATATCTATGAGATTCAAAATTTGCTCTGAAATAAAATTAGCGGACATATCGTAGCCTCGATCTAGATATATAGCACCGATTATCGCTTCGACTGTATTTGCCAGGATTATTGATCTTGCCCGACCAGTATCCTTGGTCTCCCCTTTTGACAATAAAATATAATCATTGAGACCTATATGCTCGGCCACCTTGGTCAAACTATTTGTATTGACTATCGAAGATCGATAGGCAGTAAGAGCACCTTCGGCTTTTTGTGGATATTTCCTATATAAAAAACTTGTTACAACCAATTCCAAAACCGCATCACCCAAAAATTCCAATCGTTCATTGTGCTCCAAGCCTTTTGAGCGATTTTCATTGATATATGAACGATGGGTGCATGCCGTCTCCAACAAACTGATATTGTCGAATTTTATACCAATATGTTTTGCAAGATCTTCAAATGATTTTTTCATATTATTTCTGTTCAGTCAGAATATTTATGGACTGTGTAACTATTGGCAAAATATCATTATAGAAATTTAATTCGAGAATATCACTTAATTTGAACCATTTTGCATCATCGAGACCCGGTTTATTGGCCAATTTCAAATCAGAAAATTCTGCTTCTGCCAAATAGTAATGAACCTGCTTTCTAATCTTGCCATTTTCTGGATCATTGGCTATGTATTCATTTGTACCCAAATCAGCAATTATCTTTACATTCAAACCAATCTCTTCTTTGACTTTTGCAATTGTACCATCCTTGGGATCGATACCGTCTTTGATCTTGCCTTTTGTCAGCGTCCAGTGTCCGAATACATCATGAACAAAAGCCAAATAAATCTGACCATTATCTTTGGAACAGACTACTGCACCACCCAAATGCTGGATCGGCATGCTTTCGTAAGGTATATCCGGAATTCGAGGCTTGGTCGGTGATACCGCATCCTTATCTGGTTCACCGAGCTCTTTGTAGACTGCTCCCATAACACCGTTTATAAATCTACCGGATGTCTCACCTCCAAATGTCTTGCCCAATTCTATAGCTTCATTTATCGCTACCTTTGCTGGTACATCTTTGCGATCAGCAAAAAGCAATTCGTAGAGACCGACTCTAAGAACATTTCTGTCTATCGGAGAAATTTTGTCTAAAGGCCAATCAGGTGCAGCCTTCTCTATAACATGATCCAAATCCTCTTTTTTTGCCAAAATGCCCTTTGTAAGATTTTGGATGAAACTAATATCAGTAATACCAGATGCAAATTCTTTGCAATTTCTTTCTAATATGTCTTTTACATTGTCGTTTTTTCGGCCGTTAAAGTCCCATTCGAAGAGTGTTTGGAGGACAACTGAGCGAGATAGGTGACGATTTGACATATTATTTGAAGAACAATTTTTTTATTAGAGCTACTAACCGATTATTTTATGCTTTTGATTTGACTTTCTTTGGGCTTAAATCAATAACTTTGCGACCCTTGTATGATCCGCAATTCATACAAATACGGTGGCTTTGGTGTAATGCATTGCAGTTTTTGCACTTAGAAAGTCTCACAACTGTAAGAGCGTGGTGAGAACGTCTATTATTTCTATGTGAGCGCGTAGCGCGCATTCGGTTTACCATGCGTCTAATATTACATATTTTTTATTTTTGTGCAATAGCGCAAAACAATTTGTGCCGGGGAGAGGACTCGGTCACAAGTTTCCTCGCTGCAGCTCGGAACTCGCGACCCCGCCTCGCGGCTCGGCTTGCTAGCCTCGCACGCTCCGGCTTTCTCGTCTGTTCCCTCGGTCTCAATGATGCTTCACTCGAAGGCCATTTAGGCCTTCTCGCGAATCATTGTGCCGGGGAGAGGACTCGAACCTCCACCAGTTGCCTGACATGCTCCTAAGGCATGCGTGTCTACCAATTTCACCACCCCGGCTTGGGGTCCGCCCAGTTGGATTCGAACCAACGACCAATCGCTTAAGAGGCGAGTGCTCTACCACCTGAGCTATGGGCGGGCAATAAATTCATTTATGAACCTTACTGTAACAGACAAAACTGTATCAGATTTCGAGCTTTATATCAAGGAAATCGTGATGTCTATAATACATACTAGTAGGAAACCGTCATGTGTGGGTGCATATTATTAGCCCTATTGACAAATTATGATTTCTGTATAATATTGATTTTAGAATGAGCACTTCGACAAATGATGATAGTGGTGACAGAAAGTCACCAGACCCTCCCCTTAGAGGCAAAGAAGCTCTGGAAAGGATGAGACAGGATCATGAGGCCAAAAGACAATCCGCAAAGCCTGAAAAGGATTGTACTACAAGAGGCTTGAGATCAGAATTAGTTATTCGACCTGCAGGGAGGTCGGTTACTGATTTTTATCCGGGTTCAAGAAGACTCGACATAAGTTCAAAAGAGACCAAACCGATCAAGAGATTGACCAAAAACGATCGGATAACTCTTTGGGGCAGATTGATATCTGGAATCCCAAAGCATTTGGCAGATCTGCATAATGCTGAAATCGATGCTCAGCTGGCCGAACGACAATCTTCGTCAGAATTTGGAACTGCCCCTCAAGGCTTAACCACTTCTGACAACAATCAGTCAACAGAAACCCGCCCGAGAGAGGAATCTCAAGGGCAAAACAAAAAGTCATGGTTGGAAAGTTTCCGATCGTGGCTAAGAAGGAGAAAGAGTATGACAACACAAGCAGCAAGTGGATCTGGGACCGGCGGATCAGATGCAGCAGGAACTCTGGCAGCCAGTGCAACTGGCGCAGCAGCCTCACCACCTTCGGCACCTACCGCAAGCAGCATTCGCAGTTGGTGGCATCCGATCTGGTCTCTCGGGACCGTCGCGGTCATCGCTTTGGTCATCATCTGTTTCGCTGGCTTCTACTGCTTCCGCGACCAGAACGTTGTCTCGGAGTTCAAAGAGATTGCGCGTCGCCATGATCAGCTTGCTGAAGAACGGCGCAACTACGAGAGTCACCGTGCCGAGGCGGAAGCCAACGCTGCGGAAATTCGAGCTCGAGGTGGTTCTATCACTACGGGTGTGCCGGTGTTTAACTACAACATCAACATTTATATGACCAACTCGCCCGGGCATGTGCCAAACCCCTGACCACGAATCCGCCACCTCCGCAAGTCAAGGAGGCGGTGACCGTCGTGACCAACCAAGTCACCGTAATCACTCCTCCACTCAAAGTCATCATCGAGTCGGCACCTCAAATGCATTACTCGCATGATCGTGGACATTTGTCCGATACGTACCACTACTGACGACAAGTCATTTGGTACGACAAGCCCCAGCAGCAATGCTGGGGTTCGCTTTTTACAAAATCTATATGAACATATTAATAAAGGACTGATGTAAAAATTATTAAAAACTGCCAAAAACGCTCTTATTTTGAGCCATTTTATAGAGAGCTAAAAGTTGACTTTTTACTATTTTGTGCTATAATACGGCAGTATTTAGTTCGCGAGCAATGCTTTTGCAAAGCTCGCTTTGAAAAATCAACAAGGAAAGGATGAAATACTGTGGAAACAGATACCAAGTCAGGTAAGGGTCGGAACATCGCCATCAAACTCAGGCGTTTCAGTAAGATGCAGTATGGTCTAGTTGCCCTGAGCATATTGCTCATTGTGACTGGATCCATTCTGGTATTCGCTGAACTCCTTTGGGTTGCCACAGTGGGCGCAACCCTGATCGGTGCCGGTGTCTGGATCGTTGCTCCCCCAAACTGGGTAACGATCAGTAATGACCCGCCCACATGTGGGGCGATCTTCGTCTGGGGACAGCCGTATTTGGAAAGAGGACAACAAGTAGCTGTTGGGTACAAGACTCTGACAGCGAACTATTTTCCTTTCTTCATTTCCGTGCGGCAGGTCGTCCTTGCGAACAAATCGCAAGGATTCAATATTACGGTCTACCCCAAAATTAGTGGACACAAAATCAAGGTTTCAGGAAAACTGATCCTGACCGGCCACCCAAATACAGTCGACCTTCCTGATTACTTCCAAGCGGGTGGCGCCATGGATGCCGTGTTCGAACAGATCAAAAATCTGGTCGACACAACTGCAGAAGAAGTCAGCAGAGATGTCGATTATCCGGACTTAGTCGAGTTTGGTAACAAGCTTGGCGAGCGAGTACTCCGTAAACTCGACGCATCTCCTTACGGAGTCGTCTTCTTCGAAGCATCCGTCAACATGGAGGCTCCAGCAGAAATTGTCAAGGCTATGGAAGCAGCTGCTGTCGAGGGCCTCGAGCGTGTGGCAGAAGGTCTGGATTACGACACGATTCAGCAGGAAGCCGCAAAGCTCCAAGAGAGAATGAATGCAGACTACAAAGCTGGTCGTTCAGATAGGTATTATACCTTTGCCGAATGCCTTCAGGAGGTGAAGGAATTCAAGCTTATCAAGCAAAATCGCGCAAGCGTGATCAAGGGTGCTGGCAAAACGGTAGTAGTCGCGTCAACTGATTCACCTAAACCCACAACATGAAGACAAAGCATTGGAAGATGGTGATCCTGCTGTTCATTGTCGGAGTCTTTCTGTTCCGACTCGATCAAAACGAGACGGTCAACCGTCTCGCCAAGATCATCTTCTCCCCCGGACCTCACGACTTCGTGATGAGTCCTGACGGGACGATCCGACAGGTCGGTATCAAAGTCTACACCCCCGACGATCAGCCCAAGATGCTGAAGGCCGACAACAAAGAGGGTAAGTGGACCGATCCGGTAGAGGGTATCCCTGGGTATCAAATCCGGGGCTATATCCTCGACGACAACGTGTACTGGGAAAGTCGCATGAATGGCGACAACCGGTACATTACGAGGCTCGTGCCTCGAAACTGGCCCCAGCAATCGACGAACCACGTCACGTTCACCAATGTGTCGTGTAAGTCACTGGAGTTTCGGATTTCTCCGACACACCATTCACCAAACAGTGGTTTGGTCAAAACCACCTTCATGGTGGAGTTCACAAAGGTGAACGTCATCACGAACGTCTATACGAACGACGTCGTGATCCCCCGCTAGCGCAAGCTATCGGAGTACGCAAAAGAGCCGAGGCTAAAACCCTCGGCTCCTTTTTTGTTTTAAATTATATCTCCTATACTAGATTATCTCGACAAATCAATTACTGTATTTGAGATAAAATATATAATACCCCAAGCGGAAACCATAATAGCCATGCCTATAGTACCCCAAATAATCGTTGCTTTACCATTTTCTCTTGCTTTTGCATCTTCACTCCAAAAGATCATTTGGAATACTCCATAAACGAACATGAGGACAGCAAGACCGAAGAGTAATCCAACTACAGGATAGACTATATTTTTTATAATTGGATTGACCAATTTGCCAAAAGCCGTCGTATCGACGGCAGCTTTGGCAATTGAAATGGAAAACAAATTGAACATTATTGAACTATTGGAACTTGGTTCGCTGGTATTCCACCCCTATCAGTATTAGCCCTTATGTTTGGAATTGGCTGTTCTGTAGGTCTAGTGGCAAATGAATTTGTAAATATACCTACTAGACCCCAGATTGAGACAATTATAGCAAGACCGATAATACCCCAGAGAATATTCATACCTGCAGCACTTCTTCCTTCTCCATTTGGCTTAATGAAATACCATACAGTATTGTATACGATAAAGATAACAGCAAGGGCGACAAGACCATAGGCTATAAGATCGCCAATGCTAAATGCTCGCTTTGCAACATCATTGATGTTTGAAATAACAGGTAGAGCTTGAGCAAAAGCTATACTTGGGATGGCGAACGCTACTAGAGCTAAGAATTTTTTCATAATTTTATTATTTTATAATACTATTTGATAATTATAACCCCTTATAAAGTTTGAGCAATGGACAATGTGGATATTACGGACTTTGAATCATACCGCTTTGATTATTTATAAAATTTGCATTTGGGAATCTACTAGGATCGACATTTGTGTCCGTATAAAATGTATTTATAAATAGATTGACTAGACCCCAGATTGAGACAATTATAGCAAGACCGATAATACCCCAGAGAATGTTTAGGCCAGCATCACCTCTACCCTCACCTCCCTTTGGCCTAATGAAATACCAGACTATATTGTAAACAATGAAGAGCACTCCAAAACTAACCAATACATAAATAGCCAAATCCCCTATATATAGGAATCTTGAAGCAAGACCATTTATATCACTAATTCTATTTAGACCTCCGCTAACCTTATTTGCATTTCCCGCTCCACCAAAGCGAAAAACTGCGGTCTGAGCAAAAACCAATTTTGGTAAAATAAATGCACTAAAAATAGCTATGTATTTCATTATCTTGGAAATAAATTATTAATATCTGACCATGTCTGGGGACTACCAGTACCAAAATCAAATGTCGATATTAGTATATTGACTAGACCCCAAATAGAAAAGACAACGAAAAATCCTATAACACTCCAAAGTACATAGAGAGAAGCTTCCGCCTTCTTGACCGAACTAGTAGCGATAAATTTGACCACTACATTGTAGACAAAGGCTAATATAGCAAAACCCATCAGTAGGTACAAAGCCAAATTGAAATATTTTGCCACTTTTATAAATAAATCACTAAGCTTCATCGTCGTGGCCGCATTTGCAATAAATGGTAGAAGTAAAGTTATAGCAAAAATGTTTGAAATTTTTTTCATATTATTTTCCTTGTGCTGCTTTATTGGCACTTTCGATAACTTTTTGATCGACTGTACCAGTGGCAGCAATAGTATTTATTACGACCTGAATAATAATCCTTGCACCAATAACAATAGCTACACCAATAATTATATATAGTAGACGACTTTTGAGTTCTGAAAGTTTACTACTATTACCAGTCGATGCATTGTAGACAAATAAGAATCCAGTCCAAATAAATGCAAGTACAGCAAGTATAATTAAAACATAGGTTATAATATCCAAAAATCCATTTATTGCTTCACCAATAGTATTTACCTTAAGAGGATTCTTGAGCTTAAATACGCCATTTGAATCGGAATCGGTCTTTGTGCCAGGTGTGTTTGCGCTAGGAGTAGGATCTGTCACACCTCCTATAGAACTTTGGGCATGAGTCAAGGTTGTAGTAAATAAGACCGATCCTAGCAAAATAATTGTGATTAATAATATCTTTGAAATTTTTTTCATATTATATGCCAAATAATGTACTATATGTTTTGGTATCTGTAAGCCAAACCAAAATCTGATAAACGATAAACCATGCACCCAACGCTATTGCAAAACCTATACCGATAGCTTTGAAAATATCTTTTGATTTGTTTATATTTGCTGGTACACCAGTGATATATAGATAGCCAACTCTTACAAGACCTATAATGGATGCTAGCACAGCCGCGATGAAGCCTAGATTGATAAAATGCTGAATTTGCATCATCAATCCTCTAAAATCACAAGGAATAAAATCTTTATTTTCATAAGTAGGATCATATTTCTTTTGCACTGGATCATAATGAACCAATTGGGCAGGACCATCACAGATAAGTAATTTTAAACTGGTGCTATTTATATTTTCATATTTGCTCAAATCTGGATCAGGTTGAGTGGTTTTTGGTGCAGATGTAGGATTTGGCGGTGTAACCGAACCAAATGATGCTTGAGCAGAAACATTTGCAACTTGTAAAAATATTGCTAAAACAATAATCAACAAACCTCCAAATTTTATATTATTTTTTATCATTGAGCTTGTTTGAGGGTTACATCATATATATCGTGAGCATCTTTGACGGCCTGATCGACTGTTCTTTTGCCACTTATTATACTTTGAATCAGATCGCCAAAGATTTTGTTTGACTGTTTTGGATCGATATCGAGCCAAGTCTTTGAGATCAAAGCCGATTGATTGAATATATCTATATATGGATCAGTAGAACCCTTGGCAATGACATCCCTTAAGACAGATGTATTATATATTTTCTCAGAAAGTTTTGTAAGGTTTTGGGAATTGGTCAAAATAGAGATTATTGCGAAGCTACCATCAAGTTTGGTTGAATTTCTAACCAAAGAAAAACCGTACATCTTGCCATACAAGGATTTGATGCCTCCCCTTTCGCCACCCATAGCAAATTGTGGCAAAGGCGCTATATCGAAATTTAGATTGCTATTTTTATTTCTCAAATCATAAACCTCTGAAGCAAAACCGAAATAAGTAGCAAGATTACCAGCCAAGAAACTTGTCTTATCATTTGGCAAACCTCTATTCCATGAATAGTTGATATTTGTAGGATTGGCGAATTGACTGAAGAATGAAAAGGCATAGACAGGCTTGGATGATGAATAAGGATCTATAGCAGATGTAATATAACCCTCTCTTGATAGACCGGTGACTGGATTGCCGATCTGGAGAAGGAGTGAGCCCAAAATCTCTCTTGCATTGGTAATATTTGCGAAATCGCCGAGCGCTACAGCACTCTTCCTAATATTGCCATTTTGATCTTTTGAAGTTAATTTTTGGACCAAGCCCGGTTTCAAATTTGAACCGACAAATTCTTCCCAGGTAGTAGGATATTTGGCTAGACCAGCAGAATTGAAAATGTCTCTATTCCAATACATCACCATCGGATCGACAGTAAATGGTACAGCCAAAGCGCCATTGTCTGTAAGATATATCCGGGCTTCGTCGATATAATTGTTATAAAAATCTTTCTTAGGAAGGACTGTGTACGGTATATAGGCGAGCTTATTTAGTTGAGGCAAAAGAGCATCAGTAGGAAGCAGTACTACATCGGGACCCTGACCGAGAGCAAGAGCATTTACAAATGCTTGAGAGAAAGCTTCAGGCTTGTATTCTGTATAAGTTATCCTAAGAGGTGTTGCGCTTGTTAGATTTATCTCTCCCAAATATTGATTGAAAACATTTGCGGGAAATGTGCCCCAAATCGTAATACTTGGCAATTGATTTTTTGAACCTGAACCTTTGTATGTTGCAAAAGTGGCAAGTCCCGCAATAGCGGCGATTATGAAGAGAAATAAGACTATTACTTGAAATTTTGACATTTTATCTAATGAATACTAAACCGTAATGATGGTCTCCAGCATTGAATGACTGTTCAAGCTTGAAACCAGCTTTCTCAAATAACATTTGGGCTTTTGATACAGGCACTATATTTGCCGGTCCTGTCAGAGAATGTTCGCTCCAGTCGACGACCAATACTTTGCCACCGACTTTTAACAGTCTTTTTATTTCCAAAATTATCTCGTCTGGCTTCTCTACTTGAAATAAAATATTTGAAGCGATAACCCTATCGGCTACACCTTCACCGAGCTTGGTACCACCGATCTTCTCGCAATTACCCCAGATCACTTCTATATTTCTCAAACCATTGGAAATACCCACCGAGCGTATCCTCTCCAATAAATCCTTAAATACGTCTACCGCATAAACTCTTCCGCTACCGCCGACTCTTCGTGCTGATTCGAATGTGTAGAAGCCAGATCCAGCACCAAGATCTACGACTCTCATACCCTCATTAAGTCCTAGCTTTGCCAAATTTGATGCAGGGTCAGAAAACATAGTCTAATTATATAGAAGAACCGCCCAAAAATTGAGGACTAACTGGGGATAAAACCCTGAGGTCTCACCTCGGTTAGAGACAAATGAGACTGGCCAATGAATCTCCGTCACGAAGCTTCATGACTCGGACACCTTGAGTAGAACGACCGAGAGCAGGAATCTCTTTGAGATCAACACGGATAACTTGGCTCTTTTTGGACATAGCGACTATCTCCTCTACATCATCGGTCACTACACGAGCCGACATCAGCTCGCCAGTCTTGGTTGTAACATTCATCGTAAGGATACCAGAACCACCGCGGTTTTGGGTCTTGTATTCACTAAGCTTTGTCTTCTTGCCATAACCGTTCGCACTCATTACAAACAAAGCGGGATTTTTTGCGTCCTTTGAGACTACATCGGCCGATATGACCGCATCTCCCTTGCCTAACTTGATAACCCTCACTCCTGCAGCGTTTCTTCCCATCTCTCTCACATCGCTTTCTTTGAAGCGGATAGACTGGCCATCCTTGGTTGCGATCACCATCTCATCGGTCTTTGAGATAAATGATGCCGAGATGAGTTCGTCACCATCGTCAAGCTTGATAGCGATAAGTCCAGATCTACGAACATCGCGGAAATGTCCGGCGGAGGATTTTTTGCCGGTACCAGACTTGGTCACCATCATCAGATTGAGACCATCTGCAGTCTTTTTGTCCTTCGGCATAGGAAGGATCGATGTGACTTTCTCCCCATCGGAAAGTGAGATGAAATTCATGATCGACTTACCTCTCGTCGCTCTCTTCCCCTCTGGGATATCGTACATCTTGATCTGATAGGCCTTACCCTTGTCGGTGAAGAATAATAGATCGTTGTGTGTCGAAGCGAAAATAAGATGAGAAATAAAGTCCTCTTCTTTTGTATCTAGATCGACTACTCCTACTCCACCGCGCTTTTGTTTGCGATATTCATCTGGATTGGTGCGTTTTACATAACCGCCCTTGGTCAGGACCAAGACCGACTCTTCATCTGGTATCAAATCCTCTGGATTGAAATCCTTGACTCCATGTTTGACTAGTCTTGTTCTTCTCTCATCTCCAAATCTCTCTTTTGCTTGAAGTAGTTCTTCTTTTATCAAATCTCTGACTTTCTTTTCACTACCCAAAATAGCCTTGAGATGTGCGATAAGATCTTGTGTCTCAGCCAATTCGTCTAGAATTTTCTTTCTTTCTAGACCTGCGAGCTTTTGCAATCTCATCTCCAAAATAGCCGTAGCTTGTCTGTCACTAAACTTGAACTTTTTCATCAGTCCGGCATGTGCCTCAATGACGTCTTTTGATTCGCGAATAAGAGTAATGATCTCATCGATATGATCTAGGGCCTTTTTGAGACCAAGAAGAATGTGTTCCCTATCCAATGCTTTATCCAAATCAAACTGTGTCCTTCTGCGGATCACTATTACTCTATGTTTGATGAATTCTTCCAATATTGTCTTGACCGAAAGTGTGTGAGGTACACCATCGACAAGAGCGACCATATTTACATGAAATGCATCTTCAAGTTGAGTGTGTTTATAAAGCTGATTTAGGACCTTTTCTGGATATGAACCCTGCTTGAGATCTATAACAATGCGAATATCTTCACTTGATTCATCTCTTAGACCTTTTATACCCTCGATAATTTTGTCTCGGTGTAATTCGGCAATACGCACCATCAATTCGGCTTTGTTTACACGATAAGGGATAGATGTTATGACAATCTGGAATTGACCTTTCTTGTCTTCAATAATCTCTGCTTCACCTCGGACTGTGATACCCCCTCTGCCTGTAGCATAAGCATGTCTAATGTCTTTTTCGCCGTACATCACCGCTCCAGTAGGAAAATCTGGACCTTTGATAATCTCCATCATATCTTCCATAGTTGCGTCTTTATTTTCCAAGAGATGGATAGTAGCATCGACGACTTCATTTAGATTATGAGGTGCGATATTTGTGGCCATACCGACAGCAATACCCAAAGTTCCATTTAGGAGAAGATTTGGCAAAGTCGATGGTAGGACCGTAGGCTCTTGCCTCGTACCCTCATAGTTTGGACGAAAATCTACGGTGTTCTTTTCAATATCTCTTAGCAATTCTGATGAAATACGAGACATCTTGGCTTCGGTATAACGATCGGCAGCCGCTCCATCTCCGTCTATTGAACCGAAGTTACCTTGACCGATAGCCAAAGGATATCTCATCCTGAAAGGTTGGATAAGATTGACCAAAGATTCGTATACTGCCACGGTACCATGTGGATGATAGTTACCAGTCACATCTCCCACTATCTTTGCTGACTTACGAGTCTTGCCTCCTGGGGAAAGATTGAGTTCGTGCATAGTATAGAGGATCCTACGGTGCACAGGCTTGAGACCGTCTCTTACATCTGGCAATGCGCGCGCAGTAATAACCGACATTGCATAGTCGAGATATGACTCGCGCATTTCGGTAGTGATGCTTCTTTCTACGATACCTGCCTCAACTTTTGTTTCTTCAATCTTTGGTTCGTCGGGTTTTCTGGCCATGTTTTTATTATTATGAATAGCCTATTTTAGCAAAAAAATAGTCTATAGCAAAGCCTTTTTGTCTTATGAAATAATTATTTCCTACCTGGTTTGATTTCGACTGTGCTGTATTCGACCTTCTTTGGCCCGAAAACTAGGTCCTTGAGATCATTTGCAAATGAACCAACACTAGCTACCAATGACTTGCCGGGCGTATCTACTTGATCCATAACAGATGCCAATACCTTATCCTCCGGATCCCTTATGAAACTAAATGAGCTAATCCAAAAGCCAAAAATTATTGCTGTAATGAAAAAAGAAATGGACAGAGAATAAAATTTGCGTATATGAGCAGGCTTTTCTCCCACTTTTTGGATAAAAGAAGAGAGTGACATAGTTATATTGTATCACAATTAATTTTCTTGCGTCACTATCATAACTTCCGCTTCCTTTCCGTCTAGGTCCTTTTTCTTCAAAGTCAACTTTGGCTCTGGTTTTGGATTATCACCAGCTTCTTTGAGGAATGCTTTGAGATTTTCTTTGCTCTTATTGTCATCATATATTATAGGAATGATAATCTTTGGTTCCAGTGATACAGCCAATTTATAAGCATTTGTAGGATTTAGTGTGCCATCGCCACCGATCGGTACAAAAAGTATATCTACCGCTTCTATTGCTTCATCTGTCTCTTTTGGTAACTCTACTGTATTGACTGCTCCGAGGAAACAGATATTCATACCCTCTAGTGCTACTGTATATATGGTATTGATCCTATCTTCACCACCATAACTAGTCTTGGAAGGAAGACCCTTGATGAAGACTTGCTTGATCTCATATTCTCCAGGACCAGAAATGATAAATGGTTTCTTCTCGCCAAAACTTACCTGATCGACACCATTCATGTCTTCATGATTGACACTCACCAAAACAACATCCGCACCAAACTTAGCTGGTTTTAATTTTGAATCCTTGGAAATCGGATTGAAAGCAAGAACAGTATCTCCAAACTGTACTTTTACGAACGCTCCACCTAAATATGTAATTATCATATCAATAATTTAGCACAATCATCCTTCCGAGGCGAGACCTTCAGTGGATGTAGGGGGGGGATGTGTCACATCCCTTGGCGATAACCCCAAAAGGATGTGGCACATCCCCCTGAAATTAATCTCACAATCAAGCCATTTTGACATATTGACATTTGTGTTGGATTGTGTGCGATTAGAAGCAGATTCTGACCGCTTCAGAAACTTAGAGTTACGACAAATGCAAGTACGGCTGACCCCCGAAAGCATGGGACGACCCCCGTAACTCTACAATAAAGCGGATTGGAGGATAGCGACATGAACGTTCAAAGTCCGGTGACGGTTTCGTCGGTCAAAGGATGGCTCAAGAAGGAAGAGGAAAACGTCCGGCCGTATTTGGCCGCATGGAAGGGAGAGAACCCTTATGATGTCATTGGGAGTATGAGGTTCTTCTTATCGGCCGCGATTGCATCCCTCATCGTGGCGGTCATCTTTGCAATGATCAAACCACCCAAACACTGGGATACCGTAACTGACTGCCTCATCTGCATATCATTGGTTGTGTCACTTTTCGGGTGGTGGGATGCCAACAAGAGCCTGAAAAAGTTCTGTTTTGCGGTGGCATGGTGCGAAAATCACCATATTGACCAATACCTTCTGCAACGCGGTCACTGGACGAAGGACGACGTGGGAGACGTCCTGCGATTCTTCGTAACCATTATCAATGAACGGATCATTCCTCATGAGAGGGAAATCAATGCGAGCCAGTACTTCCCCAGAAGACTGACCGAGGCGCGCAGGAAGCACGGATTCGAAAAAGCTATTCTCATGGGAATGCTCAAGAACATCTCCCCGATGTTCAATCACTTCTACGGCGTCAAAAGCCCTCTCGCCGAAGCCTTTCGCCTCGCCGGCGCCACAAAAGTCGATTAGCCCGTGATTTCGCACCCCACCCCCGGTTCGCCGGCGGTGGGGTTTTTGTTTACTCAGGGGGATGTGACACATCCCCCTGAGATTAGCCTAGCAATCAAGCCATTTTGACATATTGACATTTGTGTTGGATTGTGTAATATTAGTCCAGACACCGATCGCCTAGGTGACTAGAAGAATAAAAGTGCAATCGGGCTGGAATCCGAAAGCATGGGCTTGAACCCTATTCTTCTTAGAAAGGCGAATTGACAATGACGACGAACAAGTCGGAGACCGTTCCGGCCAGGGTTACCTGGTGGCGGATGCTATGGATGATCATCACTCAGGATGCGGCGCTGACGCCGTATCTCAGGTGTTGGAGGGGTGATAGCCCCTACACCACCCTTTATAGGACGGGGTTGTCTGCTTTTATCCTCTTTCCTGCCATCCCGCCCGTTATCAGTTTTGGCCTTAATTGGCCATCTGTATTCGGGGTTGGAAAGGGCTTGCAGTTCTCGTGCTGGGTCATAGGAGTAAGTCTTCTGGTGGCCTGGATGGTAATCATGGTGTTCAACACACGCACTCTGATCAAGGTTGTTTCAGCGTTCCAAGTAGTCTGGAATGCTGGGACAATAGAGCTGCTGTCTGTTCGAGACCATATAGCTGTCGACGTCAAAAAAATCGTCGGACCGGCTGTTCGTGAGGCGAGAATGATTCTCGTCTGCGAAGACCTTGTTGGGACCGTGGGTCAGTTTTCGAAACTGATATCTAAAGGTAAAACCGTTGGCTCTTTAACAACGAACAGCAAAAAAACAGCCAGAATGGCAATCTGGCAGAGAAAGGTTGCCAAGAGGAAAATGTCTCAATATCTTGAGGCGTGCGTCGGGTTCAATCCAATCCTCAGTCACCAACATTCCATGGAGGTGGCCTTTCGCCTCGCCCGAGCAAAGCAAGCTAGCTAGCACATGATTTCGCACCCCACCCCCGGTTCGCCGGCGGTGGGGTTTCTGTTTATCAAGGTAAGCAAAATGGTGATTGAACACTATGGTTCAACCTCAATGTTTCAATATTTCGGTACACCTAGATCTTTACAAATCTTTTTTGCTAAATAATCATCAACCTCTGAATGATCGAACATTTTTGCGAGCAGATTTGCGATTTGTTTCCAAAATCAAAAAAATTGCTTTTTTGAGATTTTCTCTAGCCTCAGTTATAGTTTTGCCTTGAGTATTAATCCCTGGAATCTCTTCTACCCAAGCAACAAACCATTCCTTGGTTTTCTTATATACGGCAGTAAATTGATTCTTTATTGTCATGCTCGAATTTTATCATAATTAATATAAAAAACCTCCGCCAAATTGCAGTCCATTGGATCTGCGGCCGAAGTCTTCATTATTATAAATTTTAGCAAAATGAGTAATCACCATCACCATCTTGACAATTATACTATTTGGTGTATAATAGTATTGTATGATCCTTTCATTTATGGCCTTCGCGGTCTCTGCGAAGGCCGTCGGTGCCACCATCGTGGTGGCGGCCGTACTGGCGCTCATCGCCTACGGCCTTCGGGAGACCTTCGGAAAGTAGGTCTCCTCGGTAGCGGAGCCCGAACCCGCAGTCGCAACCTCACAGTTGCGATTTTTTGTTGGGCATGTGATTTACCCCATGAAATAGATGGGTACATCTCCTGCCAATAAAAAGCACACAAGCTCCAATTAAGGAGCTTGTCATAGTCTTGTCAACAGCTTCAATGCCGTAATGACCAACTTAGTGTGCAAACCAATGGCCACAAGTTTATATTGATACAAATATAACAAAATTCTTATAGATCATCAACCTCGACAATCCTACCAATTATTTTTAAAAATTTATCCTTTCTTCATCAAATTTTCATAATTTCTTCACCTCACTTTGTTATATTGAAAATACATGGAACCTTATGTAACAAGAGAAATAATATTAAGGGGTACATCATATAAAGACGTGTATCGTAAAGCTATTATGATATACAATAAAATTAAATCTAAATCCAAAAGAAGACCCTATGTACGATCAAAATATTTTAATAATGAAAAAGTATTTCTTGATTATTTCTGGGACCACATTAGATCAAAATCATTCAAAGATAGAACCAGAAGATTAAAATACTACTTATGTTGCTTGGATTTAATTAGAAACTCAAAGTCCTACCCCAATATAAATACTCACTCAAAAGAATCTAATGAAAAGTTATATAGGTTTTCCGGTACTACATTAAATAATAATATTTTCTTTGTTCAAATAAAAACCAATAGAAAAAATCAGAAATTTTTGATATCAGTTTTTCCAAAATAAAAAGAAAAAAACCTCCGCCAAATTGCAGTCCATTGGATCTGCGGCCGAAGTCTTCTTCACGATAAATTGTAGCAATACGAAAAATCACAGTCAACCTCGACAACCCTAGACTTTTATGCTAAATTCGCCATACGGCAAAGGTTTGAAAAATGCCATTAAAGATCTTCATAACCCCGCAATTAATATTATTAGTTTAAAAAGCGGAAGAAGAAATATTATGTTCAAAAAACTAAAAGAAACACTTACTGGTGTAAAGCAAGAAGAAATTACAGAAAACAAGAGCGAGACAAAGGAAGAGGTCCAAACAGAAGAAAAAAAGACCAAAACAACCAAGAAATCTGACAAAAAATCAGACAAAGTTGTAGCAAAAGATGAAATGGAGCTTACCGATGCTCAAAAGGCATCTTTTATGGGCAAATTATCTGTCAACCTTAAGAATCCTCCAATCATTGGAGATTTGGTAGAGGGTCCAGTGATAGCCATTGAGAAGTCATCAGTCTATGTCGATCTAGCACCATTTGGTACCGGTATAATTTATGGTCGTGAATTTATCATCGCCCGCGATGTAATAAAGAAGATCAATGTTGGTGATGTCATCGCCGCAAAGATTGTCGACAATTCTCACAAAGAAGGCTATCTAGAACTTTCTCTCAAGGAAGCAAGACAAGCTCTTATTTGGAATGAAGCTGAGATCGCTATCAAAGAAAAGAAAGTCCTAGACCTACCAGTCAAAGAAGCAAACAAGGGTGGTCTTCTTATCGAATGGCAAGGTATATTGGGATTCCTACCAGCTTCCCAACTCAAGACCGATCACTATCCTCGCATTTCCGATGGTGATAAAGACAAGATTTTGGAAGAATTGAAGAAACTCGTCGGCACAAGACTACAAGTCTCCATTATCACCGCCGATCCTAAGGAGGGCAAATTGATCTTCTCCGAGAAGGGTTCGGAATCAAAAGAAAAAGAAAAGATCGTTAGCAAGTATGAGGTCGGCAATACTGTAAGCGGTACTATTACTGGCATTGTAGACTTCGGTGTCTTCGTAAAATTAGAAGAAGGTTTGGAAGGTCTTATCCATATCTCCGAAATTGATTGGGGTCTAGTCGATGATCCAAGAAACTTTGTCAAAGTCGGTCAAAGCATCAAGGCAAAGATTATCGAGATCAAAGACGGCAAGATTTCTCTATCATTGAAGCAATTGAAGACCAATCCTTGGACCGAAGCAAGCAAGAAGTATCAAAAAGACATGACGGTCTCAGGTGTTATCATCAAGTTCAATAAGCATGGCGCCCTAGCTTCGATCGAAGAAGGTGTAGCAGGACTTGTCCATGTTTCAGAATTTGGTTCGGAAGAGAAACTACGCAAGAATCTAGAATTGGGTAAGGTTTACAATTTCAAGATTTCCCTATTTGATCCAAAGGAACAAAAGATGGCATTGACATTCATCGGCGAGAAGAAGTAATAGAATAAAACAAAAATCACCCATCGGGTGATTTTTGTTTTAATTGAATAGACTCATAGCCTTTTCCCTGCTCTCTTTGATCAAAACTTCTACAGCTTCCAAGACTATCTTGGATACTTTTTTGAGCTCTTTTATTTCATCATCTTTGAACTTACCCAAAATGAATTTTTCTATCTTATCTTCGCCATTTATGAGCTTGGCATGACCTTTTGCATTCTCTTTTGCTGTGCCAATCCTGATCCGAACAAAAGCCTCAGTCTTGACCGCCTTGATTATTGATTCGACACCATTGTGTCCACCAGAGCTTCTGTTGAATGAAATGCGTATCTTCCCCAAAGGTAGACTAAAATCATCGTAAATAACGATCAATTTTTCGGCTTGCTTTGGATTTTTGACAAAATAAGAAATAGACTTACCAGAATTATTCATAAAGGTCTCTGGTTTGAGAAGAATAACTTTTTCCTTGGCGATTTTTGTACTTGCAACTTGTGCTTCAGACTTCTTATCAAATTGGAATTGAGCTTCATGTTCCTTTGCCAAATAATCCAAAACGATCCGACCGGTATTGTGTCTTGTATCAATATATTCCTCACCTGGATTTCCTAGACCTGCAATTATGTATGACATGCAAAAAGTATACTTGAAATATCAAATAAAATCTAATTTGTATATATCGGTTTTTTGTGCTATTATTAGTGCCATATGGAGCCCAATAACACCAAAATACCTAGATTTAAGGCTCCAGTTTTGTATGAAGCATGGGAATGGATAAAGGTCATTGTTATAGCAATAATTATCGCTACAATCGTACGATATTTTATTTTTGAACCTTTCATTGTTGTCGGCACTTCTATGGACCCTACATTCAAGACTGGACAATTCCTCATTATCGATCGCTTGAGTTATAGATTCCACGAGCCCAGAAGAGGCGATGTCATAGTCCTTGTCAATCCAAACGATCATTCAGAATATTTCATCAAAAGGATAGTCGGATTACCTAGTGAGACTGTCACTCTCGAAAATGGCGTCGTAAAGATAACCAATAGCTCTACAACAAAAGAGATTCAAGAACCTTATATTGCAAGCATTCACAAATCATTCAACAATGCAGAATATAGTCTCAACAATAAACAGTATTTCGTAATGGGAGACAATAGAGCAGAAAGTTCCGATTCACGAGCTTGGGGACCTCTGGATAGAGATCTTATCATAGGCAGACCAGCGATCAGATTATTTCCACTAAACAAAATTACCACATATCCTGGCCAGTATAATCAAAATTAAATGAAAAAAAAGAAAGAGACAATTTCAAAGTTTGTTAACTATGACAATTTGGACAAGATTGGTGAGATTTCTGTCTATTACGGTTTCATTCCAAAGAAAAGTCCGTCCATTTCCAAATCAGACCTCGATCTAGCAAAAGAATTTGCCGATGGTGACTATGTCTATGATGGCACCGAAAGCCAAAAAACCATCGACCTTCATGTAGAGGAGAAGATTGCCCTATTGCGTGCTTACGATGAAGAAAATCTCCAAAGCCAGCCACAGCCTTTGATGTTTTATTTCAAAGATCCATGCAAAGGTAGCAAAAACAATCGCTATGCCGAACTCCAAATCCTCGGCTCATCAGGACCTATAGCCGAAGCGACCCTTATTCAGACAGCGAGAGTTATGCTCCAAGAAGAAGGTTTCGACAATACTTCCGTTGAGATCAATTCAATCGGAGACAAAGAATCTCTAACAAGATTCACAAGAGAATTGACTGCCTATTATCGCAAAAATATAAATGAAATGAGTGCAGATTGCCGTGAACTTTTCAAAAAAGATCCTTTCGAATTACTAGCATGTGAAGACAAATCTTGTCTGGCCCTAAATAGCAAAGCTCCAAAAGCCATGGATTTCCTTTCCGAAAATAGCCGAAGACATCTCGAAGAGACTTTGGAATATTTAGAGGCACTAGGTATCTCTTATGCCATAAACAACAATCTAGTCGGCAACAAAAAATATTCTACCGAAACAATATTTACGATAGTCTCTGCCGAAAAAGGTAGCAAAGATCGCAAAGTATTGGCAGTCGGTATGAGATACGCTGGATTAGGCAAGAAGCTCTCCCTCAAAAAAGACGTTCCTGGTGTGGGCATTTCTCTATTTTTGAAATCAAGCAAAAGTGACAATCGAAAACCTGTTACAAAAGTCAAAAGACCAGTAGCATCATTTATCCAACTTGGTATCGAATCAAAATTACTCTCTTTGCACCTTATCGAAAGTCTACGAAAGGTCAAGATTCCTCTTTATGTCTCATTGGCAAAAGATCGTCTCGGTGCTCAAGTCTCTTCAGTCGAGCGATATCACACTCCTTATGTCATCGTCATGGGCAAAAAAGAGGCTGTAGACAAAACCGCTATCGTTCGCGAAAACGAAAGACATTCTCAAGATATTGTCCCTCTTGCCGATCTACCCAAGTTCATGAAAAAGATTGAGGCAGATTTGTATAAATAGGAAACGGGTCTCTTCAGATCTTTTGGTTTGCACATAATCAATAGTTATGCTATTCTTTACCAATGATTAATGTAGAAGTAACAAGAAATCCTGGGGAAAATACATTGGGTGTTATCCGCCGTTTTACAAGAAAAGTCCAGAATTCTGGCATAATTCCTCGTGTTCGAAGCTTGAGATCTCAGACTCGCGTACAATCAAAGTACAAGGTCAAGCAGAGAGCACTTACCCTTCTCGAAAGACGCCAAGCTATGGCACAGCTAGTCAAACTAGGCAAAGCTCCAGCAAAAGGCGATAGGAAGAAGAAATAAACTAAGTGGCCGAGCCACTTATTTATTTGTATGAATACATTTTCTATTCACCAAGAAAAACAAGACAAGATACCTGATCATCCTTACAAAGAGATGAAGGAGTCTGCTTTGGGCAAAGATTACAATCTGAATCTTATTTTCACTGAACCGGAGAAGATTAAAAAGTTAAATCTTATTTATAGAAATAAAAATCAACCTACCGACATCTTGAGTTTCCCACTTTCCGAAAATGAAGGTGAAATTTACATCTGCCTAGAAGAAGCTCATAAAGAATCAAAAAAATTTGATAGGAATTTCGAAAATTTCATTGCTTTCTTATTTATCCACGGACTTATCCATTTGAAAGGATACGACCATGGTAGTAAAATGGAGAATGAAGAAGTGAAACTTAGACAAGAATTCAAAATCTAAATCACTCTTTCACTCCAACATGTCCCGAAATATAATAACCGGAATCGACGTCGGTACATATTACGTCAAAGTCATAATTGCTAATGCCAAAGAAAAAAACGAAAAAGGCTTACCCAAGATTATTGCTTCCGGTATGGCCGAATCAAAAGGTGTAAGACATGGCTATGTTACAAATGTCCGTGATGTAGCAATGAGCATCAAGAAGGCAGTATCAATAGCCGAAGAAAAAGCCGAGATAAAAGTAAAAAAAGCTTTTATCGGCATTTCTGGTATAGGTCTTGCGGGTACAACAGTCAATAGTTTTGTCATGACCTCGCGGGCCGACGCAGAGATTACAAACCTCGATCTCAAAAACTTACACGAACAATGCGAAAAAGACATGCCTAAGGCCGAAATAGCAAATCGTCGGATTATCTACGACATTCCTCTCCAATACAAGATCGACGGCTTCCCTTCTCTCGGTACACCAGAAGGTCTAAAGGGCAATAAGATCGAACAAAAGACTTTGTTCATCACCTGCCTCGAACATCATGTGACTGATCTTGTCTCCGCCGTAAACGAAGCTGGTATAGAAGTAGAAGATGTCATGGCCGCACCGATTGCCGCCGGTTTCGTCACTTTGACCAAATCCCAAAAGATTGCCGGCTGTGTCTTGGCAAATATCGGCGCCGAGACTGTTTCGATAGCAGTATTCGAAAATAACATTCCGACATCGCTTGAGGTTTTCCCTATCGGCTCGACCGATATTACAAACGATATCGCTCTTGGTCTCAAAGTACCACTCGAAGAAGCAGAACAGATCAAGATCGGTGTGATCACCGGCTCGTCTTATCCTCGCAAAAAACTCGAGGAGATTATCGCTGCTAGACTTTCAGATATATTCGAATTGATCGAAGCTCATCTCAAGAAAATTGGCAGAAACGGTTTGCTTCCTGCTGGTATTATCATTACTGGTGGCGGATCTGGTCTAAATTCTATCGACACGCTTGCAAAGGTTTATCTCAAATTACCATCGAGGATAGGTTCTCTCAATCATATCGATCCCAAGTCTTCATTCAAAGATGCGACATGGGCAGTAGCTTATGGTTTATGCATTTGGGGGATCAATTCCGATGAAAGTCCGGAGCTCGATAATTCATCCATTTTCCTAAAAAGAATTTGGAGGAAGATTTTACAAGGTCTAAAACAATTCTTACCATAACATGGTCTTACCCGGTCATCTAGCTGGTGGTTTCATTTCTACCACAATCGTTTTGGGAACAATCAATCAAAGTTTCTCTTCAAGCGAGTTAACCGTTCTATATATTATCGGCATTTTATCTGGAGAATTGCCCGATTTAGATTTATTACTTTTTTATTTGGCAAAAAAGCTTTTCAAAACAACAAAGCAGACTCATAGAGATTTCATGACTCATCTTCCGCTATTTTGGATGGTATTTAGTTTTATAATATTTGCACTGGCCTATTTGATCAATTCAAATTTCCTTATGACAACTTCTATACTTATACTCGCTGGTACATTTAGCCATTTCCTATTTGATTCTATAGACTACGGCATACAATGGCTTAGACCTTTCAATCAAAGAAGATATTGTCTATTCAAATTATCTGGTCTAAATGAATTTGAAACAGCATCTGTACAACATCATATAGAAGTTGGTTCAATAAAATTCTACTGGAATTATCTCTGGAAAATGTATATCAAACAACCAAGTTTCTATGCAGAAATTTTTGTTACTTTAGTTGCACTTTTGATTTTCCTAAATCAATAGCAAAAAAATACAACATATTTTATATATACTAGTAAATTGCTTGTATATACAAAGTCCTATGGTAATATACAACCAAGGAATACCTTGAGCTTATGTTCACAGGAAAACCGTTTTTCAATAAAGATAATAAGAATAAAATTCATGCCAAACTTAACGCCAGATATCGAAGCATTTGCTCGAATAAAAGTACTCGGAGTTGGTGGTTCAGGACAAAATGCAATCAACCACATGATTTCCTCAAAAGTTAGAGGAGTCGATTTCGTCGCAATCAATACTGATGCCCAAGATCTTCACCGCTCCTTGACCAAGAAGCGCATCAATATCGGCAAAAATCTAACTCGCGGTCTAGGTACAGGCATGAACCCAGATCTCGGTCGTAGAGCTGCAGAAGAGACAAAAGAAGAGATCCAAGAAGTAGTAAAGGGTGCAGACATGGTCTTCGTCACCTGCGGAGTCGGCGGTGGTACAGGAACCGGAGCAAGTCCAGTAGTAGCAAGGACAGCAAAAGAGCTTGGTTGTCTTACCGTTGCAGTTGTGACCAAGCCATTTTATTTCGAAGGTAGACAAAGGACACGCATTGCCGAAGCGGCTCTCGAAGATCTTCGCAAAGAAGTAGACGCTATCATCGTCATTCCAAACGATCGCCTTCTTTCTGCTATCGGCAAAGAGACCACAGTCAAAAACGCCTTCGGTATGTGCGATGAGATCTTGAGACAAGCGGTCGAAGGCATATCAGACCTCATCACGACCCCTGGTCTTATCAATATAGACTTCGCCGACATCCGCACCATCATGGAGAATGCTGGCTCAGCACTTATGGGCATAGGCAAGGCCAGTGGCGAAAATCGTGCGATTGAAGCAGCCAAAGCAGCGATCAATTCACCTTTGCTTGATGTCTCTATTATCGGAGCAAAAGGTGTTCTGTT
Organism: uncultured Candidatus Saccharibacteria bacterium; assembly: GCA_964645315.1. Lineage (GTDB taxonomy): Bacteria > Patescibacteriota > Minisyncoccia > Phycocordibacterales > PALSA-1337 > C7867-002. The sequence goes on along the minus strand of CAZYBH010000001.1, from coordinate 87,260 downwards.
CTCCATCGCTGGTGGCGAAGATTTGACCATGTTCGAGATCCAAGACGCAGCAAAAGTTATTACGGAGTCAATCGATCCAGAAGCAAAAATCATCTTCGGTACTGTGAGAGACGATAAGCTCAAGAAGAATGAGATCAAGATCACCGTTATTGCTACCGGCTTCCCCGAGAGCGCCGTAAGCAAGCCTAGTCCAGTCCAACAAAACATCAACCCCGCTCCGACCGAATCTTCGGTTTCAAATATCATGAAAAGGGTCCAAGAAAAAGGCAAAATCTTCAATGCTCCAGTTGAACCCAAAAAAGATCCAGCTAGTATCATAAGTCCAAAAGTCGAAATAAAGAAAGTAGAAGAAAAAGTCGATGATGATGACGATTGGGGTGCTATTCCAGCATTCCTTCGAAGGTCTAGGTTGAAATAATTTCCCGAGGCGAGGCCTCAGGAGTTTTGTACACAGTTTTTGCACAGAAATTTGGATAAAGAAAAAACCCCCGGACCGTTCCGGGGGTATATATTACTGTGTGGGTTGCGGACTCATCGCAAGCCACCCCTGAGAATCGCGGATCTGGAATTTACCTAGCCAAGAGGACGTCCCTCAAGTGGCATCAAACGGTAATGGGCTTCTGCCCTACCCCGGTCTCGCCGAGATTACCTGATCCTGCACCGCCCTGTCGAGTCGGCGGTGGAAGTGCTATCAATTATATGAGTGTTTACCTTCCAATAAGCACCCATACCGAGAGACGATTTCCGGAGCAACAAGATTTTAACAACAGGTCACTGAGACCTAATCAGTCCTCTCGAGACTGCGTGTTTTCGATTGTGATAGACCCTCACAACCGAACTCTTGTCGCTCTAGTGAGATGAGTACTGCGGTCTGCTCATCTCAACTATCCGTGATAAGTATAGCATACTCATCAAATTTGTCAAGTGTTTTTACATTTTGCTAGGTTAAACCTCGCAACGACGGCTCTGTTGAGCCATTTCCCGAGGCGAGGCCTCAGGAGTTTTGTACACAGTTTTTGCACAGAAATAATAATGTACAATATTAGTTAATGAGCAAACCTCTGCAGTACAGTTTGGTATCAATTCTACTGATTACATCCGCTTCTATAGTCATTTTCAATAAAGATCGCTATGTGCCAGTCTATGAAGACATACTGACATATATTGGTATAGACAAACCTTGCTCAAAACCGATCTATTATTATGTAAACAATTTCGATGAACGATTCGACAAGACAAAAGAGAGCTTCATAAAAGAATTGGAAAGTTCCGCTTCTATTTGGAATAAAATCCAGGGAAATGATGTCCTTATCTACAATGAACAAAAAGCAAAAAACTTGTCCGATTTTTCAAATTATAAATTGGCGGTTAACTTGATCTACGATGAAAGACAAAGAACGACAGACAAACTAAATCAAATAAATAATAATATAGAAAATAGCAAATCTAATTACAATGACCTTGAATTGCAATTCAATTCTCTAAAGAAGGAATATGAAAACAAAAAAATAAGTATAAATAATCTAGTCAGCCAATATGAAGCAAGCAAATCTACTTATGAAAAAGATTTAGCTAAGCTAAATGCACAAAAATCAATTAGCAAAGATAGCTTCAATCAAATAGAAAGAGAGCGCCTAGCTCTAAATCAAAAAGCTACCGATATAAATACTGCAAACCGCGAACTAAATAATCTCGTTGATCAATTAAATGCAAAAGTTAAAGAATTGAATTCATTAAACAAAGATATAAATGGTAAGATCAGTACCTTCAATAATGTCAGCCAAAGTACAGGACCAGAATTCCAAGAGGGCGAATATGTCAGAGATAATAAAGGTCAAAATATCAATATTTATGAATTCAAAGATAACAATAAACTGACTAGAGTACTCGCCCATGAATTTGGTCATGCTCTAGGCCTAGACCATGTTGAAGGCAAGGATTCTATCATGAATGCCTACAATGAAAGCTCGGTCACCTCCCCTTCTATCCAAGATCGCACCGAATTTCAAAGAGTCTGCCATTAATAATTATTTATGATAAAATAGTCCCATGTTATACGATCTAGCAATAATCGGAGGTGGACCAGCTGGTGCAGGAGCTGGCGTTTATGCAGCAAGGAAAAGGCTCAAGACCGTTTTTATTACAAAAGACTGGTATGGTCAGAGTGCTGTCTCCGAAAAGATCGAAAACTGGATCGGTACAGTAGCTATATCCGGATCAGACCTATCAAAAAGCCTCGAAAATCACGTGAAGACCTATGCAGACGGTGTGATCGATATACGGGAAGGCGAAAAATGCATCAATATCAAAAAATCCTCTTCCCCACATTTACCATCAAATAGCTATTCAATCCAGACGGACAAGGGTTGGTACGAAGCTCGTACCGTGCTCATCGTCTCTGGTAGTCATAGGCGCAAGCTCGATGTCCCAGGAGCAGATATTTTCGAACATAAGGGTCTTACCTACTGTGCTACCTGCGACGGCCCGCTATACTCTGACATGGATGTAGCTGTGATCGGAGGTGGAAATGCTGCCTTCGATAGCGCTGCCCAACTCATGGCATATTGCAAAAATGTCTACATATTGAATCGTAGCGAAAATTTCCGCGCAGACCCTGGTACTATCGAGGCGGTCAGTCGCAATCAAAATGTCAAAATAATAAAAAACGCCGTACCTGTCGAAGTCAAAGGTGACAAATTCGTCTCATCGATAGTATATCGAGACACCAAAGCAAACAAAGATATCGATTTACCCGTCTCTGGAATATTCGTAGAGATTGGTTCATTGCCAAATACCGATTTTGCAAAAGAGATAATCAAACTCGATGAATTCAACCGCATACCGGTAGATGCAAAGACTCAGCAAACTCATACAAAAGGCATTTGGTCAGCAGGAGACTGCACTGACGGACTCTATCACCAAAATAACATAGCAGTAGGCGATGCCGTCAAAGCGATAGAGGATATCTATTCTCACCTCAAAGCAAAATAGCTATTTTATTTCATAATTGCCTATCTCATAAAGTTTTGTATCTCTAAATACAATATCTCCAATAGTTGTACTCGCTTGTACTTGGACAGCATTTCCATTTCTAATAAAAAATAGGGAGCAACCGAATGACAAACTGAAATAACCAGAAAGATAGTAATCTTTTGAGATCATCAGTTTTGCATAATTCTGGCAAAATTTTATATTGAAATTGCCCTGAATACGATACTCATTTCTTTTTGCAAAATCATAGGCGCTAAAGCTATTTTCTAATAAAATCAAGCTGAAATAAAATAAAGAAAAGACCAAAATAAAACTAGCAGTAAAAGCGACGAAACCCCTATTATCACTTTTTCTATTTTGAAAAAAGGTTATTAATTTGTTCATTATTTTTATTATTATCTCTGTAAATATAGAAGCCAAAATTTATAAGATTTGAAAGCAAAAAAGATGTTAAAAATATGTACATGATAGTCTCAATAAGAGTAAAGCCTTTTTTATTCATTTTTTTATTGTTATTTCACTGATAAATGGAGCATTATTTGCAAGGACATAAAGCTTGTCCATATCACAATGCAATGCTTTTGGACTTATTGGCAATGAGACGTTCTGGATTGTATGGAGATTTCTATCAAATACTAATAATTCTGAATTGGGAATTCTCGTTATTGCAAAGAGGCTATTTTTGTCGGCGACAATGCCATATATACCGCCGGTGATATTTATCGAGTATGGATTGTCAAATTTTGTATCGGCTAAAGTATGAGGAAATGAGAATATTTCATGATCATTTGGCAAATCAAAACCGCCACTGGTGCGGCCAAAATATAATGAATCTTCAAATATATGCGTGACTTTGCCCTCTTGTCTTTCGTAACCGCTCGGACCAAATCTCTCACTTTGCAAAATTGAACTCCCTTCATAGTCCAATCTCAATAATTGATTTTGGTTTGAGCCAGATAAATATATACTTTTGGCATCGTAATCTATAAAATTGACCTTACTTCCCACTTCAAAACCGGAATTTCTTGTAAGAGAATTACCAGTCAGAGACAGAATATTAAATTCATCACCGTCCCATTTATTTGTGCCTAGATAAATGTATGGATAGTTGAAACTAATACTGCTACCAAGCGGTGGTGTCGCCGTCGCATATGGTAATGGTAATTTGTATTTTGTTACTAAGCTTAATTTGCGATTATTGTCCAAATCAATAATCTGGACCTGATTTGTAGTACTTAAAACCGAAGCAAATATCCGATCTCCAACAAAAGCCAGAGACGATATACCAGGGCCAGTATTGAGGCTAGACAATATCTTTGGCTCACCTCTTATATCGATCACAATTATATCTGGATCATTTTGGATGTTTGAATCGAGACTAATATAGGCAATACCACTGCGAACCAGGAAATCTGTGGGAATATTGTCGACAGAAATAGGTATATTTATATTCCTAATCGATATACCATAAGTACTTGTACCGTTACTTGTTAGATCTTTGTAATCTTCATAGGATCCAATTGGATATTCTTCATGGATGAGTGGATTGCATAAATCCTTACCATCTGACTTCTCGACTTGAATATTTGTAAATATTTCATTCAATAAATGATCTGAACTGGTACTCAAAAAGTAATTTTGGATAAAATAATTGCCATAGCTTTTTTTGGCCATGATAAATGATGATGAGGATATAGATTGCAAATTTTGTGAAGAAACTTGACCCTTCAAAACTTGATAGTTGGAAATAAAATCAATGCTATCCTCGGCTTTATTTAATAATAATCTTGTCTGACTATTTATGGTGTATATAAAATTTGTAAATAATAGACCAATAGAAAAAGCCATCATAAAATCTAAAAGCAGACTTCCTCGTAAATTTGGACGATTTGAATTTTTCATTTTTGGAGGGTATTTGAAATGCTATAAATCGGTAACATAATCGAAACAGCGACAAAGCCGACAATGCTACCGACCAAAATCATCATCAATGGTTCGATAAGTACGGTAAATCTTTTGATAAAACTATCCATATCCTTCTCTATCAAGTCAGAACATTTGATAAAGGAATTTGCCAATTGACCAGAAAGCTCGCCAGCTTCGATAAGAGCTGGTATGTATATGGCTAAATGAAATTTGGAAAAAGGAATATAGACTGGCAAGCCTTCAGTGATCTGTCTTGAATATGCCATGAAATGATCGCGGAATGGAATGAGGCGACAATGAAAAAAGACATCTCTATAAGCAGAATCTATACCGAGTCCTGCCCTAAGGAGTGAGCCTATGGATTTTGTCACTATAAAAGCTTGATATTGAATTATTGTCTTGCCCAAAATAGGAATCTTGATAAGAAACTTTTGAAATAAGTACTTTGTGATTTGATATTTCTTATAAATAAAATGAGAAAGTGGCACTATGATAATCAAAAATATAATTATCAATAAATAATATTTTGTTATAAAAGATGAGAAGAAAATAAGTATTTTTGTACTAATAGGCAAAGCAATCTTGAGGCTTCGGAGCAAGGGTATAATCTGTTTCATAACACCTTGAATGAGAAATAGTGTCAGACCGAAAGAAAATATACCGATGACAAGTGGATATGTAAGAGCACCAAGGCACTTTTTTTGGAGATTGCTCTCCTTCTCCAATAATTCTGAACAAAATATCAGTGATTCCTTTAGCCTGCCAGAATTTTCGCCATTCTCAATCAAATTGAATAAACTGGAATTTATAGAAAATCTTCGTAATAGAGATTTGGACAAATGCTCGCCACTACCGAGATCATTACCAATAAGATCGAGCGGTCTCTTGAGTCTTTTGCCCGAACTTGAAGCGATTATCGCAAGAGCCTTGTCGATAGCAAAACCAGATGAAATATACATTTCCAAACGATTAAAAAACAATATGAGATCAGACTTTTTTATTTTAAAATTATTTTTTGTCATGGCTATTTAGGATATTCATTACTTCTTGTTTTGTGGTCATGCCCCAATCGACTTTTTCGCATGCATCTTCGTATATTGGGATAAAACCACGAGAAAATATGTGCTTTTTTATTTGTTCCAGATCGGCTTTTTTGTAGATCAAATGGGCCAAAACTTGATCGACTTCTAGCACTTCCGCGATGACAGCTCTACCCTTGTAACCAGTATAATTGCACTGTTCACAAGTCTTGAAGTGACATCTTATGCAAACTTTACGAATTAACCTTTGGGATATAATCAAGCGCAAAGTGGATGATAGAAGATAGTCATCGACACCCATATCGATAAGTCTAGGTATTGTCTCAAGAGCAGAATTTGTATGTAATGTAGATAAGACCAAATGACCAGTGAGAGCTGTGTGGATCGCAATCTTGGCAGTCTCAGAGTCTCGAATCTCTCCCACCATAATGACATCGGGATCTTGTCTCAAGCACGATCTCAAAGCTGAAGCGAAACTTACACCAAGATCGTGCCGGATGTGGATTTGTCTGACATTTTGGATTTCGTATTCGACCGGATCCTCAAGAGTGATGATGGAAATAGGTTCGCGAGCAATGAGACCAAGACACGATCTAAGTGTCGTAGTCTTGCCCGATCCGGTCGGACCAGTGACAAGGATTAGGCCGTTTTTGTAACTAAGAGAAGTTCTGATGAGATCTTGATGATTCGCACTAAAACCAAGCCCAACGAAAGTCTCTATATCATCTGCTCGAGCCGGTAATATCCTAAGTACTGCATTTTCTCCGTAATAAGTGGGCATAAATGAAATGCGAATATTGTAGTAATACCCATCAACCGAAGCTCTCCATCGGCCGTCTTGGGGTACTAGATGAAGATCAGTCCTTGTACCTGAAAGGATCTTGAGTCTTGTAATGAACTCTTGATAAAGTTTTTTTGGTAAATAGCCGATCAATTGCATTATGCCGTCAACGCGAGCCCGAACTTTGATCGACAATTCTTCGGGATCGCAATGAATATCGGAAGCCCTGATGTCTACACAAAAAGCCAGTAGCTGATCGATTGCCGAAACTGCACTTGGTGGATTATTTGGAAATTCACATTTTTCTTTTTTTATTTCACTCATCACTGTACTCTATCAAAACCAAATGAAATTCTTATGAATTTTCCATAAAGAAAAGATAAAACTTTTTCGCCAAAGGATGTGTCTTGCCCCGATGAAATAGAGGGGTACATCCCCTGAGGTAATAATCCCCATTGGCATTTTTTTATAAATGATGTAGTATATTTACTCGAACCAGCTCCAGTGAGGGGTTGGAATTTATTGGAAAACACCATGAGTGATCGACAACATCGCGGATGGGATCCTGGAATGGAACGACCCAAAAAGGCTCCGACCAACCATTCCAAACCCAATCGGGCCAGACGGCCCAATGACAGGTTTGGTCTCGATTGTCGGCCGTCTTCAACATCGGGAACGTCCAACATCCACCACGCCTCCCGCGGATAGACGGACAGAACGATCTCTGATTCGTCCATACACGAGCTCCCTCTGGGAGCTCGGTTTATTTTGTGAGGTTTAACCTCACAAAGGATGTGCAACATCCTCCGACATCCTTCGATATCCTCTTCTTGACTTCACGCCTATTTTTATGCTTTACTTAAGGACCGAGCCAAAGGCTCCTTTTTATATCAAATGGAAATACGAAATATAGCAATTATCGCTCACGTCGACCACGGCAAGACCACTCTTACCGATGCCATCATGACCCAATGCGGTCACGGTGATGAGGGTTCGATGGACTCAAATGCTCTAGAGCAAGAGCGTGGTATTACTATTTACGCAAAAAACACCTCAATCAACTACCCTGCCCCAGACTCTGGGAGACCTGTTACAAAGATCAATATAGTAGACACCCCAGGACATGCCGATTTCGGATCCGAAGTCGAGCGCGTTCTTAGATCTATTGATACTGTTCTTTTGGTAGTCGATGCTCAAGAGGGTCCTATGCCACAGACAAGATTTGTCCTCAAGAAGTCACTCGAGCTTGGTTTGAAACCAATCGTCATCATAAACAAGATAGATAAGCCAGCAGCAAACCCTGCCAGAGTACACGATGAAGTTTTGGAGCTTTTTATGGAATTGGGAGCAAATGATGAGCAGATCGATTTCCCTACTATATATGCTATCGGTCGCGAAGGTGTAGCAAAGAAAAATCTTACAGATGAATCAAAAGATTTGAAACCACTTCTAGAGACAATTCTAGAGCACGTACCACCTGCAAATAAAGATATAAGTGCACCCCTTACCGCTCAAGTTTTCAATTTGGGTTATGACAATTTCCTCGGACGTCTAGCTATTTGTCGCGTCTACGATGGTAGTATCAAAGATGGTCAAAATATCTGGGTCAAAAATATTGATGGCAAATCATTTTCTGGTAAAGTTACAAAGCTATTTACTTTCAATGGCAAACAGAGAACTGAAACAAAAACCGCCGAATCAGGTGATATAGTCACGGTTGCCGGTATCCCAGAGATCAATATCGGTGAGACTATTACAGACAACGAAAATACCTCCGCTCTACCAGCAATCACAGTCGATGAACCTACTATTTCTCTACAATTCCTAGTCAACAATTCCCCTTTCGCTGGTCGTGAAGGTACATTCGTCACCGGAAGACAGATCCGCGAAAGACTCGAAAGAGAGCTAGAGACAAATGTCGGTCTAAAAGTCGATTTCAATAACACCGACCCATCTGTCGACGGCTTCACAGTCTACGGCCGTGGCGAACTTCACATTGCTATTCTTATCGAAAATATGCGCCGAGAAGGTTATGAATTACAAATCTCTCAGCCAAAGGTTATTATCCGTGAAGAAAATGGTGAGAAATTGGAACCATTTGAAGAAGTCATCATCGATGTACCACAAGAGTACTCTGGAACTATCATAGAAACTTTGGGCAAAAGAAAAGGCATTATGAAAGATATGAAGACCCATGGCAATCAAGTCCGCATGGTCTTCGACACTCCAACTCGCGGTCTTTTGGGTTATAGAAATATCTTCACTATCGATACAAAAGGTGAAGGTATCATGTCTAGTCGCGTTATCGGTTTCAAACCTTTCGCTGGTGATATTGAGAGACGCGAGACCGGATCTATGACTTCTATGGCTTCAGGTAAGTCATTTGGATTTTCACTTTGGAATTTGCAAGATCGCGGAAGACTATATATCGGCCCCGCTACTGATATATATGAAGGTATGGTCATTGGCGACACATCCAAGGGTGATGACATGGACGTCAACCCTTGCAAAGGTAAGCAACTTTCCAATATGCGCTCATCCGGTAAAGATGAAGCTCTAAACCTCGTACCTCACTACGAACTAAGTATCGAAAGAGGCATGGAGCTTATGCGTGATGATGAATATCTAGAAATTACCCCAAAAAATATCCGTCTTAGAAAGAAACTTCTTACCGAATTAGATAGAGCAAGAGGCAGGAGGAAGGATTTGAAATAGTGAGAAGTTCAAAGTTGAGTCTAACAAGCTACAGATTTGAGATGCATGCCAAGATTTTAGATTTAAGATTTAATTTTTAAGATTGCAACCTATTTCCACCTCGTCTTTATATACTCTTCCGCCTCACTCATTGAGAATGGTTGGGTAGAATTACCCATGCGGACAAAGAATTCTTCTTTGCCATCGGAATTTGGAATATAGGCAGGTTTATGACTCGGATCTACTGCAACAATACAGGCTTCGTTGCCATTGAAATATTCAAATCTAATATGGATATAGTTTGCAAACTTTACTCCAAGCATTGTCTTTACAAGATTGATAAGATGATTTTCGAAACCGTCTCGATTGGCTTTGGCTAGAGTAGCAAAGTCATTTTTGAGACCGACGACCTTGCCATCATCATCGACACCAATGATAAGCGTACCTCCATCAGCATTCATAAATCCGGCAATAGTCTTGATCACCGCCCTCTCTACATCCTTGCTAATTGTCTTTTTCCTGATGTCATAACGCAATGTCTGCTTAAATTCCAAAAATAATCCTTCACCTTCTTTGAGAAACATCTGTAAACTTCTTGAATGTATAGGTTTTTTGAGAGAATTGTCTATAGTCTGCTTTATCATTTCTACATATTCTTCATAACCAGCTACATTGCGAATCTTAGTTATGCGACCATTATCATGTTCCAAGGTCAAAGTAGCATGCTTCAATATCCTATCTATGGGACTTTGACTTGTCTCTACTGCTACAATATGGAGCAAGGAAACAGATCTCTTACTTTTGAAAATAAGGCCGGTGTGTTTTACTATTTCTTTTTCTCTAATTTCAAAATATTTCAAATACCAATCAAAAAATAGAGCCAGGATATAAATAATCTGAAAAGCGGAAAATAAGGTCACCATGAAATTTCCATAGGTCACGTATTTATTGAAATGGAAACCTAGGAACAATTGCTCGTAATTTGCCAAATAAGATGCGCCAATAAAAAGTAGCGTAGCCAATAATTCCATAACAATAACATTTCGAAGGAAAACTACTGGACCCTCTTTTATTATTATCCGTTTCATAATGTTATCCTAACATAGCCACTCTCCCGAGGCGAGACCTCGGGGTTTTTGTACACAGTTTCTACAGAGAAATAATTGAAATTTATTTACAAAAAGAAAGGGGCGCGGAAGATTCATCCTCCGCGCCCTGATGCCGTCACTAGCATCTATGTTTCGTCCTTTCGGACGTTTTTCTGCTTACGAGCACAATGCTCGTTCTCCTGTGACATCGGAGATGAAGCGCCCTATTTAAGGGCTGGCCGCTAGCGACTGATCCCCGAAGTTTCCTCCAGGTACACTGAACCATGAGTTTAGCCTATTAGGCTTGGTTGGGGCGTACCTCCCCCTGACCCTCAGATTCAGCTGTCGTCGCGCGCACCATATTAGGTTCAAATTTCAAACCCATTATGGTGCGTGCGATTCAGTCGTATTCAATGTTCTTACTGTAAATAGTATAGCATATCCATCAACTTTGTCAAGTGTTTTTGCATTTTGCGAGGTTAAACCTCACAAATGTTGCTCTGTTGAGCCATATTCTGCTTGCCAAAATCGTGGCTACAAGGTGTAGAGTGGGTAGATGATGCCTTGCATCAATAATGATGTTATGCTACACTCAAATCAGTTGCGAAAAGGTGGATTAGACACCCATCCCATGACTAGCCATCATAGCGAACCTCGAGGTATCGATGCTGGTAATGTCTCGCAACTCACCGGGCCGGATGTATGACCACTACGTGTGAGTTGTGCATCGCGGCCTTTTTTGTATTTCACTAAAAAAATAATTCTGATACAATGGTCGTATGTCATTATTCAACAAAAAGCTTAGTACAGAGCCATACAAAGGTGTAAGAGACTTCTACCCCGAGGACATGGCTATCGAAAAATCCATCTTCGACATTTGGCGTACAAATTGCGAGAAATACGGCTATGAAGAATACGGCGCCTCAGTCCTCGAACCCGCCGAGCTCTATCGTGCCAAGTCTGGTGAAGAGATCGTAAACGAACAGACCTATACTTTTACAGATCGTGGCGATCGTGAAGTGACACTCAGACCAGAGATGACTCCGACCGTAGGTAGGATGATCGCTCACAAAAAGCGCGAGCTTGCCTTCCCCGTCAGATGGTATTCCATCCCAAATCTATTTCGCTACGAGCAACCCCAGCGCGGTCGCACTCGCGAGCATTGGCAACTCAATGCAGATATTTTCGGCGTCGAAGATATCAGCGCTGAGATCGAAATAATCAACCTTGCATACGATATTGTGAAGTCTTATGGTCTTCGTGATACAGATTTCGAGATAAGAATAAACAATCGAAAGGTGATGAACTATGTCACCAAGGAAGTATTTTCACTGGATGATGACAAATCATACAAATTATCCAAGCTCATAGACAAAAAAGACAAGATCAAACCAGAAGCTTTTGCTCTTGGAGTCCAAGAATTACTTGATGACAATGATAAGTCAGCGAGATTCATTACTCTACTCAATTCAAAAAATTTCGAAGAGTTTACATCAAACTTACCTCAAACAAAAGAAGAACATCAAGGATTAAATGAGATCAAAAAGGTCATTTCTGGACTTGGAAATCTCGGCATCAACAATGTCCGTTTCGACCAAACCCTTATGAGAGGATTCGACTATTATACAGGCACCGTGTTTGAGATTTTCGATCTCAATCCAGCCAATCGTCGCTCAGTATTCGGCGGTGGCAGGTATGACGATCTCATATCACTATTTGGAAATGACAAAGTACCCGCAGTCGGTTTTGGAGCTGGAGACCTCATCGCAAAAGACATAATGGAAACCTACAATACCTTACCAAAAAAAGCGCTTGTGGCTGATATTGCTATATGTATTTTGGGCAAAGAAAACACTCCCTATGCTCTCGATCTAGCTCAAAAGATGCGCCAAAAAGGTATGAAAATATTTGTAGATATATCAAACAAAAAAGTTGGCGATCAAATTTCAAATGCAAATAAACGAGGCATTCCGAAGGTCATCTGTATTGGCGAAGAAGAAGTCCGTACCGGCAACCTCAAAATCAAAGACCTAAATAACGGAGAAGAACACAAATTTATCATCAATTAAACAAATGCGACAAATTACTTTTGATCTTGAAACAAAGAACATCTTTCAGGATGTAGGCTCAAATGATCCAGTTGATTTGGATATTTCTGTAGTCTGTATTCACGATTCAGAGACTGGCCAATTTTCAAGTTATTTTGAAAATGATTTCAATAAACTTTGGCCTATATTCGAACAAGCTGATATGCTTATAACTTGGAATGGAGACCATTTCGATATACCACTACTCAACAAATACTATCCTGGGGATCTGTCCAAGATCAAAAGTCTAGACCTTATGAAGGAAATGCAAAAAGTCTTAGGTCGAAGATTGAAACTTGATACAGTCGGTGAAGCTACTCTAGGCAAAAATAAAACCGGACATGGTCTTGATGCTATACATTGGTGGCAAAACGGAGAACTTGATAAACTAGTATCATACTGTATAGAAGATGTAAGGCTCACTAGAGATTTGTACGATTTTGCAATGAAAAATAAACATTTGAAATACAAAGATCTTGGCGGTACAAAGGAATTAAAGCTCGATACAAATTCATGGGAAATATCCGAGTCAAATGCAATGACATTTACATTACCATTCTAATAATCTAATAAAAAATCATGGAAACAAAATCAAGCTCTATAAATATTCCTAGTGCAATAATAATTTCAGCGGCAATAATTGCCGCTGCTATCATATATGTCAAAAAGCCAGTCGAACAAATTTCTTCAAAAGAAGACAAGAGCTCAGTCTCAGTCAATCTTGCTCCCGTTACAAAAGAAGACAATATCCTAGGCAATCCAGATGCATCGATCAAAATCGTAGAGTATTCTGATCCTTCATGTCCATTCTGCAAAGTATTCAATAGCACAATGCATGAGATTATGGCAAAGTACGGATCAACCGGCAAGATCGCTTGGGTCTATAGATCATTCCCTCTCGATACACCAGACTCAAATGGCAATATCTTGCATCCAAATGCTCGAAATGAATCTATAGCGATAGAATGCGCCGGCACAGTCGGTGGCAAAAAAGCCTTTTGGGACTACCAAAAGAAGCTCTACGAACTTACTCCGTCAGTAACCGGCCAAAGCCCAAACGGTCTTGATCAAAAACAATTACCGATTTTGGCAAAGGATTTGGGTCTAAATACTGTAGATTTTGCAGAATGTATGGATAGCGAAAAAGCCAAGACATCCATAAGCAAACAGTCATTGAGTGGTATAAATGCCGGAGTTACAGGCACACCTACAAGTTTCTTTGTCCTAGACAGAAACATCAATCAAAACTCAATAAATTATCTCAAAAGTGCCCTAGTCCAATATCGTATACCAGAAGATCTGCTCTATGTGGCCGATGACAAAAAGACTATTGTCATGTCTGGAGCGATGCCAAGTGCCATGATTACAGGTATTATTGAGAGTTTGTTGAAGTAAGTGCAAAATAAAGTTAAAAGTGAAAAATGCAAAGTGCAAAGTTTACACGATGTGATTAAACTTTGCACTTTGCACTTTGCATTTTTCACTTTATAACCTTCGCCAAATTACAATATCTACAATCTTTGTTATCGCAATATTTATCACTAAAATCTAGATTAATAATCTCATTTGCTACTTTCTTAATAATTTCTTTTAGAGTATTAACCTCATCCTGCTCTATAATAAACTGCTCCTTCTTATACAAACCACGATCATTGGGTTCAATAAAATCAATCGTACCACTACTCATTTTGTATTTATCTTCAAGATCAAGAAGCAATTTATAAAATACCAATTGCCTCTTATAATTACCATCAGCATCTTTTGTTTTGCCCTCTATTTCATTTCTTGATTTTGGCTTTGCGGTTTTGTAATCAATAACGGCTACATGATTTTTGTCTATCAATTCGATCTTATCCAAGTTGCCAGTAAGTGTAATACTATTTTTTTTATCAATTTCAAAATTTGGAATCTTAATACCATATTCGGTAAATAAATTTTTATTCCAAGTACCTGCATATTCATCATAATATCCTGACAAAGCATTTTTACCTTTTTTAATTGATTCGACCTTATCATCACTATCCATTGAAGAATTATTTATATGATACTCAAATATTTCTAACAATTCTCTTTTGGGTATATCCCTATCATCCTTGTAAGCCTCAAAAAAGGCTCTCAAAGCAGTATGGACTGCCGTACCGTAGACCTGATGCTTGGTCTCTACTTGAGGGATCCTAATCAGGTTTACAAAGAAATATTGCCAAGGACATTCAAGATAATTGTTTAGATGAGTAACCGAAAGTGGTTGGCCAATGAACTTTGATTTGACAAAACTTGGATTTAAAATTGATAAATCATTTTTTATTTTGGGTTTAGATATATCCAAATCGCTTGTATCGGACTTGATCAAGACCGGCTCAGTATAATGCATATTGACCTCATCGATCTCGGTCAAAAACTGACTTATCACCGCTTCTTTATCACCTAGCAATCTAGAAAATGAAATATGAACGGACTCTCTAGCTCTTGTAAGGGCGACATAAAACAGCCTCCTTTCATCTTCTATATTCCCAGAATCTCTGGCCTTTTCGATAATTGGAATGTTGAATAGATTTCTTTTGCTTCTATTTCCCCAATTTCCATCATAACAATTTATAATAAAAACATGATCAAATTCCAAACCCTTGGAACGATGAGCGGTCATCAATCTGACCCCTTCAATATGATCTGTATAATCTCTTTTGGTTACAAGACCATGATCAGCGACAATATCTACATATTCGATAAAATCCTTGAGCAAAAAAGTCTTTTTGGCTTTGGAAATTTTTGTCACTTGAGAAAAGAAATCTTCCAAGGCAGACAAACGTGGTAAGGAGTTTTCATCTTTTATAATATTGGATAAAATGTTTGTTTCCTCTATTATTTTTTGTAATAGATTTGGATAACTTTCATATTGAGCAATTTTTGACCAATTAGCCAATTTATCATATACAGCTTTGACTTGTTCCAAATCCTTTTTGTCTATATTTTTAGTCTTAGTGCTATTTGATGAATTATTGATTAGTGAAAAGAGCGGTAATTTATCTTTTTTTGAAATATTGAACAAAGCAGAAACTGTACCCGGATCACAGTCAAATTCATTCAAAAGCAATGTTTTGCCTAGGTTCTCATCGTTTGAAAGATCGTTTATCGCTCTTGAAATAATAATCAATTTTGACGGATCAATTTCATCGAGAATATTGTAGTCAGATTCAATTCTATAAGAAATTCCCGCTTTTTTTAGAGCTTTTGCTATTTGATCAGCCTCACTATTTGTCCTATACAAGATCGCCAATTCTTCAATCCTATAACCATCATTTATGAAGTCTTTTATTTCAAAAATAATGTGCTGAAACTCATCTTCCTGTTTTGCAAATTCATAGACTTTTATCGGCCTACTGCCGATCTGAAGTGAAATCAACTTCGCCCTTTCCCTTCCAGGAATTGCCGGATTATTGGAAATGAGGCTATGAGAAGCGTCGAGAATACCCTGTTGTGATCGATAGTTGTGAGTCAATTCTATAACTTTTGCATCCTTATATTTATCCTTGAAATAAAGAAAATTGTCCAAAGATGCTCCTTGGAAACGATATATAGCCTGCTTATCATCACCGACAATAAATAGATTTGGTGAATCATGAAAATCGGAGAGTAATTCCAATATTTTATTTTGAGCAGAGTTGGCATCTTGATGCTCATCGGCCAAGATATATTGATAGCTTTCTTGCAAAATAAGTTTGAAATTTTCTTCTTTCTCCAAAACTCTTATCAATTCAAGAAGCATATCATTGAAATCGTAGTATTTGAGCTCAGCTAATTTAGCCTCATATTTCTCAAAAATATTTGCTAATTCTAGATTTTTATCATTTCTCTTTTGAATTTTTTCCAATTCAGTTTTGGAAATTTCTTTATCTCCTTTTTTTGTAATTTTGGCGCCATTTATTTCTTTTTTTACATTTTGAAGAAATTGTTTTGGTGAAATGTTTTCGCGTTTCAGCGTATTGATCTCAGATAGTATAGGCCTTACATAATAATTTGGATCGCCAAATGGTCTCAAAATCTCAATTTCTTTTGATTGAATTAGATTTTCGATGATTTTAATCTGTTCGGCATCGGTTATGACTTTTGAACCGATAATTCGCGGGAAATAATCTGGGTATTTCTCTATAATCTTTTCGGCAAAACCGTGGAATGTATGGATATTGACCTTGTAGGCGGATGAGCCGATAAGGTCAACAAGTTTTTTGCGCATAACATATGCACCAGATTCAGTGAAGGTCAGAGCCAAAATATTTTCTGGTGCAGTGTCAGTCTTCTGTAAGATATTTGCTATTCTTAGAGTAAGGATAGTCGTTTTGCCAGTACCAGGCCCAGCAATAACAATAACCGGACCCTCAATAGTATCAACAGCTTCTTTTTGAACTTTATTTAGAGATTGGTATTGTTGGTTGAAATTGGGCATGTGAATATAAGGCAAAAGTTAAAAATCAAAAGTCAAAAGTAACAAGCTCATATGAGTTATAAGAGTAAATTAATTAATTATTATGAACACTTTCTACTTTAAACCTTAAATTTTGCCTTTTAACTTTTGCCTTCTACCTAGTAATTCTTAAGTCTATTTATATTTTCATGCTGTCTAATCTTCTCATGTGCCTTGGCTTCAATCTGTCTAATACGTTCGCGAGTAACGCCAAATTCCTTGCCCACTTCTTCTAGTGTATGAGTTATACCGTCATTTAGACCGTGTCTCATTTCCAAAATCTTTCTTTCTTTTTCGGACAAATCATTCAAAATCATATTTACCTGATCACGCAATATTCTCCTTGAAGACTCTTGCTCTGGAGAAAGGATTTTGTCGTCAGGAATAAAATCTTGAAGGGTAGATTTGCCATCATCACCATCATCACCTACTGGATTTTCGAGTGAGACTACATCTTGTTCGATCTTCTCAATCTGATAAATCTTGTCGACATCCATGTCCATCTCCATAGCAATCTCTTCGGCCAATGGTTCACGACCCAATTCATGACTGAGCCTTCTAACAACCTGTTTGTATTTTGCGATAGTCTCGACCATGTGTACTGGCACACGAATAGTCCTTGATTGATCGGCTAAAGCACGGGTGATAGCTTGTCTGATCCACCATGTAGCATAGGTAGAAAATTTGAAACCTTTTGTCCAATCAAATTTGTCTACAGCTCTAAATAGTCCTAGATTTCCTTCTTGGATAAGATCAAGAAGAGTAAGATCTGGACTGCGACCGACGTATTTTTTTGCAATAGAAACCACCAATCTCAAATTGGCTTTTGCCAAAAGATTTTTGGCTTCATTGTCACCAGCCAAAATTCTTTTTGCCAGCTCCTTTTCTTGTGCAGCATTGATAAGTGGATACTGACCAATCTCTTTGAGATACATCTGGATCGAATCGTAAGCAGAATCCGGATTGCGAGATATACCACCCTGACCCTTTTTGACTGTTAGATCTTCTACTTCTAGCAATCCTCCACCTTCAAGAACATCGACATTTGCTGAGACCAATTTTGAATACAATTCATCTAGAAATATGATGTCATTTTCGATCTGAGGAAATTCTTTCAAAATCTCATCATAAGTCACGAAACCTCGATCTCGTCCTTTTTGGATGAGTTTATTGGCCTTCGACTCGAAGTCCTTTGCTTTGTCCGCCTTGCTCATCTTGACCTCTTTCGCTGGCTTCTTACCTGCAATTTTCTTGTTCTTTTGAGGCTTAACTCGAGCTACCGAACCCTTACGAACCGCTTTTTTGGTCGCTTTTTTTGTTTTACTCATAGGAAGAGATTACTATTAATTAAGCCTCATTCTAGGGCATTTTTGACCCTTTGGCAAGCACACTAGCATATGTCAGACATATGCAAACTACACCCTACCCAATTCGGATTTACGGATCGAGAGAACTTGGCACTTCTTGGCTAATTCGGCAAGAAGAGTGGCGTTGCCGTCTTTTTCGGCTTTACGAAGAGCAATCATCGATCTAGTCAATTCTTCATTGATACGATCAAGTTCGAAGTTTTTGATCAGATCTTTCATATGAAAATCGATTCGCGACAAATCACTGCCGAAATACATTTCTGCTTCGAGATTTATTTCGTCGATATTTTGATTTAGGCTATTTTCCATTTCAGTGAAATATTCACCAGCAATCTTTTTGACTTCTTCTTGATATTTATCAGCCAAAGATTTGTTATTTTTTTGTAACAAATTTATAAGTCCAAATAATCTTTTTTCTACAATATCTTTGCGATTTGCTACAAAACCACTGTTTTTGGTCTCATTGATATTCTTTGCAACATCCTTATTCGTGACGGTCTTCTCATATTTTCTCAAATCCTCAATGATCGCCTGCTCGCTAAATACCGCTTTCTCAGCAATCATTTTTATATAAAAAGCTTTGTCCATCTCACTGTCCATCTTTGAGAGAAATGGAAAAATCCGATCTCGAACAGCTTTTGCAAGTTTATGATGATCGTTTATTTCTTTCAAAATATTTCCCAACTCAAACTCAATTACATGTTTGGAATTTTTTAGAACATTTTTCCAATTTTCTGGATTCTCCAAAATTATATCGGCCGGATCTTTGCCCAATAGACCAAGAGACGTAGCATCTGCGATCTTGATAGATATGCCAAGACCTATAGCTGTAGCGACAACAGCCCTCATAGTCGCAGTCTTGCCAGCTTTGTCAGAATCAAGAGCAATAATCATATTTTGACTAAGTCGTCGGACTAGGCCCAAGTTGCTAACCATCCCATTTTGACCTTTTTCATTGTCGGTAAGAGCTGTACCCGAAGCTGCAATCGTATTTTTGAGACCGGATTGATGAGACAAGATGAGATCCATTTGACCTTCGACCAAGATAGAATAATTGAGTCTGCGAATGTCACTCTTGGCTTTGTCTAGACCAAACAAAATATCTGATTTAATAAAAATCGGCGTCTCCGGACTATTGAGATATTTTGCGGATTTGCCATCATCGACCAGTATTCTGCCGGTGAATGCAACTATTCTTCCACTAGAGTCTGTGATCGGAAACATTATCCTGCCTCGGAAGCGATCATAGTATCTCTTTTTTGTAGAAATATTTTTCGACCCGCCATGAGCCGAGATTTCATCTTCTTTATCACTTTGCTTGATAAGACCAGCATTTTCTAGAACCTCATCTTTCCAGCCCGTTTTGGACAAATGATCATGGAGATTTTGCCAGCCATCTGGAGCCCAACCTATTCTAAAACTATGTATTGTCTCTTCTTTGAGACCGCGCTTTTTGAGATATTCTAAGGCTTGTTTTGAATTTTTGAGATTGTCTTGGAAGTATCTTGCCGTTATCTCCATTACTTCAAATAATTTGTCTCTCTCGCTGTCGCTCTTCTTCTCGAATACAAGTGGTACGCCAGCTTTTTCGGCCAAGACCTTGAGTGCCCCTTTGAAATCCAAACCTTCGAATTGTTCGACAAATGAAAATATATCTCCTTTTGCCCCGCAACCGAAACAATAATACCCACCGCGCTCTGGAGAAATGAAGAATGAGGGAGTTTTCTCATTATGAAATGGACATCGCGCCTTCAAAGCACGACCAGATTTCTCGATCTTGATATATGAGCCTATAAGCTCCTCTATCGGTATTCTAGCTTTTATTTCTTCTACGGCAGTACGATTCATGTATGAAGTATAGCTCATTATGCAAAAGATAACAGACTTTTCTATAATAAATACTTTTTGCAATATTTATTTGAGCGCAAACAAATCAGTCAATTGTGCATCAATTTTATTTAGTGTAATCCGATCCACTACACCCAATCTACCTAGAATCAGCTTCTTTTGCAATGTTGCAATCTTATTGATTTTGATAACTGAAGGATTTTTGATTCCATTTTCTGCATCTGGATCTAGTGGAATATTATATTTATCTCTTGAACGAGAACGTACCGACGAAATGAATGAAACAATGCAGTCTTCTCCATTCCTACTACTATGTAAAATTAGAGCTGGTCGAAGTTTATTGCCAGATAAATCGGTAAATGGAAATGGTATAAGAACAATCTCTCCTTTAGACATAGGTTTCCTTGAGATCAGATAATGAATAAGTTTCAGGCTCATCTTTCAAGAAATCGAAGCTTTTTGAGTTAGAATTAATGTTTGTTATATCATTTAAGTCTTTATTGTATGATTCTGGAAATTGAATCAAGAGAGCGTCGATTGAATTCCTTCTGCCAATACCAAAAACCTCCCCATAATATTTGACCTGATTTATCATCTTACCAATAGTTTTGCGAACCTGCGTTGTTGTCAGTATCTTCATATGTACATATTGTACACAATTGAAAATATTTGTAAAACAAAATGGTCGAAGGCCACCTTGTTTTATTTGAATATAACTGACATAAGTGAAAAGTTCAAAACGCAAAATGCAAAGTGAATAGCAGTGCGATTCACTTTGCATTTTGCATTTTTAATTTTGAACTTTTTATTACACCTCCTCCTCACCTACCACCTCAAAAGGAGCTCGGGTATGCTAGTATATACAATATGGAGCTTATCAGAGCCTTCAAAAATCTATCTAAAAATGATGCCACTATTGCAGGTGGTAAGGGTGCTTCACTTGGTGAAATGACACGAGCAGGAATTCCTGTTCCTCCTGGTTTTGTGATTTTGTCCAACTCATTTGAACGTTTTATCCAAGAGACTGATCTCATTCAAGAAATTGATGCAATTCTTGATAAAGTTAACCACCAAGAAATTCATACAGTTGAGTCTGCATCAGAACAGATTAAAGATCTAATTCTTTCGAAGGAAATGCCAAAGGATATTGCCATTGAGATCAGTAGATTCTTTAAAGAACTCGATTCGGAATTTGTTGCAGTCCGATCATCTGCCACAGCCGAGGATGGTAAAGAACATGCTTGGGCTGGACAGCTTGAATCTTACTTGAATACCACCGAAGTGGATCTACTTGATAAGATCAAACACTGCTGGGCATCCTTATTTACTCCTCGTGCCATCTTTTATCGATTTGAAAAGGGACTTCACACTACCAAGATATCTGTAGCAGTCGTGGTACAAAAAATGGTTGAATCAGAAGTATCTGGAATTGCTTTCTCTGTACACCCAGTAACTGAAGATTATAATCAACTAATCATCGAGGCTGGTTTTGGTCTCGGCGAGGCGATCGTATCAGGTCAAATCACCCCTGATAGTTACGTTGTTGAAAAAGATCCTCGTAGAATTATTGATATAAATGTTTCAACTCAAGACCGTGCTTTACATCGATCTCATACAGGTGGCAATGAGTGGAAAAAGGTACCTGAATCCAAAGCCTCATCACAAGTCCTAAACGAAGCACAAATTCTCGAACTTTCAGAAATAATAATGAAAATCGAAAATCACTACGGTTTTCCTTGTGATATCGAGTGGGCTAATCAAAATGGAAAATTTTACATTGTACAAAGTAGACCCATAACGACACTTTCAAATAAAACTTTCATTCAACAAAAACAGACCTTTATCAAAGCGTATACACGTAATTTCTCGATCATCATGCAACAAGCATGGTTTGCAGCAAACAAAGAAGGTTTAATTAAGAAGCTTGGACTTAAGGATTATCCGTATAATCCACCATATCTCTATTATATGAAGGATGGTGTCGAGGAGGTGTGGGAGAACACAAAAGCAAACCATTGGCTTCTTGATCAAATTTTGGAAAAGTTTAAATCCGATAAAAAATTCTTCGATGAAATTTACGATAACTACTACAAGAGGCTTGCAGAAATTGAGGAATGGTGGAAAAGAGAGATCACAACAATTTCAGACCTTCAGACTTTTATCGATTTCGTTTATGACGAAGTATCTGATTTTGTGATCTTATATGCAGCACTAATGAACGAAAAAGTACCAGAAGAGTATAAAGAAAAAGCAAAGAAATTTAGAGAAAAGGATGTTCTCTTTGCTGAATGTAATACTGCCATCTGGAAGGCGCTCAATAATATTTATCCTGATCTAGGTTATTTGGTTGTATATATCACTCGTGAAGAACTGGGTGGCAAGATCGATAAAGACCAACTCGAGAAACGAGACAGCGGCTTTGCACTAGTTCCTGATATTTTTGTTGGCACAATATCATTCGAAAATTTAGTTAATAAATTTCCAGAATTCGAATTTGAGATTGAAAAAATAGATCACGGCGATAACTTACTGAATGGACAAAGTGCCTTTAAAGGAAAAGTTAAAGGAATTGTCAGAATTGTTAAAAGGAAAGATCAAGTCGAACAGATGCTCGATGGAGAAATTATTGTCTCACCCATGACGACTCCAGATATGGTACCAGCAATGAAGAAAGCCCTCGCCTTTGTTACTGATGAGGGTGGTATTACTTGTCACGCTGCAATTATTGCTCGAGAAATGCAAAAACCTTGCATAATAGGTACCAAATTTGCCACTCAGGTATTAAAAGATGGAGATGAGATAGAGGTTGATGCAGACAGAGGAATTGTAAATATTCTAAAATAAACAAAATAATTGAAGATAACTGACATAGGTGAGAAGTTCAAAACACAAAATGCAAAGTTTTATCGCAATGCGATTCAACTTTGCATTTTGCATTTATAATTTTGAACTTTTTATTACACCTCCTCCTCACCTACCACCTCATCTCCTTTCAAAGCATCTACCATATCTTTCTTTGGAGATCCTTTGTAACCTGTACCAGCTGGGACCAAGCGACCGATGATGACATTTTCCATTAGACCAGTTAGATCATCGCTTGCACCACGGACTGAGTTTGAGATAAGAACACGAGTCGTGTGTTGGAATGAAGCAGCGGATAGGAAGCTCTTCCTCGAAAGTGATGTTTCGGTAATACCCATCACAATCTTTTCTACTTTTGCTGGACTTCCACCGTTTGCCTTTGCTTCAGCATTCTCTTCTAGAAGTTGAGTCTCATCGACGATCATACCTTCGGTAAGATTTGTATTTCCAGCTTCTACGACCTTCCTGCGACTGAACATCTGCTTGACTATAAGCTCGATGTGCTTGCGAGCCACAGTCTCACCTTGTAATTCGTAAATTTTATTGACTTCTGAGATGACATAATCCTTTGCTTGTTCTTCACCTCCATATTCGAAGACCTCATCGATATCGGCAGAACCGTCTGTCAACAATTGACCTTTCTTGACCTTATCACCAACCTTGACCATAACAGTACGACGATATGGGAATGTGTATTCGATCTCTGAAGCCTTTGACTTACCCTTATCTTCGATTTCTGGGATAACAAATATAACTTTTTCTTTACCCAAATCTTTCATGCCAGTGACGACACCATTTACGGTAGCGACGACAGCAGGATTCTTTGGCCTTCTCTTTTCGAAGACTTCCTCGACTCTTGGAAGACCAGATGTGATGTCTCCACCTTGTGAAGCAGAACCTCCGGCGTGGAATGTTCTCATTGTAAGCTGAGTACCTGGTTCACCGATCGCTTGAGCGGCGACCGTTCCTACAGCTTCACCGAGATTGACCAAGCCATTTTTACCCAAATCTAGACCATAACACTTTGCACAGACACCTCGTACTGTCTTACATGAAAGTGGTGATCGGACTTTGACATCTTGTACACCAGCTTCCTCGACTTTTTGGGCATCTTTCTTCGATAACATATGACCCTTTTCGAAGAGGACTTTGCCGTCTGAAGTCTTGATATCATCGGCCAAGATCCTTCCTCTAATATTCTTTGACAAAGGAATATTTAGTCCTGATGCTGTCTGCTTATGAATTGTAATATATGAACTTGTACCACAATCTGTCTCAGAAACTACGACATCTTGAGCAACAACGAACAATTTTCTTGTAAGATAACCTGCCTTAGCTGTGTTTAGAGCGGTATCAGTAAGACCCTTTCTTGAACCGTGAGTGGTGATGAAATATTCAATAGGTGTCAAACCTTCCTTAGAACAAGATAGAATTGGGAATTCGATTGTTTCTCCAGAGACTGAGGCGATGAGACCTTTCATACCGACCATTTGAGTGATCTGTGAAAGAGAACCTCTAGCTCCTGAAGTGACCATGTCGTAGACGGATCCCATCTTATCGAGTGTTTGAGGAATAGCCTTTTCGACTTCTCCCTTGGTCTTTTGCCAGATCTCAATATGCTTTCTGATTCTTTCTTCTTCTGAAAGTAGACCTTCTTCAAATTGCTTATTGACTACATCTGATAGAGATTTACCCTTTGCAACGATGTCTTTTTTGGCTTCTGGGACCATGATATCGTCTATACCCCATGTAGTACCTGAATATGTGGCATAACCGAATCCGAATTGTTTGACCTTATCGAGTACTGGAGCGACATTTTCGGCACCCCTTGTGACTATGACATCATCGATGATTTGACCCAGGACTTTTCTTGAAATTTCTTCATTGATGTATGACATATCCTCTGGCAAGACGTTGTTGAATAGAATCCTTCCGACTGTGGTCTCAAATAGACCTTCATTGAATTTTGCATACTTATCATTTTTTGGAGCTAGGACCTTGATCTTTGCTCTCAAATCTATATCACCAAAGCTATTTGCAAGAATAGCAGCATCAGGAGTTTCGAAATATTTGTTCTCACCTTTGGCACCTGGGACAGTCTTTGTAACCCAGAAACATCCTAGGACAATATCTAGCATCTTTGCAGCAACAGTAGGATCATTGTTACCAGGCTTTAAAATATTTTTGTCTGAAGCCATGATCATCTTTGCCTCCAATTGTGCTTCATCGGAAAGTGGAACGTGGACGGCCATCTGGTCTCCATCGAAGTCAGCGTTGAAAGCGGTACAGACTAGAGGGTGGACTTGGATAGCATTTCCTTCGATAAGAATAGGACGGAATGCTTGAATACCAAGTCTGTGCAAGGTAGGAGCGCGGTTCAAAAGAACATAACGATCCTTGATAACTTCTTCTAGAATTTCCCAGACTTCTTTTGCTCCATCATCGATAAGACGATTTGCACCACGGATATTGTATGCCAATTCCCTCTTCAATAGACCGGAGATGACGAATGGTCGGAACAATTCCAAAGCCATATGCTTTGGCAATCCACACTGATCAAGTCGAAGTTCTGGACCGACGACGATAACTGAACGTCCAGAATAGTCTACACGCTTACCCAAGAGATTTTGTCTGAACAATCCTCTCTTTGACTTCAAACTGTCAGAAAGAGACTTGAGTGCGCGCTTTTGGGCAGCGATCGCTGCAGCACCAGCTGAAGTACTGTGTCTGATAGAGTTGTCGATAAGTGCATCGACTGCCTCCTGAAGAATTCTTTTTTCATTTCTCAAAATAACTTCCGGAGCATTGATTTCCTTTAATTTCAAAAGACGGTTGTTTCGATTTATAACTCTTCGGTATAGATCATTGACATCTGAAGTAGCAAATCTTCCTCCATCAAGAGCGACCATTGGACGCAAACCTGGTGGTATGACAGGAATTCTGACCAAGAACATCCATTCTGGGCGAACTTTTGATTTGATCATCTGTTTGACCAAAGCCAACCTCTTTGAGACACGATCACGATCTGCAGAACTTGCCTCTTCTAGAGCTTTGACCAATTCACCTTCAAGCTTATTTAGATCAATTTTCTTCAATAATTCATAGACTACTTCTGCACCGATGCCAGCTTCGAAGACTGAGCCGTACTTGATAGCATATTTGTGATATGTCACTTCATCCATGACGTAGCCTTCTACAAGACTATCGATCTCCTTCTTGGCATTGATGACCAATTCTTTTAGAGCATCTTTTGTCTTATCATCTTGAGCTGTTTTGACCTTGCTCTTAAATTCGGAATCGAGATCCTTCAAGAATTTATCTTTCTCCTCCTGATGGATCTTGGTGACAATATAACCAGCGAAGTAAATAACCTTTTCTAGATCGGCTGATGTCATACCCAAGATAAGACCAATCCTAGAAGGAACGATTCTTAGGAACCAGATATGAGACACTGGTGAAGCCAATTCGATATGACCCATTCTCTCTCTTCGAACTATAGAACGAGTGATCTCGACTCCGCACTTCTCACAGACTATACCTTTGTAGCGAATGCCTCGGTACTTACCGCAATAACATTCATAATCATGGTCTGGACCGAATATTCTCTCGTCGAATAGACCACTCTTCTCTGATCTTTGGGTACGATAGTTGATTGTCTCAGGCTTGGTCACCTCTCCGAATGACCATTCTGCGATCTTGTCTGGAGATGCCAAAGTCAAACGAATCAAGTCGAATTGTGTTGGGTCGGTTTGTTTTTTTATTGGTGTATTTTGCATAATAGTATTTTAGATTTTTTATTTTTTATTTTGAATCTTTTTTATGCTTCCTCTTCGACTTGAGGTTTATTTGTTAATTCCACATTCAAGGCCAAACCACGCAAAGTCTTCAAAAGAACATTAAATGATGCTGGTAAGTTTGGTTGCTTCAATCTTTCACCCTTGACTATCGAATCAAATGTCTGTGAACGGCCGATTATATCGTCTGATTTGACTGTAAGAATTTCACGTAGAGTATGAGCGGCACCGTGACCAAGCAAAGCCCAGACTTCCATTTCTCCGAATCTTTGACCTCCACCTTGAGCCTTTCCTCCCAAAGGTTGCTGAGTGATAAGAGAATAAGGACCGATAGAACGCATATGAATCTTGTCTTCGACCATGTGGTGAAGTTTCAAGATGTACATATATCCGACTGCTACTGGTTGCTTGAAATGTTCACCGGTACGACCGTCTCGTAATAGCATCTTGCCAGACTTATCGAATCCTGCCTTTACCAATTCTTCTTTGATCTCAGCATCAGTAGCTCCGGTAAATGGAGGAACGATAGCTTGATAACCAAGACTGTTTGCGGCAAGACCGAGGTGCAATTCGAGAATTTGACCGAGGTTCATACGAGAAGGCACACCAAGTGGTGTAAGGATAACATCGATAGGTGTTCCATCTTCCATATATGGCATATCTTCTTCTGGGAGAATCTTTGAGATAACACCCTTGTTTCCGTGACGACCCGCCATCTTGTCTCCGACAGAGATATTTCGAACTTGAGCGATTTCGATATAAATTTTCTTGATAATACCTGATTCTAGTTTGTCTCCATTTTCTCTTGAGAAGATTTTGACTGAGATAACACGACCCCTCTTGCCGTTTTCCATTCTCTTTGAGGTATCTTTCACATCGCGAGCTTTTTCGCCGAAGATAGAGCGGAGCAATCTTTCTTCTGGAGTAAGTTGGGTCTCACCCTTTGGAGAAATCTTACCAACCAAAATATCACCGGTACGGACTTCAGCACCGACTCGGACAATACCCTCTTCATTTAGATTCTTGAGTTTTGCTTCGCTAACATTTGTAATATCACAAGTTGTGATTTCTGGACCAAGTTTGGTATCACGAACATTGACTACTATCTCTTCGATATGGACAGAAGACCATTTACTATTCTTTACAACTCTTTCTGAAAGGATAATTGCGTCCTCGTAGTTTGAACCAGACCAAGACATGAAGGCCACTAGAGCATTGTGACCGAGAGCGATCTGACCATTTTCGGATGTAGAAGTATCCGCCAAAACATCTCCCTTCTTGACCTTATCTCCTAGATTGACTATAGGTCTTTGATGGAAAGCGGTGAAACCGTTTGTTCTTGAAAAGAGAACAAGATTGAATGTGATTGTCTTGCCTGTCTTACTTGACTTGAGAGAGATTTGCTTTGCATCGACATGAGTTATCTCACCATCTTCTGGAGCGATGACCAGTCTATTTGTATCCAAGACTGCCTTGGCCTCTATACCAGTAGCGACAAAAGGTGCCTCTGGAACAAGACAAGGTGTAGCTTGTTTCAACATGTTCGATCCCATAAGCGCTCTTGTTGCATCGTCATGATTCAAGAATGGAATAAGTGATGTAGCGACAGAAAACGCTTGATTTGTAGAAACGTCTATATAATCTACTTCATCTTTTTTGACCATAAATGGCTTTCCATTTACACGGACTTCAACTTCATCTATAGAGATTGATCCGTCTTTGCCATAAGGAGTAGCCGCATGTGCGATCTTGAAGTTCTCTTCTTCTAGAGCATTTAGATAGACAATTTCTTTTGTAACCTTGCTGTTTTTGACTTTTGCATAAGGAGTCTCAATCATGCCGAAATCATTGACCCTTGCATACATTGACAATCTTAGCACAAGACCGATGTTTGGACCTTCTGGAGTATGAATAGGACAAAGTCTTCCGTAGTGAGATGGGTGGACGTCGCGAACTTCGAATCCTGCACGATCTCGAGAAAGACCTCCGGGACCAAGGGCGGTAAGAGTACGCAAGTTTTCTATTTCTCCCAAAGTATTTGTCTGTTCCATGAACTGAGACAATTGGTTGGTTGTAAAGAATTCTTTTATTCTTGCTTGAAGTGGTCTTGGATAAATGAATGAGACTGGAAGAGTGACATCTGGTTCGACTGTCGACATCTTGTCTTGAATATTTCTCTTCATCTGGGTTAGACCAAGTCTGATCCTTGCTTCGAGCAATTCACCGACAAATCTAACTCTTCTTGAACCCAAGTGATCGATATCATCAGCTTGCATATCTGGAGTAACGCTCAATGTAACGATGTGAGATATGGTTGTAGCTATATCATCGAGGTTTAGAGTCCTTCTTTCGAGAGACTTTTCGTCCATAGGCTTTTCGAAACGCTTATTGAAACGGAAACGACCGACCCTTGATAGATCGTAGCGATTTGGCTCCAATATTGCCTGGATGAATGACTTTGCATTTTCGACAGTAGCTAGATCACCATCTCTCAATCTCTTATAGATCTCAACGAAAGCTTCGTCTTGGGTCTTGGCATGATCCTTGGCCAAAGTGAGCTCTAAAGCTTTTTTCATTTCTGGATTGCCTTTGAATAGAGCAAAAATCTCCTCATTATTTTTTGCTCCAAGGATCCTTAGAAGTGATGTAACTGGGAATTTCCTCTTGCGATCAATACGACAATATATAGAACCATCGCTATCAGTCTCTATTTCCATCCAGACTCCTCGTGCTGGAATAATCTTTGCACCGAAGAAGCTTTTGCCTTTTACTTCTTCTGATGTGAAGAAAATACCAAATGAACGAGCGAGCTGTGGAGTAATCAATCTTTCGACACCGTTTATGATGAATGTTCCATGATCTGTCATCAATGGAAAATCAGCCAAAAACATTTCCTGTTGTTTGGTTACATTTAGAGATTTATTTTTGAGAGTAACTTTGACCTTAAGCTGACCCTCATAGTTCATCTTATTGTTTTTTGCATAGTGCTCATCGAACTTTGGTCGGACTAGCTCCATATCACTAATGGTCAATTCGAACTTCTTGCTAGAATAATCTGTAATTGGAGAAAATTCCTTAAGCAAGTTTTCGAAACCACTTTCGACAAATTGAGCAAATGAAGAAAGTTGCGATTCGACCAAGTGAGGCATTTCGGTCAATGGTTCCTTATATCGGGAAAAGAATTTCTTTGGGCGCAAACCTGTTGTAGGCATATTGATAAAAATATTTTTATAATAGAAACGCGCGAACAAAAAATGGACCATTAATAATGGTTCGAAATGAAATGAGGATTTATTTTATATTTTGCACTTTAGGATTAATGTAGGCCTATATAATCCCTCGCTATAGGTCTTTCTTGGCCGAAGCCTCGATTGACACGGCAGAACACAATCTGCGAAGTTAGGAAGAGCCTAGCAGATTATATTGGCCATGTCAATAGTTTATCCACAGTTTACTGACAAATAATCCTATATAAGAGATTATTTGCTATTTTATTGGTTTTTTGGATCGTTTTGGGAAATGAAGCTCCATGTACTCATAAAATTCTGATTTGTCGAGCTTCTTGTCCAGTCTTGATTCCATATACTCCATCGATGCTTTGAGATTGTGCTGAAATGTCTCCAAAATAATACCAGTTTGTCTAGCAAAATCATCTCTAAGAGTGTTGATTATCTCATCTTTGAAACTTTCAAATTTTTGATCTATAACGCTGAATCTATTATCGATACTATCAAAACGTTCTCGAACATCATCTCGAAAAGATTCAAATTCGGACTTTGTAACATAATCCTGTTGTAATGGTAATAATGTCATATGACTCATGATTTTATATTAACTGATAATTTGCAGGCATTTCAGTAATATTATTACTAGTACAATTTTACCAAATTTATTTTTATCAAAACAAGATTACAAATTATAGAAATCATTTCCTAATGATAAAAATTTGACTTTTTATTTTGATTTACTTTTTTCTTCCACGAATCAATATTTGAATGATGACCGGAAAGCAAAATCTTTGGTACGGAATACTTTTTCTTTTTGTAAATAATAGTTTCTGGACGCGTATATACATCACGGCTTGCAATACGATTTTCTTCTACCGATGCTGAGTCGCCGAGAACACCCTGTACTCTTCGAGATATAGCATCGATCAATATCATTGCTGGCAATTCGCCACCAGTAAGGACATATGGACCGACAGAGATATCGACCATAGGAAATGCTTTTTTGATCCTAGCATCGATACCTTCGTAACGACCACAAACCAATACAATATGTTTATATTTCTTATAATCTTCGGCTATTTCATTTGAAAACTGCTCTCCACCTGGACTAAAAAAGATAATTTTGACATCCTTCTTTGATTTTGCATTTCTAAGATATTTCCCCGCTGCCTTGTCTATAGCCTTGATCACAGGCAATGCTTCAATAACCATACCCGGACCACCACCGTATGGTCGATCATCGACTCGTCTATCTGAGTAAGTTAATTTGCCTTTATTTTTTGCAACGACGAAATCCCGTGGATTATAATTTACCACTTTAATTTTTTTCTTTTCTATTGCTCTTTTGATTATCGAAGCTCCGATATATGAATCAAAGGCTTCTGGAAAAAGAGTTATATTATGAAATGTAATCATACAAAAAACTGTGGCAATACTATACCACAGTTTTTTGTATTATACAAATTTGTTTTATCCCAATTTGAGATCAGCCATAGCCTCATCTACAGTCTTTGAATTTGGGGTAGAAAGTGGGACTGCAGGAGCTTCTTCTCGAGATTTCAAACCACCTACTGGTTCATTGATCTTGAGGTTGACACGAGAGTTGTTTTTCATACCGACTACTCTTAGCAATGTCCTAATAGCTTTTGCTGTGTTGCCCTGTCTACCGATAATCTTGCCCATATCAGCGGCACCTACTTCAAGAGTAAGTAACACACCCATTTCATCTACCGTTCTATTTATCTTAACCTCACCTGGATTGTCTACTAGAGCCTTAATAACGAAATCCAAAAATTGCTGATCTTGCTGCATATTCTTTATATTATTTCATAAATCGTACAGAATAATCTGTACTCCACAATTTTATCAGACAATATACTGTCTAACAATTTAGGCCTGTGGAGTAGGAGTGACCGAAGGAGTCTCGGCTTTTGGAGCTTGAGCTTCTTCTGCTTTCTTTTGAACGGTTTTCTTTGGTAGAGCGTTGACTTTCTTGCCTTCGATAACCTTCGAAGCGACAAGGAAGTTGTGAAGAGTAACTGATAGTTTTGCACCCTTGGACATCCATGACTTGATAGCTTCAGTGTCCAATTGCTTTTTTGCATCATTATCAATCCTCGAATCATACCAACCCAAATTCAATTTGTACTTACCACTTTTTGGACCATTCTTGGAATCAGTCAAAACCACACGAAATGTTGGTTCGTGTTTCCTTCCAGTTCTTTGTAATCTGATCATTAACATGGTTTCCAAAGACTAGCAAATTAGCTCGAAAAAGGCAAATGCTATTTTAGAGTCCATCCCCCATCGACCACTATTGTTTGCCCTGTAATATAATCGGCGCCCTCAGAAGCCAAGAATGCAACTGTATGAGCAATATCCTCTGGGAGACCATATCTCTTCCAAGGTATCGCCTCTATATACGCATTTTTTGTTTTATTATCTATTGCTCCAGTAGCACCAGGAGTGTCGATGGCACCAGGAGCGACATTGTTTATATTGATCTTTCTAGGAGCAAGCTCCAATGCCAAAGCTCTGACAAAAGCATTTATAGCACCCTTGGATGCACAATAATGAGTCAATCCTTCGAAACCAACAAATGACGCTATAGAAGAGATGTTGACTATCTTGCTTCCATCTTTCATCACCTTTAGTGCTTCTTGAACAGTAAAAAATATACTTTTCAAATTTACATTTATGACTTTGTCCCAATCTGATTCTTTCATATCCTTAAATGGTACAAATGGAAATATTCCTGCATTATTGACCAAGATATCCAAACTGCCAAAATCCTCCACAGTCTTTTTTATCAAATTTTCTACTTCAGATTTTTTGGAAACATCGCATGCTATGCCCATAGACTCATAGCCTAGCTCTTTCAATTTATTTACCGCCAAATCGCATTCTGATGCATCGAGATCACTCACCACGACTTTTGCACCTCTACTGGCCAAGACTTTTGCAATACCGAAACCTATACCCTGCTTTGCTCCTGTAACTATCGCTACTTTATTTTTTAAGTCCATTTTTTAATAATTAGTTATTTTATTTATAATATTCATTATACCAAAGCAGAGACATAGAAATACACATAGATACAGAAGTCTGACTTCTGCAATGCATATGTCAGACTTCTGTATGAATATAATTTGGCAAAAAAACATTTTCAAGGTAATATCCTAGACTGAACTTTGTACCTCTTTTCAACTAAAACACCACAATGGTATGGAATCAACTCCCCCGCCCTCCAAGCATGTGGTTGAACAAAGGGTTATGTCAAGTCAAGTCAGAAGGAAGTATTTCAAGAAATTCCTGAAGGGTTACTTGGCCGGTCGTTCCAAAGTAAAAATAATCAGGAATGCCACGGAAGATCCAAATTTTAAGTCCATAAAAACCAAAGTCATTCGCGAAAAAAATATCCGAAAGGGAAAGCAAATCCAACTAAAAACAAAAATAAAAACGAGGCGTCTAATCAAAATGGCTCTTGAAGAACTCTTTGGATGAAAACAATAAAGCGAACGAACACCCCCTCTGGGGGTTTTCTGTTTATTTATTTTGAACAGTCAAAGATAAAACTTTAACTATGAGTACCTAGAATAATATTAATTAACTGATATTACCCAAATAATAAGTTTGACATAATTTGAATACAGGAGTATGGTTTTACTGGAAAACAGAACCCCTAACAGGAGGAAACATGAGGAAATTGATTGTGGTTGGCACAAATAAACAGATTGCCGAAGGATTTTGCGATGCTTTCTGGTGCAGTCGGCTTCACAGGGCAATCAAAATCGCCATTGATGATCAGGATCTCAATGGAAATCCGAGTGATCTTGTTACTGCCAATCTGAACTGCGAAGAAGCGAACCTCGTCCTCGTCCATCACTTCGAAGGATCCCGAGGTCTGACCAAACAAATCCGACGCCATGGAGCCAAAACCATCATCGTCGCCTGTGGAATCGGTGTTGAGGGTGAGTTTGATTACGAAACGGATACTTCAGACGAGGCAGGAAGATTGCAACTGTCTTCTCTCGTCGAAGAATTCGACCGTGGCACTCTCCGACTCGCACCCATTACTATCGACCACACCCGGCTCGAACACGTGGCTTGACTCCACTCAAGCTATAGAATAGGATGATTTCGAAACTGTCGCGGTATTGGCCCGTGGCGGAATCGGGACCTCAGCTGGCAGTGCGTCGGGACGCACACAGCTGGGGTTTTTGTTTATAATTTCAAAACCGCTTCCCCTGACCCATGAAGCGGTTTTATTTAGTCGCTATAGACGCGACCGTGAGGCCAAGTCTCATCTTGCATAGCTTGGCCACGATTTCCGGCCTGATGATTTGCCGGAATGGGATTGGAAGTTGGAACGAGTCCAGGAGAATTACCACCTCGCTCCAAATTTACCCGATGAACACTGATTCTCACAGTAACCTCCCGACCGGTCCCACTTGTACCAACTGGAGACTTTTTGTGATTCATTTTCATGCTACCTCCTTCTGGTCATATTATACCACAAAATTCTATTCGGGATGTGCAACCTCCCGGACACACATATTTGCTAGTACTTCATCTCTAGTTTATTATGGACGAGTGCAAAGGAGGGTTCGCATAGTGGTCTAGTGCGCACGCTTGGAAAGCGTGTGTGGGGCAACTCACCAAGGGTTCGAATCCCTTACCCTCCGCAATAATTCGCGAAAAGGTCTAAATGACCTTTGAGTGAATTATATTGCGAGAGAGTAAGGAGATGAGAAAGACGGAGCGTGCGAGGCGAGCACGCCGAGCCGCAAGTCGGGGTCGCGAGTTCCGAGCTGCAGCGAGGAAACTCGTGACCGAATCCCTTACCCTCCGCTGATCTGTACCCCATAAAGTAGACTTGCTCTGCAATCAGCTAAACATCTTCAGGTTAAATAAATATCTGATAGAAATTCGAGTTAAATATGCTACTATCAATATGATCTAGAAAATCATGGATTACACCCAATCTTTTTTAAAAGTCGCTAATAATTATCATGAGTTTAAGGAAGCTGTAGAAATAATTAGGAAAAGTTCCAAGGGAAAAGCATGGTTAATTGGTGGATTTGTGTTCAGAAGTATAATTCAGGATCTTTATGGCATTCCAATGTCTAAAGATGTCGATTTAGATTTCATAATTGAAAAGCCAGCAGAGATAAAAGTTCCAACAAATTGGAAAATTGGGAAAAATAGTTACAATAATCCAAAACTTATAGGCCCTAATTATGAAATTGATTATGTTCCCCTTAATAATATTCATTCAATAATTCGTAGAGGCCTTGATCCGACTATTGAAAACTTTCTTTCAGGAACACCCCTAAACATACAGTCAATTGCCTATGATATTATTGACAATGCTGTAGTAGGTAATATCGGCATACAGTCCATCAGTCAAAAAGTTATTGCTGTCAATAATCTTGAACAAGCTGAACACAGAGCAAAACTCAAAGGAATTACTCTGGCCGATTTGATCACTGACATTTCAAATCAATTGAAATTCTCGCCAAGATATAGTGATATTCGGGCCTGATTTGTCCATTACATTTGATTTTAATGAAGCTGCGTTTATAATTCTTTGCATAAGTCAGACATATGCACATACTAGTTCTCACCAAATCACCACCTCCCACTACTGCCACCACCACCGGAGAAACCGCCACCGAAACCGCCGAAGCCACCACCACTATGGCCCCCACCAAATCCTCCGAAACCTCCACGACCACCACCGAAGCCGCCAGGGCCCTTTCGGGAGGCATTATAATCAAGGATTAATCCGAAAATTGTAAGGATAATAGTTAGAGTAAGACCGAAGTAAAGAAAACCGACAAAAATACTTATTATCAAACCCAAAACACCACCCATAATACCACCCAACCACCAAGATTTGGTCTTGGATAAAAATCTCATTACCGCACCGAAAGAGATGAAAAATATAAATATAATAATTCTAGGATCAACTCTGTCGAAAATTGGCATGTCAGACTTATCAGGATCGTATATAGCAGGATCGATATCTTTGCTTATAATGCCAATAATAGAATTTACTCCATTTGCAATGCCTTCTGAATAATTATTTCTCTTAAATTGGGGAATGATCTCTTGCTGAATAATCTTATTGGCAAGAAGATCGGTAATAGTACCCTCAAGACCATATCCCACTTCTATCCTAACTTCCCTTTCATTTGGGGCGACCAGAAGCAAAATACCATTATCTTTCCCAGATTTGCCTATTTTCCATTCTTCGAAAAGCTTTACTGCATATGTCTCAACCGTTTCCTTGTCTAGATTATTTACGGTCACTATAGCAATTTCTACCCCATTTTGTTTTTCAAATTGAGTCAGCTTATTTTCTAGATCAAGACGGGTTTTGGAATCAATTATATTTGCAAAATCACTTACAAAGCCCTGAGGTTTGCCAGGGCTTTTGTAAGCGAAAACTATAATCGGAAGAACTAACAATATAATCGTGATGAATAGTTTCTTCATATTTTGTAGAAATGAGAGTAGAGATAATAGGTAGAAAATGTAAACTCTATTTTTCTAACTCTCTAATTCTCTTGTCTTTAGAACTTAACTGCGGGTGCGACCTCTGCGCCTTTTTGAGCTTCGAAATATGATCTTTGGCTGAAACCGAACATTGAAGCGACGATCGAGCTAGGGAATCTCATAACTTTGAGATTGTAAGATTTGACTGTGTCATTGTATCTCATCCTCTGTACGCTAATGCGGTTTTCGGATCCTTCGAGCTGAGACATGAGGGATTGGACAGCTTCTGATGATTTGAGACTAGGGTAATTTTCGGTAATGACGAGCAATCTTCCGAGAGCGCTTTCGACTTGACCTGCAGCTTGAGCTTTCTCATCGGCAGTCTTGGCACCAGAATACTTTGTCCTTGCATCAGCAATAGCGGTGAAAACGGCTTGCTCTTGCTTCATGCTTCCTTTGACTGACTCTACTAGATTTGGGATAAGATCAAATCTTCTCTGATAATCAGTCTCTACTTGTTTCCACTGAGTATCTGCTGAGACATTGAGAGTAACAAGACTGTTGTAGCTAGCTATAGCGTATATAGCAACAATAACTACTATAGCCAAAATTATTAATGTAATTTTCTTCATTGTTATTTTGTAGGATTAACCTTTGATTCGTCTTGACCAGCTTTTGACTCAACGAAAGTAAATGACTTAACTAGGTTGGTGAAATCTGTATCTGAAGTTGTTGTCAAAGCTTTGTTGTTGTTTTGAGCTTGAGTAATATTTGAACCAGTCAAACCTTTGCTTTCTGGTGATAGAGCGATAGAAGCAAATGAGAACATGTAACAGAGACTATCTTTTTGTAATGAGTACATGCGATTGAAATAAGCACGACCTTGTACACTGTTTGACATAGAGATCATGTTTGCTGTCAAATTGCCAACTTTCAATGTGCCACGCTCTTTGACTGTTACGACTGCTGGGAAGGCACATTTTGAGGCCAAGACAGTAACATCTGCTTGAAGTTTTGCCATTGTTGAGACCTGATCTTTGTCGATTGGGATAATAAATGTAACGCCTTGATCGGTATTTTCGGCTTGCCATGTAGAAGGATAGCTAACTGCAAATCCTAGTTCTGCATTTTCGAATTTGGATGTCTTGGATGAGACCTTGGTCGTCTCGATAACTGGTACAGACGATGTCGAAGGCTCATTGTTTGCTTCACCACTTGGTGTATTGGACTTATTGCCACCACCATAGATGACCAAAACGATAATAATAACGACCAAAACTATAAGAGACCATAAAGTTGACTTCTTCATAAATAATATTTTTTTATAAGCTACTAAAGCCTTGTTAGGGTTTAGAGTATCCTAGCATATTTTCCCAACTTATTCAATTAGCTTTCAATATCTCCAGCAGGTATCTCTTTTATTTCAAAACTGTAGATTATCGAATTTATTATGTCCCAAACTGCCCTTACTTCATCTTCGTGTTGTTTGTCATACTTCTTGATCAAAGCAGGATCATCAACATAAAGGCTTGCTGTATTCCTACCTCTTGAAGTTACAATTATTTTGTAACAAGATCCATTTCCATCAAATTCATAGGTTTTCTCTTTTGTAATGGTACCGACAGCACCATCTTCAATCTCTGATACTAGATATAAGTCTTTATCATTGATGGTGATTTTTTGTAACTTATCGGTCTTACAACTTGATGTAGCTGTAATCGTAACCTTGAACTCATCTTCCAAAGGCCAGTGAAAATAGGCTTTCTTTGGAAAAGCTAGAATCAAAGATAATTCATCTTTATTGACTATAAGATTGTCTGGATATTTGACGCTATAACCCAATTCACTATTGTCTATCATTTTCCACTTAGATATATCTGCTTTTGTAACAATACTTGTAGAAGTAGAATTTGACACAAGATCAGTAGAACTTGCAGTGTCTAGGACTATAGGTGAAAATTGCAGAGAATTTTTCTCGTCGAGGTATTTATAGACCTCAAAACCGATAAAGCCTAAAAAGACTAAAAGAAGAATTATGACTATGCTAAAGAAAAATTTCATTATACTAGTATCCCATATCTGGACTATTTGGTGAAGTTTCTTTCTTTGGCTCTGGTTCATCGGCTATAGCAGCC
The DNA here is from genome assembly GCA_964645315.1 of uncultured Candidatus Saccharibacteria bacterium. Classification (GTDB taxonomy): domain Bacteria; phylum Patescibacteriota; class Minisyncoccia; order Phycocordibacterales; family PALSA-1337; genus C7867-002. The sequence continues at coordinate 48,460 of CAZYBH010000001.1, read as the reverse complement.
TCGGTAGTAAGGAGAATAGAAGCGGCAGAACAAGCATTTTCGACACCCAATCTTGTAACCTTGACCGGATCGACAATACCACGATTTATCATATCAGGAACCATTTCATCCTTGAGAGCATCGTAGCCGATATTGCCTTTACCATTTCGGATCTTATCTACGATGACTGCACCGTCTTCCTTGCCTGCATTTATGGCTATTTGCTTGGTCGGTGCAGAAAGAGCTTTCAAAACAATTTTGTAACCAAGCTCTTGCTCTTTGGTCAAACCCTTTTTATTTGTAAGTAATTTTTCTACTTCAAGACCGGAGCGAATAAGAGCTACACCTCCACCTGGGACTATACCCTCTTCGATAGCAGCCTTCGTAGCATTTACAGCATCTTCAATTTTTAGTTTCAAATATTTCATCTCAGTCTCAGTCGCTGCACCGACTCTGATCACAGCCACTCCACCTGAAAGTTTGGCGATCCTTTCTTCCAGTTTTTCACCCTCGTATTTTGAATCGGTAAGAGTTCTTTGCTTTTTTATTTGAGCAATTCTATTTTCTATTTCTGACTTCTTACCCTTACCTCCAACAATGACCGTACTATCTTTCGTTGAAATAACTTTTCGAGCTTTGCCCAAAACAGACAAATCAGCATTTTCTAATTTCAAGCCAATATCTTCGGTAATAACTTTTGCTCCAATGGTAACAGCTATATCACTAAGCATTTCTTTTTTGCTATCACCATATCCTGGAGCTTTAATTGCTAAAACATTGAATGTACCTCGCAATTTATTCAATACAAAAGTAGTCAAAGCCTCACCATCGACATCTTCGGCAATAATTACCAAATCTTTCCTGCCGGTCTTAGCCAATTGTTCCAATAAAGGCAAAATCTCTTTGATAGATGAGATTTTCTTATCAGTAATGAGTATTGCCGGATCAGAATATTCTGCTTCCATCCTCTCGGCATTTGTAATCATGTAGGCGGACACATAACCTTTATCAAATTGTATACCCTCTACTATTTCTGATTCCAATTCTGTCGATTGAGATTCTTCTACCGTAACTACACCATCTTTGCCTACCTTCTTTATTGTATCAGCGATAATCTTGCCCAATTCTTCTGACTCAGCAGAAATAGTGGCAACTTGCTTAATCTCTTCATCGGTCTTAATGGGTGTAGAGATCTTTTTCAAAGCTTCGACGACATCTTTTGAAGCGGATTCGATACCAGATCGAAGTCCCATAGCATTGACACCTAGATTTGTCTCCTTGATACCTTCATTGACTATAGATTGGATGAGGACCGTAGCTGTAGTCGTACCGTCACCCGCTATATCATTTGTCTTATTTGCCACTTCTTTGACTATCTCTGCTCCCAAGTTTTCGAACTTATCTTTGAGAGTAATATCTTTTGCAATAGAAACGCCGTCATTTGTAATAGTAGGCGAACCGTAACCCTTATCCAAGACCACATTGCGACCGCGTGGACCGATAGTGATCTTGACTACATTTGCAACTGCATCGATACCATTTTTGAGAGCTTTTCGAGCCTCTTCATTGTAGAGAATTTTCTTGGCCATATTATTTTGAATTTATAACTGCTAAAATCTCGTTTTCTTTGACTAAATAATATTCTTGATCTTCAATTTTGATCTTATCGCCCCATTGGAATAAGACTTCATCACCCACTTTAAGACCGATAGGTATGAGTTTACCTTGTTCATAGTGACCAGGACCTACAGCGACAATACTACCCTTTTTGCTACCTTTATCCTCATTTACGGTAATGGGAATTATTATCCCTGAAGAAGTTTTCTTTTCTTTACTTTCATCATCTTCTTTAATGAGGACTCGATCTTGCAATGGTTTGATTTTCTTTGATATGTCTTTCATTGTTTTATGATTAAAGTAATAATAAGCTAATAAAAAACATTATATACATAATAGTCACTTTGTGAAGTATATACTGACAGAAATTTAAGTTATAATTAGGCATGGGCCAAAATTTTCCATATAAAAGCCTTATGGTTACAACTGGATTATTTTTGGTATTTTTTTCACCATGTATTTCAAAAGCTGAAGTTCGTCAAGGATACGATAGTTATGATGCAAAGACCGGATCATTGACTCATTACGATTTGGAAAATAGCGAAAACCTAAATGATTTCCGACAATGTTATTCTGAAGATCAATTGAACCGATACCCGGAGATTGCATCAAGCGCCAAAAACGAATCAATTTGCTATGACAAATATTCGACGGTTGAAGAGTACAAAACCAAGTTAAATGCTATAAATCAAAGTCTTGAAAAATTAGATCTTCTAAAGGACATAAGTGAAAAGAGCTATACAAGTATAAGTGCCACTCTTGCCGAATTGAAAAATTCAAACTCAGTCCAAAATCAAAATCTCATTTTCTTTATTGTCCCTAAGGGAGCAATAAATAAAGATTCTTTTGATAAATATATAGGCCACAAAGCTTATTGCAAAATCGATAACATTGTCGGCACAAAAAATATCGTACAATCTGGAGATGCAAAAAAGATATATTTCAATACTTTTCTATTGCCCAATAAAGAACAAAATACCAAAATATACAAAAATCTATCTGATATAGAAGATTTCTTAAATAAAAATGGTAGTCAAAAGCTGGGTATCATAGATCTAATAAGAGTTATTAACAAAGCAAATAATATGGCCAATGACCTTTTGCTTATGGATATGCCTTCATATATAGCTTTCAAAAATTATTTTTCAGGAGATGAAATTGACAGAAATACCGCTATTATAAAAATCGAGATTTTGGATACTCAAAATAAAGATCCCAAAAATCCATCAAACAAAACTATCAGCGTAAATGTCTCATATCCAAGCGTCGATAGTCAGTATGTGGCAAATGGTTTTACGACAAGAGATTTGCCACCGGCATTTTTGGAAACCCTAAATGACAATTTAAGCAATCGTCTTATTATCAAGATGCAAGAAAGGGTTGATGAATTTACCAGACTCCAAAAAGAATTCAAGAAAAGTAAGGCTACTCAGGAAGACGGCATGAATACAATAAGAAAAGATGCTATATGCTTCGACCAAACAAAAAATAAAAATGCCCAAAACGTACAAGCAGATGCGCCACTAGAAAAGCTCAACTTTGCTGACGTAATAAAAGACGTGACTTCTAGTGCTTGGCAAAGAGTAGTAGATGGAGCTTCTTATACATACGAATCAGTCTTCAATAAAACCGTCGAGGTAGTAAGTTTTACTCCAAGTCCAACACCTGAAACTCCTATTTCCAAATTTATAAAATCAAGTTCTGGCCAAAATTCAGATCAAGTTACGAGCTCAAACCCAAATATAAGTGGCAATTCAACAAATACAAGTTCTGGTAATCCAAATCAAAATCTTAATACAAGTTCAAATACAAGACCTTCTCCAAGCCCTTCATCTGGTCCAAATGTTAGTTCAAGAACTCCAAGTCCAAGTACAAGTCCGAGACCAAGTCCGACGATCAGGATAACTCCTTCACCTAGCCCAAGTCCAAGCCAGACTATCAGAGTAAGTCCTTCCACAAGTCCAAGCAATTCCCCAAGTCCTAGCCCTACAAATACTACCCAATCAAATCCAAGCCCAAGTCCAAGCTCAAGCACAAATGCAACACCAAGTGTAAATGCCACTCCGACACCTAGTCCAACACCGACCATCACAAGTACACCGACAGCTACACCTACTCCCAACCCATCTCCAAGCCCTACAAATCAATCTTTCCTATTCAAAAGCTTAAGCGCTACAGTATTTTATTCTATTATTGATTTTGCTAGCTATTTCGTAAGATAAATAGCAATCCTTGCAAAAATCAAAAAGTGTGCTAGACTAATCCCAATGAAGTCACTCCTTCCATACATTCAGTTGATTCTGTCGGTGATACTTATTGCCATAATTTTGATTCAGAAAACTGGCGCCCAAGTCGGTGGTGCTTTCGGTGGAAGCGACAATTTTAGTTCTGCATTTCATACCCGTAGAGGCTTCGAAAAAGTCCTCTTCAATACAACAATAGTCGTAGCAATCCTATTTGCCATCTCAGCTCTCATAAACCTCATCTAATACCATAGAGCTTTGAAGGTTCTATTTATCGTGAATCCCAAAAATGAAAAAGAATTTCGTATAAGAAGTGGCGATCTTATAATGCAATACATAAACAAATTTAGCATTACAGAAAAGACCATTTTCGCTATCTTAGTTGCCATTGCTGTACTCACATCGATGATTATGGCTCTAAAGGTTAGCGATATGTTCAAAATCGATGTGCCGAGCTATGGAGGCGAGATAGATGAAGGTCTTATCGGACTTCCTCATATGATAAATCCCGTCCTCGCCATAACAGATGCCGATAGAGATATATCAGCTTTGGTCTATTCAGGTTTGATGAAATATGATGGCGATAAACTTGTACCAGATATAGCCCAAGATTATGCTATATCTGACGATGGTCTCAAATATACATTCAAGATTAGACCTGATGTCTATTTCCATGATGGATCCAAGCTTACTACCGAAGATATAGCCTTTACCATTCAAAAAATCCAAAATCCACTTTTGAAAAGTCCAAAGAAAGCAGATTGGAATAATGTAACAATCAATGTTATTTCTCCAGAAGAAATAGTCTTCGTTTTGAAACAGCCTTATGCACCTTTTATTACAAATACTACTGTGGGTATACTTCCGAAACATATTTGGAATAGTATAAATGATGATCAATTTGTCTTTAGTGATTACAATATCCAACCACTTGGGTCTGGACCATATCAATTCAAAAATATCCTAAAAGATAAAGGTGGTATACCTACATCATTGAGCCTAGTTTCATCAAGTAAATACTATTCGAAGAAACCGTATATAGAAAAGATTAACTTCTATTTCTACGCAGATGAAGAAAATGCCGTAGATCAATTACAATCGGGCACAATATCTAGCCTATCTTCTATATCGCCAGAAAATGCAAAAGAATTGAGTTTACAAGGATTCGATCCGATCAGCGTACCATTACCGAGAATATTTGGCGTCTTCTTCAATCAAAATAGCAATCCAATACTTGCTACAAAAGAAGTGAGACAAGCCTTGGATTTTGCTGTCGATAGAAAAGAGATAATTGATAATGGTTTGGAAGGTTATGGTTTGGCTATTACAGGACCATTGCCACTTTCCGAGCTCAAACAAGTCGAAAACATTCCAAGAAGAAATCCTGATCTAGCGAAGTCATTACTCGAAAAGAACGGCTGGCAAATGAATAAAGAGACGAATGTCTACGAAAAGAAAGGCTCAAAAAACACTCTTCAAGTCCTAACCTTCGATCTTTACACAGCCGATACTCCCGACCTAAAGAAAACCGCCCAAATCCTAAAGGATTCTTGGGAAGAAATAGGAGCAAAGGTCAATATCAAAATTTACGATTCCTCCGAACTTTACCAAAGTATAATTAGACCAAGAAAGTTTGATGCTCTATTATTCGGCCAACAAATAGGTAAAGACAAAGATCTATATGCGTACTGGCACTCATCACAACGCAATGCTCCCGGTCTAAATGTAGCAATGTATGCAAATAGTCATGTCGATGATCTACTCGAAAAGATTCGAACAAGTAGTGATGAAAAAGATAATAAAGACAAGTATACAGAATTAGAAAAATACATAAAAAATGACATACCTGCAATATTTCTTTATTCACCAGAATTTACTTATATATTACCAAAAGAAATAATTAACAATTTTCAAAATAAAAAAATTATCAATAACATAACCAACCCTTCCGATCGATGGAATTCAATCAATGATTGGTACATCAATCGAGAAAAGGTTTGGAAAATATTAAAATAATGAATAACAATCAAAGACAATTCAATAATAATCACCGTCGCTCCAAGCCACCGATACGCACCTTCACAAGCGGTCCAAGGCCTACAGAAGGACAAAGTGACGCCACAAAGACAGCACATCCTGGCCATAGAGTAGTACTTGGCAAGGGCCTAAGGAAGCACCCAGAAATGCTAAGACATGTAGCTGGAGCAAGGATGAATGTCATCCGTAAAGAATCGACCAAAGGCAATCGTCGACCAGCGCCCGCAAGACCATTGACTCATTCCAAATCAGAAGATGTCATCCCTGCTTTGGCTCCAGATTCTATCCGTATTGTACCTTTGGGTGGAGTAGAAGAGATTGGTAGAAATATGACCGCAATCGAATATGGCAATGATATTGTGGTGATCGATATCGGTTTTCAATTTAAAGATGAAAACACACCGGGCATCGATTATATTTTGCCAAATACAAAATATCTCGAAGAGAGGCAAGACAAGATCCGTGCCGTAATCATCACTCACGGTCACCTAGATCATATAGGTGGTATCCCCTATATCATGCCAAGGATCGGTAATCCTCCTCTATATACTAGACTCCTTACCTCTATTTTGATCCAAAAGAGACAAGAAGAATTTACTCATGTTCCAAAACTAGATATCAAGGTAGTGGAGAAAGAAGAGACTTTGACCTTAGGCGGTCTTAAGATCAAATTCTTCGCTGTTACCCACACAATACCAGATGCTATGGGTATCATAGTACAGACTCCTTTCGGATCTATCGTCCATACCGGAGACCTCAAACTAGACCATGTCGATGGTATCCCTACAGTAGAAGAAGAGGCTGAATACGATCGCGCCTTCAAAAATGAAAACGTTCTACTTCTTATGGCCGATTCGACCAATGTCGAAAATCCAGGTTTCTCAATTCCAGAAAAGACCGTTCACAAAAATATTGAGGAAATAATAAAAAATGTTCAAGGTAGACTCATTATTGCCACCTTCTCTTCTCTACTCGAAAGACTTCTTCGTATTATCGATTTCGCAGAAAAGTATGGCAAAAAAGTCGTAGTCGAGGGTCGAAGTATGAAATCTAATATCGAGATTTGTAAACATCTAGGTTTGCTTAAAGCAAAAAACGAAACAATGATTTCTAGTGACGAGATAGAGTCCTATCCTCCAGAAAGGATCATTATTCTGGCTACAGGTGCTCAAGGAGACGAATTTGCCGCAATGATGCGTATGTCAAATAAAACTCATACTAAGATCAAAATTACTCCAAGAGATACGATTATGCTTTCATCATCAGTTATTCCTGGAAATGAAAGAGCAGTTCAAAAACTAAAAGATAATCTTTCAAGACAAGGAGCAAAGATAATTCACTATCGTATCGCTGACGTCCACTCTTCTGGACATGCCAATAGAGATGAGACAGCTTGGATACACAAGAAAATTCATCCAAAATTCTTCATACCATTACACGGTTATCACTATATGCTTCGAGTCCATGGCGACATAGCAAAAGAGGCAAATGGTCTCAAAGAAGAAGACGTAGTTATTCCAGACAATAGTTCAATCATCGAGATCCAAGAAGGAGGAAAAAAGATAGTAAAACTCAAAGAAAAAGCCGCAAATAGTCTTGTCCTAGTCGACGGTTTCTCTGTCGGTGATGTTCAAGATGTAGTCATTCGTGATCGACAAATGCTTGCTCAAGATGGCATATTCATTGTCTTCGGCATAATCAATGCAATCAATGGTAAGCTCAAGAAATCTCCAGACATTATCTCTCGTGGTTTCGTATATTTGAGAGAATCACAAGATCTATTGCATGAAGTCAGATTAGTAATAAAAGAGACGATAGAGAAGTCTACGCGTGGTCAAAATCCGATTAATGTTGATTTTGTAAAAGACAATATCACCGACGCTGTCTCAAAATTCCTCCTAAACAAGACTGCCAAGAGGCCGATGGTTATACCGGTTATACTTACGATTTAAAAGATATTGGTTTTGCATTATTCCCATCCTGCGTCATTACCATCCTGCGTCATTCCCGCGAAGGCGGGAATCCAACTCAGTTTGCGTAATCCTGGATTCCCGCCTTCGCGGGAATGACGCTTGCATCAGTAGGAATGACGCTTGGATCAGTGAGAATGACGCGTAGTACATTCTACAATCCTTGCAAAGGATCAATCATAGTACGTTGTATTTTGTCTGCGAGCGATACGACACTATTGCCATATGAAGTATTACCAGTAGCATAACCACAAGACCTACCAGAATAATATTTACAAGCCGCGTTTCTTTCTGCTGTATAAGTCTTGGTATTGGCACCCAAATCGCTCAAATACAGAGCTGAAGCCATAAAGGCATGTCCTGGATTCCAAGGATCTGGCATACTATTTATACCGAGAGAATTTGCTACTCGATCTTCAATAAGTAGCCATGTCGAAGCGATAAACTGAGCAGGACCCATAGCTCCTCCCCAACCGACACTTAGTGGGCATGAGACAACTTGTTTCGTTGGCTCACCACCTATTTTGCTCAAAATTTCTACAAAGGCTGGAATATCGCGAGTGGGATTCATAACATTTTGGACACTATTGCCCGTCTTTGCATTTATACCAGCTCCAGTCTGAAGATTTGTGACATAACATTTGCCCACATTGCTACCCAAGTTTGATTCTTGAGTAATAATAGCGAGCAAAAAAGCTGGTCTTATGCCAGTCTTATTTGAGGCCAAAGTAGCGTACTGCAAAGCCTGACCAAATGGAATAGAAGCAGCATCTCTCAAGGCAAACAAAGCCGAGCGGATCTGCGCTGCTCTTGCCTGCTTTTCGGCAATAAGCTTGGTGTATGATTTTTCGGCACCTTTGCTCAAAGCCAATAACTCCTTTTGTTCTATCTGATCACTTTCGATATTTTTTTGTTGCTGTTGGATAACATATTTTGCATCCATTTCGGCATTTCTTCTAGTATCTAGTATCTCCTTTTCCACCGTAGTCGAAGCCTTATCAGATTTGAGTTCTGTCACCACATCCCGAAGACTCTCTTGGACCAATTCAAATTGATCCAAATCATTTACAAAACCTGTAATAGTCTTTTGAGATAATAGGAGTATCGGTATCGAGACTTGATCAATCTCATTTGTCTTCCTCAAAATCTGAGCCAAAGTATCCCTACCCTTATCGATACGATCTTCAAGGTCATTTATTTTATTTACCTTTTTGGAAATGTCATTGCCTAGGCTCTGTATCAAAATATTTTTGGCCTTTATCTCAAGCTGTGCCGCTCTAATCTTGGCATCCAAAACCTGTATATCTCTTGCCAATGAGGCGCTCTTTTGCTGAGCATTTGCAAGCTCTATAGCAGCCTGCTTTTGCTCTGCCTCTACTTTTGCCAATTCTTGTTGTAGCATCACTCTTTGTTCATCCGTCAAAGCAGTCTCTGCCAATGCTTGAGATGCAAAAAAACTACAAAAAATAGCGGTTATTAACAAAAAAATCGCCTTTCTCATAATTTTATTATAACACTTTGTGAGGTTAAACCTAGCAAATTATTTAGTCCTTTTTGGCAATATGTCTAGGCAATCCCTGTGCATATATTTCTTGAATTTGGGATGCGGTGAGGACGCTTGGATAGATTGCTAGTTCGTCTACAAGACCTTTAATAAAATGGGAAGCTCCTGCAGAAAAGTTACCCACATAGACAGATTGAGCCGTCCACGACCCATTACCAATACTTGAATTACAACCAGTTAAAGATGCTGTGTACTTTCCATCAACATATAATCTAACCTCTTGAGTAGATTTATCCCAAGTAAATGCATAATTGATCCATTTCTGGGGACTTGGTTTATTTGAAAAAGAAGTACTGCCACCTCCACAATTAGCAAGTTGTGGACCTGCAAATAATGTAAAGGGGGTTGTGTCAATTGTTGATAGATTAAACAAAATTGCCCTACCAGATATTGTATTTACTGAAATTGGTACACCCTTAGAATTTGAGGTATCGTTTAGATAAATCCACAGACTTACAGTGTAATTTGTTAAAGATATATTTTTTGTAGAAATATCACCAGAAGTGAAACTTGCTGCATCACCTGCAACAGAATTAGTAAAATCAATCGATTTACCAGATGAAAGAGGTGTCACGGAAGACCTAACTGAAGCGTCAGCAGCTTTGGTCAATGTAATACCGTAAGCACCTTGATCCTGAGCATTATCTCCATTATTCGCCTCATCGAAATTCCATACACCAAAAGCATCCGCTCCCCAACCGCGATACATAGAGGTAGAAAATATAATGGCAGAAGCTATACGACCCTTATCGCGAGCAGCCTGCAATGAGACAAGAACTATGGAAGATAACATGCCTATCAAGCTAACTACTACGAGCAATTCGATTAGGGTAAATCCTCTATTTTTCATTTAATTTTGTTATTTCGCTGGACCAGGTAAGCACTTTTGATCTGCTTGGACTATAGGCCCACCAGCTCCACCAGGATATTGCCAAGTAACATAGCCAAGATTTTTATATATACCGTTTGAATCAGTCAGCAAAATAAGGAAATATTCATATTGACTCTTATTGTATGACCCAAGAGTTGAATCAATCGATATGTTACAAGTAATAGTTGGATTTCCAGAATTATCGGCAGAATACTTAACATATATAATACCGCAAGGTTGACTTTCGGTCGGCAACTTGGACATATACTTACCGGTAAAATTTGCATCGAATACACTTGTCCATAGCGTACCCTGACCTTGATCACAGGTTTTAGCTACCCCATTTTGAGAGCTAACGTAATATGTATCCGGCAAACCTGGATAACTATTGTTGTCTAGTTTGTACAGCTCTAAAGCCTTAACAAGCTCTTTGACTTCAACAAAACCTTTTGCTTCTTTTGCTTTATTTTTGACAGCTTGTACCGAGACCAATGTGATCGAAGATAAGACTCCTATGATACTTATTACAACCAAAAGTTCGATCAGCGTAAAACCACGATTTTTTCTTTTCATAAAAAATTTATTATTGGTACCGCCTAATTTTAGCATAGCTATAAAAAAAGAATAGCAAATAGAATATTGGTATACATATGTGTGACATATGCAATAAGCAAAATCAACAAAAAACTGCTTTTGGCAGTATTTTGTATATGCAGATGTCAGACTTATGCACTAATGAAAAATTATTTCTTTTCTGGAGCTGGAGCATCAGCAGGAGCTTCACCTTCCTTTGCTTCCTTACCCTTTGCCTCAACTTCGATAGCGGAAACATCTATCGCTGTAGGAGCTTCTTCTACTTCTTCCTTGGCAACAGCGATCGAAGCGATAACCTCATCTGAACCGATCTTGATCTCAACACCGCTTGGTACAGCTATATCTTTTGCAGTAATAACATCGGTCAATAGAGCAAGCTTTGAAATATCGACAATAAGGTTTTGAGGCAAATCTCTTGGAGCAGCCTCTATATCAAGATCACGGCGAACTTTGACCAAAATACCACCCAAGTCTTTGACTGCTGGAGATGAACCTTCGAAAATAAGTGGAATGGCAACGCGGACTTTCTTGCCTTTTTCGATAACATAGAAGTCGGCATGTCTTGGCTCATCGGTAAGAGGATGAACATCTACATCGTGGATAAGTGATTCGTGTTCATTGCCCTTTTCGTCTTTCAAAATAATAACAGAAGAAGAACCAGCCTTCTTCCAAGCCTTTTTGAAGGCTATAGAATCTACAATAATAGGAGTTGAGGTCTCTTTTGGACCATAGAAGACAGCAGGCATAGAGCCACTATTGCGAATAGTGTCTGCTCCAACCTTCATATCTCTCTTTTTTATATCTAATGACAGCATGCGAGCTATTATACACGGATACAGAAAATAGTCAAAGCATATTTTGGAATATTACTATAGGTATTTAACGATTTATTTTACATAACTGGACCCAATACACACCTTGTTGAAGGATCTGGATTTACGGGCCAAGCAATTACAGGGAAAGATACGGTCGATATATTTGTTAGAGGTTTAATCAAAATTAAATAAGCATTTGCATTCGTACCAGCTATTTTATTATTATTTCCATTATATCCATCTGGTTGAACAGTAACGTTATTTCCATCAATACAATTAATAGAACTTTCCTCTGCAGAATTTGAAAAAGCAATGTAGTAAATTCCACATGAAACCAATTCAGTAGGTAGAGTTGGCATATACTTAGAAGTAAAAGTATTATCAAACATACCAGCCTCAGTCAGGGTATGACCATTTTGAGCACCTCCATCACCAGGATTTCCAATGCAGTTATTCCTTGTTCCATGATAATAGTGTTCACCCGCTACATTGCCGGGATATTTACCATTGTCCAATCTATACAATTCCAAAGCTTTCTGTAATTCTTTAACTTCCAAAATCAATTTAGCATCTTTCGCCTTATTCCTCGCCCCCTGCACAGAGACCAAAACAACTGAAGAAAGCATACCTATAATAGAAACAACGACAAGAAGTTCGATGAGGGTAAAACCTCTATTGAACCACTTGGTTTTATTTTGTTTGTGTATAATCATGTAAATTTATTAGACCAAACCACTTACTACTGCATAAATAACGAAGATATTTGATGCAATAACTGCTATCATAATCATCTTTGTTGACTTTGGTAAATTGGATTTTTTTGTAAACATAAAATTTATTTTAATAATATTGTTAAAAATACAGCAGTAACAATGCAATTGAAGATAATTATACCAACAAGCATCATCTGTGCACCTTGTGGACTCTTGACTATACCTTTCTTCATAAGCCAACCGGCCATGCCTTTTGGAAGATTTGGGTCTGCATAACCCATACTTGCTAAGCTGGGCGAAAAACTTTGACCAGGTGTGGCTTGGCCGTATGAACGACTGAAACTATCTTCTTCGAATTCTACGCCTGATGACATGTTTATATTATACCAAAGATATTAATTTTTTCCTCAACAACCCTCTGCATAGCAAGCTTGGCTGGTTTGAAATACTTATATGGAGAAACCTCATCTGGATCTATAGCCAAAGCCTTCATAAGACCAGCTCTATATGCCACTCTTAGCTCAGTACTGACATGGACTATGACCGCCCCAGCTTCTATGGTCTTCTTGATATCGGTAGGAGTATTGCCAGAAGCACCATGAAGGACTATAGGTACTGGTATTGCATCACAAATCTCTTTTGCTCTTACAGTATTTAGAGCTGGATCACCACCTCGGATCATGCCGTGGATATTGCCTATTGCAGGTGCAAGTAAGTCTATGCCAGTCATTTCTATAAATGTTTTTGCATCTTCCGGCTTGGTCATAGATTCTGTAGTGGTGATAGCGCCAAGTGGTACTTCATCTAGTACTTTGGAAGATTTGCCAATATATCCAAGCTCACCCTCTATAAGAATACTTTGCCCCATAAGAGATTTGTGTTCTTTTGCGAACTCTACACACTCTTTTGTATTTTTGACATTCTCTTCGAAGCTTAGACCGGCACCATCAAATATTACTGAATCAAAACCAGCTAAAATGGCTTCTTTTACCCTTTCGACAGAATATGTATGATCAGCATTGAGGAAAATGGGTTGGCCACGCTCCTCTCGAATGCTCCTGACCACTTCTGCCACCTGCTTTACCCCGATATAATCCCTTTCACCTTCCGAAACACCGATAATAACTGGAGCATTCATGGCTTTGCCAGCATCGGCTACTGCCCAAATACCATCTATCGAAGAAACATTGAAATGACCAACTGCCACTTTTTTCTCTTTTGCTAAAGTCAAATATTCTCTTAGAGTTTTCATAAACATATCTTATCACATATTCATGATATAATATCCCCATGTTTGGAAAAAAATTTGATATTGTTTGCATTGGCGATATCACCATAGACGCTTTCATCCGCCTCAAAGATGCTCATCTAAATTGTAAGCTCAATCATCATACATGTGAGCTTTGTCTCCGTTTTGGAGACAAGGTCCCTTTTGAATTTTCAAAAATAATAAATGCCACAGGCAATGCCGCCAACGCTTCTCTTACAGCCACTAGACTTGGTCTCAAGACTTCATTGATATCAAATGTCGGCGATGATCAAAATGGCTTAGCTTGTCGCAAAGATTTATCCCAAAATAATATCGATATCTCTCTAGTCAAAGTCAATAAAGGCAAGCCGACAAATTATCATTTTGTCCTTTGGTATGATGTCGATAGGACTATTTTGGTCAATCACATAGATTATGATTACAAACTACCCAAGATTCCAGCGACAAAGTGGATTTATCTTACATCAGTAGGAACAAATTCATCCTCATATCATCATGATATTATCGAGCATCTCAAAGCCAATCCTGAGATAAAGCTAGCCTTCCAACCTGGATCAAGTCAGATAAGATTGGGTTTCAATAAACTTGAAGAAATATACAAGAGGGCCGATGTGCTCGTAGTGAATCTCGAAGAGGCGGAGAGAATCCTCCAATCAACCAAACACGGTGGGCCAAGTTTCAAAACTGATCCAAAATCAATGCTTGGCTATTTCCACAACTTAGGTATCAAACTTCCAGTCATTACAGATGGCCCTCGAGGTTCATATATGTTTGATGGTGATCATTACTATCATATGCCTATATATCCAGATCCCAAGCCCCCTCTTGAGAGGACCGGTTGCGGTGATGCTTGGTCTGCGACATTCGTTTCGGCTTTGGCTTTGGGCAAGACCCCACTCGAAGCCCTCATGCTTGCACCGATAAATGCAATGTCAGTCGCCCAATATATAGGAGCCAAAGAAGGTTTACTCAAGCTAGATGAAATGAATTGGTGGTTGGAGCGCGCTCCAAATGATTACAAACCCAAGGAGATATAGTATTTAAACTCTTCCCACCTATCATCCAAAATAGCTTGTCTAGCTTGCTTGACTAGATCAACGACAAAAAATAAATTGTGAATGGAGACCAGGGTCGCCGCAAGCATCTCTTTTGCTCGAAATAGATGAGCTAAATAACTTCTAGAATAATTTTTGCATGTATAACAAGTACAATCTTTATCTATCGGCAAAGAATCATTTATAAACTTCGCATTTAGTAGATTAATGGTGTACTTATCGCCATTCTCTGAATTTTTTGTCCGACAATATGCTGTGCCATTGCGTGCAATCCTAGTCGGAGCCACACAGTCGAAGGTATCGACACCGTTTTCTATTCCCAAAATCAAATCCTTTGGATCACCGATACCCAGTAGATGTCTAGGCTTGTCTTCCGGAAGAATATCGTTGACCCAGCCGACAGCAGTGCCAATATCGTCTTTGTCAAATGAGCCACCGATACCGAAACCGGCAAAATCCATAGCACCTATAGTCTTGGCACTGTACTTACGCAATTCTTCATAGCGACCACCCTGCACTATACCAAATAAAGCTGACTTATTTGCAGAAGTCTGACTTATGCGTTTGTGCTCCACTATGCATCTCTCAGCCCAAAGAGCCGTCCTGTC
Organism: uncultured Candidatus Saccharibacteria bacterium; assembly: GCA_964645315.1. Classification (GTDB taxonomy): domain Bacteria; phylum Patescibacteriota; class Minisyncoccia; order Phycocordibacterales; family PALSA-1337; genus C7867-002. Next base: position 33,124 of record CAZYBH010000001.1, on the reverse strand, counting down.
TATGGCCTTCTTTTGTTTTTCGAAAGATTCTTGAGGAGAAATACACTCATCAAAAGCAAAAATAATATCCGCTCCAATAGCATTTTGTATTTCGATCGACTTTTCGGGAGTAAAAAAATGAGTGGAACCATCTATAACCGATTTGAATTCTACCCCATCATCATTGAGCTTAGCCAAAGCAATTTCATTATTATTTTGATCAATATTTTCGTCTATTTGATCCGGCTCTACGACATCTTTCTTTTGAACAATTTTGCCCACTTTATTTTTGCCAAAACCAGAACCCAAAGAAAAGGCTTGGAAACCGCCAGAATCGGTAAATGTCGGACCTTTCCAATTCATAAACTTGGCAAGACCGCCAGCTTTCTCGATAATCTCGTGTCCAGGTTGCAAATATAGATGGTAAGTATTTGCCAATACAGCTTGAGCTCCGACATAATCTTTGACTTGTTCGGTAGTCAATGATTTGACCGTGGCCTTTGTACCCACAGGTATAAAAGCTGGTGTTTCGATATTGCCATTGGCAGTCTCGATTATACCGGCTCTAGCCCTCATTCCATTTTTCTTTAGAATTTTAAAATTCATTATTATACTTAAACAGAAATAGGGCCAATTGTCTAATTTATATTTCTCCACCATTCACTAACCGGAGCTTTCTTGATAATCTCAATGATTCTATCCAAAGAATCTGTAATTTCAAAAAGATTCAGATCATCACTACCTATTGCATGGTATTTATTTAGAGTAGTTTCATTTAGATAATTTTTCATCCCATTCCAATAATTTGAATCAAATAATATGACTGGGACCTTGGGTATCTTGCCTGTCTGAATCAAAGTTAGAACATTGAATAACTCGTCAAATGTGCCATAACCGCCTGGAAAAAATACATAAGCTTCTGCCGCGAAGGTCAACATTGTCTTACGAGAAAAGAAGTAAGAAAATTTGATAGCGTGAGTCACATAAGCATTTGTAGTCCTTTCATGAGGCAAGCTTATATTGAGACCGAGCGATGTCCCTCCGGCTTCATAAGCACCCTTATTTGCCGCTTCCATGATACCAGGTCCGCCACCCGTGATCACTGCATAGCCCACATCTTTTGCAATCCTACCTGCGAGCTCTTCTGCTTTCTTATAAAAATCACTTTCAGGTTTGGCCATCGATGAACCAAATATTGTGACTGACTTCGGATATCTCTTTATGAAATCAAAACCGTCTCCAAACTCACGATTGATGTGTTCAAGATGGTGTTCTATATCGCCATTGTGTATATCATTCTTTGTAAATTCTTTTTCATTTGTATTTGTCATGGAGAAAGTATATCAAATAACGAAAAAGCGGACAAAAAAGCGGGCTGCATATGTCTGGCATATACTCATATTTCTCATATTATCTTCAACAAAAATACCTCGCCTTAAGCGAAGTATTTTTGTTGAAGACTTACAAGCTTATGCCTTTGGTCTTGCTTCTGAAACGACAATCTTGCGACCGTCCAATTCAGAGTTGTTGAGCTTTGAAACAGCTTCGTTTGCTTCTGAATCAGAAGACATTTCTACGAAACCGAAACCCTTTGAACGGCCAGACATCTTGTCGATGATAACTGAAGCCGACTCAACTTTACCGACCTGCTCGAAGTGTGACTTCAAAGTAGCGTCAGTAGTAGCCCAGGCAATACTGCCCACGAATAGTCTCTTTGACATTTTCTTTAACCCGCAACGAATCACTTACGTAACACGCTAGCGGAACTCTCGTACATTATGCTAACGCGTAAGTGACGAGAAACTTACACACCGGAAGTATAGCATATGTTTGTTGCAAAGTAAAGCGAAATTTATGACTGTTTTTGCAGATTACATATGTATAACACATGCTCATATACCCTACCTCCCCAATATAGCATTAACCTTCTTCATTGTAGCTGGTCCAAAGTATCCAGTACCCTTCATTAGTCCATTTGGTGTGAGTATGTCTTTTGCATAGTATTCTTGGAATTTGATAAGAGCTTTGTATGTAGCAGGACCAAAATAGGTTGTTTCCTTGCCTTTTGATCCGATCATTCCTGTTGTTTGAATCTGGAATGATACGGTCTTGCCCTGGATATCTTTGAGCGTATAGTTATTAAAAAATATTTGAAGATTTTTGACATCAAGACCTGTATTACCAAGTTTAAGTGGTTTGGTAAATTTTGGTAGATTGATAGATGAGATTTGAGAGAGAAGTGGTTTCTGAGGTACGGTTGGAGTAAATGTACCGACGGAACTAGAACCTCCTCCAGATGAAGATCCTCCACCAGAATATGCAGGTGCTGTACTTCCACCTCCTCCACCACCAGGAGAGCTTCCTCCTGATGCTGGTGTGCTTGGGGTTGGTGTGGGATTGACTGGAATTGGTGTAGGGGTAGGTACGGTATTTGATATTGTAATTGTAACTGGAGTAGATGTTTTGGTATTGCCAGATACATCAGTTGCAACTGCAGTGAGGGTATGATTACCATTTGATACCCCTTGTGTATTCCATGTACCGGAGTATGGAGCTGTAGTTAGAGCTTCGCCCATATTTACACCATCGAGTTTGAACTGAACGGTTAATATACCACTTGTACTTTGACCTTGAACTACTGGATCTTGGGCACTTGATGACAAAGTTATTGTTCCACTAATGGTTGCATTGTTTGATGGTGAGGTTATGGATACATTAGGAGCAGTTGTGTCAGGGAGAGATGGTGTTGGGGTTGGGGTTACTACTGGAGCAGATGAGCCGGTGTATTCGTAGGCGCCGATGTCCCAGGCACCATCTGATCCGCGAATATTACCATCCATATCAATATTGTAAGGTGAACCGAGGTTTACACCATTGTCCTTGGCAGAAGAATTTGAAGAAATATGATAATCATGATTTGTAACATTAACAAATGCAGATGAAAGAGCTTGTATATCTGTAGGACCAAGTGTTATAGAGGCTGGAGTATTTTTGTCGTATACATTTTGATAACTAAATGCATAATTGTTGTAATAATAATTGTGATCGGTTGTAACCCCTCGATGTGGATATCCCGCAAAGCCGGAGCCAGAAAAACCGCTATTCTCCCAAAGATTATTTCTAACATACGAATTACTAGCACCATTTACCTCTGCATCATTGGCCACTTGACCCAAAGCAACATTATGAAAAGTATTATTATAAACAAATAAACCGCTCATGCTTGTATTGTATCCAGGAGTATCTTCGCGAGACCAAATCACACCAGGTGAAGATGTTCTATTTGGATCATTTGTCCAAAAGAGATTGCCATAAATTTGCACATTGCTATTTTGAGAACCTCCAAGAAAAGCAATGTTCGCAGAACCAGCAATATCAATAAATTTATTATAACGAATAGTAATATTATTATTTGTTGTCGTCAGTGCAAACTGGATACCCTGTCCATGTGCATCAGGATCGGCATGTCCTCCAGTTCTTTCCAAACGATTATGTTCAAACAATAAACCAGAACTTCCGCTGAATCCACCTATTGCTAATCCGTCACGATTCACATCGTGAATCCAACAATAACTAATTTGAATATCATTTCTTGGATTTGACCCTATGATATACATTCCAATCTCTTGAGTACTGCCAGCAGGGACCGTACCGGCTGAGCCAGTACCCTTTATTTCTACGTGTGAAAAATGGATATGGGATTTTTCCCAATCAAATTCAACAATACGGCCGCCAACTGAAGGATTAGTAATTCTGAAGCCATGCCCAGAATTATCTGAACCAGTTTGTCCATTTATATCAATATATGAATTCAAAATCTGCAATTTACCGATAATTTCTGCAACATTTGTACCATAAGATGATTGCCAACCACTATCTGTACCATGATCGCTTTCAACGGCCTTTTTTACATAAATCCAAGTCGTACCACTTTCGTTAGATCTAATTGATACATCTCCAGTAAATGTTCCACCTGCAACATAATATGTATATCCTCTAGTCCAAGTAATTTGACTAAAATTTGAATATGCATTTACCCAATCGGTTCCACTACCGTTACCTACTGCTCCAGATCTTATGTATCTTATTGAGCTAGCGACAGGTGTCGGGGTTGGGGTTGGAGTCGGAGTTGCTGGGACAGGGGTTGGCGTAGGAGTAACCGGTATTGGCGTTGGTGTGGGCGTTGCAGGAACAGGGGTTGAAGTCGGAGTAGGCGTTGGGGTTACTGGGATAGGAGTCGGGGTTGGTGTCGCCGAACTCGAGCCATTATATGTGTAAAGTTCAGATATATCAGATGAAGTAAGTATTCTATTGTATACACGCACATCGTCCAAATATCCATCCCATGTCCTGCTCTGAAAAACAGTGTTACCGACTCCAACTGTAAATGGTCCAGCTGATGGTGTACCACTATTTTGATTTGCACTTCCAGATAAGACTCCATTTATATAAATATTTGCAACTCCAGAAGCATCTCTCGTTACAGTTACAAAATACCATTGATTGAAGTTTATGGCGCCATCAGAACTCTTCGCAACTGTACTACCAGCATCACTAGAAAATGATAATGTTTTTGATGTAAAAGCCTGACCGAGACCAAAGACTACTTTTCTATTATCGATAATACTACCGTAACCATTTTCTCCATCACTTCTAGCATATATCCAAGCTGATAGTGTAAGTGGTCCAGTACCAAGCCAATCGCTTGCACCAACCTGAACATAATCGTCTATTCCATCAAAATTCAAAGCTCCGCCCAATTGACCTGAAGTCCAGCTAGGGCCACCAAAAAAACTGCCATTATGACCACTTCCACTTGAATCTGAAACTGTAGAACCTGTACCCTCATCAAACTTCCAATGTCCGACAAGACCCGTAGTAATATCTGCTTTAGAATAACCCGGAACCAGAATCGTAAACAATAAAAATACAGAGAAAAGTAAGACTGATTTATTAATTTTAGTCATATAGCAATTATATCACCTTAAAATATATGTTGCAGACTGCATATGTCACACATATGCAACTAGATTTACTTCCCCATACTATATAACTGATAAATTTCTGTAGCACTTAACATTCTATTGTATACTCTTACATCGTCTATTTTTCCATTCAAAAAGCCAGCTGAACCATCATTGAAAGCTCCGATATTGATATCGTTGGCCACATCAGAAAGAACATTGTTTGAACCACTATTGAATGTGGTTTTTCCAGTAACAACCCCATTTATATAAAAATCATAGCTCAAACTACCACCGACTTGACCATTCCAAACAACTGCAACATGAGTCCACTTATTGAGTGGTATTGTCCCATTTGATCTAAAGCTTGTATTTACTACATCATTGGAAGTAATGAAGTACAGGGTCGCCGGTGCTAAAAGGTTAGATACCGCAAATATTCTTCTTCTTTTTGTAATAATTTCATTTTCACTCCCAGGCGCCACGGGTAAATATACCCAAGCGGCATATGTCAGTGGACCTAAATCATTGATGCTAGAACTTGGAGCTACTCTTACATAATCATTTACACCATCGAAGTTTAGTGCCTGTCCTATCCTCCCAGGAGTAACCGCTGTGGTAGTGGACATATTTTTGAGATAGCCAGTATTACCACTTCCACTCAAGTCAGTAACATTGTTTATGAGATATTTACCATCGAATGTGATATGAGTGACCAAGCCATTGGCTAAATTATCATTTATATTTCTAGTTATAGGAACGGAAATTTTTGACTGACTTTGACTATATAATAATCTTGCCTCAGAAGCAGTCAGTATTTTATTAAATACTTTCAAATCATCTATATAGCCATCCCAAGTTCTTGATGTAATTATTGTATTGCCTATCTGAACACCCAAGGACCCCGCGGCCGGCGTGCCGCTATTTTGATTTGCACTTCCGGACAAGACGCCATTAACATAAAGATTAGCTACCCCAGAAGAACTTCTGGTGGCAATTACATGAGTCCATTTGTTGAATGGTACCGAGCCGTTTGCGCTTTTTGCATAAGTTGCATCAGCATCACTACTGATCACTATAGTATTTGCGCCTGCAGTATCATACATTCCGAAAACCAACTTTCTATTATCGATTATACTTCCGTTTCCATTTTCGCCATGACTTTTTGGATATATCCAGGCAGAGATTGTAAGATCTCCTGTACCTAGCCAATCTGACGCACCGACATCTACATAATCATCGACACCGTCAAATGATAAAGCCTGTCCGACCTTGCCAGGAACAATCACTGATGATGTTGCTGCAAAGTTTTTTAAGTAACCAGTATGACCCTGCCCGCTCGAATCTACTATATTATTTACAAAATTTTTACCATCAAAAGTCCAATAACCTATTAAAGATGAAGGCTGACTAGTATTCAAGGTTTTGTTTATTGGCACCGAATATTTACTCTGCCCACTGGTGTACAATTGGGCAATTTCTTGAGTCGAAAGTACTCGATTATAAATTCGAAAATCATCTATAGCACCATCGAAGACTCTTGTTGAATTTCCATTATCTCCAATAATAAAATTGTAGGTCGAGTCATCAACTCTGGAACCAACACCATTTGTGTCAAAACTATGAGACATAGCCGTACCATTTCTATACAAACCAACATTTGCCGCTGTGGCAGTACCATCCCATGTCATTACTATATATTGCCATTGATCATAGATAGATCCTGAATATGGTGCTACAAATGTTAGATTAGTAGAAGAATAGTTGATGGTTACATCAAGTCTAGATGAGTCCATTTGCAACAAAAAACTTGTATTTCCTCCACTTGCCTTTGTAAACATATAACCTAGACCATTTTGTCCGCTAGACTTAGGATTCATCCAAAATGCAACAGAAAATTTTGATAGGTTATTGAGCGATGAAGATGGTGAAATAGATACCCTGTCATTTAACTTATCGAATGTTAGAGCACTACCTAGTTTTCCAGCAACAGGAGAAGATGTTGTGGACATGTTTGTAATGGTTGCAGTATTACCATTCCCACTCCTATCAGTCATAGTATTGGTCGTCCAACTTATATCCGGCCCATCAAATGTCCAATAACCGACTAAGCCATCATTAATACCGCTAACCGGCTTCAATAATAGAGACTTACCTAAAGTAAAAGCCTTTGATAAATCAGGAATTAGTACCAATAGCAAACACCCAATCAAAATAGAAAAATACTTGAATCTAAAATACTTTGATCCTTTTGAGACAAAAACTTTTCTATTTAATTTTCTTGATATTTTCTTAAGAATTTTCATGGCTTAATTGCTTGCTGATGAAGAATCTGCACTACCTGAACTTGATGCTGAACCAGTATCACCTCCCGTAGATGAACCTGTCGAACTTGATGAACTGGTACTTGATCCACTATCTGTTGGACTAGAACTTGAACTACCTGAACTTGATGTAGAACTATTTGTATCTGTAGTAGAACCCGATGAACTTGTAGTACTATCCGCTGAACCTACTGGTGAAGTGCTCGGACTAGGACTGATTTCTGGTGAAGAAGCTGGAGCCGGTGTAGCTTCTACGCTTATTGAAGGACTTGGGCTAGGATTTGAACCCGAGCTACCTACACTTGATGTTGTTCCTGTTGAGGTTGTTGTTGAATTATTTTGTGATCCAGAAGACTGAGTTGTACTTGCTGTAGTATCAGTACTTGAAGATATTTCTGTACTTGTAGAAGTTGGAGGAGTAATAATTGGAATAATCGGAGGTGTAATCAAAGGACTAGGAACTGGAGTGACTTGCAACTGCGTTGTACTTGCAGTTGAACAAGCGCCTTGGACTTTATTCCAATCACCATTCTTGATTGTTACGCACCATACAGCTCCAGTTGTCTGATCGACAATTTCCATACCCTTTGAAACTACTACAGTTTCTGCTTCTATTCTATTTATATATGCAACCTTAGCTGTAAACTTCTCTACTACCCAATCTGTAGCAGAAGATAGAGCTGTCTTCATTGAATTTGTAAGGGCCTGGATAAATGTCTGATCATTTGTAAGGACAGAAGCGGTCGAAGATGCAAGAGCATTTATGAATGGAGTGCTTGAAGCAAGAGCGATAGTAGTAGAAGCAATTACCTGATCATAATTCAAAGAACTTGAAGCGATAAATGCATCTACCTTTAGATCTAGAGCAACGATTGCATCAGCCAAAGCTTGAGTATTTGATGTAGTCGCAGTAGAGGTTGTTGCAATTGAAGATGTAGCTGTAACTGAAGTATTTAGAGTTGATAGATCTTGATTTTGATTGACCATCATCGAAGAATCGACTGTAGATGTGCTTGTAGTAGATGCAATGCCCAAAATTGTAGATGTAGCATATCTTGTCTGGATTACCTTCATAAGGTTACCGACGAAGTCATAAGAATCAGCATCGGAAGGAGTTTTCAACAATTCTTCACCTATATCCTTAACTGAAATATTTTGTTGAATATTTACGAACATCATAACGGTACCCTGCTCTTCTCCATCAAATGAATCTAGAGCAATACCGACTGAAGCTTCCAAAGGTCCAGCTTTCTTTCCAACACCTCTTTCGCTTGAAATTGCAATCCTATCTCCAGGTCTGATAACACCACCTTCAAGATTGACCTTGACTGGGACACGACCTGATAGAGCGATTGGTCTTTGGTCTATAGCCTTCTCATCTCCAAGTATTTGACCTGGCTTTGTAGCTACGACTCCAGCAAGAGCCTTATCACCCTGCTCTGCATACTTCATAGATACAGGTAGACCAGTATCGACTGAGACTATATCTCCAGGACCGATAAGAGAATTGCTTACTGGGAACATTTCTGCATAGTCAGTACCAGCAGCGTTTGGCGTCGATGTGGCGTATACACTTATAACCATACCTCCATTTGCTCCGTTTCCTCCGCAACCACTTGTTGTTTCTGTACAAACACCTGCAATGTTTGCTCCAGTACCACCGACACCGATCGTGAAGTATCTTGTAGCTGTAGAAGTCGAAACCACTTGGACATATGCTCCTCCACCTCCACCACCGCCGTTTACTGTAGCTGCACCTCTACCTCCAGCACCTCCACCTCCAGGTGAGTTACCATTAAAACCTTTTCTTGTGGTTGTGGTTGTAGCAAAACCTCCAGCACCACCTCTTGGTGCATTACCTCCTGCACCACCTTCGGCTGTAGCTGATCCGGAGTGACCAGGATAACCGTTTATACCGATCTGATCAGTACTTATGACAGTAGCTGTACCTCCTGCACCACGATCACCAGCAGCGGCATCAAGACCTGGTCCTCCACCACCGGCAGTAGCATAAGGACTTGTACAAGCTGTAGCATTTGGACCGAAGCAACTATTTCCTCCAGAAGTTGCATCTGTAGCAGCAGTAGAAGAAGCACCTCCACCTCCACCACCACCCCATAGTTCTGCTACATAGTAAGAAGTATTACTTGGCAAAGTAAGAGTGGTACCTGAGAATGATGGGCTAGAGTTTACTGCTCCAGTAGCGACAATGGAGCTGTTGTTACCTGGTGATGAGCTTGCAAATACTGATACAAGTTTGACTGTATAACCAATACAGATACCATCGACTCTAAAACATTTACCTGTAGCTACATTGACATCACCATTGACATCTAGAGCATAGTTTGGAGAAGTAGAACCGATACCAACTTTTCCATTACCGTCAATTGTCATACGAATATTTGTAGTTGTTGCAGTACCACCTGTCATGAAATGCAACTTCTTATTTGCAATCGCATTTGCAACATACATATCATTTCCTGAACCCATAAATGATACATCGAGTGCGCCACCGACATTATATACTTGAGGATTGTAGAAGTTTGAGTTATTGATACCCATCCAAGCAAAGTTCGTAGTCAATGTTCCATTATCTGCTGTTGCCGAGTATCCAGCTTGAGCACCAGTACCAGAAGAAGTATTTTTAATATCAAATTGTAAGAAGTCATTTATCGATCCTGAAGCATTTACTGCTGTGTTGACCGAAGTCACACCAGTGTCAACAGCAAGTTTACCAAATGGAGAGCTTGTACCTATACCAACGTCTCCAGAGGCAGTAACGACCATTAGTGTTGTAGTAGAATTGCCTGCTGTAGTTGAAGCGATAGTTAGAAGTGGAGTATTGACTGTTGTTCCGGCATTATTTGAAATTGAAAGGATTGAATTTGGAGTAGATGTACCGATACCAAGCATCATATTTGTATTATCCCAAGAGAAATATGTATTGTTTGAGAGAGTATCTGCCGCTGTCCAAAATGCCATTTTACCTGCTTGACCACCAGAGATAGAAGCCACCCCATTTGCAAGACAAGAACCGCTTGGTGTCATAAAGCATCCTGATGTCAACTGAATTCCATTTGCAAAGGTTGAAGTAGCAGTACCACTCTGTTGAATAGAACCCTTAACCCACAAGTTTGAAGCAAATGTTGATGTCGAGTTTGAACCTGTACCAAGAACATCGAGATATCCATTTATTGTCGTTGTAGATGTAGAACCACCAATTTTTACGATACCACCATTGAAGACTGTGAGTAGTGATGTTGATGCATTGTTTACAACATCAAGTGATCTTGTTGTAGCGATTGTATCCTTACCCCAAATTGTTAAACCATTTGTATATGGACTTGATGTACCGATTGATACTGTTGTAGTAGCTACACCACCACTTCCATTTGCCAAACCGTAAACTGTAAGTACTGGGGATCCGGCAATCTGTGCAGCATAACTTTCTACTGTACCGACAGTTGCTGATGAGATTGGCAAATCTACCCAAGAAACTGCACCAGCGTCAGTATCGAAGTTAAGATTTCCTGTTTCCAATGCATTGACTGATGTAATACCAGTTGTAAAGTCATAGACCAAGTTGCCACTACCGACATTTAGACCGCCAGCAAGAGTAGATGTAGATGTTGTTGAGGTTGCGGTGAAGTAACTTGAAACAGTCTCTCCTACTACAGAAAGTTTTGCATAAGGTGTAGATGTTCCCAAACCAACATTACCTGTAAAGTAGCTTGTACCAGAAACTGCAAATTTATTGCTCAAAGTATCTGTAAGACCAACACCAAGAACACCACTCATTACTAGGTTACCTGTACCAGCATTTGTTGAATTTGCATATGTTCCAAGAGCAATACCGCCGTTAACAGATAGTTCAGAAGCTGGACTATTTGTACCGATACCAACATTTCCATTGTTCAAAACTGTTAGAAGTGTAGTTGTAGCTGATGCGGTAGAAGAAGCGATTGTAAATAAAGCTGTATTTGTTTCACCATTATTCGCATGAATAGAAAGCTTTGCGTAAGGTGTAGTTGTACCTAATCCTAAATTACCAACCGAATCGATCCTCATTTTCTCAACTCCATTCGTTGAAAATCCAAGCGTATTATTGGCCGGACTATAAATACCATCGCTTGTTCTTGAAGTGAAACTATATGTAGGCGAAGCAGCGGTACCAAATGAACCATAAGAAACTCCAGCAAAAGTTACTGAACCATATTCAGTTACAGAATATCTTGTACTACCTGAACTATCCAAAGTCATAATTGGTTTGCCTCCTAAAGGACTATTTGCATAAATCAAAGAAGTAGGATTTGCGGTTCCTATTCCCACATTTCCAGCATTTGTAACGACGAATGAAGTAGCAGTAGAAGAACCAATAGCAAATGCTGGGCCAGTGATACCGTCTGGATTTATGGAAAGCTGTGCCCAAGGTGATGTCGATGCAAGTGATGTTCTACCATTTGTGAAGGAGTATAGTCCTGATGCACCACCGACTGATAAGCCACCTAGGAAAGTAGAAGTAGCAGTAGTAGAAGTAGCGAAGTAAGAAGCCGCTGTAGGAGTACCAGTAGCTGTTAGTGTTGAAGCACCAGTCCATGCTGTAAGCATACCAGTTGTACCACCCGTTACACCTGAACCACCTGCAATATTTAGAGAAGAAGTAGAAACCCATTGTACACCACTACCTGTTGTCTGGAGAACATAACCATTTGTACCTGAAGCGTTGTTTGTGTCATATAGTATACCGCTTAGTCTCAAGTTGGTTGCTACTATGTTTGGTAGAGTTGAAGAAGCGGTTGTGGAGGTTGCGGTGAAGTAGTTTGAGACTGTCTCTCCTGCTACAGAAAGTCTTGCATAAGGAGAAGACGTGCCGATGCCGACATTACCGGTTCTTTCAATCCACAACAAAGGATTATTTCTTGCGGTACCAATATAGTACTCATCACCATCACCAATATCATCACTATCAGGACTTCCTGTTAACCAATATTGACCATTACTACTTGTATAATATGCAATGGTTGAATATCGATTTGTACCTATCCTTGTCAAAGAGACCTGTGAGTCATAATACCCTGGATCTATATCAACCTCAGCACTACCACCAACTTGTTGAACACTAAACATGGTACTTGGATTATTTGTTCCTACACCGACTTTACCAGCATTCGTCACAACAAAGTTCGTTGCTGTAGAAGAACCGATAGCAAATGCTGGACCGGAAATACCATTTGGATTAACGCTAAGTTGTGCCCAAGGTGTTGTAGAACCTATACCTACACTGTTAGCAGAATTTAGATACATCGATGAATTATTGTTGACTACAAAATTTATGAAGTCACTTCCTGCATTACCTGCAATCCTTGTTGTCCTGTCTCCAAATCCAAAGTCATTGTTATCCGCAACAACCATATAACCAGTAGCAGATATATCACCCGTTACATCTAATTGTGTTGATGGGTTTGATTTAGCGATACCAACTTTTCCATTTTGTAATACCGTAATTCCATTTGTACCAGCAATTAAACCACCATTGAATGTCGAAGTAGCAGTAGTAGAAGTAGCATGGAAGTAAGGAGCGGAGATCTTAGACCATGATTCGATACCACCTAGGAATGAAGAAGTAGCTGATGAGGTTATGTATAGAGGGACGGTGGTGGTTGGAGATAGAGCCGTAACACCGAAGGCATCTGTACCTAGTTCAAATGTCTTACCGAAGTTTGCACCACCTGAAGCTGCTGCTGTGATGTTTAGAGAAGAAGTAGAGACCCATTGTACACCACTACCTGTTGTTTGGAGGACATAACCATTTGTACCAGAAGCGTTGTTTGTGTCATATAGTATACCGCTTAGTCTCAAGTTTGTTGCTACTACATTTGGTAGTGTAGATGAGGCTGTGGTGGAGGTTGCGGTGAAGTACTGACCGACTACTTGACCTGCGACGGAGAGTTTGGCGTAAGGACTTGAAGTACCTACACCGAAGTTACCCGTGCTACCGATAAATGAGCTTGATTGATTTCCGAAGTAAACATTTCCAATTGAATTTAGAGAATCATAACCTAAGAAAACATTTCCTGCTGTACCGTTTTGACTTGCACCGGTACCGCCTGCACCACCTGATACATATAGACTACCACCATTACCACCATTGTTTGTAGTTGCACCAGAAGCATTACCTCCTGTACCAGCCTTCAAGACAACCGTTCCTCCATTTCCTGCAGTATTTAGACTTCCCGTTCCACCATTTGAAGCGTTACCTCCAGCACCAGCTGTCAAAGACAATTGACCACCATTACCAGCTTGCCTTGTCATGAAGTCTACTGAAGCAGATGAAGCGGCGCCTCCAGCACCGGATGAAATAGTTACAACACCTCCAGCACCACCTGTCTCTGAGAATGTAGAAGCTGTAGCTGTACCTCCAGCACCACTTACTAGTTGGATACCACCTCCAACTCCTCCAACTCCAATATTTGTATCGAGAGAATTACCTCCAATACCACCCGAAACATTTAGACCATAAGGAGCGGCTGTACCTGTACCACTGACTACTGCTGTAGGTTGTGGATTTGTAAATGTAAATCCACCAGCTGTACCATTTGAAGCAAAAGTTATACCACCAGAAGAAGAGACTGAACCGGCAAGATAATTGCTTTTATCATAAGCCAATTGCAATTGAGGAACTGCTGTTGAGAATACTGAAAGTGCTGAAGTAGGAGTAGTAGTACCGATACCAAGATAACCAGCTGTAGATAAGAACAATGAGGAAGTAGCTGTGATTGCCTGACCATTTGAAGCATAGTATGGGAGCTGACCTGTAGTACCAGCACCGATAGCACTAGATGCCAAAATTCCTAGAGATGATGTAGATGTAAGATCGTAACCTCCAGATGAATTACCGACCAATAATTTTCCATAAGTAGGAATTGATGATAGACCCGTACCACCATAAGCAATCGATAGCGTAGAAGTTGCTGATACCAAACCATTGATTGCTTGAAGAGGACCATTTAGACCTGTAGCAAGCTGGAGACCGTCTGTACCAGCGACTGTAAGAGCTGTAGTAGAAGCATATGGGAATGTGGAAGCTGCTGTTGTAGAGGTTGCTGTATAGTACTGACCGACGACCTGACCTGCTACTGCCAATTTTGCATATGGTGATGTAGTACTAATTCCAACATTTCCATTACCATTTATGACAAACTGATCTGAAGTTCCGAGTGCTGTAGAGCTTGCAATACTGAACCTACCACCGTTTGTTACATCCATACCAATTGTCCATTTATAATCTGATCCGGATGCGCCCGAAAAACCTATAGCTGCTTTTGTGGTGCTATATATATCCAATTTATTATTTGGAGATGATGTGGCGATACCAACATTACCCAAGAGCCCAAGTGCAGTTACACCAGTAGGAGTAAGTAGAAAATCAGGACTTGTAAAATCAGCAGTTCTTGAAATAAAGAAACTCGAAGCAGGAGCCGTACCAGCTCCACCATAACCCCAGCTAAACTTTGCTGTTCCATTATCTCTGAAGCTATTGTATAGAGCAATACCAGATGGACCGTTTTGGATAATTCTTGGTCTAGAATTTGCATCACCAGGATCACCAAGATAAAGTCCAGCATTGGTATCTCCGATTGCATATATTGGACCGCTTACAGCAAACTTCTTTGCTGGAGAAGTTGTACCAACACCGACATTTCCAGCATTTGTCACAACAAAGTTCGTTGCTGTAGAAGAACCAATAACGAACGATGGGCCTGTTATTCCGTTTGAATTAACTGACAATTGACCCCATGGTGAAGTTGTTCCAACTCCAACACGATTTATTTGAGCATCAACAAACAATGTTCCACCATTGACTTGCAAACTACCAGCAAATGTCGAAGTAGCAGTAGTAGAAGTAGCATGGAAGTAAGGAGCGGAGATCTTAG
>CAZYBH010000001.1:0-17823 GCA_964645315.1 uncultured Candidatus Saccharibacteria bacterium | reverse complement strand
TGCGGTGAAGTACTGACCGACTACTTGACCTGCGACGGAGAGTTTGGCGTAAGGAGAGGTTGTGCCAATACCAATCTTACCACTTGATATAGTTTTGTTTCTTCCATCTATAGAAGTTCCAAAAATAATATTTCCAATGTTTAATTGATTATCATCTGTATCTGAAGGCGCATCAACATCATAACCAATTATTGTATTGTATGAACCAGTAGTCAAAGCATCGCCAGCCTGATAACCAATTGCTATAGAACCAGTCGCTGTATTTGCATAGAGGGCGCTTGTACCCAAAGCAATATTGTAGCTAGAAACTTGATTGCTACCGAGAGCTAGTTTACCAAGACTGATATTTTCTGAACCAATTGTATTTGCTGCCATTGAAGCAACACCCAATGCCAAGTTATTTGATCCTGATGTGTTATTTGCCAAAGTACCTACTAAAACCGACCAGCCACCTATACCTATATTTCCCTGACCGACTGTATTGTTGCCCAAAGTACCATATCCAATACCTGTATTTCTAAGACCGCTGGTATTTGAGCTTAAAACATTGTATCCGATTGCCACATTATCTGATCCGGTCTCTATATTATTTGCCATAGCACCGATACCAAGCGCAACATTTCTCACATTTCCATCACTTGTGATCTTCATCAATGATGTTGTAGCTGTAAGTGCTTTATTTGTTGTACCTGCAGACAATACACCATTATCAGATTGTATGAATATATTACTACTCAAACTTCCATAGCCTGCTGAATAATTTGAATCGGTAAGAATAAGAGCTGACTCAAGTCCAGGACCTTCTATATTTAGTCTTGAAGCTGGAGATGTTGTACCTATTCCCACATTTCCAGCATTTGTAACGACGAATGAAGTAGCAGTAGAAGAACCAATAGCAAATGCTGGGCCAGTGATACCGTCTGGATTTATGGAAAGCTGTGCCCAAGGTGATGTCGATGCAAGTGATGTTCTACCATTTGTGAAGGAGTATAGTCCTGATGCACCACCGACTGATAAGCCACCTAGGAAAGTAGAAGTAGCAGTAGTAGAAGTAGCGAAGTAAGAAGCCGCTGTAGGAGTACCAGTAGCTGTTAGTGTTGAAGCACCAGTCCATGCTGTAAGCATACCAGTTGTACCACCCGTTACACCTGAACCACCTGCAATATTTAGAGAAGAAGTAGAAACCCATTGTACACCACTACCTGTTGTCTGGAGAACATAACCATTTGTACCTGAAGCGTTGTTTGTGTCATATAGTATACCGCTTAGTCTCAAGTTGGTTGCTACTATGTTTGGTAGAGTTGAAGAAGCGGTTGTGGAGGTTGCGGTGAAGTAGTTTGAGACTGTCTCTCCTACTACTGATAGCTTTGCGTATGGAGAAGTTGTACCTATACCTACATTATTAGCAGAATTTAGATACATCGATGAATTATTGTTGACTACAAAATTTATGAAGTCACTTCCTGCATTACCTGCAATTCTTGTAGTCCTATCTCCAAATCCGAAATCATTGTTATCCGCAACAACCATATAACCGGTAGCAGATATATCTCCAGTTACATCCAATTGACTTGATGGATTTACCTTGTTGATACCAACCTTTCCATTTTGAAGTACCGTTAGACCATTTGTACCGGCAACCAAACCACCCAAGAATGTAGAAGTCGCAGTAGTACTTGTCGCAGTGATGTAATTGACCGTAGGAGATGTAGAAGAGTTGAGAGCGCCTGTACCACCATCGGTATAGATCCAACCTTGACCAAATGTATTAGCACCTGTACCACCATTTGCTACACCAAGAGTACCGGTAACATTTGCTAGATTTGCTTGGATGTTTAGAGATGAAGTAGAAGTTAGAGTGTAGCCACTTGATGCATTACCTACCAATAGCTGACCATAACTTGGAGCTGATGAAAGTCCTGTACCACCATATATTACCCCGATAGATGTTGTAGCTGATACTAGACCGTTATTTGCTTGGAGAGGACCATTCAAGCCTGTTGCAAGTTGAAGACCATTTGTACCAGAGACCGTAAGAGCGGTTGTTGAGGCATATGGGAATGTAGATGCGATAGTTGTGGATGTGGCGGTGAAGTATTCGGCAACTGCTTGACCAACAACAGATAGCTTTGCGTATGGTGTAGATGTACCAAGACCGAAGTTACCTGTACTTGTCATATAAAAGTTATTTGTCCAAGCAGATCCATTCCAATATTGCATTGTAACCCCATTCAAACCTCTCAAATATAGAACATTTCCAGATGGATAAATCTGTAAATTAGTATTCAAGAAATTTATATGACCACCCGATGCCAAAGTCAAACCTCCAGTTGGTGATCCACCTGACAAGTCTAGCTGATCAATTGGACTTGTAGTGCCGATACCTACGAAACCGTTCTTAGCAATGGTCATGTAAGTTGTAGTCGATGTAAGAGTATCTGTTGAAGTTCCAATCTTGAATATACCATCTATAGCAGAGACCAACCAATGCTTTGCGTCTGTAGTAGAATCTGTATCTGTTAGAGCTAGATACGGTGTACTTGAAGCGACCTGCAATGACCAATTTGGAGTAGTTGTACCGATGCCGACATTTCCAGATAGATATGCTGTGCCATTTTCTGAAACAGCCATTAAAGTAGTTGAGGCATTGTTTGTCAATTCAAACAATCTTGCGGAACCAGTACCTGAACCCCAAACTGAGAGTTTGGAATACTGGGTAGTAGTACCGATACCGACAAAACCGTTGTTGTTTACATACATTCTTATTGAACCTTGTGTAGTACCAGTTGTTGCACCTGTATAGAAATACAATCCTGTAGCAGCGTTATAAGACGTTGATCCACCTCCAATATACAAGTCATTTCCAGATGAAGTATTGCTCGCAATGAACATTGTTGAACCGACGGCCGCATTGCTATATTGAGCAGAAATAATTCTTGCTACTTTTTGAGTATTGTTTGTTCTATTGAATGAGTTACCATCTGCGCCAAGATACATAGCTACAGATCCATTTGAAACATCGAGACCTCCCAAAGGTGAAGCTGTTCCTATACCAAGTCTTCCGCTTGATCCGACTACATTTACAGTAGAACTTGCCATGCTTAGACCCCAAGCAAAACTTGAGCTAGCAGTCGTAGAAGTAGCTGTAATGTAATTGACTGTAGGAGATGTAGAAGAATTGAGAGCACCAGTACCACCATCGGTGTAGATCCAACCTTGACCAAATGTAGTAGCACCTGTACCACCATTTGCTACACCTAGAGTACCTGTGATGTTTGCTAGATTTGCTTGGATGTTTAGAGATGAAGTTGAAAGTAGATCGTAACCGCTTGAAGCATTACCAACTAGGATTTGACCGTATGTAGGAGCTGATGAAAGTCCTGTACCGCCACGATTAATTGCAAGAGTTCCTCTTGTATCAGATAGAGCGATACCGAGAGTAGATGTTGCACTCAATGTATATCCATTTGAAGCATTACCAAGTAGAAGTTGACCATAACTTGGAGCAGAAGTAAGTCCTGTACCACCATATATTACCCCTATAGATGTTGTAGCTGATACTAGACCGTTATTTGCTTGGAGGGGGCCGTTCAAGCCAGTTGCAAGCTGTAATCCATCTGTACCAGAGACTGTAAGAGCGGTTGTTGAGGCATATGGGAATGTAGAAGCAGCTGTTGTAGAAGTGGCAGTGAAGTATTGACCGACTACTTGGCCTGCTACTGAGAGTTTTGCATAAGGAGAAGAAGTACCTACACCCAAACTACCCATAAAATATGAACTACCTGTGCTTACAGAAGCAAAGTCATCATCGGTCTTCAATTGATTTGCTCCGCCTCGATAAAGATTTGTATCAGTCCAAACCAAATATGATGTTGCAGACATATTGAAGTCCTTGCCTGTTCCCATAGCAATACCATTTGATGATGCGTAAAATTGCAAATTACCGGCAGTAGCAAAACCGAGTTGATCAGCACCTTCCAAATATATACCAGTATTTGTATCGTTAGAGAAAGCAATCGCAGGAGCAGTTCTCAAACCATTTGGAATATAGAATTGACCAGTACCCAATTCCAATTTTGAAGCTGGAGAAGTTGTACCAATTCCAATGTTTCCATTTTGCAAAACTCTGAAACTTCCAGAACTTCCTGCAACCAAACCACCCAAGAATGTAGAAGTCGCAGTAGTACTTGTAGCAGTGATGTAATTGACCGTAGGAGATGTAGAAGAATTGAGAGCACCAGTACCACCATCGGTGTATATCCAACCTTGACCAAATGTAGTAGCACCTGTACCACCATTTGCTACACCTAGAGTACCTGTGATGTTTGCTAGATTTGCTTGAATGTTTAGAGAAGATGTTGAGAGCAAATCATAACCGCTTGAAGCGTTACCTACTAGGATTTGACCGTATGTAGGAGCTGATGAAAGTCCTGTACCACCTCGACCTACAGCAAGAGTACCGACCCATGAAGGAGTGAAAGTATGAATATCACTATTTGATGTAATTGTAAGAGCAATGTTTGTGTCAGATGATGTAGCCAAAGTCTGACCTGCACCAGTTTGCAAAGGAGAATATTGAGCAGCCAAAGAAGTGATACCTCCACCAGCACCAGCATCAGTTCCGCAACCAAACTTTCCTGTCGTAGCATCGTAAGTAAGTTTATCTGCAGAATTTGCACAAGCTTGTAGTCCAGCACCATAAATGTAACCTGAACCAATATTTAGTCCTTTTGTAATAGCTACCCCTCCAGCAAAACTCGAAGTCGCTGTCGTACTTGTAGCCGTAATGTAATTGACCGTAGGAGATGTAGAAGAATTGAGAGCGCCTGTACCACCATCGGTATAGATCCAACCTTGACCAAATGTAGTAGCACCTGTACCACCATTTGCTACACCTAGAGTACCTGTAACATTTGATAGATTTGATTGAATACTTAGAGATGATGTTGCAACCAAATCATATCCATTTGAAGAATTACCTACCAAGATCTTTCCATAGGTAGGAATTGTGGATGTACCAGTGCCACCATAAACGATAGATAGAGTTGAAGTTGAAGAAACCAAACCATTGACCGCTTGTAGAGGACCGTTTAGACCTGAAGCGAGCTGTAGACCATTTGTACCAGAGACTGTGATAGCTGTAGTAGAAGCGTATGGGAAGACAGAAGCTGTTGTGGAAGTAGCATTGAAGTATGAACCGATAATTTTATTTCCAAGAATATTACCCCCTACAGATAATGTCTGACCTGGAGTAGTTGTACCAATACCTAGATTTGTACCTGTAAAGACGAAGTTTGCAGTATCAGTTAATCTGCCATTTGTAGTTATATATGGCATTCTACCTGAAGTTAGAGCTTGATCATTTAAAGTAAATTCCTTTCGAGCTGCACCAGTTGTAATTGTTCCATACCATTTATCGGTAAGGAATTCCAAAGCACCGACTTCTGGAGCAGCAAGCAAAGCTCCTGAATCAATTTTCAAAGGAGCATTGCCAGCAACACTTGAACCAGATCGGATATGCCAATGAGCAGAGGGAGCATTTGTATATGGTTGAATACCCGCAGCATCTTGTGTAAACCATGCTTGATTATTTGAACCATACATAACTTCAAATGAATCAACTGAGGAACCTGTTCTTGCTATTCTTGCATAGTTTGATCCACCAGAAAAAGTATCATTATTTGCTCCCCAATATAAATCGCCACCTTCCGCATCAAAATACCAATTCTTTTCATCTGAATCGGCATTCATCTGGGAAAGATACATCAATCCTTGACTAGCACCAGCAACTCTCAATTGACCCTGCTGAACATCGGCCCCAATTCCCAAAGAAGTTTGAATATAGGCATTCCCTTGAACATCCAATTTTGCTCCTGGATTATCCGTTCCTATACCAACATAACCATTAGACAAAGCATTGAGACCACTTGAACCACCTACAGATAAACTACCTGCAAATGTAGAAGTTTCAGTTGAAGAGGTTGCAGTTATAGAAGAAAACTGTGGTGTCGATGTAGCTACTAGATTGCCATTTGCATCATAACTTGCAACCATATTTGCATTACCTGTTGCAGTAAGACCGGTGACATTTAGAGAACCGTTTGATACTGATAAACCATTACCTGTAATATCTTTGACGAAATCGGAACCTAATTTCAAATTTGTAATGCTTAGATTTGGCAAGGTCGATGTAGCTGATGTAGATGTAGCTGTAACTTTCTCCGAGACAACTTCACCTGCTACTGATAGTTTTGCATAAGGAGTAGTTGTACCGATACCGACATTTCCATTTGAAAGTAGAGCAAGTACAGATTGTGAAGCGGAACCGAAGAATTCTGCGACTTTACCTGCTCCGTTTTGGACAACACTCAAGAATGTAGACGCTGTAGAAGTAGAATTTGTAGCATCAGATCTTAGGAATTGAGAAGAATTTAGACCAGAAAGAGCGTTTGCATTCTCAGCGATAAATGCAGCAGGCACAGCACCCAAGACTTTCCTTGGAGACATTTCCCCATCCCATGAAGCCGTAGCGCCTGAACCACCAATCTCAACTCCTAAGTACAATGTCTGATTGAAATCAACACCGGTCAACGGAGATGTACTACCGAGCATGACGCTAAACAAACCATTTGTTATTGCAATACGATTGTCTGAACCAACGCCAGTTCCTGCACAATCAGATGTATTACACAAAGTTTCTGTCCAGATAGGAGCGCCACCACTTTGTGTTGTATAGAGCTTGAATCTCAAATTGTAATTTCCATCTGAAACTATTGCATTCAAAGAGTTTGAAAGTTTACCTTGATAGTTTATCTGATTATTGAAAGCGGCTTGAGCATGACTGAAGCCAAACAATGATATAGCTATAGCAAGACTTGCAACGACCTGCTTCTTACCAAGTTTCCAGAAGCCTTGTTTGTCTGATCGATACTCTTCATCATCATTTCTATTCATCCATCGGCGGATAGCAAGTATTGCAAGGATAATGAGAAGGATAAGCAAGAATAGAATGAGTAAACCAAAGAAATCAAAAGCATTATTGAGATCTAGGAATGGCATGAATGATAGAGCGGCCAAGGTACCATTCAATCTGACAAGACCATTATTTTCATAATCTAGAATCGCTACTGACATACCATATCTACCTGACTTACCCAAAGCACCAATCGTAGCTTCATAATATGTCTTGTCTTTGTTTATCCTCAAAAGGAATGGAAAGACTTTGTTTTTATCATCTGGATCTTTCAATGTGAAAGCAATTGTCTTCAAAATTGGAGGGACTTTGTCTGACTTCAAACGAATCGTAAGATTTTTGTCTCCATGAATAGCAACAGTATTATTTTGTACTGAAGCCAACAATTTGCCATCTTGCAAGAATTCGAAATCTGCCAATCTCAATGACTTGAATCTTGGATCAACATTGCTTGCCTCGGGAATATTTGCAAACGGATCTGCTATTGTTGTTGTAGCCAATTCTCCAGGAAGAGCGATCCTTGCTTGAGCCAATGCACCAGAAGAATAATTTCCCTCTCTATCTCTTGCGAAAATTGCATAGTAGTAAGTAACACCAGGCTTTGCACTTGTATCGACGAATGATTGCTCATCACCTTCATATATTGGATCACCATCGAATTGATCTATAGGATAGAAGCCCTCTGTTCGAACTATTCTTACATCATTGAATCTTGGATCTGTAGGATTTATCCATGACAATAGTATATCTTTTTCTCTTGCCTCAGCTTTGAAATCAGTTGGGTTTGGCAAAGGACCGAAGTTCTCTGATTGGATAAGTGTTGTAAATTGAGATTTTTTATCAGCTTGTGCACCTGATGCAATGCTTGCAGAAATTTTGATTTTGTATTTTGTACCTGGGTTTAGTCCAGAAATAGTAAAACTATGATCTGTAGTGTAAGAACCGTTGACCAATGTGCCTAATTCGAAATCTTCTCCCAACCCCCATTCCAATTTTGTGGCAGTAGGAACGTTGGTCTTAAAGTTAACCATTGCCTTATCTGTTCCTGCAATAACAAACAAATCAGTAATAATTATCTGAGAACCTCCTCCACCTCCTGAACCACCACCGCCACTAGCTGGAGTTGTAGGTGTAGGAGTAGGTGTTGGTGTTGGAACCGGTGTTGCGACGAAACCTGTAGTTGTAAGACTTGTAGTAAAGGTAGACTCAGCACCAAATACAATCGAAGGAAGAATAATTACAAAAGCTATAACTGCCAAAAGTTTTATTATTTTTGTATTCAATTTAATAAAAACTTTATTCATATTATAGTGAAATAACGGTTATGGTTGTCGTAGCTGTATAAATACCATCTGGCTGTACATGACTACTACCCGAACTTGCTCGGAATTTCAATGTAGTGACTGAGCCACCAGGATTATTGTTTGAATTTCTCAAAGCAATTGTCTTTGTGGTTGTTGCCAAACCATCCCAGCAAGCATCTGCATCATCACTACTACCTGCACCACAGACAACACCTGAATTCTTGTACCTTGTGGCAATATCACCACCCTCGACTGTAAATGCGAAACTTGAATTTGTTGATGCATTTGTATATGTATAATCTGGAACAGCACCAGCTGGACTATAATCTGCGAAACTTGCATAGCTATTTTGGAGAGCAGGCTCACCTTCGGCTGATATAGTAGTAGAATATCCTGCCGGATCATCGGTTGTGACTGTCATAGTTGTCTGACCATTTGCAGTACCGCCAGTAAGACCTGGAATGCTTGGAGACATTGTGACATTTGATGGAGGTACAACGACAAGATTTACTACGCTGTTTTGTTGATAACCGGCATGCATCTTGAAATTTGTGCTTGTAGAATATCCTGTACCTACTTCACCCGCTGTATCTTCGATCGTATAAGATCCTGACAAAGATCTTCCTCCACCAAAATTGATGCTGTCTGTCTCTACTTTGTAATTTGAGCTAGACATTCTCTCAGCCTTTGCAAATGATGTAATAGAAATAGCTATCAAGATTAAAATAGCAATTTTGATCTGCTTAATTGTTATTTGAATTTTGAAAGTATTATTTTTCATTTATTTTTTGAAAATTTTCTTGATCAAAACTAGAACTGCTACAACTACTACAAATGCTATTACCAAAATCCACCATGATATTGCATAAAATGTGAAAGCCACCTGATCACGAGCATCACCATAACCGCGCTCAATATTTGCAAGAGCTGTATATTTGCCCAATAAGAACTTTGGTGACCAAGAAACTTCTCTGAATCGCAATGATTTAGGCATTGCAAACCATGATTCGACATCGATCTTGCCGACTGTGGAACCCAAAATATTTGTAATTGTGATCGTGCCCTTTGGATTTAGATGGATATTGCCTTCATTTTTGAATAATAGAGCGAAGTTTATAGGACTTATGCCTGAGACAAATTTCTTATCTCCACTAATTTTGAAATCTGCCAATTTGCCTTCTTCTTTGACTTGACCCTTTATTTTTATGAAAATTAGAACTCCGACTCTTGTGAAGATAGGATTGTTTGCGACAACTCCGCTTGTAGAACCTTCTGCTTCACCTTTACTCATAGTACCGACTACAACGCTTCCATATAATCCTCCAGGCTCAGCATTCTTTGGGATCGATACTGATACTGGAACACGAGCCCTCAAACCATGACCGATAACAACCTTTGAATCATTTACTTTGACGAAATCTTTGAGTGAATAAGGACCTTTTTCATTGCCTAGCAAGATGACGGTTTGATTTGGATCTTCACTACCTTTGAAATCTTCGATCGAAAGAGAGAAAGCTTTCTCTGTACCAAGTCTATTTGAAATCATAAGATCGAATGTACCGGTCTCTCCTGGTGCCAATTCCATCTCTATCTTGCCTGGACCGACAGCAAAATCATTGTAGACATTATTGTCAGGAAGATTTTCTACGGTAATAGCATTTACTCTAACTGTAAGCATAAGTAGAAAAGCT
The DNA here is from genome assembly GCA_964645315.1 of uncultured Candidatus Saccharibacteria bacterium. Taxonomy (GTDB): domain Bacteria; phylum Patescibacteriota; class Minisyncoccia; order Phycocordibacterales; family PALSA-1337; genus C7867-002. The sequence goes on along the minus strand of CAZYBH010000001.1, from coordinate 7,855 downwards.
GTTACTATCGCTATCTTCAAAACAATTTTTGAATTCATTTTGAAATTGATCATATTATTGAAATTTGAAAATATTGTATTCATATTAATTTGCTGTTGCGGTTAATGTTGTCGTTGCTACATAGGTGTCATTGATAATTCCTGGGACTGGATTGGCATTTATTACTACCAAAAACTTCAAGGTAGTAGTCGATCCTGACAAAAGAGTCTCTGAAGTACGATTGACTACGGTATATGAAGTACTTGAAGCTGCTATCCAACACTTATCTTGCGTATCAGAGCCAAGAGCATTGCCACAGACGCCGGCATTGTCCTTGAAGGCGCTTGCCAAATCTGAAGTCGTAGAAGCCTCGACTGTATATCCGAAATAAGCGGTATTTGCCGGAACTGTAAAATTGTAATCGGGAACACCAGGAGTCGAACTTATATAACTTGGTATGTATTTTGTTGAACTTGAATTTGCGATCATACCTAGTGATGAACTAGCCTGGATAGTCATCGAGTAACCAATATGATCATTTGTAGCTACTACGATCTGAGTCTGACCGCTTGCCGAACCTCCGACTGATACATCGATAGAAGGACTTAGGCTTATATTTGTAGCAGGAGTAACAATTGCCAATTCTGTTGTGACATTTTGGCTGACTGTATTTGAACTACCAAAACTTATACTTGGCTCTACAAAAGCAAAAGCTACAAAACCTACCATGATAAGAGCGAAGCTATTCAATATGATATTTGAAATTTCTTTTTTCATATTATTGATTAGCTTGATTATCGGTCTTATCCTTGACTGGGACCATTACGTAAATAAAATCCTTACCCTTTGTATCCTTGAAGACAGGAGTAATAACACCGGCGGTACCGCTATTGTCTGGACTGATCATCACATCATCAGAGAATGAACCTCGAATCTTCTGCTTCATTGCATCATCAGAATCATTTGAACCTGTAGAAGATGTAAGAACTATGCCATTTGGAGTAACTTCGCTGACTGTAACATCACCGAAAGGCTTGTCAGTATTGATAGCTAAGCGGGCTGGACTTGTGAAGAAAGCAACTACGCTCTTGTAGCCAGATTTGAATGATTCGAAGACTGAGCTTGCCACAGAAGAAATATTTGCCTTTGCAACTTCACTTGTGTGGACCAATGTAGGAGTGACACTTACTACAGCCTTTGAACCGAAATAATATGTACCTGAACCTACACCGAAGAAGATTGCAAGTATTGCCATTGGAACCAAGACTCTCTTCAAGATAATATCTCTTGCTAGTTTTTGATATGCAATAACATTCTTTGAAACCTTGCTTGAGACCTCACCCACAACTTTCTTTCTTCTCTCGATATTTGCCTTGATCTTACCCAAAGGCAAAACATTGATCTTGATAGGAGAAATAATTTTCTTTGGCTCTGACGACTTCTTTGACTCTTTTACCACCTCTACATTCTTTGACTCAATCGTATTAGAAACATTTCTAGCAGATTCATTGGAAACAGACTTTACTACAACCAAAGCGGTTGAGATTTCATTTTTGGAAATTGGACTTGCAACTTCTTCCTTTGCAACGACGATCGGAGACTTGATCGACAATTCAACTTTCTTTGGTGTAATCGATGAAGAAACTTTATTTTCTTTTTTATTTAGAGTTGGGAGAAGTGGTCTATCATCATTGCTGTATGAAAGAGATGATTTCGATGTAACCTCTTCGACAGTCCATGGACTTACGACATTCTTCTTCAATTCTTCCTGAATAAATTTCTTGACCTCTACAGGGATAACACTTGGAACAACTACTAATGCCTTTGAAGATTCGATTGGAGAAGTAACTTTGCTTTCAATAGCCGACTTATTTACAGAGGATGTATTTGCAATGGCAACTGATGATGGAGCAACCTTAACCTCAGACTTGCCTCGCAAATTTTCGATCCTGCTTCTTTGACCTTCCTCTCGACTGATAGCCGCTTTGTGAAGGTGGAGAGATTCTTCGGTAACAAACCATGATCGACCGACCATTCGGCAGTCTAGCTTGCATGCTCTACATAGCTGACCTACGTAATCAGAAGCATAGCCCGAAATCTCCGAAGCTCGTCTAGCCGAGATGTATTTTTTTCCTTCAAAAATAAAGCTATCTTTCATATTAGTTCCCAAATATTATAACTTAATTTTTTTAGAAAAAAATTTATCAAACTGTGGAAAAGATTTTACTCAAACAACGCAAAATCATAGATCAATTATTCATAAATAATGATTAAATAAAAAATGAGCCATAAGCCCGTAAAATGCTCTAGAACAACAGAATGCGAAAAAACAAACACTGTCGATAAGCAAAAAGATAAAAGTCCAATCTATATAATGTACGAAGCATGTACTATATATATGTAATATAAGTTCTTGAATAGGCCGACACTTAAAAGCGATCAGTATTGAATAATAAATGTATAGACTAGCATCCGAGATGTCGCAATAATAAGCCATAAACCACAAATGAAAGGTTACATATAACATTAATAAATTGTGCTATAAATAATGGAACAAATTAAGCCTCGAATGAATGCGTTCCATTACAAAGATTGAATGCTCAATAAATTACAACTCCATATAATGCGATATAACAAAATAATAACTACAGCAACTCACTTTGTCATATATAAATAACAAATATAATATATGCTTCTATGATCGATGAAAAAATATTTAGACAATTTGTATATAGATCAAATAGAAAAGTAGGCCTACATAATAAAAATACATCAAATCTATAAACCTTAATAGACAATAATAAGATATTCACACTTTATGGCTTAGCCACGTTGACCATTTATCAATATATTTATATACTTATCAATGTTTATCAAGGTATAATAATGTACAAAAATGAGCACTTTAAATACAAAATTGATTACAATTCGTAAGGCAGCTGAGATTCTCGGTGTATCGGCCTTGACCCTCCGCAACTGGGATAATAGTGGTAAGTTCCTAGCTGGTCGTCACCCTATCAACAATTACCGAGTCTATAAGTTAGCTGACATTGAGAAGCTCCTTATTGAGATCGAAACCAATAAGGGCAAGAGGCCTGATAAGAATAAGGTCCGTAAGCTTCTTGTACAGCATTTGTCTGATTAGGACTTTGTGCTAATCTATATTAAGCATTTTGCATATGTGTGACTTATGCAAATGCATTGCGTGACATCAACTATATATATGAATACTGAAAATAAATACATGGCAACGATCGGTCTTGAGATACATGCCGAGCTCAAAACAAAATCAAAAATGTTTTGTTCTTGTTCAAATAATCCTGACGAAGAAAAAGCAAACAAAAATATCTGCCCTATTTGTCTTGCTCACCCTGGCACTCTTCCTGTTCTAAATTTTGAAGCAATAAAAAATGTCATTCGTATCGGCACAGCGGTCGGCGGCAAGATCGCGGACTTCACCGAGTGGGATCGCAAAAATTATTTTTATCCTGACATTCCGAAGGGCTACCAAATCTCTCAATTCAAATATCCTCTAGTCGAACAAGGTTCGATCGCTGGAGTAGAGATCGAAAGAATCCATCTCGAAGAAGATACTGCTCAATCCACTCATGACACCCATCACAAGTCATTGGTCAACTTCAATCGAAGCGGTGTCCCTCTCATGGAGCTAGTCACCAAACCTGTCATCCATGATGCACAGACTGCGGTCCGCTTTGCCAAGGAGTTACAACTTCTACTTCGTTACCTCGGCGCAGGAGATGCAAATATGGAAAAAGGTGAGATGAGAGTCGAAGCAAATATTTCTGTCGCCTCCCCTACCGATACAAAAAACAAGAAGTTCGGTACAAAGACCGAAGTCAAAAATCTCAATTCATTTCGCGCTGTTGAAAGAGCAATTGCATTTGAAATCGAAAGACAATGCCAAGCTCTAGAAAATGGAGAGAAAATTGTCCAAGAGACTCGAGGTTGGGACGATGCAAAACAAGAAACCTATTCTCAAAGAAGTAAGGAAAGTTCGCACGACTATCGCTACTTCCCTGACCCAGATATACCAAAGCTCAAGATTTCTGAGATACCAGATTTCGCACCTAATGAAATAAAAAAGACCATCCCAGAGTTGCCTTGGACAAAAAGAGTTAGGATGGCAAAGGATTATAAGATGACCGACAAAGAGACAGCTGTCTTTGTCGAATCCCCTGATCTATCCTACTATTACGAAGCGATTGTTAGTACATTCAAAGCGGACGATAAGAGGGTCAAGCTTGCTACAAACTATTTACTTACAGACTACCTGGGCTTACTCAAAAAGCAAAACAGCGATGAAGTTCTAAGGTGGGACGAAGAAGGACAAAAATACGGACCTGTTGGAGCCAAGTTATTTGGAGAGTTAATAGACTTAATTGCAAACGGAGACCTATCTTCAAGAGGAGCGAAAGACCTCATCACTATATTGATCAGTGAGAAGATCTCTACAGGCAATGCAAAAGCCTTAGCCGAAAAGCACAATCTAATCCAAAAGAGCGATACAGAATCGATCAAACCTATCATCACAGACATAATAAAGAACAATGACAAGGTAGTAGCCGAATACAAAGCTGGCAAAGTCGCTTCCCTACAATTCCTCATCGGCCAAGCAATGAAAGCTACAAAAGGCTCAGCGAATCCTGAAGTTATCAAAAAACTTCTTATTGAAGTTATAGGTTAGTCTATATAAGTATAGATAATAGTTTACTCAACACGACCAATATTTGAGAGTATTTTGGTCATATTATCCATCAGTTTTTTTATCGCCTCATCGTCGATAATACTCACCTCCATTATATCTGGATTGAGTTTTTCCAAGGATTTCTTTGCTTCATCGATCCTTTCTTTTGATACCAGATCGGTCTTGGTAAGGATAATCACCTCTTTTTTTGATTCCAAGCCATTACCGTAGTCTTCCAATTCTTTTCTTATTCCCCTATAAACCTTAACCACATCTTCATTTTCGAGAGAAATAAGGTGGAACATAACCCGAGTCCTTTTGACATGCTTCAAAAACTTATGGCCGAGACCCTTACCTTCGGCCGCCCCTTCGATCAGACCAGGCAAATCTGCCAAGATATATCCTCCAGGCAAAGCTCCCAAGTTTGGATCCAAGGTCGTAAATTGATAATTGCCAACTTTTGCTTTTGACTTTGTAAGGGCATTTAGCAAGCTAGATTTACCAGCATTAGGAAGACCGATCAAACCAGCATCGGCGATCAAGTTCAACTCAACTTTGAAATCAGCTTCTTCCCCCTCCACACCAGGAGTAGATTGCTCTGGACGGATATTTGTCGAAGCTTTGAAATATTCATTTCCGAGACCTCCTCTACCTCCATGCAAAATCTTTTTTAATTCACCTTCTTCATTTAATTCGACTACTCTGCCAGTTTTTGTATTTGTAATGATAGAACCAATCGGCAATTCAATTATAAAATCCTTACCCGCACCACCCTGACGACTAAAATTTGCTCCGTCATCGCCATTGCCGGCCACAAACAATTTCACCGTCTTATGTCTTGCCAAAATATTTGTATCACGGACAGCGCGGACATAGACATCACCACCGGGTCCGCCATTACCACCCCCAGCCCCTGAGAATTCTTTGCCTTTTTCATGCATCCAGCGCACCACTCCATTACCACCATTACCTGCTTTTGCATGAAATTCTATTTCGTCAATAAATGCCATATAAAAGACAGTAACACAAAAATCGCGTCCTGCCTAGTTTTGATTTTCGGTAAGCCCGGTAAATGAAGTCCTATAAACTTCGAGAAGAGCAAATAGTAGAGCCATTATCAATGGACCGAGTATAAATCCAATCGGACCAAATGTCGATAAACCACCCAAAACTGATATAAGAATAAGGAAAGGATGAACATGGACGCCTTTATTGACCAAGTGTGGACCCAAGATATTGTCTATAAGGCCGACTGCTACCATACCCCAGATCGCAAGTCCAATCGCATAAGGAATATTGCCTGTAATAGCGAGATACAAAATGCCAGGAATAAGTACCAAGCTTGTGCCAAGTCCTGGTATAAAAGCCGCTATTGCAGCAGTCGCTCCCCACACAGCTGGAGCTGGCACACCGAATATTGCAAAGCCCAATCCAGTAAGTATACCCTGCAAAACTGAAACGACTATAGTACCACCGAAGACTGATAGCACAGCTTTCTTGAGTGTCGATGTGATGTATTCATCGTGTTGATCGAGTAATGGACTCCATGAGACAAACTTCCTCTTGATATAAGCCCCATCTCTTATGAAATAGAACATTGAAAGAATGAAAACGAAGAGATATATGCCTACGGTAGCAAGACCAGTGAAGATCTTGTCCAGATTGCCAAATACCCAAACCAAAACGGATTTCAAATATTCTGTAACATTGAGAGAATCAAATGAATACGCTGGGAAAATATTGAATAAGCTATCAGAGATATTTTGAGATATATTGTTGAGATTTTCGATAACTATGGATCTGCCTGTCTCATCGGTCAATGTAGCATACAGGGACTGGACTTCTACATATATCCTACTGACCAAGAAGAATATGGGTACAATAATAATTACTAAGACCAAGATAACGGTTATGACTGCGGATAGATTTGCTTTCCAGCCTATATCACTGCCAAGCAGTCTATTTAGTCTTGTATAAATAGGATATGCGACGACAGAACCTGCTACACCTAGAATGACTGGTGTGAGAAATGGTAGAAATATTATCAATGCCGCTATAGCTGATAATAGTAATAATATAAAAAAGAAATATGATGAGATTTTTGAAACCATGGTTTAATTATAACACAACTATTAAAAACAGGTTGATACTCGAGACATATACTTTTTTGACAGACACAAAGCATTCACTTCGCACACCTATTCTTCGAGGTTGCAAATACTTGGTTGATACTACACACATGTACTTTTTTGACAGACACAAAGCATTCACTTCGCACACCTATTCTTCGAGGCCGCAAAAATGTTGCAACATTTTTGCTTAATCCTCGAAATTTTTTGCTAAAAATTTCTGCGGAGCCTCTCGGAATAGGCGTGCTATGTGAATTCTTTGCAATATTAATCAAAATTCAAATGACAAAAAGTAAATGAATATGTTAACATTCCCCTACTATGTCTATAGGAAATTTCTTTTTGAAACAATTATTAAAATCCAAAATGAAAGATGTGCCAGCAAGTGAGCAAGAAAAGATCTTCGCTTTACTCGAAAAGAATCCTGACTTTTTCCAAAAGATAGCAGAGGAAGTGCAAGCCAAGGTCAAGTCAGGCAAAGATCAACAAAGCGCAGTTATGGAAGTGGTAAACAATCATAAGGATGAATTGCAAAAGATTATGCAAGGTTAACTTGCAAAATATCTGAACTTACGAAAAATAAAAGCTTGAGAATATTACTTGGCTTCGTACTTACCCTTCTTGCCACACCAAGGGCAATACCACTCTACCTTTTCTATTGGCGCATCGCCTATGGACCACCATTTATTGCAATCGATACAACGAAAATGGTTTAGTCTCTCTATTGATCTCTCTACAGCTTTTGGCATATTTGTTTGATTATTTATATGCCTTGAGATTAATAGAATCGCCCCAAAAAGTACAGTTTTTTGACACTCAAAATATCTATAATTAGAGCCGTGCTCTGCCATCCAAAGCGATTATATGGCTATAAATATGGCTTTTTTGATTTTAATATAAAATAACTACTTGACAGTTGTACTTCAGTATGCTATACTTATAACAGTTAAGAATCAGTAAATCAAATAAAACGGTTTTCTTAGAGGAGAGTAACCGACCACCGGACTTAGGTCCGGTGGCTTTGTGTTTGCCGTCTGCGCCG